>NZ_VFBC01000009.1:0-66399 GCF_011319755.1 Cobetia sp. MB87 | reverse complement strand
GTTTCTGGGCCGCGAGATTGCTCAGCATGAATACAAGGGCGATGGCCCCAAGGCAGAAAGCTGGGACTACGGCCTGCTGCAACACTGGAATCTGGATTCCTGTCTCGATGTTGCCCTGCCGCTGCTCTGCTGTGTGAGCCTGGCCAGCACGGTCTGGGCACTCAGGCGCTACCTGGCCCGAGCATGATCCTGCGCCCGCCTTGCGACTGAAAGAGTCGCGCACATGCAAGGCGAAAAGTGAACGTCGTCAAAAGTGAAAAGTGAAAAACCTGCGCAGTCTTCTCTGAACGGCTCCCCTTCCCCAGCGCTGCGTTCTACCCTTCCTTGCCTTGCTGGTTTTTCTTGTCTTTGGAGTCTGCCTGGCTGGCTAACCAGCTGTCTCGTTAGCCCTGCGCTTGCCTGTCTCTTGGCCACATCTGGCCTGCTTTTCACCTCAACACTGCGCAACGACATTCGCTGAAGAGCGTTGCCTCAAGCATCATCAGCCAACGGCAATGCTGGTGACACTGCGCCGTGCGGCGCCCGACGCAGTGGCGGAGAGCGCTGTGGCGGAAGGCGCTGAGGCTGTGCGACGACGCAGTGGATGTCGAGCGCGATCCTGCAGGTAGGCCGAGAGCGTTTCCGGGCGAATGCCGGGATGCTGGAAGACGTAATCCTCGGTGATGATCGACAGAAATTCAGCACTGCGTGCACCCGCGACCTCAAACCCGAGAATGAAATGGCGCGACTGAGAGACCTCGAAGCAATAGTTCTCGGCGGCCACGGCGCAGGTCTGCACCACGTAGCCTCCGCCCAGCTGTTCTCTGAGGATGGATCGTTCGGGATTGAAGCGAGATGCCGTGTAAATATCTATGATTTTCATTATCACCCCCAATATCGACTGGCGCAGTATATACGAAAACTCTAATACTTACATGCTTAGAGAACTCATCCTTCCTGCCCTGCTCTTCGAACCGGCAGTCAATTGATCCAGATCAATTCAAGCAGCAGCGCTTTCAGGACCAGATGTCAGTGGCATCTGCATGGACCACCGCTCAAGGGATGTCACATGCCGAGTCGCAACGGATCAAAGCACCACTTTGCGCCAGAACTTCAGAACTGAGCTTTAGAAAAAGGACTTCAGATAAGAGCTTTCGCGAGCACTGCGCTGACTGAGATGAGTCGCCAGGAAGGTGGGCAATACGAACCGAAGACGAAAAACGGAAGGCAGGCTGATTGTCGCGAGAACGGAAATGAGGAGCGGAGAATGGACAGAAGCGTGGAGAATGATGATTGAGAGCAGAGAGTGAGTTGTGACGAGACAGGCATCTTTTCGACATGCAAGAACGCAAAAAGGCCATCCGTTTCCGGATGGCCTTTTCACTTGAATCTGGTCGGGACGACAGGATTCGAACCTGCGACCTCTGCAACCCCATTGCAGCGCGCTACCAAGCTGCGCCACGTCCCGACAGTGTCTGGAAGAGCTTCCCCCTCAAGACGAGACGTAATGTACCGCATTGATCTCAAAAAGAAAAGCAGGAATCTCACATTTCTTTACCTGCGTCGTGATCTGGTATCGCAGTGACGCCTGAATCCACCGTCAGCATTGCAAAATGTCCGGGTGCGACGCATGTTCATGAGGCAGGCATTCATTGCGCACCTTCGAATGCAACGCCCCATGAACGACAATCCTCCAGAGGAGTTCGCGACCGATGATCCAATTCACGCTTACGACCACGCTCAAGGGCGGCACCAGTGTCAGTGGAGACCCCATCAAGGTCAGCGCCGACAGCGCTCCTGCCGCCGGCAGCCAGATCACCAAGGGGCAATGGCCGGCACTCGATGCCCTGTCACCCAACTTTCCGGTGACAGTGACGGGAGTCGAAGAGGACGACGATGGCAACACCCTGGTGCGCCTCAAGGAAGCCGACAGCCCTGATGCCAACGACCCCGACAGCTACCGCTACACGCCCTGGAAGTAAGCGGGCGGCGGCGTAGATCAGTGGGAAGACATCAGGGGTATCGCACCAGCGTCGAATAGGCAATATATTGCGCATTATGCGCAACACCGACTCATGTCATTGCACACAATGAGAAGTGAGGCATTTTTTGACCCTCGCTACGTTAGCATAGGGTTTGCGTACCTTTCGTTGGCTCTGGTGAGCTGTGGCTGATGATGAGGTGGTGTATCATCCAGCCTTTCCCGGTTGGTACCTGGCGTGCACTGACATCCCGATGCCCGAGGTCATATGGTCAGCCCATTGAAATTGATAGTTATCTCCTGGCGTTGGCTGGTCGGCAGGACCGGCTCCGCCCGCGAGATACTCCATCATGGCTTTCTCGTTTCCGCATTCTTCATCGGGTTGATTTCGGCCCTCTTCAATTCCCTGCTGGACCTCACCCTGCCGGCGTACAACATCGTGCTGGTCATCACCAGCGCGTTCATCGCCCTGATGTGGTATCGCTCGCGCTTTCATGGTGAGTTCAAGCGCATGGCCTGGCTATTCTGTGCGCTGGTCACCTTCGTGATGCTGCCCGGCAACTGGCTGTTCAATCATGGCGCGACCGGCCCGACCCTGCTGTTCTACCTGATGGCGTCGGCCTATGTGCTGGCGGTTCTGCCCGCCAATCCCAAACGCCGAGGCATCATCATCATCGGCCTGATGTTCATGCCCTGGGCACTGCTGGCCTTTGAACACGCAAGGCCGGGGCTGGTCAGCGGCTATGCCTCCGAAGGCATGCGTTTTCTCGATATGGGCTTCAGCTACACGCTGGCCTTCGGGCTGCTCAGCGTGGTGATCGCAGGCTACGCCCGACGCATCCATGAAGAGCGTGATATCGCCAATGCCTATGCGGCGCGGCTCGAGCGCCTCAACCTGCTGGATAGCCTGACCGGTCTCTACAATCACCGTGCCATCCACGAACAGGCCGAAGCCTGGATCAGACGTTCGCAGAGTTCCTGTCTGCTGATCTGTGATCTGGATCACTTCAAGATGATCAATGACAACCACGGGCATCCGTATGGTGACAAGGTACTGGAAGAGTTCTCACGCCATGTCAGCCAGCTGACGCAGGAGCTCTCGGGAGAAGCGGGACGCTATGGCGGCGAGGAGTTCATGATCCTGATCCCCGGCACCCTGGCGACGGCTCGCCAGTTCGACAGATGCCTGCGCGAGCGCTGCGAAGCCTCGCCCCTGCTGCATGGCGTGATCCTCTTCAGCACCGGCGCCAGCGAACTGCACGCCGACGACACCCTGTCGAGCTGGGTCAAGCGCAGCGATGACGCCCTCTACCACGCCAAGGAAAATGGCCGAGGCCGCCTCATGGTCGACAAGGACCTGAGCATCATCTGAGCCCCCCAACGACAACGCCCCCGCAAGCAATGCTTGCGGGGGCGTTGTCGTTGGGGCCGGATACGCGGCTGATGTCGCTCAGCGCTCGCCTTTCAGCCACTCGAGGTTGATCTCGTGCTGGCCGTTGTCATCGGTGATGAAGATGGTGCCTTCGGAGATCATCACGGTCCACTTGATGTTGCGTGGCAGCGACTCGGTGATGGCGTCCAGCGAACCTTCCGGCACGGCCGCGATGCTCAGGTTGGAGAGCCCCGCCACTGCCGGCACGACCTTGGTTTCCCATACGCGCAGGCTGCCATAGGCCAGCAGAGAAGTACGCTCGGTGCGTCGCGAGCACCAGGTCAGGCGCTCGGCATCCGGCTGACCGACTTCGATCCAGTGCAGGACACGGCCATCGAGGCTCTTTTCCCACAGCGCCGGCTCATCGACATCGGATAGACCACGACCAAACGCGATGTTCTCGCTGTACCACAGGGCGTGGCCCAGCAGGCGCACGCAGAGACGCAACTCGGTTTCGGAGGGGTGACGAGCCACCGTGAAACGCAGGGTCTCGTAGACGCCGCGATCCAGGTCGGTCAGCGACAGATCCACCTTGTAAGGCGTGGAAGACAGGGCCATGAAAATCTCTTCTTGAAAAGGCAGACGTCTTGGAAAGGCAATGGCGGGAAGTTGCTTTCCCGGTAAAGCACCATGCTCCTCGACTGAACCACGCGCGTGACAGTGCAAGCGCGTGGGTGCGGAGCGCAGAGTCTACCCTAGCCGAGCCCTGAACGCCCGACTCCTGCCTGGCATGCCCGCCCTCAGGCGAGGTGACGCGCCACCAGGGCATCGATGGCATCGATATCGCTCAGGCTGTCGCGCGCCATGATCAGCTCACGCCCGAGCGCCAGCGCACGACGTTCGGCACGCGCACGGGTGGTCTCATCGCTGATGGATTCGAGTTCCAGAATATGCGCGAGCCCAATGGTGCGGCGAATCAGCTCACAGCCGGCGTAGCCGAGCGCATCACGCAGCATGCGAGACAACAGACGCTCTGCCACGCCCGGCGCAGCGAAGCTGGCATCTGGCGTCAGCGCGGCCTGCTCGCGATACTCGCGGGCAAAGCGCTCCCAACTGGTGACCGCCTGGGCGCGCAGCTGCGCCACGTAATCACGCTTGTCGCCCTGCTCTCCCTCAAGCTCGGTATGCGCGCAGGCCGCCAGCCACAGCGCGGCCAGCCAGCTGCCGATATCGAAACCTGCCGGTCCGAAGAAGCCGAATTCGGGATCGATGACCTTGGTGCTGTCTTCCCGCACGAAGATCGAACCGGCATGCAGATCGCCATGCAGCAGCGCCTCGGGCGCGGACAGGAAACGCTGCTTGAGCTCGGCCACTTCGACCTTCAGGGCGGCGTCCTGCCACAGGGCTTTGGCATCCGCGCGCAGCGCCGGATTGATGCTGTTGCGCTCGTGATCGCAGAACGGGTCCAGGAAGAACAGGTCTTCGGTGATCTTGCATTGATCGGGATTGGTGAAGCGTGCGACGCGAGACTTCTTGTCGTGGGCATCGAGTGCCAGATCACTGCTGCGATACAGGCTGGTGGCCAGAAAATGTCCCATCTGCTCGCCAAGCCGCGGCAGTGATGCACGCTCCAGGAAGGCATGACGCAGATTGCGGTGATCGCCGATATCTTCCATCACGATGGCCGAGCGAGACTCATCGAAGTGATAGAGCACCGGCACCAGCTCAGGTGCGCAGTCGGCCTCGAACTGCAACGTTTCTGCCTCGATGCGCACACGCACCAGCGACAGCGGCCAGCTCTCACCGATGATGCGCACCCAGGGCAGTCCCTGCTTGACGATCACCGAGGCGGAGCGGTCCGGCGTGCAGACGCGATAGACATAGTTGATGTTGCCATCGCCGATCTCCTCGACCTGAAGCTCACTGGCCGCAGTGAAGGCAGGCAACTGATCGCCGACATGCTGGCGTGCGAAGGCGATGACATCGGCGTCATCCCGGAATTGATACTCGATGGAAGGTGCCTGGCTGGCGTGAGTGTCTTGAACGGTCATGGCAGGTCTCAGCGCGGAATCATGTAGCCGCCGCCCTGGATGCCCTCTCCAATGCAGGGTGAGGGAAGCATCCAGGCTCTCAGTTTATTCCAAAAAGAAATAAACAGGCGACCAGTTATAGCGAGAAGATGCCTGCAATGGCCACGAATGACAAGACCTGCCGAGCGAGTTTCTCTCGACTCGGCAGGTAACGGACTCATTTTGCCGAAAGCGTCACTGGATAGGTGCCAGCAGATAGGCCGCCCGCGAGACCAGCTTGCGCCACATCGGCCGGGCATCCAGCTCCTCGCAGCTGATCTCGCGACAATGACGGAAGTCTTCCTCGAGCATGGCCTCGACCTCCGCCGCGAACTGGTGATCGGGCACGAAGGCGGTGACCTCGAAGTTCAGACGGAAGGAGCGATTGTCGAGATTGACGGTGCCGATGGTGGCCGTATGGCTGTCCATCAACATCACCTTCTGATGCAGAAAGCCCGGTTGATAGCGGAAGACACGCACACCGGAGCGAATCATCTCGGACAGGAAGGAAAACGCCGACAGGAACACCAGCAGGTGATCAGGGCGCTCCGGAATCATCACTCGCACGTCCACCCCACGCAACGCCGCCAGCTTCAGAGCGTCCTGCACACCCTGGTCCGGCACGAAGTAAGGGCTGGTGATCCAGATGCGACTCACCGAGGAATGGATGGCCTGCTGGACCAGCAGGCTGGCCGTCTCGCGACGGTCTGCCGGGCCAGACGGCACGATCACCACGTGCTGACATTCTTCACAGCTGATGCGTGGCTCCCACTCCAGTGACAGTACCTCGCCGGTCGCCCAGTGCCAGTCCTCCCAGAAGGCCTCCTGCAGCCCCATCACGCTGGGTCCTTCCAGCTTGAGGTGAGTATCGCGCCAGGCGCCGTAGCGTTCGGAATGGCCCAGGTACTCATTGCCCACATTCAGCCCGCCGACAAAGCCCACACGGCCATCGATGACGGTGATCTTGCGGTGATTGCGGAAGTTGATCTGGAAGCGGTGACGCCAGCCACGCGAGGAATTGAAGGCACTCACCTCACAGCCGGATTCGATCAGATCCTTCAGATAGCCATCCGGCAGCTTGCGTGAGCCTATCTCGTCATACAGGAAGCAGACCCGCACGCCACGCTCGGCACGCTTCATCAATGCCTGCTTGAGCCGCACACCGAGTTCATCATTTCGCACGATGAAGAACTGGATGAGGATGTAGTCCTCGGCGGCCTTGATGGCCGCGAACAGGGCGTCGAAGGTCTCTTCGCCATTGATCAGCAGCCTGGCACGATTGCCGGTGGTGACCGGCATCATCGCCAGACGCTCGATGGCATCCAGATGGGTGGGATTGCCGCCCAGCGGACGGGAAAGCCAGGGAGAAAGCTTGGGGCGGAAACGCATCAGCACGCGTCGCATGGTCGAGTCGCGTTCCTCGCGAGCACTGACATAGCCATAGAAACGGGGACGCCCGAATACCCAGTAAAGCGGCAGGGCGACATAGGGAAAGGTCAGCAGACACAGAATCCAGGCGATCGCACCCTGTGAGGTACGACTGGACATCAGGGCCATGACGGCGGTCATCGCACCCAGAATGTGACTGCTCAACAGCAGAAAGCCAAGTAACCAGGCGGTCATTGCAGCTCCATTGCAGGCGTCAGGGTTGCCAGAGTATGCCACAGCAGTGCGCGCAACGATGCCATGGCATCGACGGCACACAGACGAAGACCCCCGCCGGCATGCCATCACCGGCGGGGGTCTTCAGGTCATATCCACACGATATGACGGAGTCTCACGACAAGGCCATCAGGCGCGGCTGGCGATGATTTCCTTCCACTTGGCCGGGCCGGTCTGGTGCACGGAGACGCCCGCGCTGTCGACCGCCACGGTCACCGGCATGTCCTCGACCTCGAATTCGTAGATCGCTTCCATCCCCAGGTCTTCAAAGGCCAGCACGCGAGACTTCTTGATCGCCTGGGCGACCAGGTAGGCAGCGCCGCCGACGGCCATCAGATAGCTGGACTTGTTGTCGCGAATGGCGTCGATCGCGGTCGGGCCACGCTCGGCCTTGCCGACCATGCCCAGCAGGCCGGTCTCTTCCAGCAGCGTGCGCGTGAACTTGTCCATGCGGGTCGCGGTGGTCGGGCCAGCCGGACCGACGACTTCGTCACGGATCGGATCGACCGGGCCGACGTAGTAGATGAAGCGCCCTTTCAGATCCACCGGCAGCTGCTCGCCACGTGCCAGCATCTCGGTCATGCGCTTGTGGGCCGCATCACGGCCGGTCAGCAGCTTGCCGTTGAGCAGCAGCGTGTCGCCCGGCTGCCAGCTCTGTACTTCCTCTGGCGTCACGGTATCGAGGTTGACGCGCTTGACGCTGTCGCCCGCTTCACGGGTGATTTCCGGCCAGTCCTCGAGCTTCGGTGCCGGCAGTTCTGCCGCGCCGCTGCCATCCAGGGTGAAGTGCACGTGACGGGTCGCCGCGCAGTTCGGGATGATCGCCACCGGCTTGTTGGCCGCGTGGGTCGGGTAATCCATGACCTTGATGTCGAGCACGGTGGTCAGACCGCCGAGGCCCTGGGCGCCGACGCCAGTGGCATTGACCTTCTCGAACAGCTCGAGACGGATCTCTTCGGCACGGTTGGAGGCACCACGCTTCTGCAGTTCCTGGATATCGATCGGCTCGAGCAGGGATTCCTTGGCCAGCTGCATCGCCTTCTCGGCGGTACCGCCGATGCCGATGCCCAGCATGCCGGGCGGACACCAGCCAGCACCCATCTTCGGAATCTGTTCCAGCACCCAGTCGACCACGGAGTCGGACGGGTTGAGCATCGCGAACTTGGACTTGGCTTCGCTGCCGCCGCCCTTGGCCGCGACGTGGATCTCGACGCTGTCACCCGGCACCAGCTTGTGGTGGATGATGGCCGGCGTATTGTCCTTGGTGTTGGCACGCTTGCCGTCCGGGTCTGCCAGCACGGAGGCACGCAGCACGTTGTCCGGCAGCAGATAGGCGCGACGCACGCCTTCGTTGACCATGTCGTCCAGGCTCATGTCGGCCTCGAAGCGCACGTTCATGCCGACGTGAACGAAGACGGTGACGATACCGGTGTCCTGACAGATGGGACGATGACCCAGGGCACACATCCGGGAGTTGATCAGGATCTGTGCGATGGCATCCTTGGCGGCAGGATTCTCTTCACGCTCGTACGCCGCATTCATGGCGTCGATGAAGTCCTTCGGATGGTAATAGGAGATGTACTGCAGCGCGTCGGCGACGCTCTGGATCAAGTCATCCTGGCGGATCACGGTCATCAGGATCGGCTCCTCAAGGGCAAGCGATGGAAAAGACAGACATGCTGGCACACGGGGCGCGGCGGCGATCAGGGTAAAGGGCAATCACCGTTGTCAGGGGCGGCGATCGCGCCGCCGCGGGCGAGCGTCAGGTCAGGTGCGCGGGATTATACCTCAAGCGACCACCAGGCGGCAGAGCGAATCCTGCAACCCGCCAGACACGAGAATTCAGCAGGTTATGTCACAATATCGCTGATGTTTTGCCCCGTTCAGAACGCGCCTTGCCGTGTGAAGCAGGAAGGGCCACCACTGCATTTCCCTGACGACCGATGACAAGGCATTCCTGTCACTCATGCGCTCCTTTCCCACCCAGGCCACGAAGATTGCCCAATGATGCCACGCAGATTCTCAAGCCCCCTCCGTTCACGGCCCGCCATCGTGCGCCTGCTGGTCCTGCTTGGCGGTGGGACCCTCGCCCTGCTGCTGGCGGGTTGCAGCGCAACGCAGAAGACGGTCACGGCGGATGCCAGCGAGACCTTCGCGTGGGCCACGCCGTCTGGCCAGAGCCAGAGCAATTCGCGGGTGCGCCATCTGGTGCTGCACTACACCGATGATGATCTGAGGGGCTCTCTGAGCAGCCTGACCGGACAGGACGTCAGCGCGCATTATCTTGTGTCGGCGCCTGCAGATGGCGAAGCGCTGCCCAGTGTCTACCCGCTGGTGCCGGAGGACCGCCGTGCCTGGCATGCGGGCATCAGTCAGTGGGGAGAGCGCAGTAACCTCAATGACACCTCCATCGGCATCGAGATCGTCAATGCCGGGCCGCAGGTACTGGTACCCCTGCAGGCAGGCGAGCAGGAAGACGCCACGGCGGCGGTCGCCAGGCGCTGGGCTCCCTCACGTGACTTCGCACCGTGGAGCGAAGCGCAGATCACCGCCTTGATCACGCTGCTCAAGCCCATCATCGCGCGCCATGGCATCAAGGCGGTGGATGTCATCGGTCATTCCGGCATCGCGCCGGACCGCAAGACCGATCCCGGCCCGCGCTTTCCCTGGAAACGGCTGCATGATGCCGGGATCGGTGCCTGGCCACGCACCTCTGACGTGCTGTGCTTCCAGCGGCAGCTGGCCACAACAGGATTGCCAGAGAAGCGGATTCTGATCACGACTCTCACCCGCTATGGCTATCCAGTGGAGGCCGAGCGTCCCTGGCTTGCCATCGCCGCCTTTCAGGCGCATTTCCGCCCGGGAGCCATCACTGGCGTATTTGACGCCGAGAGTGTCGCGATATTGCTGGCCCTCAATGCTCGCTACCGTGACGGCGCGACCTGCAACGATTTTCAACAGGGCGCACTGTCATCCAGTTGACATCCCTTCGTCATATTTCTGTCGCAGCATCAGGGAGCCCCAGAGATATGACAAGGACAGAGATGGCGTTTTGGCATCTGACGTCTACGCTGGGAGAGGCATGGCCAAGGAGGGGCACCACTCTCGGACCTGACACTGGCTCGCAGAAGCCGGCATACCCCATTCCAATGAGGTTCATCATGGCTGACAACATTCTCAGTGCAGTACCTGATACGGCAGCAGACATGACAACACCCGCCACATCCCCCGGCGCGCTCGGGTTCGTCGTCTGTGATGACAAGCGCATCTATGGGGCAGGCATGAGCGAAGAGGACTGCCTCGACAACGCCCTCGAGTGCCTGTGTGGCTACTGTGAACGCAGCGCACTCAAGAAGATGCTGGAACTGTGCCAAGCCGGCGTGCGCTACCCCCTGCGCCAGCTTCCCGCCAGCCAGGCATGCGTCAACAGCTGCCAGGCCTCGGGTCCCACCGATCATTACCGTATCCATGACGGCGTCGCCTATGCTCCGGAAGAATTCGTGACACCTCTCTCGGCGTAAGCCATTCACGCCACTTTTACCCGCCCCTGGCTCGCACCCTGCATCGCGTCCTCAAGAAAGCGCCCCTGCCACCGAGGGTTCAGTGACAGGGGCGCGTTCTGTTGCATTGCCATCCTCTGGTGAGACGCGACAGCGAATCACGTGCCAGGCCTCTCAGCCGCCGAGATAGGCGCGGCGTACATCGTCGTTGGCCAGCAGCGCCTTGCCGCTGTCCGCCAGCACCACGCGACCGTGCTCCAGTACATAGCCACGATCGGCGATCGACAGGGCACGATGGGCGTTCTGCTCCACCAGGAAGATGGTGGTGCCCTGCTCGCGCAGCTGCTCGACGATCTCGAAGATCTGCCCGATCACGATGGGCGCCAGCCCCAGCGATGGCTCATCGAGCAACAACAGCCGCGGCCGACTCATCAGGGCACGCCCGATGGCCAGCATCTGCTGCTCCCCGCCGGACATGGTGCCGCCGCGCTGCTGGAAGCGCTCCTTGAGGCGCGGGAAGAGCCCCAGCACGTGCTCGATGCTGCGTTCGTTCTCCTCCTTGCTCTGGTAATAGCCGCCCATGGCCAGGTTTTCCTCCACCGTCATGCCGGTGAAGATGCGGCGACCTTCCGGCACCACCGACAGCCCACCGCGCATCACGCGCGCCGTGGGCGTGCCGGTGATCTCCTCGCCCTCGAACCACACCCGTCCGCTGGTCGGACGCGGATCGCCACAGATCGACATCAGAAGCGTCGTCTTGCCGGCACCGTTGGCACCGATCAGCGTCACGATCTCGCCCTGCCCCACGGCCAGCGAGACATCATTGAGTGCCTGCACCGGTCCGTAATGTGTCGTCAGATGCTCGAGCGCCAGCATGGCATCCTGCGGCGCGAGTGCCTCGCTGGCAGGCACAGTCTCTGGCATGACTGCATCAACATGCTCACTCATGCTCATTCCTCCCCCAGATAGGCCTTGATCACGGCATCGTTGCGTCGAATGTCATCCGGGCAGCCATCCGCCAGCGGCTGACCCTGATTGACCACGTAGATGTGATCCGAGATTCCCATCACCAGACTCATGTCGTGCTCGATCAACAGCACCGAGATGCCCTCATCGCGGGTCAGGCTGACGATCAGGTCATCGAGATCCCGGGTCTCGTTGGGGTTGAGGCCGGCCGCCGGCTCATCCAGCATCAGCAGCCGTGGCCTGGCCACCATGCATCGCGCGATCTCGAGTCGCCGCTGCTGCCCATAGGCCAGATTGCCGGCCTCGCGATTGGCGAATTCGAGCAGACCGACTCGCTCCAGCCAGTCACCGGCATGCTGCATCAGCGCCTTTTCACTGCGGCGATAGCCCGGCGTCTTGAACAGGCCCTTGAGAAGATTGCGCTCGGCGTGCATGTGCTGCGCCACCAGCAGGTTCTCGATGACCGTCATCTCCTTGAACAGCCGCACGTTCTGGAAGGTGCGCACCATGCCAGCCTGGGCGATCCGGTACCCCGGCAAGCGATGCATGGCGCTATTCTGGAAATACACCTCGCCGCCGGTGGGCTGATAGAAGCCGGAGATACAGTTGAAGACGGTGGTCTTGCCCGCGCCATTCGGCCCGATGACTGACACCACCTCGCCCGGATGTACCTGAAGCGTCACGCCGTCCACGGCCTTGAGGCCACCGAACTGCATGGTGAGATCACGTACGTCCAGCAGCGGTGCCCCGCCCTCGGCGCGCGCCTGGCGGTGTGAGGAAGCGGCTGGCGCCTCATTGTCGAATGCTTGCTTGTCATGTGCGTCAGCCACGGTCGAGCTCCATCTGCGGTCGTTTGAGCGGCACCAGGCCTTGAGGACGCCACACCATCATCAGCACCATCATCAGCCCGAACAGCAACATGCGATATTCATTGAACTCACGGGCCAGCTCCGGCAACAGCGTCATGGCGATCGCCGCCAGGATGACGCCCAACTGCGAGCCCATTCCGCCCAGCACCACGATGGCGAGAATGATCGCCGACTCGATGAAGGTGAAGGACTCGGGACTGATGAAGCCCTGACGCGCGGCGAAGAAGGCACCGGCGAAGCCCGCGAAACTCGCCCCGATCGTGAAGGCCGAGAGCTTGATGCCGGTGGGATTCATGCCCAGTGAACGGCAGGCGATGTCATCCTCGCGCAGCGCCTCCCACGCCCGCCCGATGGGCATGCGCAGCAGCCGATAGATCACGAACAGCGTGATCAGCACCAGAATCAAGGCCAGCAGGTACAGATAGATCACCTTGAAAGCCGGGTCGTAGTCGATGCCAAAGAACTCATGGAAGGCGATGTTGCCCTCATCGGCTCGCCGCGAGAACTCGAGATTGAACAAGGTCGGCTTGGGAATGCGCGCGATGCCATTCGGGCCGCCGGTCAGCTCCGTCCAGTTGTTGAGCAGGATTCGGATGATCTCGCCGAAGCCCAGTGTCACGATGGCCAGGTAATCCCCGCGCAATCGCAGCACCGGGAAGCCGAGCAGATAGCCGAACAACGCCGTCATCAACCCGGCGATGGGCAGCGCTTCCCAGAAGCTGAAGCCCAGATAGCTGTTGAGCAGCGCATAGGTGTAGGCGCCGACGGCATAGAAGCCCACGTAGCCGAGATCCAGCAGCCCGGCGAGACCCACCACCACGTTGAGCCCCAGGCCCAGCATGATGTAGATCAGCGTCAGGGTCGCGAGATCCACCGCCGAGCGGTTGGACAGAAACGGGAAGATCAGTAGCGCACCGATGGCCAGCATGATCCACAGCTGTCGCTTCTGACCGCTCATCACGTCGGGGACGCGGAAACGTGATGGCTTGCGGGTACGCGCACGCCATTCCTCGATCTGTGGCCGCACCAGCTGATGCAGGAAGACGGCCAGCGCGGCGGCCAGCAACCAGCCCCAGGTATCCATGCCCATCAAGCGTACCGTGGTGGTGATGCCGGTGGATTCGAGCTGCACCCCCAGTACCGAGCCACCCAGCACGAGAGTCAACACGGCGGCCGCAAGTGCCGACCACCAGGGACGACGATAGGAAGGTTGTGGCGGAATCGTCTCGGCGGGCGAGGTGCCCGCTGTCTTCAGAGTCTGTTTCGCAAGCTTGGGCATCAGATCTTCTCCACTTCGGGCTTGCCGAGAATCCCGGAGGGACGGAACAGCAGAATCAGGATCAGCAGTCCGAAGGCCACCACGTCCTTGTATTCCGTGGACAGATAGCCGCCAGTCAGTGCCTCCGCGACACCCAGCAGCAGGCCGCCCAGCATGGCGCCGGGGATACTGCCGATACCGCCAAGCACCGCCGCCGTGAACGCCTTGAGCCCGGCCAGGAAGCCGATGTAGGGATTGACCACGCCGTAGTACATGCCGAGCAGCAGTCCTGCGACGGCGGCCAGCGCCGCCCCGATCACGAAGGTCATCGAGATGATCATGTCGGTATTGATGCCCAGCAGACGCGCCATGCCGGCATCCTGGGAGCAGGCCCGACAGGCACGCCCCAGGCGCGAGCGCGAGATGAAGGACGACAGCAGCAGCATGCACACCAGGGTGACGCTGAAGATGATCACCTGCATGTAGGACAGATTGACCGCGAAGCTTTCCAGCCCGAACTCCCAACCGCCCGGAATCAGGCTGGAGATCGCCATGTCACGCGAGCCCTGGGCCAGACGCATGTAGTTCTGCAGGAAGATCGACATGCCGATCGCCGAGATCAGCGCGATCAGACGCTTGGAGCCTCGCACCGGGCGATAGGCCACCCGCTCCACGGCGAAACCGTAGGCACAGGACACCAGCACCGCCACCAGCAAGGCGGCCGCCATCAGAAAGAAGGGGTTGGCGATGCCCAGCATGCCCAGCGCCGCGATGACGATGAAGGTCACGTAGGTGCCGATCATGTAGATCTCGCCGTGGGCGAAATTGATCATGCCGATGATGCCGTAGACCATCGTGTAGCCGATGGCGATCAAGGCATAGGTACTGCCGATGGTCAGGCCATTGATGACCTGTTGCAGGAAGTAGAGGATGTCTTCCATGGAACGACCCTTGGCCGCGACGATCATCGGCTTGTGGCCGGTGACCGTCAGGGAAATGCCGCATGCGCGACGACAACGGGAAGGCACGGCGATGTTGCATCACCGTGGACTCGACCGAACGAAGAAGACCGCCATGCCAAGTGGCATGACGGGAAGCGTCTCGGGGTTGATCCACCACGGCCACATAAAGTCTCGAACAAGGTCTCAAATGATCGCTCAGATGAGGTATCGAATGTTGATGTCACATGGCCGTGGCGAAAGCTGGGCTCAGACGAGCAGAGGCCAGCCGATGATCAATGTGCCGCTTCGCTCTTGGTTCCGTCGGCGTGCCAGTTGTAGACGACGAAGTTGAAGTCCTTCAGATCGCCCTTCTCGTCGTATTCGACCTTGCCGATGGGCGTGTCGAAGCTGTTGGCGCGCAGATATTCGGCAACGTCATACGGGTCGGTGGAATCGGCGCCCTTGATGCCATCGGCGATCAACTCCACTGCGGTGTAGGCCGGCATGACGAACGGACCGGAGGGGTCCTGATCCTTGGCCTTGAAGGCCGCGACCAGATCGGCATTCTTCGGGTCGGTCTCGAAGGCCGGCGGCAGCGTCACGTAAAGCCCTTCGGAGGCTTCACCAGCGATCTTGGAGATATCCGGGTTGCCGACCCCCTCAGGGCCCATGAAGGGCGCGTCAAAGCCCAGTTCACGCGACTGACGCAGCAAGAGGCCCAGCTCCGGGTGATAGCCGCCGTAGTAGACGAAGTCGACGTTCTCCTTCTTGAGCTTGGAGATCAGCGCCGAGAAATCCTTGTCACCCGCCGTGATGCCCTCGAACAGCACCACATCGATGCCCGCTTTCTCGACGGTGTCGCGCACGCCAGTGGCGATGCCTTCCCCGTACTGCTGCTTGTCGTGGATCACGGCCATGTGCTTGGGCTTGATCGTCTCGGCGATATAGCGCCCCGCAACCGGCCCCTGCAGCGAATCCAGACCGATGGTGCGGAAGACCAGCTCATAGCCCTGCTCGGTGATGGTCGGACTGGTGGAAGCCGCCGTGATCATCATCACGCCTTCCTCGGCATAGATGTCCGAGGCCGGTTGCGTCGCGCTGGAGCACAGGTGCCCGATCACGTACTGGACACCGTCATTGACGATCTGGTTGGCGACCGCCACCGCCTGCTTGGGATCACAGGCGTCGTCGTATTTCACGCCCTTGAGCATCTCGCCGTCGACGCCGCCGGCGGCATTGATCCGCTCGATGGCCATCTCGGCACCGATGAACTGCATGTCACCGTACTGGGCGACCGGCCCCGTGACCGGGCCTGCCATGGCGATGGTGATATCTGCCTGAGCCTGGGTGGACATCGCCGCGGCGATACCGAGAGCGAGAAGAGACCTGCGCATCATGATGAGAATTCCTGTTCCCGATTATTGTTGTACTACGGCCGGGCAGACCTGACTGACGCCTGGTGTCAGCGCAGGGCTGACCGAAAAGGCTGGCGACAGTGTCTGTCATTCGCTGACCTTGTGCGCCATTGCCAGCCTGCAGGCAGGGGGTCGACACGTCAGGAATGCCTTGAAAGCATTATTGGCAGCAGCGAATACGCATGTAAAGTGACCGTTTGGGCGCTCATGAATGCGGCTCGGCAGCCCGCCAATAGCGAAAAGCACCACGCTTTTCAATGTGGCCAGACAATCCTCGGAAATCACGATCAAAGCCAGTCATTGGCACATGCCAACACGCGGATAACAGGATTTCCCTCTCCTCTTGCACCATCAGGACGCACCACGGCACCCCGCTCGGCTACACCCAAGGTTGTAACAGAAGCAATCCTGCCGCCCTCCCCGAGCAACCGGTTGCCCCTGAGTCATGCACTGAGCTGCAATGTGATGATCTGCAAGGAATCAGCCAAGATAACGGGATAACCTGCCAATGGCACTTCCCCGTCAGATACCCGCCAGCCCTGAACGCCACACGCCCGACGATGGGTGACATCGTCGGGCGCGTGGGGTCATGCCTTCAGTCACGCGAATGCTGAGGGCTGAAGAATAATGTCAGCCCAACGCGATCAGGCGATTGCGGACATCGTTGATCTGGTCGCGCAGACGACCGGCCTCCTCGAACTCGAGGTTCTTGGCCGCCGCGAACATGGCATCTTCTAGTCGGCTGATTTCCTTCTCGAGCGCCTGAGGGCCCTCGGCCGCCAGAGCCGCATAGTCCGGCGTCTCTTCCGCCACCTGTCGCTCGTTGCCCTTGCGACGACTGCTCTTGCGTCCCGGCGCCTGGGCACCTTCCATGATATCCGCCACCGACTTGGTGATGGTACGCGGCGTGATGCCGTGCTCCTCATTGAAAGCCATCTGCTTCTCGCGACGCCGTTCGGTCTCGGCGATGGCCCGCTGCATGGAGTCGGTAATGCGATCTCCATACAGGATGGCCTTGCCGTTGGCGTTACGGGCCGCACGACCGATGGTCTGGATCAGGGAGCGTTCCGAGCGCAGGAAGCCCTCCTTGTCGGCATCCAGAATCGCCACCAGCGAGACCTCCGGAATGTCGAGACCCTCACGCAGCAGGTTGATGCCGACCAGCACATCGAACTTGCCCAGTCGCAGGTCACGAATGATCTCCACGCGCTCGACGGTATCGATATCGGAGTGCAGATAGCGCACCCGCACGTCGTGCTCACCCAGATACTCGGTCAGGTCTTCCGACATGCGCTTGGTCAGCGTGGTGATCAGCACGCGCTCGCCCACCTGGGTACGCGCCTTGATCTCGGAGAGCACATCATCGACCTGAGTCGAGGCTGAACGCACCTCGATGACCGGATCAAGCAGCCCGGTGGGTCGCACCACCTGCTCCACCACCTGGCCGGCATGCTCTTCTTCGTAGGGGCCAGGCGTCGCCGAGACGAAGACAGTCTGCGGCAGGATGCTCTCCCACTCTTCGAATTTCATCGGACGGTTGTCCAGCGCCGACGGCAGACGGAAGCCGTACTCCACCAGCGTTTCCTTGCGCGAACGGTCACCGCGATACATGCCGCCGACCTGCGGCACGCTGACGTGGGACTCATCGATGAAGACCAGCGCGTCCTTGGGCAGATAGTCGAAGAAGGTCGGCGGCGCATTGCCGGGATCACGCCCGGACAGATAGCGCGAGTAGTTCTCGATGCCGTTGCAGTAGCCCAGCTCCATCATCATCTCGATGTCATAGAGGGTGCGCTGCTCCAGGCGCTGAGCCTCGACCAGCTTGTCGTGCTTGCGCAGGTAATCGAGGCGCTCGACCAGCTCTTCCTTGATGTGATCGACCGCGGCGACGATGGTCTCGCGCGGTGTCACGTAGTGGCTCTTGGGGTAGATGGTCATGCGTGGCACCGACTCGGCCACTTCACCGGTCAGCGGATCGAACAGCCGGATGGAATCGATCTCGTCATCGAACAGCTCGACACGCACCGCCTGCTCTTCGGAGTCGGCCGGGAAGATGTCGATCACGTCGCCGCGCACCCGATAGGTGCCGCGCCGGAAATCCATGTCGTTGCGGGTGTATTGCAACTCCGCCAGACGCCTGAGGAAGCCGCGCTGGTCGATCTGCTCGCCACGATTGAAGTGCAGACGCATCTTCAGATATTGATCCGGGTCACCCAGGCCGTAGATGGCCGAGACGGAAACCACGATGATCGCATCGCGGCGTTCCAGCAGCGCCTTGGTCGCCGACAGACGCATCTGCTCGATGTGGTCGTTGATCGAGGCATCCTTCTCGATGAAGGTGTCCGAGGAAGCGACGTAGGCTTCGGGCTGGTAGTAGTCGTAATAGGAGACGAAGTACTCGACGGCGTTGTCGGGAAAGAACGACTTGAACTCGCCGTACAGTTGCGCCGCCAGCGTCTTGTTGGGGGCCATGACGATGGCCGGACGCTGCAGGCGCTCCACGATGTTGGCCACCGTGAAGGTCTTGCCGGAGCCGGTCACGCCCAGAAGGGTCTGATGCGCCAGGCCCGCGTCCAGGCCGGTGATCAGCTTCTCGATGGCCGCCGGTTGGTCACCGGCCGGCTGAAACTTGGAATCGATGCGAAATGGTTTGCTCATGCGCTCTCAATGGTGGCAGTCAGTCGGGTCTTCAACTGACGACAGGCAGATGATTGCCCGACGGTATCATTCGCTCGCGGGCGCTTCTCGACTGGTCACCGAGACCCGGGTGCTGGTCATCAGGCGATGGATGGGGCAACGCTCGGAGATCTCGAGCAGGCGCGCGCGGGTCTCGGCGTCCAGCTCATGGCCCTCCTCGGCCAGAAACTGCATGCTGACCGTGAGGCGATATTCGCTGTTGCTGCCACGCCGCTCGTCGCTGTCGTCCCGGTCCACCGTGGTGATGATCCCCGCCAGCGGCAAGCCCTTGCGCCGGGCGTACATCTGCACGGTGATCGACTTGCAGGCCCCCAGCGACAGATCGAAGTAGTCATGCGGGTCCGGGGCGCTCTCGTCGCCGCCGACCACCGCCGGCACATCGACCAGCAACTCATCGAAGCTTGCCACCTGTACACGTTGCACGAAACTGCCTGACCGACGGCTGATTACCTCGATGCTCATTCGTCACCTCCCTGTCGCTGATCTGTCCGTGATCCCGCTCGTGAGACGTTGTCTGATTCCCGCCTGTCCAGCGTCACCGCACCGCGGTCACTTGACCTTGTAACCGGCCTTCTCGACCGTCTTGACCAGCGCGTCATAACGCACCTGACCGTCGACTTCGGCAAAGCCACGCCCGACCTCGGCTTCCTTGACGCCATCCATCATCATCAGCGCCGTGGTGACCTTGTTGACGTCCTTGACGCTCTCGACGCCGATCAGAGTAAGAGAAAAGCTGGCCATCGTGTCATTCCTGTCATGCAGTAAAAAGGGGCGCCGCAGCGCATTGCAGCCGTCAAGAATAGCACGGTTGCCTGACAGTCAGCGCGGGTCAGCCTCGTCGCGCGCCAGGCCTGAGAAGCGGCTATCAGGACGGGAACACTGATTTGCCCGTTCTTTTACGGCCACATGAAGCACAAGGGGCTGACAGCCGCCAGCTGGCGCGTGACAATGCGGGCATTCGACATGCCGCATGGTTGCCAGTGCGCCACCGGCAGTTCACTCCTTCGCAACAGGATGGTGGTAGATGAATCCCTTGAAGACCCTGATGCAAGACCACGGCTACCAGCTCGGCGAGGATGGCCGCCTGACGCTGGGTGAGCCAGCCGACGCCTCCATGCCACTCGCTGACATGCCTCACGCTGACCTGGCCGACCGCGCCTTGGCCGAGAATGCACTGATACCGCTGGGCAATTTCGAGGTACTCGAAGTCTGCGGCAAGGATGGCGAACGCTTTCTGCAGGGACAGACCTCACAGCAGCTGAGTCTGGTCGATGGCGAGCTGGCGCCGCTGACGACCTTCTGCACCCCGAAGGGACGCATTCTGGCCATGGCCCAGCTGCTGCGCGTCAGCGAAGAGCGCCTGTGGCTGGTGATGCCGGCGGGCACCGCCGAACCGCTGCGCGTCCATCTGGCCAAGTTCGCGCCCTTCTACAAGGTGACGCTGGAGGTATCGAGCGAGCTGAGCGTGCTCGGCCTGCTCGGCGAGCAGACTCTGGCGGCCTGTGCCGATGCGCTCGCGGCACCTGCGCTGGCCGAGCATGACCTGGCCATGCGCTCGGTCCTCCCGTCGCCCATGCAGTCGAGCGAGGACGATGAAGCGCAGACCTGCGCGCTGGCACGCCAACCGTCAGGCGATACCCCGCGCGCGATACTGGTCGGTCCGCATGCCGCCCTGGCAGACCTCGCGACAACGCTTTTCGCACGCGAGGTGGCCGCCAGCGATGACACCCGCTGGCGCCTGGAAGATATCCGCGCCGGTCTGCAGTGGGTCACTTCCGCGCAGACTGACAGCTGGCTGCCGCAGATGCTCAATCTGGAAGCCCTCGCCGCGATCAGCTTCAAGAAGGGCTGCTATACCGGTCAGGAAGTCGTGGCACGCGCTCACTTCCGCGGCCAGGTCAAGAAGCGCCTGCAACGCCTGACGACGGTGCAGCCGGCCGACTTGCCGGCGGTGGGCAGCAAGGTCACCAGCCCCGACGGCAAGTCTCTCGGCGAAGTGCTGCAGGCAGCCCATGATGAACAGGGACGTCTGGAGCTGCTGGCCGTGATCAGCCTGCGCGATGAAGAGATCGCGTTGGCATTGGAAGATGGCACCCAGCTTGAGCGCAGCGCGCTGCCCTATGCCGTCGAGCGTCGCGATCCGGAGCAGCTCAAGAGCTGATCGCTTCATGGACGCCACAGCAAAGCCCCGCACGTGCCAACGTGCGGGGCTTTTGTCTGTCCCGGATTGCTGATTTCAGGGCCTGCCGGGGCTTACAGCCCTTCCGGCAGCCAGCCATCCCCTGCGATCAGGTGCTCGATCAGCTCCTGCACCGGCATCGGTCGTGCATAGAGATAGCCCTGATGCAGCGAGCAGCCATGCGCGAGCAATTCCGCTCGCTGCTCTGGCGTCTCGATGCCTTCGGCCACCACTGCAAGATGGAAGGCCTCCGCCAGCCCCAGCATCGCTTCGATCATGGCCTGCCCCTTGCTGGAGCCCAGTGCCGTCACGAACTGTCGATCGATCTTGAGCTTGTCGAACGGCAGCCGCTGCAGCTGAGACAGCGAGGAGTAGCCCGTACCGAAATCGTCCAGAGCCAACGCCACGCCGTGAGCCCGGATGGTCTGGAACAGCACGGCGAGGGCCTGGATGTCATCCGGCAGCTGGCTCTCGACCAGTTCAAGCGTCAGGCGCTCACACAGCTCCGGATGCCGGAACAGCATTTCCAGGTCTGACAGGAAGCGCTTGTCCATCATGTGGCGCACGGTCACGTTGACGCTCAGATGCAGCTCATGACCGCTTTCGTGGACGCGCATCAAGGTCGCGATACTCTCCTTGAGCACCCAGCGCCCCAGTGCGACATCCAGACGTGCGGACTCGACGATCGCCATGAAGTCCGCCGAGCCCATCAAGCCATGTTCCGGGTGCTGCCAGCGAATCAACGCCTCCGACAGCTGCAAGCGGCCGGTACGTCCATCGACGATCGGTTGCACGAAGAGTCTGAGCTGATTCTCGCGCAGCGCGACGGTGAACTCGGCCTCCAGCTGCTTGAGGCGACGCAACTCACGCTCCGCTTCTTCATCGAAGAAATGCCACTCGCGCTGGCACTGCTGGGTATCGTGCAAGGCTCGTTCGGCGCGATAGACCAGCGCATCCACCTGATGGCCATCCTCGGGATAGCGCGTGATGCCCAGGCTCGGCTGCAGATAGATCACCTCATCATCGAGCGTGACCTTGTCACGTACGGCATTCAGCAGGTTGTCCAGCCAGCCGCTGATACCGCCACGCGTGGCTTCCAGCAGCCGGCGCTGGACCATGATCAGCAGCCTGTCGGTCTCGAGGCGCGCCACGTCGCCGGAATTTCCCAACAAGGGAGCGATACGCTTCTGAACCTGCTCCAGCTGATGATTGCCCGGCTCGGCGCCGGCATGATCATAGAGCACCTGCAAGCCACCGATCCGCAGTGCCAACAGCACGAAGCCCTCCATCGGCGCGACCTCTCCCAGCTGGTCAATCCGCACCTTGATCAGGCGCAGCATGCCCTCTCGGCTGAGCAGACCGGTATCGAGATCCGTCTCGCGCTCCTCGAACAACTGATGCTGGAGCAGCACACGCTCCTGCTCCAGCCCTCTTACCACCAAGGTATCGAGTGTCATGTCCAGCAACGGCATCATCTCGGTGGCATTGAGTCGATGGCCGCGGCTGGCTACCAGCAGCAATTCGCTGCGCCCGGGATGCGGCGAGACCGAATAGCCCATCAACTGGCTGGCACCCAGTCGCTGACACAGCAGCAGCGCACGGTCTTCTTGCTCATCGACATCCCTGTCAACGCTCTCATCACCGGCTGACACGCACACGCGCCCCACCGGCAGACGCCAGAGAGGATCGCGCCGCAACGATGCCTCACTCAACCACTCACGCTCATCATGACTCTGCAGAATCAGGTAGCCGGCGTTGGGATTCCCCACCTCGCGCCGATAGATGATGATCTCTGCCCCCAGCATCTCGCGCACACGTTGCAGATACTGCGCGAGAGACGCACGCGCATTCTGAGGCGTGTGGGTTTCGTAGGGGACGCTCAGAAATTGCTGATTGAGAATGCTGTGGCGCTGGTATTGATGCTCGAGATAGGCGCCATAGGCCCGACTCGCCCTGCGGCGCCGACTGTCGCGTACCAGCATGCCCAGGGTCCCCATGCCCGCCAGCAAAATGATCAACAGCAGCGCTGCCAGCGGAGTGCCCATCTCCTGCAGCAGCTGAGCGACGCGATTTTCATCCTGCCAGCAGGCCTTGGCATGGTTGTAGCGATCCGCACGGCCAGACGCGGGCAAGGCCACGCAGACCTGCTGCGTCGCGATGGGCTGTGGCATGGCGTTGCTGACCACTTGCAGTCCCTTCAAGCCCAGCACGGCCGCCTGCTCGTCCAGCAGGTCTGCCGTGAGCGGCATGCCCAGAATCAACAGCCCCTGCTCCGCCTGCGGCGGCAGGGCCTCCTCATCCTCGTAGAGCCCCTGCATGCCGATCAGCCATGGCTGGTTGTCGACGATCAACCAGGCCAGCTGAGGTTGTGTCGGTGACTGGCGAGCAACCTGCATGACGGGGGCGAGCGCGCGTCGCCAGCTCACCGGCTGCTTGCCCAGCCAGTCGGCCCCCGGCGACCCGGCGTTGTGCTGCACCCAGGCGGCCACCTGCCCATCGCCACGCACGGCAGAGATCAGATGTATGCCGGTATTGATGGCGAACTCGGGGCCATACATGTACTCGAGCCAGGTCGTGTCGAGCTCAGGCTCACGTAGAAATCTGGTCACGGCCTCTTCCCAGTAGCCGTTCTCCTGCAGCTGTCCCGCGAGCAGGCGCTGCTCACTCTTGACCCACAAGGCCAGCCGCTGCCGGTCGGACTCGCGATCCGCCTCGCGGGATTGGGATATCTGGCTGGCCGTCAACCAGCCGGTGGCCAGCAATGCCGCCAGCAACAGCAGCGGCAGCAGATACATCCGATAGCGAGGGCCAGCAGGCAGTGAGGCGTGTGCGAAGACAGCAGAAGACTCGTGTGCCGGCACACGAGAGGAGGAACGCGATGCTGAAGAATCTGACATTGATTTACCGATGATGAGGCGACCTCCTGAACCGGGTCGGCAGGCTGTCGCCTGGCCGTTGAGGTCAGTCTAGATCAGACGTTCAGTTGAAGAATACGCTGCACATTCGCCGTCGTGGATAACGCGATATCGTGGCGACTGCTCGAGCGGAGTTCCGCCACCACGTCCGCGACCTTCGCCACTCGCGATGGCTCATTGCGCTGGCCCTGAAACCCGTACAGCGGCATGTCGGGGCTATCGGTTTCCAGCACGAAGCCATCGTCTGGCAGTGACGCCACCACTGTGCGCAACTTGTTGGCACGCGGGTAGGTCACGCTGCCGCCAAGCCCCAGCACGAAGCCAAGCTCGAGAAAGCGCTGTGCCTGCACCTGACTGCCCGCGAAGGCGTGGATGATGCCGCCACGGGTGAGTCGTGCCTGCTTGAGTCGCTTGGCGACTTCATCATTGGCGCGCACGCAGTGCACGATGACAGGCAGGGAGAATTCGCGTGCCATGCTCAGCTGGGCCTCGAACAGCTGCCATTGGGCGTCATGATCCGCCAGTCGCGCATCGAAGCCACATTCCCCCAACGCGACGATCTGGCCCGCATGCTGGTCGAGAGCCTGATGAAGCGCCGCCAGCGCATCATCACCATGCTCGGACAGAAAATAGGGATGCAACCCCAGGGCACCGAAGATAGGCGCCGATGAATCCACCAGTTCCAGCACTGCCGGGAAGCTTGCCACCGTGGTGGCAGGCACCACGAAGGCCGAGACATCTTGCTGCTCGGCACGCGCGATGACCGCCTCTCGATCCGGCGTGAAGTCAGCGAAATCCAGATGGCAATGGCTGTCGATCAGCATGAAATCTCCCGGTGATGGCCCAACTGCCATCGTGCTATATCAGCGTGTGACAGACAAACGAAGGGACCGGCCTGGTGACCGGTCCCTTGAGGACGATTGCCGATGTTGCCCTGTCAGCCGTCGCGACTGCCACAGGTGACCCAAGTGCCTAGGCCGCCTCCACCGGCGCTGCCGGTGCCAGCTCGGAGGTGCAATGACCACAACGGGTCGCCGCCAGCGGTACCTTGGAAAGACAATACGGGCAATCCTTGTCGGTGACCTCTTCCGGCGCTTCCTCGGCTTCCTTCTTAAGCTTGTTGATCTGGCGGATCAACACGAAGACCGCCAGCGCCACCAGCGCAAAGCTGATGATGGCATTGATGAACAGGCCATAATTCAGCGTGACGGCTCCCGCTTCCTTCGCGGCATCCAGGCTGGCATAGGGGGCAGCCTGAGCGCCTTCCTTGAGCACGATGAAGAAGTTAGAGAAATCGACACCCCCGATCAGCAGCCCGATCAGCGGGTTGAGCATGTCCCCCACCAGACTCTTGACGATCAGGGTGAATGCCCCGCCGATGATGATGCCGACGGCCATGTCGACAACGTTACCCTTGACGGCAAAATCACGAAACTCCTGCATGAATCCGGACATCTGTCATCTCCTTTACTCGCTGTCCATCCGGTGGATTGCCATGCATCAAACATGGCCCGCCCTGAACACATCCCACGCCGTTGTTGTTGTCATTGTCTGCGCCCTACCGACCTTCGCCACAGCAAGCTTCATCACGCGGATGCCAGCAAGACAACATGACCCTAACATTATGCCGTGCTGATGCCGCGCCATGGGTTGGCTGTGTAAACGTAGGGTTACATGGATGTCTGGACACAAAAAACGCCACTTTTATCCGGGCATGAAAAAACGCCACCCCGAGGGGTGGCGTTCTTCAGGCCGTGATCGACAGTCTCGCTACCGCTGCGTCGCTATGGCAGCACCATTGCGACATTGCCGCCAGACAGCGCCGCTGTGGCAACGCCGTTGTGGCAACTATCTCAGTGCTCACGGGTGGCGCGGAAGGTGATATCCGGCCAGCGCTCCTGGGTCAGCTGCAGGTTGACGCGGGTCGGCGCGATATAGGTCAGCCAGCCGCCGCCGTCGTAGGCCAGGTTGGCACTGGCCTTGCGCTTGAAGTCTTCCAGCATCTTGGTGTCATCACAGTAGATCCAGCGCGCGGTCTGCACGTTGATCGCCTCATAGATGCACTCGACCTTGTACTCTTCCTTCAGGCGGTGAGCGACCACGTCAAACTGCAGCGTTCCGACGGCACCGACGATCAGATCGTTGTTGTCGAACGGCTGGAAGACCTGAGTCGCCCCCTCTTCGGAGAGCTGCTGAAGGCCCTTCTGCAGCGCCTTCATCTTCAGCGGGTCCTTCAGGCGCACACGCTTGAACAGTTCCGGCGCGAAGTGCGGAATGCCAGTGAAGCGCATGTCCTCGCCGATGGTGAAGGTATCACCGATCTGGATGGTGCCGTGGTTGTGCAGGCCGATGATATCGCCCGGCCAGGCCTCTTCCACATGGGAGCGGTCCGCCGCCATGAAGGTCAGGGCGTCGGGAATCTTGACGTCCTTGTTGATGCGCACATGGCGCATCTTCATGTTCTTCTCGTACTTGCCGGAGCAGACACGCAGGAAGGCGACACGGTCACGGTGCTTCGGGTCCATGTTGGCCTGGATCTTAAACACGAAGCCGGTGAAGCGCTCATCATGGGCCGTGACTTCCCGGGTATCGGTATCGCGCGGCTGGGGCGGCGGGGCATATTCGACGAAGCCGTCGAGCATCTCGCGCACGCCGAAGTTGCCCATGGCGGTACCGAAGTAGACCGGCGTCAGCTCACCGCGACGATAGGCCTCGAGATCGAACTCGTGAGAGGCGCCGCGCACCAGCTCGACCTCCATGCTCAGCTCTTCGATCAGATCCTCACCCAGCACTTCGATGGCTTCGGGGCTGTCGAGACCCTTGATGCGCACGTCGTCGGGAATGCGGTTGCCCTGACCCTGCTTGTAGAGATGGATCTCGTCATTGAGCAGGTGATAGACGCCCTTGAAGCCCTTGCCGACGCCGATCGGCCAGGTCATCGGCGCACACTGGATGTTGAGCACCGTCTCGACTTCATCCATCACCTCGATGGGGTCACGCGTCTCGCGGTCCATCTTGTTGACGAAGGTCAGGATCGGCGTGGTGCGCAGGCGGCAGACTTCCATCAGCTTGATGGTGCGGTCCTCGACACCCTTGGCGCCATCGATGACCATCAGTGCCGAGTCGACGGCCGTCAGCGTCCGGTAGGTATCTTCGGAGAAGTCCTCGTGCCCGGGGGTATCCAGCAGATTGACCATGCGGTCCTTGTAGGGGAACTGCATCACGGAGGTGGTCACGGAGATGCCACGCTCCTGCTCCATCTTCATCCAATCGGAGGTCGCGTGGCGATCGGCCCGCTTGCTCTTGACCGAGCCGGCCATCTGGATGGCATTCCCGAACAGCAGCAGCTTCTCGGTGATGGTGGTCTTACCGGCATCCGGGTGAGAGATGATGGCGAATGTACGGCGCACATCCGCCGCCTTGGCAATCTGGGAATCTGACATGAGCTGAAAGGCATCCGGCCCGACGTGAGGCACGCCGCGCGCA
This sequence comes from Cobetia sp. MB87, assembly GCF_011319755.1. NCBI lineage: Bacteria > Pseudomonadati > Pseudomonadota > Gammaproteobacteria > Oceanospirillales > Halomonadaceae > Cobetia > Cobetia sp. MB87. The sequence continues at coordinate 39,110 of NZ_VFBC01000009.1, read as the reverse complement.
CTGTTGGGTGAAAAGCAGAACAATACGAATGGCGCGCATTGTAGCGGCTGGCGCGGCGCGGCAACAGAGGCGAGCGCGATCAGCGGCCTTCAGTCATCCTTGCGTGCGCGAAAATGCCAGGGTCCCTCGCCCGCCGGCGCCTGGTCATTGAGGATCTCGTGGCGGATGGCATCCTCGATCTCGTCGCTGTCCAGGGGATAGAGCCCGCATTGCTTCAGCGCGCAGCGAACCCGGATGTCACGCCCGAGATATTCGAGCAGCACGCGAGTACTGGCCGGCGTGCGATCACCGCTTGCCGATACCCCGATTCGCAGCCCCTTGAGGCGTGACACACGGCTGGTGAAGGTCGGGTAGAGAATGGTCTGGGTGATCTCATTGCCGGTCATCGACTCGTAGTCGGTCATGAAGATGCGATCGCTCAGATAGAACGCCATCCCCTGATACTTGCAATGTGACACGCCGACACCGGACGACTCGCGCTCGACCAGGCGCTCAAGACGCTGGTAATAGACACCATCCTCGCGCTGGATGATGGACACCAGCCCCCGCAGTATCCGCCCCGGCGACGACATCGACAGATAGTACTCATAGTAGTGGCCCACATAGCGGCCCAACTTGGAGGCGCCCGAGCGTCTCAACTGCGCCAGCGGCTCGCTCTCCACAGACGTAGCCTCACTCTCGCGCGGCTTGGGACGCACCTGCACCAGACGCTGGAACTGACGATTGGGCAGCAGGATCTCGTGCTCCTCCACCCCGAAGAACTCACAGATCCGCCGCAGTGTATGTGCAGCAGGCCGGTATTGACCGCTCAGATATCGATTGAACTGTGGCCGACTGATCTCGAGCCGCCGACTCACCTCGGCGATGGATCGGTAGTAGCTGCACAGCAGCCGCAGATTGAGGGCCAGGTCTTCGTTCATGGGTCTGTCTCGCGCGGGATAGAGCCTCAGTCTACGCCGCCCACCCGCCATGACCCAGAGTGCGACAGGCGCAGCCTGCACCAGATAGTGCGTCTGAGTGCGCCACCTTGAGTCAGGTCGTCAAATTCCGCGGCTGACCAGCGAATGATGCAATGCAGAAGTCCCTCACACGCAGATAGTAACAACCATAAAAGAGGCTATCGCATGACTCCTGCATCCAAACTCACGTTCCACGGCGGGCCCTGGGTCTCGTTCCTGCCCATCCTGTGCTTCATCACCACAGCCATTCATGTAGCCACCAGCCTGGAGGAGCCGACCATCCAGGGCATGTGGGTCGGCATTCTCGCCGGCCTGCTGGTCACCTTCCTGTTTGCCCGTGACAAGTCCGTCTACAGCGACACCATCATGAAGGGCATGGCCAGCATGGTGGCCATCGCCCCGGTGGCGGCGTGGATCTTTGCCGGCATCTTCGCCACGGTGCTGCGCTCCTCAGGACTGGTGGATGGCATTCTGTGGGCGGCCTATCACACCGGCGCCACCGGCACGGCCTTCCTCGTCGTGACCTTCCTCGCCTGCGCCCTGTTCGCGACCGCGGCAGGCACCGGCTTCGGCACCATCGCCGCGGGCATGGGCGTGCTCTATCCCGCGGGCGTCATGCTGGGAGCCGACCCGTTGCTGCTGGCAGGGGCCATCGTGGGAGGCGGTGCCTTCGGCGACAACCTGGCGCCCATCTCCGACACCACCATTTCCTCGGCGGCGAGTCAGGGCGCTGATATCGGTGGCGTGGTTCGTTCCCGACTGCCCTTCACGCTGGTGGCCGGCAGCATCACGCTGGTGGTGATGGTGCTGATCAGCCTGACGCAGCAAACAACGCCGCTGATCATCGCGCATGAACAGCTGGCCGAACACATGGACCCCAAGGGCCTGGTGATGTTGCTGCCCGCCCTGGCTGCCATCTACGTGGCCATGAAGAAAGGCGATGTGATCTTCGCCACCAGCGTGGGAATTCTGTCCGGCATGCTGGTGGCGATACTTACCGGCCTCAACACCCTGAGCGGTTTCGTGTCGGTCGAGAATGGTGCGCTGATCAATGGCGTGGCCGGCTGGATGGCAGACCTGTCGATTCTGGTGATCCTGCTGTCGGCGGGCATTCGTCTGATGCTCGATGGCGGTGGCAGTGAGAGGCTGATCAATGCGCTCAAGGGTGTCGTGCGCACACCACGTGGTGCGGAAGCCTCCTCCGCCGGGCTCTCGCTGCTGATGTCCTCGCTGATGAGCATCAATGCCCCGGCGATCCTCGCGGTCGGACTGTCCTACGCCAAACCGGTCGGCGAACGCTTTGGCCTGAGCCCTTACCGCCGCGCCAACATCATCGACAGCATGTCCTGCACCCTGGTCTATTCGCTGCCCTGGTCCGCCGCGCTGTTGTTCGCCTCCGGGCTGTCCGTGAAAGCCGCCGAGACCTTCCCCGGCGTGCCGGCCCTGATGCCGCTCGATCTGACGCCCTGGGTGCTCTACGCCTGGATCCTGCTGGCCGTGATGAGTGTCTCCATCGCCACCGGCTGGGGCCGTCGTTTCAGCCCGGCAGACCAGGCGAGCGCTCAGGACGAGGCTGCAACCGAGGTGCCCGCTGGGCGGTCCTCACTGTCAGCGTCAGCCTCAAAGTCAGTCTCAAGTTAAATCTCAAGCTCAGCCAGCTGATCTGCCCCTGACTGAGCTGCTCCTGACTGAGCTGCCCTCGACTGAACCTTCACCGCCTGCCCCGCAACAAGACGACGGACACCGCCATGCAAGATACTGAGCTGCGCCAACGCAACGTGATCGGCATCCTCACCGGCTCCGGCCCGGATGCCGGTCTGGATCTCTGGAACAAGCTGCTGATCGCCAACAAGGCCCGTATCGGGCCTGGCTATCGGGGAGATCTGGATGCCCCGCACGTCCATCTGATCTCCCAGCCGGCGCTCGGGCTGTCCATGGAACTCGAGACCCATGACCAACAGGTGTGGGAGGCGCTGGCCGACAGCGCCCTCAAACTCGCCGAGCATGTCGACTACTACGCCATCGCCTGCAATACGCTGAACTACTATCAGTCCCAGCTGGAGGCTCTGGCGCTGAATGCCCGGCTGGTGTCGTTCAGTGATGTCGTCATCGACAGGGTGCGGCGCGACGGCTTGAGCAAGTTGGCGCTGCTGGGCGCGAAGTCCGTGACGGACATGGGGGACTGGTCACCCTATCGGGCACTGACGGAGGTGGTGGAAGTCGAGGTACCCGCCGACCCACACCTGCTGCACCAGATCATCTATGACGTGAAGGCGCATGGCGGCGATGACCCGAACGTGGTCCAGCGCTTTCATGCGCTGCTGAAGAGCCTGTCGGCAGACACCGTGCTGCTGGCCTGTACCGAGCTGCCACTGATTCCCGTCAACACCGTCAGCTCGTCAGACAACGACGCAGCCCCCGCCAGGACACTGATCGATGTCACCGAGCTGGTCGCGGAGGAACTCGCTCGCAAGTCCTGCGGCGTCTGATCCTCCCTGCCCCCGCCCGACCTGCAACCCGTGACCCAGCCCTGGCGATAGATGAACTGTCTGTCAGGGCCTTACTCCTCGACCTCGGACAGTGTCTCGACGATATGGCACTGTGCCATCACCCCGCCGGCACAGCAGTGCGTCAGGCGCTGCAACTCCTCCTCCATGACAGCGAGGTCACGCTGGCGCTTGCGCACCTCGGCCAGCTGCGCCTCGATACGCGCGTCTATCTGATGACACGGCAAGGCCTGTTGATCCGCCAGGCCCAGCAAGGCGCGGATGTCATCCAGCGAAAATCCCAGCCGCCGACAACGGCGGATGAAGGTCAAACGCCTGAGCTGTGCATTGCCATACTCACGATAGCCATTGGGCGCGCGTCGCATCGGGGCCAACAGCCCCTGCTTCTCGTAATAGCGGATCGTCACCGCCTGGACATCAGATGCCTTGGCCAGTTGGCCGATGCCCATCGTCACCTCGCCGTGCGATGACGTGGACGATTCCCCTTTCCGTGTGAAATCTCTTGCGGTCATCGATGACTTCTCCTCTCGCCATGTGTTGCATGTCGATGCATCAACCATTTCATCAGCCGACTTGACCTTATAGTGACTATAACCTCCATGCTGTCATCAACACGACAGGAGGCCAAGACCCATGAAAAGCTGTTGCGAAAGCAAATCCGGCGAGCTGGCAGAGCTCAGAGCCTCACAGGGCAAGGTCCTGAAGATTCTGCTGGCGCTGAATGCCAGCATGTTCTTCGTCGAATTCACCGCGGCCTGGTGGCTGGGATCCACCGCGCTGCTGGGGGATTCCCTCGACATGTTCGGCGATGCCAGCGTTTACGCCCTGACCCTCTACGTCCTGCACCGCAGTGTGCGTGAACGCGCAATGAGCGCACTGATCAAGGGCATCGTGATGCTGGCGCTGGGCCTGATCGTCCTTGGCGAAGCAGGCTATCAAGCCCTCAATGGAGTGGCACCGGCCGCCCACGGCATGGGTGCCTTCGCCCTGCTGGCGCTGGCGGTCAATCTCATCTGCTTCGGACTGCTGTGGCGCTTCAAGTCGGATGATCTGAACATGCGCTCCACCTGGCTATGTTCACGCAATGACATCATCGCCAATGCCTCGGTCTTCGGCGCTGCGATACTGGTGGGCTGGACAGGCTCTCGCTGGCCGGACGTGCTGCTGGGCGCTGCGATCGCCGCACTCTTCCTGCAATCCGCCTGGCAGGTGATTCGCGATGCGCGCGAGGAACTGCGCGAGGCCAGGCAGGCCGAGAACGATCAGATACCTGACGACCAGGACGCTTCCAGCACCAGCAGCTGTTGCACCCCGCCGACGGCTGCCGTAGTGATTGAGCAGCCTCACGCCAGTACTTGCTGCTCAAGCAAGCGCTGTGGTTGAAGTACCACGTGGCTGACCCATGACTGCCAGCAACACGAAAGCGCCCCGTCATTATCGACGGGGCGCTTTCGTAAGTGATTGAGACCAAAGGGAGGAGTCACCCTCCAAAGCATGCCATGAGACAGATGCCTGCACGCCGACAGACAAGGCCTCGAGAGCTCTCAGCCCCGCGGGCCATCAGCGCTGCAAGGCTTGGATCGGCAGCCTTCAGGCACGGTAGGCAGGGAGCGGAGCGCGGTCCTGAAGCTCGATCATGCGTCGCAGCATGATATCGGTCAGCTCGGCGCGTACCGCCGCATGGTCGGGGTCATCGTGCAGGTTCACCAGCTCATCAGGATCGTTCTCCAGATCATAGAGCTCGCCCCAGTCCTCTCCATGGCGGACCGACATCCGATAGCGCTCGGTGATCACCGTCCGCACCCGCTGCGGACGTTCGAAGCCGGTCATGGTGCGCTGACTGTCCTCTTCGACGAGGACGGCTTCCGGGGCCGATGTCGACAGCAGATCGCGCCCCTGCATGCCGTTGAACTCCTGTATTCCTGCTCTGGCGAGTATCGTCGAGGCGATATCCACCGAAGAGGCAAGCTCGGTGGAACAGGCAGCGTCCCGGGGCCGCTGGGGGTCGTGCCAGATGAAGGGCGTACGCACCAGCCCCTGGTAGTGCAGCAGAAGCTTCAACATCAAACCATGATCGCCCATGTAATCACCGTGATCGGAGGTGAAGACGACCACGGTATTCTCCGCCAGCCCCAGCGATTCCAGTGATGCCATCACCCGCCCGATGGCATCGTCGATCATGTGGATCATGCCGTAGGTCAGCGCGATGATGGAGCGCGCCTCATCCTCGGTCACCGCGAAGGGGCTCTGATTGTCTCGTGGGTCGGTCCCCTCCTCCAACGCCTTGCGCATCGCCAGGAGCGGCGGCAAATCTCCCTTGCCGAAGCTCGCGGGCAGGTCGATATCGGAAGGGCTATACATGCCCCAGTACTTGCCCGGCGGAGTAAAGGGGTGATGCGGGTCCGGGAATGACATCTGCAGGAAGAATGGCTGGTCGCCAGCGGCCTGTTCCTCCAGCCATGCCTGGCTGCGCTCCGCAATCCAGCTGGTGGAATAAAGCTCCTCCGGCACGGATGTTCGCCATGCCTGGGGGGCCTGGTAGCGATGATCCGGCAAGGCATTCTCGGGCCCGACCAGGTCATCGAAATCCGTCCGCTGCTGACGCGCCCACAGCAGGTAGTCCCCGCTGGCCTCATCGGCATGTCCGGCGGCGATCTCGACATGCTCGAACCCGTAGAAATCTCCCGAGAGTCGCTCCGCGACAGGCGTTTCCCAATGCCGGGTATTCTCCAGCTCATAGTCATCGGTGTGTCGATTGTCCTTGAAGGCATCACGCAGCGAGGCGGACGGTGCCTGCTTGCCCTCTTGGGCCGTGAAGACATTGGTGGCAGGCAGCCCCGTGAAGCTCTGCAGGTGGGACTTGCCGATCAGCGCAGTGCGATAGCCTGCATCCTTGAGCAGCTCCACGAAGGTGGTGTGGTTGCGCGAGAGAGGAATACCGTTGTGGCGCGCACCGTGCAGCGAACTCATCCGCCCCGTCATGATCGAGGCACGGTTGGGCATGCAGATCGGGTTGGCGACATAGAAGCGCTCGAAGCGTGTCCCCTTCGCCGCCAGCTGATCGATGTTGGGCGTCTTGACGACGCCATTGCCATAGCACCCCAGATGATCGGCGCGGTGTTGATCGGTGATGATGAAGAGAAAGTTCGGACGTGCAGTCATGATTCAGGCTCCGGTCACGTTGGCGATGGGTTGGGTACGGCGCAGATGGAAGGCCACCAGCAAGGCGCCCATGGCAACAGCTGGAAGATGGATCAGCGGGTCCGGCACCAGGCACAGGAATGCCACCAGGAAACGCAGCACGACTTCGGCGACGGAGAGGCGCTCCCGATCGAAGGCCGCCATGGCCGAGCAGAACAGCCAGATGCAGAAGGCGGTGCGAGCCGCGATCCACAGGAAGGACGCCAGGGAGAAGTCCTCGACGATCAGCAGTGTCGGGTAGTAGACGAAGATGAAGGGGATGATGAATTGCGCCAGCCCCAGGCGGAATGCCACCAGCGAGGTCTTGAGCGGGTTTGCGCCCGCGATGGGAGCGGCGGCATAGGCGGCGATCGCCACCGGTGGCGTCAGGGACGAGGCGACCCCGTAGTAGAAGACGAACATGTGCGCCGTCAGCAACGATAGCCCGAGCGCCTGAATGGCAGGCCCCATGACCAGAACGATGATCAGATAGGCCGGCAGGGTCGGCATGCCCATCCCCAGCACCAGTGCCCCCATCATGGCGACGAAGAGTGCCGAGAACAGGCTGTCGCCTCGTAGCATCGCGATCACGTTGGCCAGCTTGAGTCCAAGACCGGTGGAATCCAATGCACCGACCAGAATCCCGATGGCCGCGATCGCGATCAGCAGCGAGGCACCGCTGGCACTCCCGGTGATGAACGAGCGCACCAGGCGCATCGGGTCACGGCGAACCTTAGGATTGATGACGGAGAGCAGGACCAGTACCAGGGTGGCATAGAAGCCGGAAGCCGAGGTGGACACGCCCATGACCAGCGAGATGATCACCGTCAGGATCGGCCCTACGAACAGGATCGAGTTGAAGATATCCAACCGAGTGATTCTGTCCTTCACTTCCAGCGGTTGCACCTGGACGCCCTGGCGACGTGCCTCGATTGTGACCGCAGTGAAAAGGCTGAAGTAATAGAAGAGAGCCGGCACCAGCGCCGCGATGGCGATGTTCAGATAGCCCACGCCGGTCAGATCCGCCATGACCAGTGCGGCTGCCCCCATGATCGGCGGCATGATCTGACCGCCAGTGGAGGCTGTTGCCTCGACACCTGCGGCAAAGGCAGGCGTGAAGCCCCGCTTCTTAATCATCGGGATGGTGAAGGTGCCGGTACCGACGATGTTCGCGACCGTGGAGCCTGACATCGTACCGAACAACGAAGATGCCAGGATAGCGGCGTGCGCGGGCCCGCCACGCGAGCGACGAGTGGCGAGGAAGGCGAACTTGAGCAGCGTATCCCCGGCACCGGTGCCTTCCAGCAGCACACCGAAGATGATGAAGATGAAGACGGTCCCCAGCACGATATTGGTGATGGAACCGAACACGCCCTTGTTGGTGTTGTACCAGAGGTTCTCAGCCACTTCCGCAAGCGTGAAGCCAGAATGCGCCAGAATGCCCGGCAGGCTCTGACCGAAGAGCAGATAGAGCACGGCCAGCGCCCCGACAGCGAAGAGCCCCCAGCCCCAGAGACGCCGACACAGCTCGAGAAATACACACAACCCGGCCAGCGCCGGCCAGGCATCCTGGCGGGTCACGTCGTAGAGCACCACCTGCATTTCACTCTGGACCACGAAGAAGCTGACGATTGCCCAGCAACCGGCACCGAGCAACAGCAGGTCCACCGCGATATGACGGATGCCGTAACCCGAGCCTTGCGGTGCGGCGGAAAGCTGCTTGCGGCGCGCAGCGGCAACGCCGATCACGAGCGCCAGGCCAAACCCCAGCGTGCGGTGCCATGTGGGATCTATCAGACCGATACCGGCCGAGTAGAGCGACATCGCCCCGATTACTCCGCAGCACGCGACGGAGGCGAAAAACAATATACGTAATAAGGGATGTGACACCGTGGCCTGTTCGTTCATGGCGAGTTCCTTCTACAGTCAGGCAAACGGTCACATGTACGTGGCCGTTCCAGGCGATTGTTATTGTGTGACTTTCAAGGCCGCAGGGATGTCGTAGCCCTGCTCCTGGTAGTAGCGCAGTGCACCGGGGTGCAGCGGTACGTTGATACCGGCGAACGCCGTATCCGGGGTGACGGTCTTCAGAAAGGAGGCGCTGCTCTGCACGCTGGCCAGGTGCTCCCAGAACGCCTTGGTCGCGTGGTATACCACGTCATCGGAGACGCTGTCATTGGTGCCGATGAACTGGTAATAGGCGAGAGCCGTGATCTTGCCCTGGGTCAGTTGACCATCGTAGAGATCACCGTCGAAGCTCGTCGTGCCCCGCCCAGCCTGGCCGATGAGGTCATCCAGTCGATGGGAGGTGATGGCACTGTCAGGGATGGAAAGGATTCTGAATTCATCGGTGAGACCGAAACGCTCGATATTGGCTGAACCGATTTCCGAGGGACGGATCATCATGTCGATCTTGCCATCCGCCAGCGCCTCGTAGGCTTCCCCCCAGCTCAGGCGAACGGCGGTATAGTCCTTGCCCGGCTCATAGCCGGTAATACCGCGGATGAGCGCTTCGGAAGTGGCAGCGGCCGAGCCCGCAGGCGGGCCCGTAAAGACTGTCTTGCCCGCGATATCGTCCCAGTCAGTGATTCCCGAGCCTTCCAGTGTCACCGGGTGATAGACACCGCTTTGAAAGCCCAGAATGGCGCGCAGGTGAGTCGAAAGCTCCGGAGCGTTCGTGATCGGCTGATACATCCCGGCTCCCTCTGCCATCATGTCGACCAGCGACGGGACGGAAGAGAAGAAGTCCACTCTGCCGCGTGCGCCATTGAGCATGGATTTCGTCAGCGTCTGGCCTGCATTGACCTGGATATCCACATCGGCCAATCGCGCCTGATTGACGAATGATACGAACATGGTATGCACCGAGTCCCCCGCCCCGGCGGTTTCTCCCTTGTAGATCCTGGCCTCGGCGAATCCAGAGGAAAGAAAGGTGGTAAAAAGTAACGTGATGGCGAGAAAGCGTGCACGTCCAGCATGGCTTTTCATGGCGTACTCCTATTGTTGTAACGTCAGATTAGCCTCGTTGTCTTATGATGAAAAATATCAATTCCGACATCTTGCATAGCAGGTTGATATGAATATCGATCCGCGTCATCTGGCTCAACTCTCGGCCATTGTGGAAGAGCAATCTTTCCAATTGGCTGCCGAAAGAATGGGGCTGACACAACCCGCCATAAGTCGAAACATGCGCGGATTGGAAGCAAGACTCGGCTCACCATTGTTCGAGCGTTCAGGCAAGCGTTCCCTGCCGACGGCACTGGCAAAACGCCTGGCCAGAACCGGAATGGCGATTCGTGCCGCACAGGCCGAGGCCGAGACGGATGCCAGCCTGATGGCCGAAGGCAAGCGCGGTATCGTACGCATTGGCGCCCCTCCCATCGTGGCTGGGCGCTATCTGACACAGATTCTGATTCAGTTTCTGGAGGAAAAACCCGGCTGGCGCGTCGACCTGCAAGTGGGACTGGTCCCTGAATTGCGGTCCATGTTGTCGCGAGGAAGAGTTGATATCGTGATTGGTCCGCGTGATGTGATGAATGCCGATACGGGAATCTCGTTTTCACCATTGGTGGAGGACAGGATAGGAATACTCTGTCGGGCAGATCATCCCCTGGTTCACCAGACGAAAGTCTCACCTAAGGACCTTCAATCTCACTCATGGCTGGCACATTCCCGCGACAGTCTGTTGCGACAGCAGACGGAAATGGCATTGCTGGAATCCGGTGTCGAGACACTGGATATCGTCTGTGAAGTAGGCGCGATCAGCGCTGCCCTCGAGATCGTCAGTTCGACTGATCTGTTGACAGCAATGCCGGTCAAGATGACGCTCCCCCATCTTGAAGACCGCTTGAAATTCCTTGAATTCGATCATCCACTGTTTCATCGTCCCATCGGGCTGTCGACACGTCGCAATGCCCAGCTCGATGAAGGCGCCACATGGTTGATAGACAGGTTCCGGTGTCGAGGGGCCTCCTGAAACGACAGCGCCCCACCCTGTCGGGTGAGGCGCTGTCGAGTCTGGCTATCACCAGGGTCAGGGGGCCGGACAGTCTGGCTGACGTTCAGGGTGGGCCTGCTGGAAAGCTTCCAGTGACAGGCAGGCTGCCTCGATGGCCAGAATTCTCGGATAGTCCTCGAGTTCACACTCGAAGCGCCGCGCATTGTAGAGCTGAGGCATCAGGCAGGCATCCGCCATGCCCGGGCTATCGCCATGGCAGAAACGCCCTGCACTTTCCGCCAGCATCACTTCCAGACGCGCGAAACCCTCGGCGACCCAGTGGCGGTACCACTCAAGGCGCTGCTCCTGGGTGACCTCTAGCCGATCGGTCAGATAATTGAGCACGCGTGGATTGTTGAGCGGATGCATCTCACAGGCCATGAACTGGCACAGTGCGCGCACTTTCGCACGCGCCTCCGGCGCCGAGGGCAACAACGCCGGGGTGGGCCAGCGCTCCTCCAGATATTCCATGATCGCGAGCGACTGGGTCAGCGCTACTGATGTGTCCGTATCTCTTACCCTCAGGGTCGGCACCAGCCCCTGGGGATTGATGGCCAGATACTCCTCGCTGCGCTGTTCCCCCTTGAGCAGGTTGACCGGCACCTGAGCGACCTCAATCCCCTTGAGCGCCAGCGCGATTCTTACCCGATAGCTGGTAGATGAACGGTAATAGCCATACAGACTCATCGAACTCATGCCGCACTCTCCTGTGGCGCGATTGGATGCCGGACGCCCCACCCCCCTGCCTCGATTCCAGTTGGCTTGAGGCTTACCGGCACACGACCCCTTCCCGAGACGGGTCTCTGAGTAGTTCTCCCTCACGACGCCGCCCTCAGGCGTCCAACTGCGTCACTTGCTGATCAATGGCGCCGAAGATGCTCTGGCCATCGCGATCGAACATCTCGATGCGGATGCGATCACCGAAACGCATGAAGGGCGTGCGAACCTCATCGAACAGGATCTTCTCGACCATGCGGACTTCGGCCAGACAGCTGTAGCCCACGCCCCCTTCGCTGATCGGCTTGCCAGGGCCGCCATCCTTGCCGGGATTGGACACGGTGCCGGAGCCGATGATCGCACCGGCGCCCAGCGGACGAGTCTTCGCGGCATGCGCCACCAGCTGCGGGAAACTGAAGATCATGTCTGGCCCGGACTCGGGCTCACCGAACTTCTCACCATTGAGATGCACGCTCAGCGGCAGATGCACGCGCCCCTGCTGCCAGGCATCCCCCAGCTCATCCGGCGTCACGGCGATGGGCGAGAAGCTTGACGACGGCTTGGCCTGGAAGAAGCCGAAGCCCTTGGCCAGCTCGCCGGGGATCAACCCACGCAGACTGACGTCATTGACCAGCATCAACAGGCGGATGTGGTTCTCGGCCTGCTCCGAACTGACGTGCATCGGCACATCATCGGTGATGACGGCGATCTCGCCTTCGAAGTCGATGCCATGCTCCTCACTGACACACACGATATCGGCGTTGGGGGCCAGGAAGCTGTCGCTGCCACCCTGATACATCAGCGGGTCGTGCCAGAAGGTCTCGGGCATCTCGGCGCCGCGTGCCTGACGCACCAACTGGACATGATTCAGATACGCCGAGCCGTCTGCCCACTGATAACTGCGCGGCAGCGGAGAATGCAGCGCTTGGCTTTCCAGCGCAAAGGCATCCGCCAGCGTGCCCTCATTGAGCGCCGCATAGCGTTGCTCGAGCCTGGGTGCCAGCGACGTCCAGTCTTCCAGCAGTGCCTGCAGCGTCGTGGCGACATCCGCGACCTTCACGGCACGGGTCAGATCACGGGAGACCAGCAGCAGTGTTCCATCGCGAGAACCATCCTGGTAAGTAGCGAATTTCATGGGTGCCTCCTTGAAGAGCAACATGAGCAAGAATGTGGGAATTGCCTGGAATCGGATGACGGAGAAAAATCAGGTGTCATCGCTGATGCGGGGTGAAGTGAGGAGTGAAGTGAGGAGCGAAGTGAGACGCCAACCCCTGCCAGACCGAACCGTAGTCGCGCTGACGAGCACTCGACGACATCGCCAGTGGGGTGGGCTGGAACAGATAGCGACTCTCGAACATGAAGGCGAGCGTATTGCCCTGATAGCGGGGGGCGAGTTCCGCCTGACTGGCGGCCTCGAAGGTGGCAGCGTCAGGGCCATGCGGGGTCATGGCGTTGTGCAGGCTCGCGCCTCCCGGACGGAAGCCTTCGCGCTTGGCATCGTATTCACCATGGATCAGCCCCATCAACTCGCTCATCAGATTGCGATGGAAATACGGGGGGCGGAAGGTGTTCTCGGCAACCATCCAGCGCGGCGGGAAGATCACGAAGTCGAGATTGGCAACCCCGACGGTGTCCGAGGGTGATGTCAGCACGGTGAAGATCGAGGGGTCCGGATGATCGAAGCTGACCGTGTTGATGGTATTGAAGGTCGCCAGATCATATTTGTAGGGCGCGTAGTTGCCATGCCAGGCCACGACATCCAGTGGTGAGTGATCCAGACTCGCGCACCAGAAACGCCCGCCGAACTTGGCCACCAGCGTGAAGTCACCGGTTTCGTCCTCGAAACGCGCCGATGGCGCGAGGAAATCACGCGGATTGGCCAGCCCATTGCTGCCGATAGGCCCCAGAGAGGGCAACTCGAGAGGCGCGCCATAGTTCTCGGCCACATAACCTCGACAGCCCTGCGCGTGTCCCGCCAGCGGGTTGAGCTGAAACTTGATACCACGCGGGATCACCACGATCTCGCCGCTGGCGACTTCCAGCAGGCCCAGCTCGCTGCGCACCTCGATGGCACCCTGTTGCGGCACGATCAGCAATTCGCCGTCGGCATTGTAGAAAAAGCGCTGCTGCATGCCGCGAGAGAAGGCATAGAGGTGCGTGGCACAGCCCTGCTGCGCCTGGGCATCCCCATTGACCGCCAGCGTGATCAGGCCGTCCAGAAAGTCCCCTGTCGAGAATGCAATGGGGTCCCAGCGCATCGGGTTGGGATCCGGCATTCTCTCGGCCAGCGGTGCGGTGGCGACCTGCGGCATCTCCATGGGCTGATAGGCGCCCTGCACCACCGAGGGCCGAATGCGGTAAAGCCAGCTGCGCAGATTGTGGCTACGCGGCGCGGTGAAGGCCGAGCCGCTCAACTGCTCCGCGTACAGGCCATAGGGGCAACGCTGGGGAGAGTTCTGGCCCTGCGGCAAGGCGCCAGGCAACGCCTCGCTGGAGACATGATTTCGAAAACCGGCGTGATAATGACACTCAGCATTGCGCTCGCGCATGACGATTCATCTCCTTGTGGGCTCGCGGCTCCTGATGACCTGGGGCATTGACGGCACGACATGCCGTCACCGGTCCAACTGGTTACAAATGAAACCATATAGACAACCCCATACCTTGGCAATCGCCTGATTGCTAGACTTTTGTCTTGTCTTCTGTCGCAAGTGGTAACATCAGTAACATCATCCGTCTGAAATGTTTCAATCCGACGCCGTATGCCAACCCTCTCACCGAGTCAGGTAACTCTCGATGCAACGCACCGATGACACTCCCGAAGTTCACGATGCCCTTGACGGGAAAACCTCACAGGACCGCTCCCGTTGCGAGCTGGATCTTGACCAGTTTTTGCCCTATCGCCTCAACCGACTGGCCGAGCGCACCAGTGAGGCGATGTTCGCCCGCTATGGCGAGCGCTTCGCCATCAATGTCGCCGAGTGGCGTCTGTTGGCCTGGTTGAGCCGCGGCGTGCCGATGACCGCGCGGGAAGTCAGTCTGCGCACCCACATGGACAAGGTACGGGTCTCGCGCGCCGTCAAATCACTGGAAAGTCGCGAACTGATCCTGCGTCGTCCGAGCGAACAGGACCAGCGCGCGCAGTTGCTCGCCCTCACCGCTGAAGGTGAGACCATGCTCGCCGAACTGATTCCCGAAGCGCGGCGTTTCGAGGATGAGCTGCTCGGGGCCGTCGACGCACGCCAATACCGTGATCTGCTGATCACCATGCAGACTCTTGAGCGACAACTGGATCAACTGCCGGGCAGCGACTGAGGCAGGCATGCAAGGGACTCGCAAGCAGGATGACAGAGGACTGTCTGGCCGCCATTTCGTGCGATGTATAAATATGGTATAGGTTGTGTATTGTTTTAATGGAGCCTTGCCAGCATGCATCGCAAACCGCACCTGCCCAGCAAGCTGTGTCAGACCTGCCAGCGCCCCTTCACGTGGCGCAAGAAGTGGCAGGACTGTTGGGACGACGTACGTCATTGCAGCCAGCGCTGTCGGCGCAATGCACGCCAGCTGGCACGGGAGGCGCGCGATGACGTCCACTGACCCCTGGCTGGTATGGTTGAACGAGGACCTGCGCCTCGATGACAACCCGTTATGGCAAGCCGCACTCGAGGAGCGAGCCTCGCACCTGCTGGTCGTGCATGTTCTGGCGGAAACGACCTTCCAGCCCTTCGGTAGCGTCAGCCCCGCGGCGCCATGCCTGCAGCCGCTAAGCACGGGACGGCAACATGCCCTGCTCGGGAGTCTTGAATCGCTGCGCACACGACTTCAAGCACTGGGCAGTGACCTGCTGATCCTCCACGGGGATCCGGCACAGCTGATTGGGCAGCTGGCAAGGCAATATGGCTGCCGAGGTGTCATCACGCGCCGCGCCACGGGGGTGGTGGAACAACGCCAGCAACACGCGGTGGCAAGCCAATGTCGCCTGCGGCAATTGAACAGTGGTTTGCTGCTGGACGAAGACGAGCTGCCGGAACCGCTCGCCGCACTCCCCGAGAGTTTCAGTGCCTTCCGGCGCAAGCTGGAGAAGGCCCGTCCGAGCCTCCCCGACATGCCTGCCCCGCTAAAAGCGCCATCCCGGCTCCCCGGCTGGCCAGAGGCCGCCCCTCGTGGCTTTCAGGGCGCGGCCAGGCAACTGTTCGAGGCACGTCATTGGCAGGCCGACTCCCGCGGCGACTACACCTTTGCCCCCGGAGAGCCCGCCGGCCGACAACGACTGCAGGAGTACCTGACTCCAGCGCGAGCCGGCCAGTACAAGACCACTCGCAATCGCCTCAGTGGGAGAGATTTCTCGACCCGCTTCTCCGTGTGGCTCGCACTGGGAAGCCTGTCGCCGCGACGGATACTGGACGCGTTGCATACCTTCCAGACCACGCTGCCCGAGCACTGTGAACATCCGCAGGCCGCCTTCAAGGACAGCGACTGGATCCGCGTCGAGCTGTTGTGGCGCGAATACTTCCACTGGGATGCACGGCGGCTGGGCAGACACACCTTCTTGGGCGAGTCCTCAAGCCACGATGTGGCCCAGTCGACCAGCCCTGTGCAAACGTCAGAAGCGCTTGAGCGCTGGCAGGCCGGAATGACCGGAGTGCCATGGGTCGATGCCGGCATGCGCGAACTGGCGGCTACCGGCTGGCTAAGCAACCGTATACGCCAGAACGTAGCGAGCTTTCTGGTCAAGGACCTTGGAGTGGACTGGCGCCAGGGAGCGGCCTGGTTCGAACATCAGCTCCTGGATCACGACGTCGCCTCCAACTGGGGCAACTGGCGCTATCTGGCGGGTATCGGACGTGATCCGCGCGGGGACCGCCATTTCAACATGATGAAACAGGCACGCCAGCATGATCCGCTCGGCCATTACGTCAGCCGCTGGATACCGGAGCTTGCGACACTGCCCGCCGGCATGCAGCGCCATGCGCCCTGGCTCGCCTGGCCAATCAGCACTGGACGCGACAGATCAACAGGTCACTACCCGCGTCAGCCTCTCACGCATGTCGAGGGTTGGAAGGCCCATCTGGCCGACATCACACCGACACGCGTGACGCCGTGGCTGAGTGGTTCCTTCGAGCGAGGCTGATATCCATTGATCCAGGAAGAGAGCGCCACAAAGCGGGCACAATTCAGAGAAAACAACGCAGAGGAAACAACGAAGGGAATTCCATAGCGCCTTGGCGCTAACTGGCCGTCAGGGCTGCACTTTATGAGCCTTATTCACTATCATGGCCGCATTCCTCGCAGGAGTCGTCATGAATCAGCCGCTACCGCCACCACTGTCCACGCCGCACCGAAATCTCATTCGTCTGACCATCGCACGCGGCATCACCTGGACCGGCTTTCTCATCCTGATCATCTTCGGGATCGAGATCATCGGCTTTCAGCTCAACGTGCTGCCCGTCATCTCGATCATCATCGCGATGGGGCTGGTCAATGTCGCGACCTGGTGGCGTCTCGGGCAATCACATCCTGTCACCGACACCGAGAACCTGATTCACCTGCTGGTGGATATCGCCGGTCTGACGATGCTGTTCTTCCATACCGGTGGCTCCACCAACCCCTTCGTGCCCTATTATCTGGTGCCGGTGACCATGGCGGCGGCGACACTCCCGTGGCGCTATGCATGGGTGGTCGCTGCGGTAGGCATGGGCTGTTACAGCTTCCTGATGGTGTTCTATGAGCCGGTGCCGCAGCTGGCGACCTATGAGCTGGGAGGACGCATCAGCCTGCATGTCATCGGCATGTGGCTGAACTTCGGACTCTCGGCCTCGTTGGTCACCTACTTCATCTACAAGATGGCCCATGCCCTGCGCACCCGGGATCAGGCGCTGTCCACCACGCGTGAGGCCGCCCTGCGCAGTGAACAGGTATTGGCGGTGGCCAGTCAGGCCGCCGGCACCGCGCATGAGCTGGGCACCCCACTTTCCACCATGGCGGTGCTGTTGAGCGAGATGCGCGAGGATGCCAAGGACAGGAATGACCCTCAGCTGGAGGAGGATCTTGCCCTGCTGCGCAGTCAGGTCGATACCTGCAAGCAACGCCTGCAGGCGATGGTGGCCGCGGCCGACCGCCGCCGCATGGAGCAGCCTCAACCCATCAATGCTGCCCAATGGCTGGAGGAAATCGTGCAGCGCTGGCTGGTGGTACGCCCGGATGTGCAGCATAGCGTCGAGGTGACGCCCGGTGCTGAACAGGCCTCCATGCTGGTGGACACCACGCTCGAGCAGGCACTGATGAACCTGCTCAACAACGCCGCCGACGCCTGCCCGGATGATATCGAGATCACCCTGGAACAACGCGATCAGGAAGTGCTGATCGACATCCGCGATCATGGCGATGGTGTGCCCATGGCGGTGGCGGATCAGCTGGGTGAGACCTTCATCTCCACCAAATCCAAGGGAATGGGCATCGGCCTGTTCCTCACGCATGCCACCATCAATCGATTCGGTGGCGGCGTCAGTCTGTACAACCACGAAGATGGCGGCACCTTGACGGAAGTGCGCCTCCCCCTTCATCTGACATGATGGCGGCAAAGACCGCCCAAGCGAGAACCCTGATGAGCGATGCAACCCGACTGCTGATCATCGACGATGATGAATTCTTCTGCCAGGTCACGGCGCGCGCCATGACGCGTCGCGGCTATGAGGTAGAAGTGGCCCGTGATGAAGCCCAGGCACTCAGCGTGGCGCGCAGCCACCGCCCGGAGCTGATCACGCTGGACCTGAAGCTGGAGCAGAGCTCCGGCCTCAAGCTGCTGCCCGAGCTGATCGCCCTGCTGCCTGACGCGCGTATTGTGGTGCTGACCGGCTATTCCAGCATCGCCACCGCGGTGGAAGCCATCAAGCTCGGCGCGGTCAACTACCTGTGCAAGCCCGCCGATGCCGACGAGATTCTCAATGCCTTCAACCGCGAAGACGGCGACCCTGGCGCCGAGATCTCCGACAATCCGCCGTCGGTCAACCGCCTGACCTGGGAGCACATCCAGAAGGTGCTCAACGAGCACGATGGCAATATCTCCTCCACGGCCCGCGCCCTTGGCATGCACCGCCGTACCCTGCAACGCAAGCTGCAGAAGCGGCCGGTCAAGCGCTGAGACAGCGGCGCTGCCCTGGTCTGCGTCCCAGGCGACATCTTGTTGCCGAGCAAGCAAAAGCCCTCACCATCCTCGCTCGCAAGCGCGAATCGATGGTGAGGGCTTCGTGTCTCTGCACTGTCTGGAATGAGCCGTTGCTCAAGGGTACGTCGTTACTGCGCCGTCCACCCCAGGTCCATGTTGAAGCTGGAGCCGGTCACTGAGCCTGCCTTGTCGGAGGCCAGCCATACCGCCATGTCCGCCACTTCGGAGGGATCGATCATGTGCTTGATCGCCGCGCCCTTGAGCATGATCTTCTCGATCACTTCATCTTCGGGCATGTCATTGAGCTTGGCCTGCTCGGCGATCTGCTTGTCGACCAGCGGCGTGCGCACGTAGGCCGGGCAGATGGCATTGGCGGTGATACCACTTTCCCCCCCTTCCAGCGCGGCGGTCTTGGTCAGCCCCATCAAGCCGTGCTTGGCACTGACATAGGCCGCCTTGCCCGGCGACGCGACGTGCGCATGGATGGACGCCATGTTGACGATACGCCCATAGCCGTTCTTCTCCATGTGCGGCCAGGCCGCCTGGATCAGCGTGAATGGCGCACTCAGCATCAAGGCGATGATCTGATTCCACTTGGCTTCGGGGAAGTCCTTGATGCGCTCGACATGCTGGATGCCGGCATTGTTGACCAGGATATCGAGGCGTCCGAAACGGGACACGGCTTCTTCCACCGCCGCGCGACACTGTTCGGCATCCGTCAGGTCGGCCTTGAAGAAGGCAGCCCCTGCCTTGTCGGCGACCTCTGCCCCCTCATCACTGAAATCGACCGCCAGCACCTGATGCCCGGCATCGCACATCGCTTGCATGATGGCGGCACCGATACCACTGGCGGTGCCGGTCACCAGTGCAACACGGACAGGGGAAGACTGTTGTTCACTCATGCGAATCTCCTGACAGAGGGGAATGTCATGCTGCTCTGCAACATATAATGAAGATAGCGCTAATCTAGCCATCTTTGCCACCCGACCATCGCCGAGTTGCACTCCCCGCCGGCATTATCGAGCGCCAGCCAGCATCACGGCCGCATGATGCATTCGACGCAATCATGGCATCCGCCGACGCAACCCGGCTACCAGTCGCTGTCCTTGACGTGATGCGAACCTGCTATGTCGTGAAGCGAACCTGCACCAATAGCCCCGGCGCCTGCGGCGTTCCCAAGGGACTCTCCTTCAGCGCCAGCTCTGCGCCTAGACGTTCAGCAAGCTCGCGCACGATCGAAAGGCCCAGCCCCGAGCCTTGAGTCTTCTGGCCGGCCAGACGCACGAAGCGCTCAAAGACGCGCTCGCGTTCACGCAGCGGGATTCCGGGGCCTGTATCGGCCACTTCCATACGCCATCCATCATCGTTGCGGCGGATATCCAGGCGCACTTGCCCGCCTTCTGGCGTATAGCGCAGCGCATTGTCGAGCAGATTGCGCAGCAGCACGTAGAGGCCGTTCTCGTGACTGACCAATTGAGCGCCCGGGGTAACCTCGATATGCAGCTTGATGCCTCGCTGGCGAGCCATGGGTCCCAGGTCCCGCGCCAGCTCATTGGTCAGCTGGGCGAGATCGACCGGGCGACGCGGTGCTTCTGCACCACTTTCCAGTCGTGACAGGGTCAACAGTTGCTCCACCACTCGCGTCATGCGATTGACGCCATCCACGATCATGCGTGCCGAGCGCCGAGAGGCCTCATCCCTGGCATCGGCCTCCATATTCTGGGCATGCACCTTGATACCCGCCAGGGGAGTCCGCAATTCGTGGGCAGCATTGGCCGTGAAGCGCCGCTCCTTGTCCAGGGTGTCCGCCAGGCGCGCCAACAGCCCATTGAGAGCATCCACCATGCCACGTATCTCGTCCGGCGCCTCGCTGGCATCCAGCGGCTCAAGGTACCCCGGTTGACGGGCCGTGATCTGATGACTGATGCGCAAGACGGGACGGAAACCCCGCGAGACTGCCACACCGATTAGCAAGGCGATCACGAGCAGCCCGACCACCAGCGCCAGCACGTTGTGCAGCGCAATCTGGCCGGTCAGTTCATCACGCACATCTTCACGCTGAGCCGCCGTGACCCAGATGCCACTCTCGGGGAAATACAACGTGAAGGTGAACCAGTCATGGTGATTGTCATGCTGCCTGCCATAGCCGGGCACCGGGAGGTAATCGAGCGCCACGGAGCTTGACGAGAGGCCAAGTAATGGCTGGCCCAGCGCATCCCACATCTGGAAGATCAACTTGTCTTCATAGACATGTCCCAGCGGGGATTTCTCGTGGCCATCGGCAAAGCTCAGGGAGGGTGGACGCAGACTGAACTGGCCCGATGTCATCTGCTGCAACTTTTCCTGACGGGCGGTCGGTGTCAACGATGCGAGCTGGGACTGATAGAGTCGCCCCAGCATACGTGCATTCTGGGCCAGCTCAGCGTCGAACAGCTCATCAATCTGCTCGCGGGAATCGAAGTAGCTCCAGGCGGCGGCCGTCCCCAGCACGATCACGACGCCACCGATCAGGTTGCGCCGCAGGAAACTGCGGATGGACTTCACGTGAGCTCACCCAGCCGATAACCCACACCGCGTACGGTCTTGACGACCCCGGTGCCGAACTTGCGGCGCAGATGGTGCACATGTACCTCGATGACATTGCTCTCGACATCGCCATCCCAGCCATAGAGCTGCTCGACGAGCTGATCCCGGCTGAAGACACGACTGGGATGCAACAGCAGGAACTCCAGCAGATCAAACTCGCGCCGTCCCAGCGCCACCTCACTACCGGAGAGCGTGACAGTGCGGCCAGCCTGATCAATGCGCAACGGCCCCAGCTGAAGGCAACCGCTGGCCTGTCCGGCATGGCGCCTCACCAACGCACGCAGGCGCGCCACCAGTTCGGCAATGTCGAAAGGCTTGACCAGATAGTCATCCGCGCCGCCGTCCAGACCACGTACCCGATCACTGATGTCATCACGTGCCGTCAGGATCAATACCGGCAACGTCTGGCCCTGACGGCGCAGGTGACTCAAGACCTGCAGACCGTCGAGATCCGGCAGGCCAAGGTCCAGCACCAGCACATCAAAGGGCGAATGCTTGAGCGTGGCGGCAACGTTGGCGCCCTCCTTCAACCATTCAGTGCTCATGCCTTCGCGGCGCAGGGTATGGTTGACTCCCTCGCCCAACAACGGATCATCTTCGACGAGCAGAACTCGCATCTGGACTCCTTGAAATCGTTCTGATTCTGCCATGTCATATCGGGACATGAGGGGACATGAGACAAGACGTCCGCCACCCGAAAGGTGACGGACGTTGCAAGCCTACTACGGGATGGCACATCGCCTGTATCGATGGATCAGCCAGCCATCACACACCGCTGCGTGCGCGACGCCCCTGGTGTCGAGCATGACGCCACCTGGTCAGACGCGCCGTCAGCAGCATCCTCTGCTCGCGCAGCCCGAGCGCGCCACGCTCCAGCATGCGGCGCGGCCCGCCGATGACACGCCGCAACGCCTCACCCGCCATCAGCCAGCCATACGCGACCGGGTGCCTGGCCCGCGCCAGACGCAGTCGGAAGATCAGCTTGCGCGACTGACGCGCCACACTGACAGGATGATTGCCCTGATGACGCGCCAGACGCATCAACAGAGGGTCCTCTTCGCCGGTGATCAGCGCCGGGGTATGCAACCGGATACGTGAGTGTTTCGCTGTTGGCAGCGGAACGAAAAAGTCGCCGTCTGCCTGCACGATCAGCTCCAGCAGCGGGCGTCGGCTATCCGCCGAGCCATGAAGCTCAAGACACTCCAGTACCTTGGCGCGCACCTCAGTCGGCCATCCCCCACGTTCGAGCACATGCCAGGCGCGGCCACTCTCCAGATGCCAGCGGCCATCGCCCGGCAGGCTCAGCAAGGTATCGGGGCGCTCCGAAGCCGGGATGTTGCGCAGTTGGGTGCATAGCGCTTCACCCCTCACATCTGCGTGCGTCAGTGAGAGACGGCGATGTTGCTGGCCTTTCGGGGTGGGCAACAACCTGCACAGCAAGGCAAGGTCATCCCCCTCTCGCTCGACCAGAGTCAATGCAGCCCCTGCTGCCGCCAGCTGCCAACAGAGCTCTCGACAGCTGGAGGCCATCGGCGCCTCGACCAGTACACGATGCCCGGCAAGGCCAGCGGGCTTGAGATTTGCAGCGGTGCGGGCAAGACCAATGCGGGCAAGACCAGTGCGTTCAAGAACTGTGCGGGCAAGAGAAGTGAACATGAGGGCTTTCCTTGGGTCGAGGCATGGCCAGCCACACAGGCGCGAGTGGATACCACGCCTGGTGGACCTGCGTAGGAGCATGATCGATCAGCTCACTGACAGACATGTGGCAACGAGGTGACATCTTCACGAAACATGCTGGCGATTGCCTTGGCAAACACACAAGCGCTCAGCTGAAACATGGATTGATCACCAGCATGAACGGCCGCGCTTAACGCAAACTTAAGCCCACAGAAGGCAGTGCCAGGATAGCGCTGGCCTTCCTGCTTCCTGCCTGCCGCTTGCTCGTCTCTAGCTCCCCCCCCAGCTCGACTCTCCACGAATGCCCCCTCGTGCTCAGAAGCCGAACAGCCCAACGATAGGCGGCACGATGAAGGCGGTCAGTAGACCGGTCAGTCCCATCGACATGCCAGCGAAGGCGCCCGCCAGCGTGCTCACCGATGAGAAGCAGAACGCAGTACCGATGCCATGCGCCGACAAGCCCATGGTGAAGCCCTTGACGGTATCGTCTCGCGCCCCTGCCAACCGCATGACAACGGGGCCTACCACACAGCCCAAGGTGCCGGTCAGCAGCACCAGCCCTGCCGTCAGCGAGGGAATGCCGCCCAGCTTTTCGGCGATCCCCATCGCGATCGGCGATGTGACGGATTTGGGTGCCAGGCTCAAGGCCACCTGGGTATGTGCCCCCAATGCCAGTGCCAGACCCAGGGTGGTGGTCACGGCAGTGACGATTCCGACGCAACAGGCCGTCAGCAGTGGCCACAGCATCTGCTTGACGCGATCGAGATGGTCAAACAGCGGTACCGCCAACGCGACGGTGGCCGGCCCGAGCAGGAAGTGGATGAACTGGGCCCCTTCGAAGTAGGTGGGATAGTCAGTGTCCGTCAGCCACAGAAATCCGATGATCAGCGCGATGGAGACCAGCACCGGGTGCGCCAGCGATGCGCCCCGGGCAAGACGATTGATCGCCGTCGCCAGCAGAAAGGCCACCAACGTCAACAGCAGATGCAGCAATGGTGAAGCGCTCAGGTACACCCACAGGGCATCAAGCGGGGCCAGATTCATGAAGACACCTCATCGGCGCTGGGTGACTTGCCCCCTGCTCCACTCGGTGTCGCAGAACCTCGATCGATCAGACGTTGCAACAGCCACGCCGTGACGAACTGGGTGACCGCGATCGACGCGACCAGCGTGATGGCGATGGCAGTGAGATCACGTGCGATGAGCTCGAAATGCACCATCACGCCGACGCCCGCAGGCACGAACAGCAGCGACAGATGAGAGAGCAGACCATTGCTGGCAAGCCTGAGACTGGCAGGCACACGTTCCCGCAGCAGCGCACGGGCCAGCTGACGTTGACCGAGGTCTCGATCGGTATTCTCGTCAACACGCAGCACTCCTTCCCCCTCTATGTCCGGGGCAGGCAACAACCGTTTGCGCAGTCGCCCTCGCAACATCAACCCCAGCAGCAGGAACAACATTCCCAGTACTGGCCCCGGCACCGGAAGCAACAACGCACGCCCCGTCACCTCACCGAGAAACTGGCAAAGCAGCAGAATACAGAACCCCTTGATCAACGCCATTTCCTTGCAGACTCCTCTCGACCGTGTCAGCCCGTCAGGCCGCCATGCTGACAATTATGTCACAGCCATCCCTGACGCCCTTACCTCTCCACCCTTGCATCCTCTTGACCCCAGCGTCCTTGCTCCCTCCAGTGCTCCCGACGCCAACAACGGTGAGGCAACGCTTTACTGTGATAGTCTGCAATCTTGATCTCCCATCACCGTTACAGACAGGGAAGGCTGCGACACGATGCCAGATTCTCTCGGGCTTGATACATCCATTATTCCCAATTGGATCAAGACATTGCGGCATGAAGAGGATCATCAGGCCCTGATGATCCTTGAGCTGGCTGCCGACCTGGCTGGCGCTCCCATGGCGATGATCAACCTGCGTGATGGCGAGCAGCTCAAGCGCTGGTTGAGTCTGGACGACAACGTGCATGAGTCCGTCCCCATCAATGATGCGCTGTGTGGCGCGGCGGTACTGCAGGCCAGCCCCCTCATCACGTGTGACGCCCGTCAACATCCGGAACTCGCCGGTTGCTGTTCGGTCCTTTTCGATGGCATACGTTATTACATCGGCCTGCCTCTCAAGGCAGACAATGGCGAGATAATCGGCTGCATGAGCCTGGCGGATGCTGAGCCGCGTCAACAATTGCCCAGCCCGGACGTCCTCGCCCGGCTGGACAAGCTCGCGGACCTGGCGACCGAGGCGCTGAAACGCCAGGTCAATCAAAGCTACCTCAATGCAGAATTCGCAGACAGTCAGTCACGCGCCAGCTGGATATTGCGCAGCATTTCCGATGGCATCATCGAATGGAAAACCGGCAACGAGAGACTGACCATCTCTACCCGCCTGGAAAACCAGTTGGGGTATGAAGCCGGCACACTCGACACTGCACTCGAGGCGTTGCATGAGAGAGTCGCGCCCGACATGCGTGACGACTTCAAGGCCTTGATCAACGCCAAGCGACTGAGCGAAACGCCTTTCAATTGTGAGTTGCTGATCCGCACCCAGCAGGGAGATCATCGCTGGTTCGAGCTGCGCGCTCAATTCGAGGTCAGAAACGGCGCGCCCTACCGCTTCATCGGCTCATTGCTGGATATCCATCAGCAGCATCTGGCCAAGGATGCCCAGGCCGACAAGCTGCGCCGCTATGAACGTCAGCAGGCGGCCTTGATCGAGCTCGGCAACACCCGCCATGATGAGAGCGCGCAGCTCGACAGCCTGCTGCCGTGGTTATGTGAGCAAGTCGCCAAGGGCCTGCAGATACGCAAGGTAAGCTTCTGGTACATGAATGAAGACCGCGACTGTCTTTCGCTTGCCCATGTCCATGATGCATGGGTTCCACCGCCGCACGATGCCACGCATGACACAGTCCCCACTCGCCTTACCCGCACCCATAACCGAGTCTATTTCGAGGCCCTGGATGCCGGACATGCTCTCGCCTTGGCCGATGTGACCAAGGCCAATCAAGAGCTGCTGTTTGATGGCACCTTCCGCTGCAGCGTGAAGGCCATCATCGACAGCCCGATTCGAGTGGCGGGCCAGGTGGTGGCCGTCATCTGCTGTACGGAAAGCAATGCCCCGCGCGAATGGGCAGATGATGAGCAGGCGTTTCTGGCCTCGGTGGCGGATCACGTCTCACAGCTCATGACCGAATTCGAGCAACAGGCCTCTCAGAAACGTCTGCGTGCCAGCGAGCGACGCTACCGCGCCACCTTCGAACACTCAGCTGTCGGCATGGCGCACCTGAGCACCAGTGGCCAGCTGTTGCGCGTCAATCAACGACTCGAGAGCATCCTGGGCTACACCGCCGCCACCTTGTCCCAGAGTGTGATACGCGAACTGATCGAACCAGAGGACCTGGAAAGCTTCCTGCAACAACATCAGGCGCTGATCGAGCAGCGCAAGGACTTCTTCACCCAGCAATGTCGCTTCATCCATGCCTCCGGCAACTCGGTGCATGCAGAGATCAGTGTCTCTGCGGTCGAGGCTACGCCAGACCAGGATGGCTATACGCTGCTGGCGCTGATCGACAACACGCTCAATCACACCATGTCGCAGCGCATGGCCCACGAGGCCAACCACGACAGCCTGACGGGCTTGCTCAATCGTGGCGCCTTCAAGCGTGAACTGACGACACTTTGTGATGATGCGCGCGCCACCCGCGCTCTGCATTGTCTCGCCTACATCGATCTGGACCAGTTCAAGGTCGTCAACGACACCTGTGGCCACTCGGCCGGCGATGCGCTATTGATCCAGCTGGTCGACGTCATTGCCGCCGGCATGCGCAAGCAGGATCGTCTCGCACGCCTGGGAGGGGATGAATTCGGCTTGCTGATGCCCGACATGACGCTGGACGCCGCCGAGGCGCTGCTCGAAGAGATGCGCCAGTCCGTCACCAACTTCCGATTCATGTGGGATGACAAGCTGTTCACCATCAGCACCAGCATTGGCCTGGTGAGCATCGACAGCAATCACAACGACCCGCATCAGCTGCTGAGTGCCGCCGATGCTGCCTGCTATGAAGCCAAGGATGCCGGGCGCAACCGCATCCATCGTCACAGTGAATCCGGTGATGAAGTAGCACGACGCATGCAGGAAATGCACTGGCTGACAGAAATCACCGCAGCCATCGAAGAGCAGCGCCTGGTGCTTTACCAACAGCCGATAGTCAGCACCCTCGCCACTGCACAAGCCATCAACGCAGAGCCAGACGAGGGTCCGCACTGCGAGCTTGACTGCGCTCTACATTACGAAGTGCTGGTGCGCTTGAAAGGCCGGGATGGCACCATCATTGCGCCGGGCGCCTTCCTGCCTGCGGCGGAGCGATATGGCCTGTCAGCCGCCATCGATGAACATGTCATTCGCCAGTACCTGAGCTGGCTGGCGGCGCACCCTGCGCATGCCCAGCGACTGACCATGGTGTCACTCAACCTCTCTGGGCACTCCATCAGCAGCCCGAGCTTTCGCGACCTGCTGGTCACGCTGGTCCGCGACAGTGGCATCCCGGGTGACAAGCTGTGTTTCGAGATCACCGAATCCGTTGCCATCACGCGGCTGGGCGACGCTCGCGCCTTCTTCGAGGCACTCGGCGCACTCGGCTGCTCCTTCGCGCTGGATGACTTCGGGAGTGGAGTCTCCTCCTTCGGTTATCTGAAAAACCTGCCCGTCGACTTCCTGAAGATCGATGGCGCCTTCATTCGCGACATGGACACCAACCGTGTCTCCTACTCCATCGCCCGCGCCATTGCCGAGGTCGCACGTGAAATGGGCATGAAGACCGTGGCGGAATTCGTGGGAAGTGCGCAGGTGCTTGCCTCCGTTGCCACGATCGGCGCCGATTATGTGCAGGGCTATGCGCTGGGCATGCCGGAGCCACTCGAGACCATCGCCATCTGCTCCAATACCGATGACGACCACGGCAAGAACATGTTGACGGAGCGGTCTCCAGCCCGGCATCCAGGGTCAATGACGCTCGAATAGTGCGCCTCTTGCTCCCAGGGCTGGTTGAATCAGGGCTTGCTGAGCCAGGGGCTGCTGAGCCGGAGGATTGCCGAATCAAGGCGGAGCACCTTATGGGCAACCCACAGAGCAGAGCGCGGCCTTTCTACGAAGTCGCACAAAGCCCTCTTCACAAAGCCCTATTTCCAAAGCCCTATTTCCAAAGCCTTTTCCATAAGCCCTGTCGCCAAAAGTCCGCTCTGCAGAACCAGACGAAAGAAGCCCAGCCTCAGAGCGGCAAACGCTACTCAGAGGCTGGGCTTCTCTGCACTGTTTCAGAAGGCTGGGTGCAGGAGGGAAGGTTAGTGGTTTCAGAAACCGGATTCGCGACGCCAGACTCCCACCACTTCACGCCAGGTTCGGCTCAACAGGCTGCGCGGCTCAGTCTCGACATTGACCATGCCGCGCCGGCCAGGCATCGAGAGTGCCAGCGCCTGAGAGAAGTCCACTGGCTCAAGCGTAACCCGATAGAGGCTGCGCATCAGTTCCAGCTGCCCTTCATCACCCTCGCGAACCTTCAAGTCCCCACCATAGGGCGCGGCCATTTCCGGCTGCTCAAGCACTGCGACTGCCTGAGGCTCGACGCTGACCACACGCATTTCCAGCGGCTTGCCTACCGGCGCCAGCGGATAGAACCAGGCAGCGGCTCCCTCATCGACGCGCAACACCTCTTCCTCTTCCACCCAGGCCGTCAGAGTCACCTGCCGGGGATTGCGCAGCGTCATCACCCACTCCCCTTCACCGACCCAGCCCCCTGCTTTCAAGGCAGGATTGAGCGAGTGCACC
The DNA here is from genome assembly GCF_011319755.1 of Cobetia sp. MB87. Classification (NCBI taxonomy): domain Bacteria; kingdom Pseudomonadati; phylum Pseudomonadota; class Gammaproteobacteria; order Oceanospirillales; family Halomonadaceae; genus Cobetia; species Cobetia sp. MB87. The sequence goes on along the minus strand of NZ_VFBC01000009.1, from coordinate 10,487 downwards.
TTGCCGGTGAATGCCGCCTCCAGCTGACCGGTCGCCTGCTCGGCTTGCAGCGCGCTGACCCGTTGGCGCTGCACGTCAAGATCGGCCTGCACCACCGGGCTATCCTGCAGCAACCTGCGATCCAGACCACTGGCGGAGCGGCGCCAGTCCAGCTGTTCCACGCGACGCTCGGCACTGGCAAGCCGCTGGGTGACTTCCGGGACACTGATGGTCGCCAGCGATTGACCGGCGCTCACCTCGTCCCCCTGGGCGACATCGAGACTCAGCCGGCCACCGAAGGGCGCTTCGAGACGAGCCGAGGGTTGCTCCAGCCACCCCGGCAGGCGCAACTCACTCTGCCAGGGCCAGATCAGCAAGGCTCCCAGCGCCACGACGATCACCCCGGTACGCAACAGAGCCAGATTGGCGCGTGGCTTGCGACCTTCACTGAACCAGCGCCGAATTTCATTCACGATTGGCCGCATGATGAAGTACCAGATCTCGACGGCGAACAGCACGATGCCGAGAAGCTTGAAGAAGAAGTGATAGACCGCCAGGGCGATCCCGAGAAACAGCAGCAGGCGATATACCCAGACGCCCACCGCGAACAGCACCAGGGCACGCTGCGGACGCTCAGGCGGCGCTTCCTTGAAGGCAAACAGCCATTCACGCAGCTGCCAACGTGCCAACGCCTGGGAGCGGGGTTCAAGATTGGGCTGTCGCCAGGCATCGGACAGCAGATAATAGCCATCAAAGCGCATCAAGGGATTGAAGTTGACCAGCGCCGACATGATCCAGGTCGTCGTCGCCAGCCAGAAACACAGGGTGCGCGGCAAGCCTTCCGGCAACAGATGCCAGCATAGTAACGCCAGTACCGCGATCGAGAGCTCGACCGCGACACCCGCGATATCGACGCCAACTCTGTCTCGGGCCTGGGTGAGTCGCCAGGCATCACTGGTATCGGTGTAGAGCACCGGCCAGCCGACGATGAAGGCCACACCGATGGTCGGGACGCGCGCGCCCTTGGCCTTGGCGACGAAAGCGTGCCCCAGCTCATGCAGTATCTTGACGAAGACCAGCGCCAGCCCCAGCGTCAGCCAGCCGCCGACAGCGCCCAGTGCCGCGAAGCTCGCGATGAAGGTATCCAGCTGGCGTACCGTCAGCCATAGGCCTACCAGAAACAGGACCGCCAGGCTCCAGAAGAAGCCGCGGCTGCCCAGCCAGCGTACCTTGTTGACGTGCCGGCTCAGCCAGCGATCCGGATTGGCCAGCGGAATGCGCACGAAGAGATAGTGATGCATCAACCACTTGAGCCCCGTGGGGCGCGACTCAAGACGGCGTTGGTAGCGTTCCTGCTGCCCGGGGTCCCCGCGCACCAGATCATGCTGACGCAGAAATTCCGATAGGGCGCGCAACTGCTCACCAGGCACTTCACGACCGAGACTGGCACTGGCCTGTTTGGCGGCTGCCGCTTCCTGGCCACCGCGAATGAAGGGCAGCAATTCGATGGCGGCCTCGCCCAGCCGATAGAAGCGCTGGGCGACCGGGTCATGCAGCAACCAGCGCCGCTTGCCATCGCGATCCTGCTCGACGGGGTGCAACTTGAGATCTTCGCGCAGCACGGCCAACGGGGGAGTCTGTGAGATCATGCCTTACCACCCGCTCCAGCTGCGCAGCGTGGCCCACGGGCGACGGAACAGGTAATAACCCAGCGTGACCTGCTCACCCTCTACCTTGGCCGTCCCCCGCCAGCCGACGCGCGGCAGGTTCTCGGCATCGCTCAACACGGCATGCGCGCGATAGGCGAGCTCGCCATCCGGTGCCAGCTCGGCCCGATAATTGACATGCGTCAACCGCGCTTCACGAACCTGTGAGGGGTCGACGTTCAAGAACAACGAGACCTCGGCGCCTTCCGGCAGCGGAATGTTGTCGGCACTCGGCAGCCAGATTTCCACCTCAGCGCCCCGGGTGTCAGCCACTTCCAGCAGACGCTCACCCAGCCTGACCGGGCGCCCTGCCCAATCACTGGTATCGCCGAGGATCGCGACCCCATCCCGCGGCGCTTCAACCCGTACACGCGTCAGCTGTGTTTCAAGAAACTCGACGTCGGCACGCGCCTGGTCCACCCGCGCCCTCAACAGCGGCACCTCGGCACTGGCCTCGCGCTCGGTGAAGGAGCGCTGCCGGGCTCGCGCATATTCCGCCTGTGCCACCGCCATGGCCTGATTGGCTTCTGCCAGCCGCCCCTTTAGCTCGGCATCATCGAGACTCGCCAGCAACTGGCCCTTCTCCACCACCTGATTGGGCGCCACGGACAAGTCCTTGAGCACGCCATCCAGGGGCGAGCGGATGATACTGCTGACCTCCGGCACCACTTCCGCCTGCCCCAGTACGGAAAGGCGTACCGGCACCAACATCAGCAGAGCGATCGCCACCAAGGCCGCACCCCACAGCAGACGTTTGCCCACCGGCTGGCGCCTGCGCCCCGAATGACGTGCCAGCACGTTCTCGGCACCTTGCACCCAATGGGTCAGCAGGCGTTGTTCGGCTTCATTCCAGGGCTTCTCGCGCAACAACAGCAAGCCACCCTCGATACGGCCTCGCCATACCATGGGCACCCAGAGTCCTTCACGCGGCCAATACTCACTCCAGTCTTCGGCAAGAGAGGCATCACGCTCCTTGAGGCGCTCCGGCGTCAGTGACATGACCTGCTCGGGCCTGGCCGCCTGTGAGTCACCTGCCTTGGTGGAGGCGACCTGACGATCGAGATCAAATGCCTTGATGACGCGTCTTGCCCAGTGCAAGTAGGGACTCTGCTGCTCGACATCAGTGGCACCGGAGTGTGACGAGAGCTTGCCATTGCTGACCAGCAACATCTGGCGCGCGGGGAAGAGGTAGCCTGTGTCATTGACCAGCACATACTCTGCTTCCTTGCGCCCCTTGGCGCTCATCAAACGCTTCTGCAAGGTGATGAGCCCCGCCAGGCGATCTGTCGTGACATTGCCTGGCATTTCGACCCGCCGATTCATTGTGCCGCCTCTCCACTATCCACATCATCGAGGCTGGAAGGACTCAGAGAGGGAAAACGCACCTCACCACTCATGCCGGGCTTGATGCCGCCATCCGGCTTGGCATCCGGCCGCGCGATCACCTTGAGGGTCTGGCTGACCGGGTCAATGTTGTCGACGACGCGCACGATCTTGCCGGAAAGTTCCGCTCCCGTGGCATCTGCGATGAAGGTCATCGGTGTGCCTGCGCCGACCTGCCCCAGCCACATGGCGGGAATGACGGCCTCGATCTCGAGCTCATCGGAACTCACCAGCTCCATCATCGGCTCGCCATTGGAGACGAACTGATGAGGATTGACCGCACGCGAGACCACTTCTGCATCGAAGGGCGCCGTGATGGTGCAATCACTGAGATAAACATCCGACAGCTTGACCGAGGAACTGGCCTCATTGACCGCTGCTCGCGACAGATCCACGTCCAGCTGGCTGACATTGTCATAGCGCGCCAGCTGCTTGTTGACCTTGTACTGGGAGCTTGCACCGGACAGACGTGCACTCGCGACTGCCCGCTCCGCCTTCAGCGAACGGCAATCGAAGCGCACCAGCACATCGCCCTTGTTGACCTCTTCCCCGACACGCCGATTGACTTCGAGCAGGCGCCCCGAAAGAGGCGCCGCCAGAATGGTGGAATTGACAGCACTGACCTGTCCGCGAACGGTCGGTTGATCCGCCCCGTGCGCAACACCCATCAGCCCGGGCAGCATGGCGACCAGCAGGGTTCCCCCCAACCTCGCCATGCGGCGATTGATACCTTTACCTGCGATCATCATCGTCAGCATCCCTGTTGAAATATGGCGGGAGGCTAGCTTACAGACTGGCCTGACCGTCCTGTGCTTGGGTTGTGTCGGACTGGGCTTCCAGCCAGAGTGCCGGGTCCTGCAGTGGCAGGCTGCCGCCTGACCACTGGCGGAAGGAGGCATCCAGATTGCTGGCCAGCGTATCGACGTCGTAACGCTGATAATCCTCGGGCACCGGATTGAAGCCCAGACTGAACAGGAAGCCACCATAGGCGTCCTGTGCATCAGCGTAAGCCAATGAATTGCTCAGCACGGAGTTCAAGGCCTTGGCCTGATTGAGCAGAGATTGCGTCCCTGAGATCGCACGGCTAGCCCGCGCCTGCTTGCTGAAGTCCGCGATCTGCTCATCCAATGCCTGGAAGCGCTGCGCGATCGCCAGGCTATCCAGCGAGTTGTGGTACTGCTGCCAGCCCAGATTCACCCGTGCCAGCGTCGCCATGTTGCTGGCGAGACGACGCGCTTCGACCATCTGGTCACGCGCCTCGTTCTGAGCCTTGATCTCATCGATCGCGAACAGACGGAAGATATTCCAGCTGACTCGCACACCCGCCTGTGCCCAGGTGTCGTTGTAGAGATAGCTGTTGCTGTCGTAATTGGCGCTGTAGGAGAACTCCAGCCCCGGCAGCAGTCGCACCATGCTCTTGCGCGCTTCACGTTGCGCGATGCGCGCATTGTAGAGCTGACCGACGTACTCTCCGCTGTTGGCCAGCGCGACACGCTCCAACACATCCAGGTCATTGGAAGGCAACGGAGGAAGTTCCGGCAACTCACTCGGCGCCTGCAAGGGGATCTCGACATTGGGCGCCTGATTAATCAGGCTCGCCAGTTCGATCTGCGAAGTCTCGACGGAACGCTGCAAGCTTTTCAGATTGCGCATGATGGAGAGCAGCTGGCGCTGCTCCTGCAGGACATCCAACGGCGCCCGCAATCGTTCGCGCTGGATCTGATCCAGCTGCGCAAGCGCCTTTTCGGTATCTATCAGCAAGGCATCGATGCGCGGCTTCAACTTCTGCGTCACCGCAGCCTTCCAATAGGCGCTGCGCGTCTGCTGAAGCAGCTTGGCCATGATGTCACGCCGGGCGTTCTTGACGATCAGGAAGCGGTCCGCCTCCTGCTTGGCCTTCAGGTAGCTGACACCGAAATCCAGCACGTTCCAGGAAAGGCGCAGATCGGCATCCGTCCGATCCTTGTCGACAGAGGTCGACTGGGCAAGACTCTGCACGCCAGTACGCACGTTCTCGCTCGAGGAGGCATCTTCATTGTTTCGGCTGGTGAAACCGGCATTAGCCGCCAATACCGGCAGCATGTCCATCTTGGCCAGATTGAAGCTCTGCTCGGCCAACGCCTGCTCCATCAGCTTGACGCGATTGTCGAGGTTGTACTTCAGCGCGCGCGCCATCGCATGGTTGAGATCCAGCGGCTCGGTGATGGCCGGTGTCATCTGCTCGAAGAGCATTTCATCGCTCTGGATGGCGGTCGCGATATCCTGACGATCCAGAGGCTCAGGTTGCACGGTGCCACATGCCGACAAGGCAATGCCCGCGGCGCTGATGGCAACCATCGTCGCCAGAGTCTTGAGGCGACCCCGCCCGCGCGACTCAGACAACGCCCGGGCGGTTTCCGTTGTTTTGTTTCCCGTCATGATCTCGCCTCGTTCCCTTGCTCTTGTTCACCCACCCCTTGATATGGGGCAGGCGGACACCTTGTATTGGATAAGCTCACTTTCTCGCTATCGAGAGCTCATTGCGGTTTATTCTGTTAACGATAATCAAGAAATTTCTGAATCATCACTCAACAACGCCATCAGATCGGCCAGCACGTCTGCATGGTCGTGACTGAACCCGTCACGTCCGGCCACCTTGAGCATCTCGGACAGTGGCACGGCACCAGATACGCTAGCCTGATCCTCACCATTTTCGAGATCAGGTGTGCCTGTGACTTCAGTGCTCGGCTCTGCTTCGTCTTCCTGCTGCCCTTCTGCCGGCGGCTGCTCTTCACCGTCGTTGGCGAGGTTGCGGTAATACTCGAGACTCTCTTCCTCTTCCTGCTCAGGCGTCAGGTAGATGACGAAGGTGGTACTGGCCTCATTGCCGGATTCGTCGCGACCGATGACCTTGACGTCGACTCGCTCAACGCCCAAAGACAAGGCCAGCGCCCTATTGACACGGAAGTTGAGGGAATCACTGTCGAAAGCGACATAGTCGGGCAACGGCGACCCATCGGTTCTCGTCGCTTCAACCTTGATCTCTTCATTGTTGGTGCTTTCAAATGCGCCCGCCGGCAGCGCAAATTCATACACGGCTTCATTGGCCACGACATCACGCAGGATGATGGTCAACTGAACCGGCTGAATGCTCGGAATATCCACCAAGGTGGAATCGCTGAGCGGTTGGAAAAGCTCCTCGTCACCTTCCGGCAGGAAGCCTGCTCCACCTTCATCAGATCCAGCTGTTGCTCTGCCCGCCGGGTAACCATTACCGGAGGAGCCTTCGACTGGCGTCACCGGCACCACGGGTTCCGGAACGACGTTGTCGCTGAGACCAGCCACCCGGATCGTCAACTCACCGGCTGCCGTGCCCCCTTCTCCATCACTGACCACGAAGCTGAAGTCATCCGTCACCTGCTGACCATCATCGAGGGATTGGACGGCATCACTGTCGTTGTCCAGCACATACTTCCAGGTGCCATCGACAGAGATGATCAACTGACCGTAGGTGCCCTGGATTACGGTATCGCTGCCAGCGACGGCCTGACCATTGACGCTCGCAATGAGCAGTGAATCACCATCGCCATCGACAGTCACCGGCTCGCCATCAGCATCGACCAGCAGGCTGCCCTCAGCTGTCGTCACTCCGTCCTCGGAGACGTCCGCGCTCTGATCCAATGCCTGCGGCGCCGGATTCCCTACCTCGAAGGTGAAGGTCGTGGTGACATCCAAGCCATTCTCGTCGGTGCCGGTCAGCGTGACGGTATAGATACCATCGTTGTTGTCACCGCCGGTGGAGGCATCCGGGGACAGCGTGCCGCTGATCTCGCCGGTGATCGGGTCAATGACCAGACCTTGCGGCAAGTTGTCGACGCTGTAGGTCAGTACCGCCCCGTCGTCGACGTCGGTGAAGGCATCGGCAATGGTGAACGGTGTGATCGTGTCGCCGTCATTGGCACTCTGATCAGCCGGCTGTGCGTCATCGACCAACACCGGCGCATCGTTGGTGCCGCTGATGGTGACGGTGAGCAGCACCGTGTCAGTACCGCCCTGGCCATCGGAGATCACGTAGGTGAAGGTCTCGGTGAGCACTTCCCCTTCGGCCAGCGCCTGAACCGCTGGGTTGCTGTTGTCCAGCGTGTAGGTGTAGCTGCCGTCCTCGGCAATGGTGACGCTGCCGTAGGTGCCGGTGACCGGCGTGCCTGCGGCGGTGTCAGTTCCGGCATTGGTGCCAGCACCGATGCCGCTGACGACCAGCGCATCCGTGTCGTTGCCGCCATCGACATCGACGTCCCCATTGATGTCACCATCGCTGAGCACATTGCCGGTCGTAGTGCTGGTGTCGCTGGTCGCAACGCCCTCATCCAGCTCGGCAGTGTTGTCGAAGGCTTCCGGCGCGACGTTGGCCACGAAGAAGTTCAACGTGACGTCAGCCGATTGGCCTTGCTCATCCGTGGCTGTCACTGTCACGGTGTAGCGTCCGTCCGTCGGGGTGTTGCCTGACTGGGAGGCATCGTTGGCAATTGTGCCGCTGATGACACCCGTCACCGGATCAATGACCAGACCATCTGGCAGATTTTCGGCCGTATAGCTCAGCTGAGCGCCGCTATCGACGTCCTGGAAGGCATCCTGAAGGCTGATCGGTGCAATCTCTTCCCCGTCACTTCCCGTCTCTACCTGCGGAGCTCGAAGGGTCGCCCTTGGCGCATCATTGGTGCCGTTGATGGTGACGGTGAGCAGCGCCGTGTCGGTACCGCCCTGGCCATCGTCAATCTGGTAGGTGAAGGTCTCGGTGAGCACTTCCCCGTCGGCGAGCGCCTGAACCGCTGCGTTGCTGTTGTCCAGCGTGTAGCTGTAGCTGCCGTCCTCGGCAATGGTAACGCTGCCATAGGTGCCGGTAACCGGCGTGCCTGCGGCGGTGTCAGTACCGGCATTGGCGCCGGCACCGATGCCGCTGACGACCAGCGCATCCGTGTCGTTGCCGCCATCGACATCGACGTCACCATTGGTATCGCCATCACTGAGCACATTGCCGGTCGTGGTGCTGGTGTCGCTGGTCGCAACGCCCTCATCCAGCTCGGCAGTATTGTCGAAGGCTTCCGGCGCGACGTTGGCCACGGTCCAGGTCAAGGTCGTGGTGACCTCGGCGCCGTTCTCGTCAGTGCCGGTCAGCGTGACGGTGTAGATGCCGTCAGCGTTATCACCGCCGGTGGAGGCATCCGGAGACAGCGTGCCGCTGATCTCGCCGGTGGTCGGGTCGATGACCAGACCGTCCGGCAGGTTGTCGACGCTGTAGGTCAGTACCGCTCCGTCGTCAACGTCGGTGAAGGCATCGGCAATGGTGAACGGCGTGATGGTATCGCCGTCATTGGCCACCTGATCCGCCGGCTGAGCATCATCGACCAGCACCGGCGCATCGTTGGTGCCGTTGATGGTGACGGTGAGCAGCGCCGTGTCGGTACCGCCCTGACCATCGGAGATCGCGTAGGTGAAGGTCTCGGTGAGCACTTCCCCGTCGGCGAGCGCCTGAACCGCTGGATTGCTGTTATCCAGCGTATAGGTGTAGCTGCCGTCCTCGGCAATGGTGACGCTGCCGTAGGTGCCGGTGACCGGCGTGCCTGCGGCGGTGTCAGTCCCGGCATTGGCGCCAGCACCGATACCACTGACGAGCAACGCATCCGTGTCGTTGCCGCCGTCGACATCGACGTCACCATTGGTGTCACCATCGCTGAGCACATTGCCGTTCGTGGTACTGGTGTCGCTGGTGGCGATGCCCTCATCCAGCTCGGCGGTATTGTCGAAGGCTTCAGGCGCGACGTTGGCCACGAAGAAGTTCAATGTGACGTCAGCCGATTGGCCTTGCTCATCCGTGGCTGTCACGGTCACGGTGTAGCGACCGTCCGTCGGGGTGTTGCCTGACTGGGAGGCATCGTTGGCAATTGTGCCGCTGATGACACCCGTCACCGGATCAATGACCAGACCATCTGGCAGATTTTCGGCCGTATAGCTCAGCTGAGCGCCGCTATCGACGTCTTGGAAGGCATCCTGAAGGCTGATCGGTGCAATTTCTTCCCCGTCACTTCCCGTCTCTACCTGCGGAGCTCGAAGGGTCGCCCTTGGCGCATCATTGGTGCCGTTGATGGTGACGGTGAGCAGCGCCGTGTCGGTGCCGCCCTGCCCATCGGAGATCTCGTAGGTGAAGGTCTCGGTGATCACCTCGCCTTCGGCGAGCGCCTGAACTTCCGCATTGATGTTGTCCAGCGTGTAGGTGTAGCTGCCGTCTTCGGCGATGGTGACGCTGCCGTAGGTGCCGGTAACCGGCGTGCCTGCGGCGATGCCAGTGTCGGCATTGGCGCCAGCACCGATGCCGCTAACGACCAGCGTATCCGTGTCGTTGCCGCCGTCGACATCGACGTCACCATTGGTATCGCCATCGCTCAGGACATTGCCGGTCGTAGTGCTGGTGTCGCTGATCGCGACGCCCTCTTCCAGCTCGGCAGTGTTGTCGAAGGCTTGCGGTGCAACGTTGGCCACGGTCCAGGTGAAGGTCGTGGTGACCCCAGCACCATTCTCATCGGTGCCGGTCAGCGTGACGGTGTAGATGCCGTCAGCGTTATCACCGCCGGTGGAGGCATCCGGGGACAGCGTGCCACTGATCTCGCCGGTGGTCGGATCGATTACCAGGCCATCCGGCAGGTTGTCAGCAGAGAAGCTCAACTCTGCTCCGTTATCAATATCAGTGAAGGCATCCGCGACAGAGAATGGTGTGATGGGGTCGCCATCATTACCGCTTTGATTGACTGGCTGCTCACCATCCACAAGCACCGGCGCATCGTTGGTGCCATTGATGGTGATCTGGACGACCTGCTCCGCGGTCACACCCTGGCTGTCGGTGACGACCACGGTGTAATCCAGCACCAGGCTTTCGCCGACGGCGAGGTGATCGAAGGCTTCGCCTTCGACGCTGGAACTATCGAAGGTCCAGTTCAGCGTGCCGTCATTGCTGACGCCATCGATGATGGCATCGGCATCGACGGAGAGCATGCTCAGCAGCTGATCGTTGCTCAAGCCATCGGCATCGCCGTCGGTGGTCACGGCGGTGACGCTCGGCGTGACTTCGTCGGTGGTATCCAGATCGCTGACGGACAACGTGCCAGCGGTGGTCAGGGTGTCGTCGGTCTCGGTCAGTGACTCGGAGGCGCTGTCGTCGCCTTCGATGGCAATGACAGGTGCATCGTTGGTGCCGTTGATGGTGATGCTGACAACCTGCTCGGCAGTGGCCCCCTGGCTGTCGGTGACAAACACGGTGTAATCCAGCACCAGGCTCTCGCCCACCGCGAGGTGATCGAACGCCTCGCCTTCGACGCTGGAACTATCGAAGGTCCAGTTCAGGGTGCCGTCGTTGCTGACGCCATCGATGATGGCATCGGCGTCGAC
>NZ_VFBC01000008.1:0-493314 GCF_011319755.1 Cobetia sp. MB87 | reverse complement strand
TAGACAGTGTCGATAAGGAGGTGATCCAGCCCCAGGTTCCCCTAGGGCTACCTTGTTACGACTTCACCCCAGTCATGAACCACACCGTGGTGATCGCCCTCCCGAAGGTTAGGCTAACCACTTCTGGTGCAGTCCACTCCCATGGTGTGACGGGCGGTGTGTACAAGGCCCGGGAACGTATTCACCGTGGCATTCTGATCCACGATTACTAGCGATTCCGACTTCATGGAGTCGAGTTGCAGACTCCAATCCGGACTGAGGCAAGCTTTATGGGATTGGCTCCACGTCGCCGTATTGCAACCCTTTGTACTTGCCATTGTAGCACGTGTGTAGCCCTACCCGTAAGGGCCATGATGACTTGACGTCGTCCCCACCTTCCTCCGGTTTGTCACCGGCAGTCTCCTTAGAGTTCCCGACATTACTCGCTGGCAAATAAGGATAGGGGTTGCGCTCGTTACGGGACTTAACCCAACATTTCACAACACGAGCTGACGACAGCCATGCAGCACCTGTCTCAGAGTTCCCGAAGGCACCAATCCATCTCTGGAAAGTCCTCTGGATGTCAAGGGTAGGTAAGGTTCTTCGCGTTGCATCGAATTAAACCACATGCTCCACCGCTTGTGCGGGCCCCCGTCAATTCATTTGAGTTTTAACCTTGCGGCCGTACTCCCCAGGCGGTCAACTTATTGCGTTAGCTGCGCCACTAAGTCCTCAAGGGACCCAACGGCTAGTTGACATCGTTTACGGCGTGGACTACCAGGGTATCTAATCCTGTTTGCTACCCACGCTTTCGCACCTCAGTGTCAGTGTCAGTCCAGAAGGCCGCCTTCGCCACTGGTATTCCTCCCGATCTCTACGCATTTCACCGCTACACCGGGAATTCTACCTTCCTCTCCTGCACTCTAGCCAAGCAGTTCCAGATGCCGTTCCCAGGTTGAGCCCGGGGCTTTCACACCTGGCTGACTTAGCCACCTACGCGCGCTTTACGCCCAGTAATTCCGATTAACGCTTGCACCCTCCGTATTACCGCGGCTGCTGGCACGGAGTTAGCCGGTGCTTCTTCTGCGAGTGATGTCTTTCCTCGGGAGTATTAGTCCCAAGGCGTTCTTCCTCGCTGAAAGTGCTTTACAACCCGAAGGCCTTCTTCACACACGCGGCATGGCTGGATCAGGCTTTCGCCCATTGTCCAATATTCCCCACTGCTGCCTCCCGTAGGAGTCTGGGCCGTGTCTCAGTCCCAGTGTGGCTGATCATCCTCTCAGACCAGCTACGGATCGTCGCCTTGGTGAGCCATTACCTCACCAACAAGCTAATCCGACATGGGCTCATCCGATAGCGCAAGGTCCGAAGATCCCCTGCTTTCTCCCGTAGGACGTATGCGGTATTAGCCTGAGTTTCCCCAGGTTGTCCCCCACTATCGGGCAGATTCCCATGCATTACTCACCCGTCCGCCGCTCGACGCCTTCTAGCAAGCTAGAATCGTTTCCGCTCGACTTGCATGTGTTAAGCCTGCCGCCAGCGTTCAATCTGAGCCATGATCAAACTCTTCAGTTGAAAGCTTGATAGTCTGTTAAGCAGACCAAACTTGGTTCAGAGTCAAACTTCTCGTGAGAGGCTTGCTCCGATACTTGGTGACCTTGTCACCACTCATCGGCAAGCGCTCACACGAATTACCTGATCAAATTTTTAAAGAGCGTCGCTGTTAAGCGAGGAGGCATATTCTACCCGGAACGCTTGAGAAGTCAAGCACTTGATGATGAGTCAATCGACTGCCTCTAAGCATCATCAAGCGGTGAGGAGCGTTGCTCGATCACCTGTTCCGTAAGGAGTGCGGCGTATTCTAGCGAATCGCCCGGGATTGTCAATCGATGATTTTGAAGCGGGCTTCAAAAACATCAAGTAAAACAACCACCTGCAAACCTCTTTCACCGCTGGTAACGCCATGCGTCCCCGGCAGCGGATGCGTACTTTACGCAGGAATCGGTTTGATGGCAAGGGCTTTGACGCAGAAAACAGCCACTCCCCCTGCTCGGCACTCAGACCGCCTTGCCGTCCGCAGGCCGTGATACTGGACGCGCCTGCCAGCCACCACGCGAATGCGACTGTGTCTCAAGCGCCGCTTGCAGGCGCGCCTCCGGCAACTGCATGACGCGCGCCAGCAAAGTCAGCAGGGCCACCTCTTCATCGGCCAGCATCTGGTCGGCATGCACTACCTGAGCTAGCGCCGTGAACCAGCGTTGCTTGTCCATCGGACGCAGGTGAGCCAGCTGCGTGAGATGGCGGCAGCGCAGCGCAGGATTATCTCCATCCGGCTGCGACTGCGGATACGCAAGCACCAGTCCAAGTTCCGCACTGGCATCCAGGAAGATATCCTCGCGTAGCGTTTCATCGTCGATGAGGCCGACCATCAGCATGAGCCAATGCTGACAGGCCGATTGACATTGTTGCAGGGCCAGCGAGTCGCTCTTGCGATCGATCCGCGGATCCAGTGATTCCAACAACAGCTGCCATAGACACCAGATGAACATGTCCTGCGGAGGTGTCTGCGCCTTGAGCATGCGATGCGCGCGCTCATCCGCTTCCCGCCAGCGCGGTATCAACCGGTTGAGCAAGGGGATCCACTCGACCCGCGGCAAGGACTCGAGCTTGCGCCGTGCCTCGCGCACGCGCTTGCCATCCAGCCAGTCATGCTGACGCTCAAGCTCGGTGAGCCAGACACCACGCGTTGTCAGCTGCGAGGGGGCGATCATCGCCACCACCAGCTGCGGGCAGAGAAAACGCGACAGCGTCAGGTTCTCGAGTTCTCCTCGTGAGCGTGAGAGCTCCCCCATGACCGCCGCTCCGGCGATACCCGCCATGACCCCGCCAAGCACTTCGGCCCCGATGGCCCCCTGCTGCTCGAAGGTATGCACCGGTTGCTGGCGAGCGCTCAGATATTGCCGGTCCCAACGGGGTTCCAGACGCTTGATGCGTTCATCCAGCGGCGGATGCGAGTCGAACCAGCCCGTCAGCCAGGGCGGGCGCGCTTCGACGAAGAAGAGATGGTTGTAGGTCATGGCGCGCGGGTGCTGGATACGCCCCTGCCATCCCATGCCGCCAATCCGTTTGAGCGCAGACGCGATGCCATCCGGGAAGCGCGTCAGGCGCACCGCACTGGCATCGGCGAGATATTCCCGTGAGCGCGCGACCCCACGCTGCAGCAGTCTGCCACCCAGCCCTCCGAGACTGCCGAGCAACCACAGCGCCACACCCACCAGCATCAGCTGTGGCATGCCGCCTTTCCTGTCGGAACCGGAGGAGCGCGCCCTGCCCAACACGAAGCCGATGCGCCCTGCCCCCATCAGGAAGCGCCCCGCCTCGGAGAGAAACACCAGGCCGTGGACCGCACTCGCCAGACGCAGGTTGAGGCGGATATCGCCATTGGCGATATGGGCGAACTCGTGAGCAACCACGCCCTGCAGCTCGTTGCGATTCAGCTGCTCCAACGCCCCACGACTCAGCGCGATCACCGCATCCTGTGGCCGATAGCCCGCCGCGAAGGCATTGATCATCGCCTCATGCGGCAACAGGAACAGCTGCGGCGTGGGCAGGTTGGCGGCGATCGCCATCTCCTCGACCACATTCAGTGCCCGTCGCTCGCTCGAGTCCTGCGTCTCGACATCCACCAGCTTGCCGCCAAGGCGTGCGGCCACCATGGCACCGCCCTGCTGCAGACGCCGCAGCTCACGCGCCGCGACCAGTGCATTGCACAGGAAGATGATGCTCGCCACCGGCCAGACATATTCAAACGTCGTGGTGGCCGGGCGCCCCAGGAAACTGCTGATCGCGACATGCACCACAGCGCCGGCGGCAAGAGACACCACCAGCGACATGGCCGTGAAGGCCAGCAGCAATAGCCGCGTTCGACGACGCGCGCTGTCCTGCTCGTGATAGAAATTCATTCGCGCTCGCCATCTACCCAGTCAGGATCACGGTGCAAGACCGCGAGAGAAGCATCCGTCGATCGGCTCATGAGAAGCTGACATCAGGGGCCTGACGAATCTTCACGCTGTCATCGAAGGCCAGCAGGCCTGCATCACTGCGATGACCGAAGGTCGGTGCGAACATCACCTGCGGGAAGCTCTGGCGATAGACGTTGTAGTCGGTGACGGCATCGTTGTAGGCCTGACGCGCGAAGGCGACGCGGTTCTCGGTGGCGGTCAGCTCTTCCATCAGATCGCTCATGGTCTGGTCGGCCTTGAGCTCCGGATAGGCCTCGACCACCACATCCAGCTTGCCCAGACTCGCCGCCAGTCCCTGCTCGGCGCCGGCCAGACTGGCCAGCTTGTCCATGCTGCCGGGGTGCGCCGCTGCGGCATTCAAGGCCGCCATCGCCTTGTTGCGGGCATTGATCACTTCTTCCAGGGTGCCACGCTCATGACTCAGATAGCCCTTGGCCGTCTCGACCAGATTGGGAATCAGGTCATAGCGCCGCTTGAGCTGTACCTCTATCTGCGCGAAGGCATTCTCGAAGCGCGCCTTGAGGCTGACCAGCTTGTTGTAGATCGAGATGACGTAGATGACGATCAGCGCGATGGCGCCCAGCAGCAGAAATGTTTTCATGATGAGTCCCTTGTGATGATGCCTTTGCAATGAAGGCCCGGCAGGCGTTGTCCCGCTCTCCGGCGAGTCTTTGCAAGCGCCCCTGTCGGTCTTCCTGTGCAATCCGCTTCCAGTTTACCCATACCGGATGACGGCACCAGTCAATTGGGTGACTGATTGCCAACGGGGCATCATGCGGCCGGCAACCTCACGGCACCCAATGCGCCATGAACTCGTGCACCGGCAGTGCGTCGAGTCGCTCGCGATCACCCAGCAACGCCATCAGGGTGTCGCAACGCGAAGGCGGGAAGCAGGTGGCCAGATTGGCCTGACACTTGTCCTCGAGTGGGGCGAGCGACTCTTCACGCCGTCGGCGATGTCCCAGCGGGTATTCCACCGTCACCTGCTCGGTGGCACTGCCATCGCAAAAGACCACCCGCAGGGCATTGGCGATCGAGCGCTTGTCGGCCTCCAGATACTCGCGGGTGAAGCGCGCCTCTTCCTTGACGACCATCCTGTCACGCAGCCGGTCGACCTCCGGGTGAGCGGCATGGAAGCCATCTTCATAGTGGTCCGCGTTCAACTCCCCGAAGATCAGCGGCACCGCGACCATGTATTGCAGGCAGTGATCGCGGTCCGCCGCATTGGCGAGCGCGCCCTGCTTGGAGATGATGCGGATCGCCGATTCGTGGGTGGTGATCTCGATGCGCTCGATCTCCTCGAGCCGGTCGCGCACCTCGGGGTGGAGCTGGATGGCGGCCTCGGCGGCGGTCTGGGCATGGAATTCGGCCGGGAAGGAGACCTTGAAGAGCACGTTTTCCATCACATGGCTGCCCAGAGGGCGCGCCAGCGTCAGGCGCCGTTCGTCTTCAGGCTTGAGGGCGAGATCGCTGTTGTTGTGACTGAAGGAGACATCATTGAAGCCCCACTGCGGCGCACTGAGAGCGCCGGGGATGCCCATCTCACCACGCAGGCCAATGTCCGCCAGCCGCACGCCGCGTGAGGTGGCGTCCCCCGCCGCCCAGCTCTTGCGCGAGCCCGCATTGGGCGCATGACGATAGGTGCGCAGACTCTGGCCATCGACAAAGGCGTGCGACAGCGCCGACAGCAACTGCTCGCGATTCGCTCCCATCAAGCGCGCCGTCACGGCGGTGGTCGTTACCTTGACCAGCATGACATGGTCAAGCCCGACACGGTTGAAGCTGTTGTCCAGCGCCAGCACGCCCTGGATCTCATGCGCCATCACCATGCTCTCCAGCACATCACGCATCACCAAGGGTGGCTTGCCCTGCGCGACACGCTGGCGCGAGAGGTGATCCGCCACCGCCAGAATGCCGCCAAGATTGTCCGAGGGATGCCCCCACTCCGCCGCCAGCCAGGTGTCGTTGTAATCCAGCCAGCGGATGGTGCAGCCGATATCCCACGCCGCCTTGACGGGATCAAGACTGAAGGCGGTGCCAGGCACCCGCGCACCATGCGGCACCACGGTCTCGGCCACCAGCGGGCCGAGATGCTTGGTGCATTCCGGAAAGCGCAGCGCCAGGATGCCGCAGCCGAGGGTATCCATCAGACACAGCCGAGCGGTGTCCATCGCCTCTGCCGAGGGTCCTGAGCGCACGCTCTTGCCGGCCAGGTCATCCACATCCGTATCCGTATCCGCATCCGCGATACGAGGATCGTCGCAATACCCCAGCACATAGTCGGCGATCTGCTGCAGCTCCGGGTCATAGTCCGGGCGCTGGTTGGCGCTGGCCTGATTGGTACTAGCTTGATTGGTGCTGGCCTGGTTGGTACTGGCCTGACTTTTACTGGCTTGAGTGGCGCTGAGACGGCTGTCGCCCGTCTGATCAGAGGATGGCGTGCTCATACATGACCTCCTGTCGTGGATCGTCTTTGCTCGCATACATCTCCCGCGATACCGGCACATCCCCCGAAATACCCGAGTCCGCACCACAGAGACGCGAAAGCCGGCCCTCTGCATATGCATGCCAGGCCGGCTTTCATCTAGATCCCGCAGGAGGGGCTTTGACTGTCGACCATGACTCTCGAACATGACAATCGACCCTCACCTGCCCATGCCGGCGCTAGCGCATCAAGGTCTCCGCCGGCACCCGCACCCAGCCTTCCATCAGGATACGCGCGCTGCGACTCATCACGGCTTCAGTGACGGTCCACTCGCCCTCGCCTTGCTGGCCATCACTGCCTTGGCCTGACTCTGTCTGACGATGGGCACTCGCGCCGACCCTGAGCGTGCCGGAGGGATGCCCGAAGCACACCGAGTCACGCGCGGTGCCAGTCTGCCCAGCTCCAGACTCAGCATCGGCCCCGCCAGCGGCAGCAAGATTGACCAGCGTGCCGGGAACCGCGGCCGCCGCGGCGATGGCGACGGCCGCGGTGCCCATCATGGCGTGATGCAGCTTACCCATCGACACGGCGCGAATCAGCACGTCAATCTCGTCGGCCTTGATCTCGCGACCGCTGGAGACGACGTGATCCACCGGCGGCGCCACGAAGGCGACCTTGGGGGTGTGTTGGCGCGTGGCCGCCTCAGCGAGATCATTGATCAGCCCCATGCGCAGTGCGCCGTGGGCGCGCAATGTCTCGAGGCGTGCGAGCGCCTCGCCGTCCGAGTTGATCGCTTCCTGCAGCTCGGTGCCCTGATAGCCGAGGTCGCGGGCATTGACGAAGATGGTCGGAATGCCGGCGTTGATCAGGGTCGCCTGGAGCTGCCCGCCAGCGACCACCGATTCCGGCACCTCCAGCGCATCGACCACATTGCCGGTGGGGAACATGCTGCCCTCACCCGCGGCAGGGTCGCGGAAGGCGACCGCCACCTCGGCGGCCGGGAAGGTCACGCCATCCAGGGCGAAGTCGCCGGTTTCCTGGACGCGCCCCTCGCACATCGGTACCCGCGCGATGATGGTCTTGGCGATGTTGGCCTGCCAGATGCGCACCTCGGCAATGCCGTCACGCGGCAGGCGCTCGGCCGGTACCAGTCCCTTCTCGATGGCGAAGGGTCCCACCGCCGCCGAGAGGTTGCCGCAGTTGCCGCTCCAGTCGACGAAGGGCGAGTCGATGGAGACCTGGCCGAACAGATAGTCGACGTCGTGGTCCGGCTGTTCGCTGCGACTGATGATCACCGTCTTGCTGGTGCTGGAGGTCGCGCCCCCCATGCCGTCGATCTGCTTGGCGTAGGGGTCGGGGCTGCCGATCACGCGCAGCAGCAGGGCATCACGCGCCGGGCCCGGCACCTGCGCCGCTTCCGGCAGTTCATCGCGCAGGAAGAACACGCCCTTGCTGGTGCCGCCACGCAGATAGGTGGCGGGAATCCTGAGCTGTGCCTGCTGGCTCATGCCGATACCTCCGCCGCCGTCTCGCCCGGTGCCTGTGAGCTGAGGAAGTCTTCAGCGAAGCGCTGCAGCACACCGCCCGCCGAGTAGATGGAGACCTCCTCACGGGTATCGAGGCGACAGGTGACCGGCACGCGTTCGACCTGGCCTGCCTTGTCGCCGGCGGTGCGCTCGATCACCAGCGTGAGCGCTGCCCCCGGGGCCGGTTCGCCCTCGACGGCGTAGATCTCGCTGCCATCCAGCGCCAGCGTCTTGCGTGTGGTACCGGCGGCGAACTGCAACGGCATCACGCCCATGCCGACCAGATTGGTGCGGTGGATACGCTCGAAGCCTTCCGCGACGATGGCCTCGACCCCCGCCAGCCGCACGCCCTTGGCCGCCCAGTCACGCGACGAGCCCTGGCCGTAATCCGCACCCGCGATGATGATCAAGGGCTGCTTGCGCTGCATGTAGGTCTCGATGGCCTCCCACATGCGCACTACCTTGCCTTCCGGCTCCAGACGCGTGAGCGAGCCCTGCTTGACCTCGCGCTTGCCGTCTGCCCCTTCCACCACCGCCATCTCATTGATCAGCTTGGGATTGGCGAAGGTGGCCCGCTGTGCAGTGAGGTGGTCCCCACGGTGGGTGGCGTAGGAATTGAAGTCCTCCTCCGGCAGGCCCATCGCGGCCAGATACTCGCCCGCCGCACTGCTGGCCATGATGGCATTGGAAGGCGACAGGTGATCGGTGGTGATGTTGTCCCCCAGCACCGCCAGTGCCCGCATGCCGGTGAGCGTCGGCGCGCTGGCCAGGCCGCCTTCCCAGTACGGCGGCCGGCGGATGTAGGTGCTCATCTCGCGCCAGTCATACAGGGGACTGGTGGAGGCATCGCGGTCGTCTCTGGCCTCGAACATCGGGATGTAGACCTGACGGAAGTGGTCCGGCTTGACGCTGGAGCCGACGATGGCGTCGATCTCCTCGTCGCTCGGCCACAGGTCCTTGAGCATGATCGGCGAGCCGTCCGGCGCATGTCCCAGCACGTCCTTCTCGATATCGAAGCGGATGGTGCCGGCGATGGCGTAGGCGACCACCAGCGGCGGCGAGGCCAGGAAGGCCTGCTTGGCGTAGGGATGGATACGGCCATCGAAGTTGCGATTGCCGGACAGCACCGCGGTGGAATAGAGATCGCGCTCGATGATTTCCTGCTGGATCGCCGGGTCCAGGGCACCGCTCATGCCGTTGCAGGTGGTGCAGGCGAAGCCGACGATGCCGAAGCCGAGCTGCTCGAGTTCCGGCAGCAGTTCCGCTTCTTCCAGATACAGCTGCACCGCCTTGGAGCCCGGCGCCAGCGAGGTCTTGACCCACGGCTTGCGCGTCAGTCCCAGCGCATTGGCGCGCCGAGCCAGCAACCCTGCGGCGATGACGTTGCGCGGATTGGAGGTGTTGGTGCAGCTGGTGATGGCGGCGATGATCACCGCGCCATCCGGCATCAGATCACGCCCGTCCTCGTCCTGTTCATGCTCGACCACGCCGGAGATGCCGCGCGCGGCCAGCTCGCTGGTCGGCACGCGACTGTGCGGATTGGAGGGCCCCGCCAGGGTGCGCACCACCGAGGACAGATCGAAGGTCAGCTCGCGCTCATATTCCACCGCGCCCTCGATATGGCCGGTCTCATCTGCCCACAGGCCAGTCTCGCGTGCGTAACGCTCGACCAGCGCGATGTTCTCCGGCTCGCGGCCGGTCAGGGTCAGGTAATCCAGCGTCTGCTGGTCGATGGAGAACATCGCCGCCGTGGCGCCGTACTCCGGCGTCATGTTGGAGATGGTGGCGCGATCACCCAGCGTCAGGCTGGCCGCGCCTTCGCCGAAGAATTCCAGATAGGAGGAGACGACCTTCTCGGCGCGCAGGAATTCGGTCAACGCCAGCACGATATCGGTGGCGGTGATGCCCGGCTGCGGGCGCCCGGTGAGGCGCACGCCGATGATGTCGGGCAGGCGCATGTAGGAGGCGCGCCCCAGCATCACGCTCTCGGCCTCCAGCCCACCGACGCCGACGGCGATCACGCCCAGCGCATCGACATGTGGCGTGTGGCTGTCGGTGCCCACCAGGGTATCCGGGAAGGCGACCTGATGGCCCTTTTCATCGGCGCGCGACTCGATCACCGGCGACATCCGCTCCAGATTGATCTGGTGCATGATGCCGTTGCCCGGCGGGATCACGTCGATGTTCTCGAAGGCCTGACGGGTCCAGTCGATGAAGTGGAAGCGGTCCTCGTTGCGACGCTCCTCGATGGCGCGGTTCTTGGCGAAGGCGTCCTTGTCGAAGCCGGCGTGCTCCACCGCCAGCGAGTGGTCGACGATCAACTGGGTCGGCACCACCGGATTGACCTTGGCCGGGTCTCCGCCGCGCTCGGCGATGGCATCACGCAGGCCGGCCAGATCCACCAGCGCGGTCTGACCGAGGATGTCATGACACACGACGCGCGCGGGGTACCACGGGAAATCGAGATCACGCCGACGCTCGATCAATTGCACGAGGCTGTCACGCAGCTGATCCGGCGGGCAGCGGCGCACCAAGTTCTCGGCCAGTACGCGTGAGGTATAGGGCAGACCGGCGTAGGCGCCGGGGGCGATGTCTTCCACGGCGGCACGCGCATCGAAGTAGTCGACCGGGGTACCCGGTGACGCCGTGCCAGGCAGGGGTTTGCGATACTCGGTATTCATGGGCATCCGGACTCATCAGGCGATCAGGAAAACGATCGGCCAGCACGCTGACTGGCCGAGGAAAGGGTCAGTCGCGCTGCTCGATGGGCAGCCAGTCGCAGTGCTCCGGGCCAGTGTAATCGGCGCTCGGGCGGATGATGCGATTGTTGGCGCGCTGCTCGAAGACATGTGCCGCCCAGCCGGTCAGGCGTGAACAGACGAAGATCGGCGTGAACAGCTTGGTGGGAATGCCCATGAAGTGATAGGCGCTGGCGTGGAAGAAGTCGGCGTTGCAGAACAGCTTCTTCTCGCGCCACATCACGGCTTCGACGCGCTCGGAGACGGCGTAGAGCTGCGTATCGCCCACATCGTCCGCCAGCTTGCGAGACCACTCCTTGATGATGGCATTGCGCGGGTCACGCTCACGATAGATGGCGTGGCCGAAGCCCATGATCTTCTCGCGGCGCTCCAGCATGCCGAGAATCTCGCGCTCGGCCTCCTCCGGTGAGCGCCAGTGCTCGATCATCGCCATCGCCGCCTCGTTGGCACCGCCATGCAGCGGTCCGCGCAGCGAGCCGATGGCTGCCGTCACGCAGGAGTGCAGGTCAGACAGCGTCGAGGCGCAGACACGCGCCGTGAAGGTCGAGGCATTGAATTCGTGCTCGGCATAGAGGATCAGCGAGGTATTCATCACCGCAGCATGCAACTCGCTGGGGGCTTCGCCATGCAATAGGTGCAGGAAGTGCGCGCCGATGGAGTCGTCATCGGTCTCGGTGTCGATGCGCACGCCATCATGACTGAAGCGATACCAGTAATTGATGATCGACGGGAACACGGCCAGCATGCGGTCGGCCTGATCGGACTGCTCCTCGAAGCTCTCTTCCGTCTCCAGATTGCCGAGCATCGAACACCCGGTACGCATCACGTCCATCGGGTGAGCGCTGGCCGGAATCTGCTCAAGCACCGCCTTCAAGGCGTCCGGCAGACCCCGCAACCCCTTGAGGCGCGCAATGTAGGCATCCAGCTCCGCCTGATTGGGCAACTTGCCCTTGAGGAGCAGATAGGCAACTTCTTCGAAGGCTGCGTGACTGGCGAGGTCTTCCAGGTCGTAGCCACGATAGCGCAGACCGGAGCCGGTCTGGCCGACGGTGCACAGCGCCGTCTCACCGGCACTCTGGCCGCGAAGACCACTGGGGGCGCTGGTGCTCGAAGTAGCGATGGTCGGGTTGGCGATGGTATCTGACATGGCGCGATCTCCTTGGCAGTGACGTCATTGAGTTGTTCTTTTTCTTGTAGGGCATAAAGCGTCAAGCCCCTCGCCGGCCAGGCGTTTGCCAGCGAGGGAGAAACGGTCGGGCCGAGAGTGCCGGCCCGTGAAGCCGATGGCCTCCTGATGCGAGACATGGCGTCCGTCTCGAGCGTCTGGCATCAATCCTTGCGGCTTTCGGCCTCGAACAGGGTGTCCAGCTTCTGCTCGAAGGTGTGGTAATCGAGGAAGTCGTAGAGCTCCATGCGGGTCTGCATGTCATCGACCACGTCCTTCTGGTCACCCTTGTCGTGGATGTTCTGGTAGACCTTGAGGGCGGCGGCGTTCATGGCGCGGAAGGCAGACAGCGGATAGAGCACCATCCGGCAGCCGACATCGCCCAGCTCGCGCTGGTTGAACAGCGGCGTGGCGCCGAATTCGGTGATGTTGGCCAGAATCGGCGCATCGACTCCCTCGCAGAAGGCACGGTAGTCCTCGAGGGTATGCACCGCCTCGGCGAAGATGGCATCGGCACCTGCCTCGACACAGGCGTTGGCACGTGCCACGGCAGCTTCGAGCCCTTCTTTCTGGAAGGCATCGGTGCGCGCGATCAGATAGAAGCTGTCATCACGACGCGCATCGGCAGCGGCCTTGATGCGGTCGACCATTTCCTGGCTGGAGACGATGGCCTTGTTGGGGCGGTGGCCGCAGCGCTTCTGGGCGACCTGGTCTTCCAGGTGCACGGCAGCGACACCGGCGCGCTCCATCTCCTGAATGGTGCGTGCGATGTTGAAGGCGCCGCCCCAGCCGGTATCGATGTCCACCAGCAGCGGCAGCTCGCTGGCGGCGGTGATGCGGCGCGCGTCTTCCAGCACGTCATTCATGCTGGTCATGCCCAGGTCCGGCAGCCCGTAGGAGGCGTTGGCCACGCCGCCACCGGACAGGTAGATCGCCTGATGCCCGACGCGCTCGGCCATGATGGCGGTGTAGGCATTGATGGTGCCGACGATGGGTAGCGGACGATTGGCCTCCAGCGCCGCGCGGAAGCGGGCACCGGGGCTTGGCAGGGCGGTGGAACTCAGATGGCGTGACATGACATCTCCCGGGCTGGGCCCATGACGGGGTTGGAATTGTTCGGTCGGTTCAAGTCGTGAGCGGTGCGTCAGCTCACTCTTCGCCCTGCTCCTGCTTGAGCGTGGCGGCATAGCGGCGGGCGACGTTCTCCCGCGAGGCGCTGACGTGGCGGCGCATCAGCAACTCCGCCAGTTCCTCATCGCCGGACTCGATGGCATCGACGATGCGATGATGCTCGACGAAGGCCTTCTGCGGGCGTGATCCACTGGCGCTGAACTGGGTGCGGTACATGCGCACCAGGTAATAGAGGTCATCACAGAGAATCGTCATCAGCATGTGGTTGTGGCTGCCGAGCACGATCTGATAGTGGAAATCGAGGTCGCCTTCCTTCTGGAAGTAGGCGGTACCGGTCTTGAGGTCCGACTGCTGCTCGTGGGTCTTGAGCACGCTGCGCAGCCGCGTGACCTCCTCCTGCGTCATGTGCCGCGCCGCCAGACGCGCGGCCATGCTCTCCAGCGCCTCACGCACGTCGAACAGCTCCAGCAGCTCGGTCATCGAGAGCTTGACCACCCGCGCGCCGACGTGGGGCACGCGCTCGATCAGGCGATGGACCTCGAGACGACGCATCGCCTCACGCAGCGGGCCGCGCGAGATCCCGTAGGCCTGCGCCAGGCCGGGCTCGGTGATCTTGCTGCCCGGTGCCAGCTCGCCGCGCACGATGGCGTCCTGCAATTGGTGGAAGACACGCTCGGCCAGGGTACGCACCTCGGGGGTCGCTGCCGTCGCGGAAGCGGTGTGACCTGCCTGCTCGGCAGTCGCGCCGCGCGCAAGGCTTCGAGCGGTGGTGGCATTGTGAAAGGCATCGGTGGTCATGGCGGTCAGGCAATCCGGCTGGGCAAGGGGCTGAGGCAGGACAATGGCGATGAGGGACTTTCAGCACCATTGTCGACAATCATTCAATGACTGCCAGACTAGCCAGCGAGCCTGAGTGGGTCAAGATGCAATCCGCCAAATCCCCTACACCTTTGGCGTAAGAGCGTTGGCACGCGCTGGATAAACGGCTGTCATAACAAGGAGGAACTGCCTGAAAAGCCGCCATGACAGTCATCACACGATGACAGATCAGAGACATTCCAGTCGGTAGCGGCCGAGACGAAAGACGCCCCGACAGCACAGGCTGACGGGGCGTCTTGAGCATCAATGCCAGACCGTTCATCGGCCGGCTTGTCGACAATCATGCGATTTATGCGAAGCTGAGCTCCGCGCCGATGCGGCGGGGTTTCTGGAAAGGCAGCGAGTGATCGGTACCGGGGATTTCCAGCGATTGCCAGCCCGCATGACGCTCAGCCAGCAGGCTGTGATAGTCGCGCAGGGTCTGCGGACTCTTGCCGCCGACCAGGCTGCGCACCTCGCTGCCTGAGGCCAGCACGTCGGCCAGCAGCACCTCACGGTCGATCTCGCGCACGGCATGCGTGACACAGTCCAGCGCATTGGCGAAGCCCAGGTGGCGGTGTGCCAGTCGCGCCACCATCATGCGCTCGGCGCGCGGATTGCGCGTACGATGCGGCGAGATGAGATCGAGGAAAGCGGTGATGCCCGCTTCGGGGCTCGGGGCTTCGCGCATGGCGCGCGCCGCCTCGGCGTAGCCGTCACGCACCTTGACCATGGTGGCGTGGCATTCGCGCTCCAGCAGCGCCGGCTCCAGCAGACTGATGTCGCCGACACGCACCTCGGGGCGTTCCATGCGCAGTCGCTGGACGAGACGCATGGCGACCAGCCCGCCGAAGCTGTAGCCGATCAGGTCGAAATGCGTGATGCGCTGGGTCTCGATCAGCGCCATCACGTCCTCGACCACCTGCTCGAGGGTGAAGGGAGGCTCGCCGCCATCGGGTGACACCGTCTGCCCCATGCCGCGCAGGTCAGGAATGATCAACTCGTCATGGGCCGCAAGATGCCCGACCAGCGGCGCCCAGGTCAGCGTGCCGGCCACGCCCGCGCCGTGCAGCATCAGCAGTCGACGCCCGCCCTGGGCGTCATGCCGCTTGAGACGCTGCCAGAAGATGTTCTGATCGGGACGTGACAGCAGATGTTGGCCATGTTCGAACTCGGGATGCATGCAGGGGCTCCGGTGGGTTGCCAAGGGCTGGGCAATAGACTGGGCAAGCGGACTGGGAGAACGTCAGCACGTGCGTCAGGGCAGTCATCGATGACAGCGCAGGGCGTTCAGAGGCAGGCACCTTAATCAGCGCACGGGAGAACGGCAAGCCGACAAGGCCAGCCCCTCATCGGAATCCGCACGCACGGGCGGACAAAACGCGTCTGGATGCCTAGAATGCCCTGTCCGCCAAC
The DNA here is from genome assembly GCF_011319755.1 of Cobetia sp. MB87. Taxonomy (NCBI): domain Bacteria; kingdom Pseudomonadati; phylum Pseudomonadota; class Gammaproteobacteria; order Oceanospirillales; family Halomonadaceae; genus Cobetia; species Cobetia sp. MB87. The sequence continues at coordinate 478,033 of NZ_VFBC01000008.1, read as the reverse complement.
GGAAGCTGTCATGACCATCTCGCTCGAAATCACTGCCCTGCCCTACGCCCTCGCCGCCGAGGACGAGGCCTCCACACTTTCGCGCTTCGCACGCCTGCGTACGCGCCCCGACGCCGTGCTGCTCGACAGCGGCCAACCATCGCTGGCCGGCGGTCGCTTCGACATCATCAGCAGCGACCCGCTGGCCGTGCTGGAGCAAGGCGCGCATGGCGGCAAGCTCACCGGCCCACTGCCGGAGTCGATGCGTGATCTGAGCCAGTTCAGTGAAGCGCTGGAGCGCCTCGCCCGCCTGCCGGTAATCGAGGCCCAGCGCCAGCTGCTGACCCTGCTGCCACAGACACTGGCAGGCGAAGAGCTCGCCCGGCACGACCTGAGCGCCGAGGACCTGCCCTTCATCGCCGGCCTGCTGGGCTACTGGAGCTACGACTTCGGGCGCGCGCTGGAAGACCTGCCCGCTACGACCGAGGACGATATCGCGCTGCCCTGGGCGCGGCTCGGTCTCTATGACTGGGCATTGATCAGTGATCATCAGCGTCAGCAGAGCTGGCTGATCGCCTCGCCCCAGCGGCGCAGACAGGTGCTCGAGTGGCTGGAGCAACCGGTGCCGCGCAGCGCTGACTTCGTCCTCGACACCCCCTTCGCGCCACTGCTGGACCGCGAGGGCTACGGCGAACGCTTCCGTCAGGTGATGGAATACCTGCATGCCGGTGACTGTTACCAGATCAATCTGACGCAACGCTTCAGCGCGCAGTGCAGCGGTGACAGCTGGGATGCCTACCTGCGCCTGCGTCAGGCCACGCCGACACCTTACGCCGGCTATCTGAGCTGGCAGGACGCCAAGGGCGACGAGATGGCCATCGTCTCCGTCTCGCCGGAACGCTTCGTCGAGGTCAATCACCGCGCCGTCGAAACCAAGCCGATCAAGGGCACCCGCTCACGTGGCGCGACACCGGAAGAGGACGCCCGACTGGCCGCCGAGCTGCTGGAAAGCCCCAAAGACCGTGCCGAGAACGTGATGATCGTCGACCTGCTACGCAATGATCTGGGCCGCGTCTCCGCGCCCGGCAGCGTCAAGGTGCCATCACTGTGCGCGCTGGAAAGCTACGCCAACGTGCACCATTCCGTCAGCACCATCACCAGCACCCTGGAGGAAGGGCGCGATGCGCTGGATCTGCTCGGCGCCGCCTTCCCCGGCGGCTCCATCACCGGCGCGCCCAAGATCCGCGCCATGCAGATCATCGAGGAGCTGGAGCCGGTGCGTCGCAGCGCCTATTGCGGCAGCCTCGGCTATCTGGATATCCGTGGCCACATGGATACCTCCATCGCGATCCGCACGGCGGTGATCGCTGAGGGCCAGGTGCATCTGTGGGGCGGCGGCGGTCTGGTCGCCGACTCCGAGGAAGAAGCCGAATACCGCGAGAGCCTGGCCAAGATCCAGCGGCTGATGGAAGCGCTTGGCTGACAGACTGCGTTATAAGCCGTCACAAGCGCCATAACTCGATGGCATATAACGTTCGAACGAATTCGTATTGGGGAAGCAGTGCCTGCCTTTGATAGGGTAGGCGCATTCCTGCACGTCTCCTTGAGCGCTACTCGCCTCTGCTGATGACCTTTTCTGGCCATTGATCAGCCCTGCGCCCCGCTCCATCGGACGTGCCCTCGTTCTGGAGACTCCTCATGTCCGATACCTTCGATCTCGCCCGCATCAATGCCGAATTCGGCAACGACCCGGAAGCCCTGACCCGCTGGGCTCTGTCGCTGGACAAGCACGCCATCTGCACCACCAACTTCCGTCCCTTCGAGGCGGTGATCCTGCACATGGTGACGCGCTTCCGTCCCGATATCCCGATCGTGTGGATGGACAACGGCTACAACACCGACGCCACCTATCGCTTCGCCGATGAGGTGACACGCAAGTTGAACCTGAATCGCATCATCTATCTGCCGCAGCGAACCCGCGCGCACCGTGAAGCCGTCGATGGCCCCACGCCGCATATCGACGACCCGCGCCACGAAGCCTTCACCCGCGAAGTGAAGCTCGAGCCCTTCGAGCGTGCCCTGCGTGAACTGAACCCCGAGATGTGGTTCACCGCCGTGCGCGCCAGTGACACCGCCTTCCGTGCCGGCATGCAGCCGGTCTCGCTGAACGGCGATGGCCTGATCAAGGTCGCCCCGGTGCTCCACTGGTCGTCCAAGCAGATGCACGAGTATCTGGTCGCCCACGACCTGCCCAACGAGTTCGACTACGTCGACCCGACCAAGGCGGAAGACAACCGCGAGTGTGGCCTGCATCTGGCACACTGAGCCCTGTGGTTGACGCTGTGCGCTCGAGCCGCAGCCAGCAAAAAGCCCGCCTCTCAGGAGGCGGGCTTTTTGCTGGCTGCACTACGAAAATCAGGCGAGCGACACTCAGTCCACCGGCACTCAGCGCACCGGCAGCTCGATGTCGTGGAAGATCTCGTGCTCATGACGCGGGCCGGCGGCCAGTGCCGCTTCGACGCGCTCACGCGTCAGGTGCGGCGCGAAGCGCTCGACGAATTCAAACATGTAACTGCGCATGAAGGTACCGCGACGGATGCCGATCTTGGTCGTGGAGCTCTCGAACAGATGCGTGGCATCCAGCGCGACCAGGTCCTCATCGGCCACCTCGTCCACCGCCATGTGCGCGACGATGCCGATGCCCATGCCCAGGCGCACATAGGTCTTGATGACATCGGCATCCGAGGCGGTCAGCACCACGTTGGGCGCCAGGCCGTGGGACTTGAAGGCATCATCCAGCTGGCTGCGCCCGGTGAAGCCATAGGTGTAGGTGACCAGCGCATAACTGGCCAGCGACTCGAGGGTCAGTTCCTCGCCATTGGCCAGCGGGTGATCCTTGGGCACCAGTACGCAACGGTTCCAGCGATAGCACGGCAGCAGGATGAGGTCGTTGAACAGCTCCAGCGACTCGGTGCAGATGGCGAAGTCGGCCTGTCCCTCACTGACCATGTTGGCGATCTGCTTCGGCGTGCCCTGCTGCATGTGCAGCGCGACATCCGGGTACTTGCGCGTGAAGTCGGCGATCACCGGCGGCAAGGCATAACGCGCCTGGGTGTGCGTGGTGGCGATCGACAGGCTGCCGCGACGGTCGTCACTGTGCTCCTGGGCGACGTGCTTGATGTTCTCCACCGTGCGCAGCACCTGGCTTGCCAGCTCGACGATGGACTCGCCGGCCGGGGTCACCCGCGTCAGGTGCTTGCCACTGCGCGCGAAGATTTCGACGCCAAGCTCATCTTCCAGCAGACGAATCTGCTTGGAAATGCCCGGCTGGGAGGTGTACAGACTTTGCGCGGTGGCGGACACGTTCAGGTTGTGGCGGGTGACTTCCCAGATATAACGCAACTGCTGGAGTTTCATGCGGCTTCACTCTCCTGAGAAGCACCATCGACGCGAAGCGGCGTGACAGTGGCCCGGACATGGCCGGTCACCTTGCTAAGATGATCGGGCGATAAAATCATGAATAATGATTCCTTTCGGGAATATACGCTCAAGAGTAGATTGGCGACAGTAACCTGACAAGGGGGTAGGTAGGGATGGAAGTCACACAACTGCTGCTATACGTGCTGGCAGGCGCCGGAGTGGGTTTCGCGGTCGGTGTCACTGGCGTGGGCGGCGGCTCGCTGATGACGCCCCTGCTGCTGATGTTCGGCTTCCCGCCGCATATCGCCGTGGGCACCGACCTGCTCTATGCCTCCATTACCAAGGCGGGCGGTGCCTTCGCGCACCATCGCCAGGGCCATGTGGACTGGACCATCGCTCGGCGCCTGGCCATCGGCTCGCTGCCGGCGGCGCTGTTGACGATTGCGGTCCTGCATACCTTCTTCACTGACCCCACCGCCTACGCAGGCCTGATCAAGGGCATGCTGGGCGTGATGTTGATCCTCACCGCCGGCGTGCTGCTGTTCAAGAAGCGCCTGCTCGGGCTGATCAGCCCGGAAAGCTTCATCGTACGCCACGCGGCACCGCTGACCGTGCTGTCAGGCATCGTGCTCGGCGTATGCGTCACCCTGTCCTCCGTAGGTGCCGGCGCCTTCGGTGCTGCCGTGCTGATCATGCTGTTCCCGCTGCTGAGCACCGCGCGTATCGTCGGCACCGATATCGCTCACGCGGTCCCGCTGACACTGGTCGCGGGACTGGGCCATCTGTGGCTGGGCAATGTCGACTTCCTGCTGCTCGGCGCGTTGCTGGTCGGCTCACTGCCCGCCATCAGCCTGGGCGCACGCCTGACGCGCCACATGCCTGGCGGCCTGCTGCAGGGTCTGTTGACGACACTACTGCTGGGGCTAGGCATCCGTTACGCCTTCTTCTGAGCTATCCTTGCTGCGGAATCCTTCGTATAGGCAAGACCAAAGTCGGGGCAGGCAATCCACATTGCCTGCCCCGTTGCTATTCCCTCAAACCAATAAAACAGCTATAAAAACACTAGCGATCATAACCCCGTGCTATTGAGCCGATGGACAATGCCCATTTGTCAGTGATGCAAAGTGGCGCTACCATCGGACGCAGCCTGCATGTCCGGCAATGCCGCAGACAGCGAAACGAATCCCCTGGAGAAACAAGATGTCCAATCACGTCGATGTCACCGGCGCCAACTTCGAACAGGAAGTTCTCAACGCTGAAGCCCCGGTCCTGCTGAAGTTCTGGGCCCCGTGGTGTGGTCCGTGCAAGATGATGGCGCCGGTCGTCGAAGAAGTCGCCAACGAGAAAGGCGAAGGCCTGAAGATCGTCAACGTCAATGTCGATGACGCGCCGGAAATCGCTGCCGAGCAAGGCGTGCGTGGCGTGCCGACCGTGATCCTGTTCAAGTCCGGCGCCAAGGTCGCCTCTCTGGTCGGTGCCCAGTCCAAGGGTCAGCTGAGCCAATTCATCGAGCAGAACCTCTGAAGAACCTCTGAGTCGACCTTGCTGACAGGTAGCTGCCCCGCCAGCCACCGCGCACTGAATCGATAATCAAAGGCCCCGTCACGCTGAGCGTGACGGGGCCTTTGGCATTCAGGCAGCGGGTCATCCACGCAGCGCTGGCTCGCGGGTCATTCCTCCGCCATGCGTCGCCGACGACGTATTCGGCGCACGGAGGGGCCCAGCAGACGCGCCGCCCAGCGCGTGCCCGGGTGCGAGTCGAAGGCGATCTTGAGCGTCATGGTGATCGGCACCGACAGCAGCATGCCCACCGGCCCGAACACCCAGCCCCATACCACCAGCGACAGGAAGGCGGCCAGCGTCGACAGGCCCAGGGTGCGCCCCATCACGCGCGGTTCGATCAAGTTGCCGAGAATGAAGTTGATCGCCAGATAACAGCCGCCCAGCATCAGCGCCTTGACCGCGCCACCTTCCGGCATCACCAGCGTCAGCAACACCGCAGGCACCGCGGCCAGTGCCGAGCCGATGTTGGGGATGTAGTTGAGGCAGAAGGCCAGCGTGGCCCACAGGAAGGCGAACTCTACATCGAGCACCAGACAGCTGAGCGCGACCAGCCCCCCGGTCACGAGGCTGATCAAGGTCTTGACCGCCAGATAGCGACGCAGCGTCAGCGAGAACAGCGTGAAGCGACGCAGACTGACATGCGGGCTGCGCAGCGTGCTGACCAGCTTGTCGCGCAGTGACAACGCCTCATAGAGCAGGAAAGTGGCCGTCAGCACGATGATGACGCTTGAGGACAACAGCCCCCCAAGCCCGGTCAGCAGATTCGGCACCCACTGGGTCAAAGAGGCCGGGTCGACCAGCTCGCTGAAACGGGCCGGCGCGATGGATACACCACTGTCCGCCAGCCATTCCAGCATGCTCTGATACTGTTCGCGCAGGCTCTCCTCAAGCTTGGGCATCTCATCGCTGAACAGGGTGAAGCGCGAGACCAGCAGCGCCGTCAGCGACGAGAACAGCACGCACACCGTCAGGATGACGATCGGCACCCCGAAGCGTTGCCCGATGCCATGACGTGCCAGCCAACGTACCGGCGCGTCGCAGACCGCAGCGACGAACACCGCCAGCAGCAGCGGGACCACCAGGTCCGCCGCCAGCTTGAGGCCGCCGATGATGATGACCACTGCGGCCATGCCGACCAGCAATGGATGAATCTCCAGCGCGCGACGCACGCGGGGCGCGTGGCGAGAACGTCCGGAGCGTTCGAGTGCCTCCTGTTGACGCTCGTCGCGTGGCACCTGCATGCGTGTCACGGCCTCCTCGATGGAAGTCCCCTCACTGACGCTGCGTGGCTCGCCAACGCTATCGTCAGGCACTTGCGCATCAGCCATCTGCGCTACGGGCAGCGCTTCCTCGTGTCGCGATCTTTCCTCAGGCGTGTCGTTCGCGTGCATCCTGCGCCACCTATCCTGTCAGTGCTTGCCATCAGTACTTGCCATCAGTACATGCGCGTCGCTGCCCCGCAGGTTCATCGGGACAGCCATCGATGCGCCTATCTTGGGCGCATGCCTGTCACAAGCCAAGACTGAAACGAGATTGATTGCTCGTGTCTGGGAAACTCACGCCTCCCTTGCAGACACAAAAAAATGGGGAGACCGAAGTCTCCCCAAGGGTACCGAGTCAGAGCGCACTGACTGGAGGCATAAGACACGACCGTTGCCGATACATCGAACTGCTGAGACTTCAAGTTGCTGTCAGGCTTGACGCCGTCATCAGATCTCGAAGCCGCTGCCGAAGCCTTCCACCGTCGGTGCCATCAGCGTCTCGCCACCGGCGCGAATCATCGCGGCGTGGCCTTGCGTACGTGGCAGGATGCGCTGGAAGTAGAAGCGCGCGGTATCCAGCTTGGCCTGATAGAAGGCAGCATCCCCTTCGCCAGCCGCCAGCGCGGCCCTGGCCGTCTCACCGGCACGCGCCCACAGGTAGCCCAGCGTGACGTAACCGGCATACATCAGATAATCGACACTGGCCGCGCCGACCGCTTCGCGGTCCTGCATCGCGCCCATGCCCACCGCCATGGTCAGCTCACCCCATTCTCGGTTGAGCTCGGCGAGCGGATTGGCAAACTCGCTGCCTTCGCTGGCCTGGCAGAACTTGTGGATCTCCTTGGTAAAGACCTTGAGCGATTCGCCCTGGCTCATCAGGATCTTGCGGCCCAGCAGGTCCAGCGCCTGGATACCGGTGGTGCCTTCATAGAGCAGAGTGATACGCGCATCGCGCACGAACTGCTCCATGCCCCATTCCTGAATGAAGCCGTGACCGCCGTAGACCTGCACGCCGTGGTTGGTCGCCTCGAAGCCAGTCTCGGTCAGGAAGGCCTTGACGATGGGCGTCAGCAGGCCGAGCAAGGTATCGGCACGCGCCTTGTCTTCGCTGTCCGGAGCGTTCTCGACGATGTCATTGAACTGGGCGGCGTACATCACCAGCATGCGCCCGCCCTCGGCGATGGCCTTCTGGGTCAGCAGCATGCGGCGCACATCCGGATGCACGATGATCGGGTCAGCCGCCTTCTCCGGTGCCTTGGCGCCAGACAGGGCACGCATCTGCAGACGGTCACGCGCATAGCTCAGCGCATTCTGGAAGCTGACCTCGGCCAGCGCCACACCCTGGATGCCCACCCCGAGACGCGCGGCATTCATCATGGTGAACATGCAGGCCAGCCCCTTGTGAGGCGGGCCGACCAGGAAACCTGTGGCGGAGTCGAAGTTCATCACGCATGTCGCGTTACCGTGAATGCCCATCTTGTGCTCGATGGAGCCACAGCTGACGCCGTTGCGCTCGCCGGCTTCGCCATTGGCGTCCGGCAGGAACTTGGGCACCACGAACAGCGAGATGCCACGCGAGCCTTCCGGGGCATCCGGCAGCTTGGCCAGCACCAGGTGCACGATGTTCTCGGAAAGATCGTGCTCACCGGCCGAGATGAAGATCTTGGTGCCGCTGATGGCATATCCCTTGCTGCCATCGCTGTCATCCAGCGGTACGGCGCGGGTCTTGATCAGCCCCAGATCCGTGCCGCAATGCGGCTCGGTCAGACACATGGTGCCCGTCCAGCTGCCTTCGACCAGCTTGGTCAGGTAGGTCTGCTTGAGCACCTCGCTACCGTGATGCTCAAGCGCATTCATCGCGCCATGCGAGAGGCCCGGATACATGCCCCACGACAGGTTGGCGGAGGCGACCATTTCCGAGAGCACCATCGCCAGTGACGGCGGCAGCCCCTGGCCGCCATGTTCCGGTGAGGCAGCCAGACTCGGCCAGCCGCCCTCGACATACTGCTGATAGGCAGCCTTGAAACCGCTCGGCGCCTTGACCTCGCCGCCCTCGAAGGTACAGCCCTCGCGGTCGCCCGACTGGTTCAGCGGCGTCAGCACCTCGTGCGCGAAGCGTGCGCCCTCCTCCAGGATGGCGGTCACGATATCGTCGCTGGCCTCATCGCCACCCGGCAGGCTGGCATAGTGCGCGGGATAGTCGAGCAGCTCATTCATCACGAAGCGGATGTCGCGCAACGGCGCCTGATAGTCCGGCATGCTTTACTCCTTGAGCCGTCGCGACGCGGCGGCGCTGACCTTAACAATGACAGGTAGCGGCAAGACGCTTGTCAGGCGGCACAACACTCACTCAAGCAATGAAGAAGCGAGTCGCTGGCGGCGAACAGGTCTGACGCAACACTATCAAACATGTGTTTGAAACTAACGCCTCCTTCGCCATACCGTCAAGCGGTCGTTTGATTTCTGGCCTGCGACATTGGTGGCAGGCGCGGTCTCATCAGTGGCAAGCCCTGCCCCGGCAATGGCAAGCCCTGTATACACATCGCCCCGCGCGCATGGCAGAAACAAAAGAGGACACGAGAAACAGACACAAAAAAGCCCGACCGCAGCCGCGATCGAGCAATATCTCCCCCAGAGATAACCTGTCCTGCAAGATTCCTTGTGCACCGTGCTCCCTTACAGAAAGTACGATCCAGAGAGCCCGATCCAGACGTTGAAGGCCTTGCCCGCCAGCCTCAGGCCATGCGGATGCTGCCATCGAGGCGGATCACCTCCCCGTTGAGCATGCTGTTGGTGATGATGTGCTCGGCCAGTCGCGCGAACTCATCGGGCTTGCCCAGACGCTTGGGAAACGGCACCGCCTCGCACAGCGCTTCGCGGGCCGGCTCCGGGATGCCTGCCATCATCGGTGTCTCGAACACGCCGGGCGCGATCGCCATCACGCGAATGCCATGGCGCGCCAGCTCGCGCGCCATCGGCAGCGTCATGCCGGCGACCCCGGCCTTTGAGGCGCTATAGGCACACTGCCCCACCTGGCCATCGAAGGCCGCGACCGAGGCGGTATTGAGAATGATGCCCCGCTCACCGTCCTCGCCCTCGGCAGCATTGCGCGCCATGCGTGCCGCCGCCAGGCGCGCCACGTTGAAGGTGCCGCTCAGATTGATCGCCAGCGTCTTCTCGAAGCCCTCCAGCGGAGCAGGCTCGCCGTCACGGTCCACCAGCTTGGCGACGCTCACCACGCCGGCACAGTGGATCACCCCATGAATGGCACCGAAGGTCTGCTCCGCGACATCCAGCGCGGCCTCGACACTGGCGCTGTCGGTGATGTCGCAATGACAGAAGCGTGCCGCCTCCCCCAGCGCATCGGCCTGTTCACGTGCGGCCTCGGCAAGGTCCGCCAGCACCACCTGGCCGCCGGCCGCGACGATACGTGAGGCCGTGGCGGCCCCGAGGCCGGATGCTGCGCCGGTGATCAGAAAGCAGTGGTCGGCGATCTTCATGAAACGAGTCTCCAGAAAGGTAGCGACAGGCCTTGCCTGCCGGATACGCAGCCTTACCTGCCAGCAGCGCGTGTGTCCTTGCGCTCAGCTCTCGCGCGCCTGTGCCCGCAGCAGGAAACGCTGGATCTTGCCCGACGGCGTCTTGGGCAGGCTGTCGACGAAGTTGATCTCACGCGGATAGCTGTGCGCCGAGAGCCGCTGGCGCACGCTGGCGCGAATTTCCTCCGCCAGCTCGTCACTGCCGACATGCCCATCACGCAGTACCACATAGGCCTTGATGATCTCGCCGCGCAGCGCATCCGGCTTGCCGACCGCCGCCGATTCCGCCACCGCTGGATGTACCAGCACAGCGTTCTCGACATCCGCCGGGCCGACGCGATAGCCCGCAGTGGTGATGATGTCGTCGTCACGCCCGGCAAAGGTGAAGCGGCCATCGGGCTCTGCCACCACCACGTCTCCGGTCAGGTAATAGCCCTCGACGCAGGGCTGCTTCTCCTGCCAGGTGTAGCCGGCGAAGAAGTGCGCGGGAGAGCGGGCGATATCCACCGCCAGCACACCCGGCTCGCCCGGCGGCAGCTCACGATACTCGGCGTCGAGCACGGCCAGTCGATAGCCGGGGAGCGGGAAACCGACACTGCCGACCACGACCTCATGGGCCAGCGCGTGATGATTGCAGCAGGTCATGCCGGTCTCGGTCTGACCGTAATGGTCCATCACCGCACAGCCCAGCTCCCGCGCGACCCAGCCCACCACCTCGGTGTTGAGGGGCTCACCGGCGGAGCTTGCGACCCGCAGGTTCAGGCGCTCGAAGGCACCTTCACCGAGCCCGGAGGCCTTGAGCATGCGATAGGCCGTGGGCGCGGCCGCGAAATTGTCGATGCGGTGACGCTCCATGAACGCCAGCCCGCCTTCTGCACTGAACGGCGCCTGCATGAAGTAGGTGGTGGCACCCAGCAACAGCGGGCCGGTGATGGCGTAATAGAGCCCGTAGGCCCAGCCGGGGTCGGCCATGTTCCAGAAGCGCTCGCCGGGGCGCAGGTCCACCGCCAGGCGTTGATAGAGCCAGAAGGCGGGCAGCGCATTCAGCGCCACCGCCACGCCCTTGGGCTTGCCGACCGTGCCGGAAGTGAACATCTGCAGGAAAGGCGCCTCCGCTGGCAGCAGCACTGGCGGCTCGGTCAGTGGCTCGCTCTGCATCAATGTCTGCCAGTCGAGATCACCCGCCTCCAGCGTATCTTCCTCACCGCGCACGCAGATGATCACGGGATGGCGGGCAAGCTCTGTGAACTTGCTGCGCTGGCTCGTCTCGGTGATCACGATCTGCGTCTCGGCGCGCGACAGGCGATAGTCGAGCGCATCGGTACCGAAGGCGGTGAACAGTGGCTGATAGACGGCGCCCAGCCGCCAGGTCGCGGCCAGCGCGATCATCAGCTCCGGCGTACGCGACAGCATGCAGGCGACCCGCTGCCCCGCCATCACGCCCTGCGCCTTCAAGGCAGCCGCCATCCGCGCGCTCTGCTCGTCGAGCTGTGCATAACTCAGCTCACGCACCCGGCCCTGTTCGTCTTCATGGACCAGCGCGATACGTTCGCCCTGCCCGGCGCGCAGATGACGCCCGACACACGCCTCATAGGCATTGCCGAGCTCACCCTCGCCGCTAGCGTCGAGCGGCGTGGTGAACAATTCATCGCGCAGGGCCTGGATATCGAAGGCAGCCAGATAATCGCTCAACGTCTGACTGGCAGTAGGTTGCATGGGGTGTGAATTCGCAGGTTCGGCAGATATAGCGACAGATGCAGCGGCAGATTCAGCAGAGGCGTCGCGTGACGTGCGGTTTGTTGTTGTATCGCTTGGCGTCATGGCGTGACTGGCTCCTGAGTGGTGCTCCGGGGCGATGTGAGATGACTGGGCATCAGCCATCTACAGTTAACGTAAACGTCAAGTTAGCGACAAGCCTGTCGGGCGGCAAGCACTGTGACGCTCGACTGGCCAAAAGTTGCAGACGCTGCGTAGCAAACGCCGTGTAACGGACGCCGTGTAACGGACACCGTGTAACGGACGCCGTGTAACCGACACGCGCTCAGGGCAGACGACACAGGCTGTCGACCAGCGCTTCGGCCAGCTCATCGGGGGAGCGCTCTCCATCGGGACGATACCAGCGTACCGTCCAGTTGAGTGCGCCGAGCATGAACTGGCGCAGCAGCGCGGCATCGCCCTTGAGCAGCCCTGCGGCCACGGCGGAGGCGATGGCGTCACGCCACAGGTCTTCGTAGTCATCGCGCAGCTGGACGAGATGCTCGCGCGCCGGACCTTCCAGCCTCCGCCACTCATAGAGCGCGACCACATGGGCATTGCGATCGGTGAGCAGCGTGTCCAGATGTGCACGCGCCAGGGCCAGCAGTCGCTCACGCGCCTGCTGCTGCGACGCCGCCGAGGTGGTCACTTCGCTTGCCTGGTACGGCTCGCAGCGCGCCAGATGCTCATGGGCGATGGCCAGCGCACTGAACATGCCCTCTTCGATCACGGCGCACAGGATTTCCTGCTTGTCGGCGAAGTGATGGAAGAGGCTGCCGGACTTGATGCCCATTTCCTGGGCCAGCATGCGGACGGTGGTGCGATCGAAACCCTCCTCGACGAACAGGCGGGCAGCGATACGGACCAGCTCCTTGCGACGGGGTGAGGCGGTGGCTACATTCATCGTATAACTAGCGCTTGCTTGGTTTATGGGATTGAATGGATCAAAGCATAGCCACGCAGTGATCACAACGCCGACTGCACGACTCGATCTTCCAATAACAAGACACAGGAGACCGTCATGACGATCGCTTCCCGCACTACGCCAGGCCCCGCCGTCAGCGCCGATGACATCGTGATTCTCGCCGGTGCCCGCACGCCGATGGGCGGCCTCAAGGGCTCACTCTCGACGCTGAGCGCGCCAGAACTCGCCGCGGTGGCCATCAAGGCGGCCATCGAACGCGCAGGCCTCACGCCTGCCGATGTCGACGAGGGCATCTTCGGCTGCGTGCTGCCCGCCGGCGTCAAGCAGGGCCCGGCGCGGCAGGCCATGCGGCAGGCCGGGGTGCCGGACAGCATCGGCGCCACCACCATCAACAAGCTGTGCGGTTCCGGCATGAAGGCCACCATGCTGGCGCATGATCTGATTCGCGCGGGCACCAACCGCATCATGCTGGCCGGCGGGATGGAATCGATGTCCAACGCCCCGCACCTGCTCACCCAGGCGCGTGGCGGCTATCGGCTCGGCCATGGCGAGCTGAAGGACCACATGTTCCTCGATGGACTGGAAGACGCCGAGACCGGCAAGCTGATGGGCGTGTTCGCCCAGGAAGTGGCCGATGCCCGCGGCTATGATCGCCAGCGCATGGACGACTTCGCCATCGAATCGCTCAGGCGTGCCATGACGGCCACCGAATCGGGGGATATCGCACCGGAAATCGCCGCCGTCACGGTCAAGAGCCGCAAGGGCGAGAGCGTGGTCGAGCAGGACGAGCAGCCCTTCCAGGCCAACCTCGACAAGATTCCCACCCTGCGCCCGGCCTTCGCCAAGGACGGTACCATCACCGCCGCCAACGCCAGCTCCATCTCCGATGGCGCCTCGGCGCTGGTGCTGACGCGCCGTGATGAAGCCGAACGACGCGGGCTGGCCGTCAAGGCGCGTATCCTCGGTCACAGCACCCACTCCCAGCATCCCAGCGAATTCACGTTGGCGCCCATCGGGGCCATCGACTCGCTGATGAAGCGCCTGGAATGGACGACAGAAGACGTCGACCTGTTCGAGATCAACGAGGCCTTCGCGGTGGTCACCCTGCTGGCGATGGACGCCCACGACATCCCGCATGACAAGGTCAATGTCTTCGGCGGTGCCTGCGCCCAGGGGCATCCGGTGGGTTCCACCGGCTCGCGCATCATCGTCACCCTGATCAACGCGCTGGAACGCCGCGGCAAGAAGCGCGGCATCGCGGCGCTGTGCATCGGCGGCGGCGAAGCCACCGCGATCGCCGTCGAGCTGGAAGGCTGAAGCGTCAATCGTCGCTGAGCCAACCTGACGCTTGCAACGACACGGGGCCCGGATCAGTGATCCGGGCCCCGTGTCGTCGTGCGGCCTACGATGTTCTCGGGAAGCGATCAGGGGCTCAGCCATCCGGGCCCCGACGCTGGCGCTGCTTAGCCATAGCGACCGGTGATGTAATCCTCGGCCTTCTTGGTATTCGGGTTGGAGAACATGGTCTTGGTATCGTTGTACTCCACCAGTTCCCCCATATGGAAGAAGGCGGTGTAATCGGCGACGCGCGCCGCCTGCTGCATGTTGTGCGTCACGGTGACGATGGAGAACTGGGTCTTCAGCTTGTCCATCAGGTCTTCGATGGTCGCGGTGGAGATCGGGTCGAGTGCCGAGGTCGGCTCATCCATCAGGATGACGTCCGGCTTGACCGCGATGGCACGCGCGATGCACAGGCGCTGCTGCTGACCACCGGACAGCGAGGTGCCCGGCTGGTCGAGAATGTCCTTCACCTCTTCCCACAGACCCGCATCACGCAGCGCGCTCTCGACCAGATCATCCTTGTCGGCGCGACGGCTGACCAGGTCGTGCATGGTCGGCGCGTAGGCGATGTTGTCATAGATGGACTTGGGGAACGGATTCGGCTTCTGGAACACCATGCCGACGCGACGACGCAGCGCCACTTCATCCATGTTGCGCGCATTGACGTCACGGCCATCCATCTCGACCAGACCTTCGATGCGCACGCTGCGGATCAGGTCATTCATGCGGTTCAGGCAGCGCAGGAAGGTCGACTTGCCACAGCCGGACGGGCCGATCAGGGCGGTGACATTCTTCTGGAAGATATCGATGTTGATGTTCTTCAACGCCTGCTTCTCGCCGTACCACAGGTTGAGGTCTTCCACGCGAATGGCCAGCTCATGATTGGCGTCTTCGTTGATGACGACCGGGCTACCGGGACGAGTGGTGGCGGCAGGCTTGGCGGGAGTGGCGACGGTGCTGTTCATGTCTCGTATTCCTTGATGAGTCGTGGGCCAGGGCTAGGGGTGGAAGGCGACCGGCCAATCGGCGGGCCGCCTCGCAGCTGCCTACCAGCGACGCTCGAATTTCTTGCGCAGCATCACGGCTGCGGCATTGAGTAGGATCAGCACTGACAGCAGCACCAGGATGCCCGCCGCAGTACGTTCAACATAGGCCTGCTCCGGCTCGCCCGCCCAGGTGAATATCTGGGCCGGCAGCACGGTGGCAGCCTGGGTGATGGCGGTCGGCGCATCCGGAATGAAGGCCACCATGCCGACGATGATCAACGGCGCGGTCTCGCCCATCGCCTGTGCCAGGCCGATGATGGAACCGGTCAGGATTCCCGGCAGTGACAGCGGCAGCACGTGGTCACGCACCACCTGCCAGCGCGAGCAGCCGACGCCGAAGGCAGCCTGACGAATGGTGTCCGGTACGCTGCGCAGCGCCGAGCGCGTGGTGATGATGATCACCGGCAAGGTCATCAGACCCAGCGTCAGACCACCGACCAGCGGGGAGGAGCGCGGCATGCCGAAGAAGTTGATGAAGATCGCCAGACCCAGCAGACCGAACAGGATCGACGGCACCGCTGCCAGGTTGTTGATGTTGATCTCGATGGCCTGGGTGAAGCGGTTGTCCGGAGCGAACTCCTCCAGATAGACCGCCGTCAGCACGCCGACCGGGAAGGCGAAGGCCAGCGTGACCAGCAGTGTCAGGATCGTGCCCATCGCGGCCGACCAGATACCGGCGTATTCCGGCAGCTTCGAGTCACCGGTGGTGAAGAAGTTGATGTTGAACTTGAGCTCGGCCGTGCCGTTCTCGACCATGCGGTCCAGCACTGCGGTCTGCTTGGGCTTCAGGTGTGACTTGTGGCCCTTGAGATACTGGTCGACCTGGTCATCGGCGATCACCCAGCGGTCGATCGTCTGCCCCATCAGGCTGGCGTCAGCGGCCATGTCGCGCGGCAGCTGACGCAACCAGCCGCGGCTGACCAGATCACGCACGTCTTCTTCCACCGCTGCCAGCGGAATTTCCTGCGACTGCTCGCTGTAGGTGACCGGCACGTGCAGTTCTGCCTGCTGGAAGGCCGGATAGCCGCGCATGACCATGTCGCCGATGAAGACCACCAGGAAGGTGGCGGCCAGGGCGAGTGCGCCCATGGACATGAATTTCAGGCGCTTGGTGCGGCGATGACGGCCCTTCAGCTGGGCCGAGATATCGTCGAATGAATGGCTCATGTCTAGTCTCGGCCTCAGAGGTTGTTGGCGCTGTACTTCTCACGGAAGCGGCGGATCAGGACCACCGAGACCATGTTCAGCAGCAGAGTGACAACGAACAGCACCAGACCCAGCGCGAAGGCCGACAGTGTCTCGGCACTCGCGAATTCCTGGTCGCCGGTCAACGCGGCAACGATGCGCACCGTGACGGTGGTCATGTCTTCCAGCGGGTTGGCGGTCAGGTTCGGACGCATGCCCGCCGCCATCACCACGATCATCGTCTCGCCCAGCGCACGCGACATGGCCAGCAGAGACGCGGAGATGATGCCCGGCAGCGCGGCCGGCAGGATGACGTTGCGGATGGTCTCGCCGTGGGTCATGCCCAGCGCCAGAGAGCCCTGACGCATGGTGTCCGGCACGGAAGTGATGACGTCATCGGACAGTGAGGAGATGAACGGAATGATCATGATGCCCATGACCAGCCCCGGTGCCAGCGCGTTGTTGTAGGACGCCTCGATGCCCAGCGGCGAGAAGATGTCGACGATCAGCGGTGCGACGGTGATGGCGGCGAAGAAGCCGTAGACCACGGTCGGGATACCGGCGAGCACTTCCAGCACCGGCTTGGCGACGGTACGCACTCTCTCGGGGGCGAACTCCGCCATGTAGACCGCGGCGAGCAGACCGATGGGAATGGCCACCAGCATCGCGATCAGGGTGATCATGAAGGTACCGGCGAACAGCGGTACGGCACCGAAGTTGGCGGTGCTCTCGACACCTTCACCACGGCCAGCGGCCATCTGGAAGCTATTGCCCGGATCCCAGGTGGTGCCGGTGATGAAGGTCCAGAAGCTTTCCATCTGGAAGAAGCGGATGGCCTCGAAGATGATCGAGACAAGAATGCCGAACGTCGTGACGATGGAGATCATCGCCGCGCCGATCAACACATAACGAATGAGGGTCTCGATGGCATTGCGCGCATGGAAATCAGGCTTCACCAGGGCGAGGCCGATGACCAGGCCGACGGCTGCGACGACCAGACTGGCGATCAGCAGCTGCATGCCTTCTATATCGATATCTGCGGTGGCAATCGCAACGACGGCTGCCAGACCGACCAGCAGAGCAGGCCCTGCGCTGGAAATTGCCGTGAACCAGCCGTACTGATCCGGCTGGGCGTACATTTCAGCACCGCTGGCACGCACACGCTGTGCCTTGCTGCGGCCGCTGAAGAAGGCCACCAGGCCAGCCAGCGCCACGATGCCTATGAAGAAGAGAAAGATCTGCTGAGTCTGCATCTTTCGGGTCCCGGAGTCGCGTTGTTCACAGGGGGAAGGCTTCATGCCTTGCGAAACCCTGCGACCAGTCAAGCAAACGGGCCGGCTGCCAAGGGCAACCGGCCGCGTCAAGGGTCAGCTGCGTTGCTTACTTCTGGAGATCGGCCAGAGTCAGCTTGGTACGCTCAGCGACCTGCTCGCGAAGCGTGGCGCGCTCTTCCTTCGGCAGCGGGATCAGACCGATGCCCTTCAGGTAGCCCAGCTCACCGATCATCTTCTCGCTCATGAACAGGTCGTTGTAGGCCTGCTGAGCCGGCACGTCATCCTTGTGCTGGTTCTTCACGTAGTAGAACAGGGAGCGGGAGACCGGGTACTCGCCAGAGGAGATGGCATCGGCTTCCGGCTGCACGCCATCGATGGAAGCACCGACGACCTTGTCAGCATTCTCTTCGAGGAAGGAGTAGCCGAAGATACCGAAGGCTTCGGTGTTCTCGACCAGCTTCTGGATGATCAGGTTGTCATTCTCGCCGGCAGCGATGTAGTGACCGTCCTGACGGATGTTGGTGTAACCCTCACCGCCGTAGCCTTCCATCTCTTCGGTGGAGACTTCCATCACCAGCTCTTCGAAGGCGTCACGGGTACCGGAAGTGGAAGGCGGCCCGTAGACGGTGATCTTGCGGTCCGGCAGGGAGGGGTCGATCTCGGACCACTTAGTGTAGGGGTTGTCGACCAGCTTGCCGTCGACCGGCACCTGAGCGGCGACCGCCAGGGTGATCTGCTCACGGGTCAGGTCGATGCTGCCATCACGGACAGACTGGGCGAAGGCGATACCGTCGAAGCCGATCATGGCTTCGGTGATATCGGTCACGCCGTTCTCTTCACAGCGCTCGAATTCAGACGTCTTCATGCGACGAGAGGCGTTGGTGATGTCCGGAGTGCTGTCACCGACACCTTCACAGAACAGCTTCATGCCGCCGCCGGAACCGGTGGATTCGATGACCGGCGTCGGGAAATCGCTGGTGGCACCCAGCTCTTCAGCGACGTAGCTGGAGAACGGATATACCGTGGAAGACCCCACGATACGCAGCTGTTCACGGGCTTCTGCTGCACCCACTGATGCAGCGATGACAGCCACTGCGAGACCGGACTTGAGGAACGCCTTCATGCCTGAAACTCCTTGCGATAGGAATGAGCCAGTGAGGTGGCTTCTTGTCTACAGGGAGTACCTTGCCAAGCATTCATGACAACTGTGTGACAGTCGCCGGCTCAAGCCATTCTCAGTCGGGCGGCGTCTCATGGCGCGCCAGGGCACGGCGCCCTGCCAGCACCCGCAGCAGAATATTGCTGACCAGTGCCGTGCCCAGCATGCCGAGGATCATCGGCCACAGGCTATCCATCGCCAGGCCTGCGATCAGCATGCCGATCACGGCGCCACTGGCAAACTGCATGCTGCCGATCAGCGCATTGGCCGTGGCACTGATGCGCGGGAAATACTCCAGCGCCGAGGAGATCGCGTTGGGTGCCACCATGCCGTTGGCCCCGACGAACACCATCAGCAGCGGCGCGATGACGTACAGCAGGTCCAGCCCCAGTGCCAGCGCCGACACCAGCAGGATGGCGGCACACAGCTGGATACCGATGCCGATGCGCAGCAGACGCGGTGGCGACAGGCGTGACAGCAGACGCACGTTGAGTCGGTTGGCGGTGAACATGAACAGGATGTTGGCACCGAACAGCACCGGATACCAGGCCGCTGTCACTCCGAAATGTTGCATATAGACGTAGGGCGACGCGGTGATGAAGGCAAACATGCCACCGAAGCCCATCGCCTGCGTCAGCGCATAGCCCATCGCCGGCCCGTGACGCAGCACGCTGGCATAGTCACGCGCGACCTGCAGGAGACTGGCCGGCGGCTCGTCCGCCTCGCGCTTGCGCCGGGTCTCGGGCAAGCGCAGCGGCAGCACCACCAGCAGGAAGGCAGCATAGGCGGCCAGGAAGGCGAAGATCAGCCACCAGCCCGCCATGCCCAGCAAAAGACTGCCGATGGCAGGCGCGATCAAGGGTGCCAGCATCATGATCACCGCGACGGTGGACAGCACCTTGGCCGCCTCGCGGCCACTGAAGCAATCGCGCACGATCGCCGAGGAATTGACCACCGAGGCGCCGCCGCCCAGCGCCTGCAGGAAGCGCAGCGCATAGAGCCCCTCGAGGCTCTCGACCTGGGTGATGGCCAGACTCGCCAGCAGGAAGACGAAGATGCCTGACAGCAGGACCGGCTTGCGCCCGATACGGTCTGACAACGGGCCGAAGATCAGCTGCCCCAGCGAGAAGCCGAGCAGGAAGATCGACAGCGACAGCTCCGTATGGTGCACCGTGGTCGCCAGGTCTTCTGCCATGGCCGGCAGTGCCGGCAGATAGGCATCGATGGCCAATGGAGCCAGGGCCGTATTGGCCGCGACCAGCAAGGCCAGCTGACGGGTTTGACGCTTGTCCACATCCCCTCCTGCAATCGTTTTTCGATGGTATGCCCACGTGCCGAAAACGCCACGCTCTTGCCGTCAGATGACGACAGTGGGCGCGCCGCCACACAATTGATACAGTTGACCTACACAGGTGACGAATGTCACATCACGCTGATGAAATCCCCGCGGATCATCCACTTGGGGCGATCGGCCCGAGATGTCTTCACAGCCGCCAGGCGTGGGTGCACACTCGGTGGCAGCGCTCGCTCCGGCGGCCCCTGCCCTTCACCTCTTGCCTTATTCATGAGGGCCACTCACCCCTTCGGGTGGCTCACGCTCAGTACAGGAAACTCTTGCATGGCACAGGACAAGCTCTCCCAACTCAAGGAAATGACCACCGTCGTCGCCGACACCGGTGACCTCGAGGCCATTCGTCGCTTCGCGCCCACTGATGCTACCACCAACCCGTCACTGATCCTGCAGGCCGCTCAGGACCCGTCACGTCGCGAGCGCCTGACCGAAGTCGCGCGCAAGGCCACCGACATCGATGATGCCGTCGACGCCGTGGCCGTGGACATCGGTACCGAGATCGCCGGCCTGGTGCCGGGCTATGTCTCCACCGAGGTCAGCGCCCGTCTGTCCTTCGATGCCGACGAGACCATCCGTCGCGCGCATCGCATCATCGAGCGCTACGCCGCCAATGGCGTCGGTCAGGAACGCATCCTGATCAAGACTGCCTCCACCTGGGAAGGCATTCGCGCCGCCGAGAAGCTCGAGCGCGAGGGCATCCGCACCAACCTGACGCTGCTGTTCAGCTTCGCCCAAGCCCAGGCCTGTGCCGATGCCGGCGTGACGCTGATCTCGCCCTTCGTCGGTCGTATCCTCGACTGGCACAAGGCCAATCAGCCGGACGCCGACTTCAGCGGCGACAACGACCCGGGCGTGAAGTCGGTCAAGGCCATCTACGAGCACTACAAGGGTCACGGCTACAAGACCATCGTGATGGGCGCCAGCTTCCGCAACACCGGCGAGATCGAAGCGCTGGCCGGCTGTGACCGCCTGACCATCTCGCCGGCACTGCTGGGTGAGCTGGCCGAGAGCACCGGCCCGCTGGAACGTCGCCTGCTGGCCGCCGATGCCGAGCAGAACGTGCCGGAAGTGCTGACCGAGTCCAACTTCCGCTGGGACATGAACGAAGATGCCATGGCCACCGAGAAGATGGGCGAAGGTATCCGCAAGTTCATGGCCGATCAGCGCAAGCTCGAGACTCTGCTGGCCGAACTGCGCAGCCACTGAGCCAACGGAGCATAGCGCCGATGATGAGCTCTTGTTAAGCAAGAGCTCATTGAATGGCCAAGGCAACAAAAAGCGCCTGCCGTGTTTCACGGCAGGCGCTTTCTTTATGCTTTTAGAAACGTGCTTTCAGAAACGTGCTGTCTGATTCGCGCTGTCAGATTCGTGCTTTAAGCGACGTGCTGTCAGGCTCAACGTCCCGGCGCCTTCAGTGCGGCTGGCGATGCTCCTCGCTTTCCAGCAGCTCGATCAGCGGCTGGAACTCCAGGCGATTGTGGCCATTCAGGCACATCAACAGCCGGTGAGCCTCGAGAATACGCCCGCGCAGCTCCTGTTCCTGCTGGGGCGAGGCATCGGCGTCATCCTGAGACTCGTTCAACGCTGGCGCGTTGCAGCAGGAAGCTCCGTCCAGATCGGCCTGGTCCGCCTCCGGCAGGCTGCCGGCGTCCACGACACTGGCCACCTCGTCGAACCCCATCACCTTGAGCATGGTCAGCACGTCGGGATGGGCAGCCACCACCTGCGCCGGCATCACCAACCGGTCGCGGACCGCCAGCGCCAGCTTGGCCAGAAAGCCCAGTGCGGTGGAATCGACATTGGTCGCTTCGCGCAGATCGATGATCACGCTTTCCAGTCCCTCAACCGCAGCCACGCGCTGTACCTGCTGATCCAGCGTGGCACACAGCGTCAGGCGTACATCACCGGATAGCTTGAGCACGAACAGGCCGTCTTCGAACACGGCCTGGATACGTCCTTCATCCATCATGGAATCCTGTCAGCGTCATCAAGGTAAGGTCATCCGGCAGCTCGCCATCCAGCGCCAGTCCACGACGCAATCCTTGCACATCCTCACTGCTCAGAATCCGTTGATGCAGTGCTCGAGTCCTGTCCTCCAGCGCCTCGCCCGGCAGGCATTCCAGTACACCATCACTGGCCAGCCACAGACGGAAGCGCTCAGGAAGCGCCACACGATACGCTGGATAGCGGGTGTCTGGGAAGAGCCCCACCGGCCGACCGCTGCCTTCCAGCTCACGCAGTTCGCCGTCGGGCGTGACCAGTACCGGCATCGGCAGCTGGGCGCCCAGGGTGTAATGCAGCGTGCGCGTATCACGGTCCATCACACCACACATCACCGTGGCATGCTTGCCGATACCACTGTCGATCAGTTCACGGTTGAGCAGTGCCAGCCACTCGGGGCCGAAGGTTTCCGGCGTATGTTCCTCCCAGTGGCGGATCGCGCGTGCGAACAACAGCTTGAGCAGCACGGTCACGAAGGCCGACGAGGCGCCATGACCGGAGACATCCGCAAAGTAGAACAGGCTGAAGCGTTCGTCGATCGCCTGATACTCGAGGAAGTCACCCGACAGATACAGCGACGGCGACAGGCAGTACTCATAACTGACGCCATTGATGTGCTGACCGCTCTGGGGCAGCAGACGCTGCTGGATCTGGCCACCGGCCTGCTGGTCCTGACGCAGCAGCGCCAGATGCGTCTCCAGGTGCTCGTTGAGCTCCTCGAGGCGCGCGCGTGCCTTGGCGTGCTCATGGGCCAGCTGGTGATGCTCCGCCGCCCGCTTGAGCAGACTGCGCAATACCGAGCCATGCTCGCGCGGCGAGATGAGGTAATCGACCAGCCCGGCCTCCACCGCCGGCAACAGGCACTCATCGCCCCGGCTCTCGGCCACTACCACCGTCGGCAGACGCTCGGCCAGACGCGCCCACTCATGACTGGAGACGGCCTCGACATGCGCGACCACCACCGCCACCCCGCTGGGCAGTGCCGCGATGCCATCACAGGCCGCCACCGCACAGCGTTCATCCGTCAACAGGTTCGCCAGCGCATCACGCCGCGAGCCGGGAAGATCAATCAGACCGATCAACAGACGCTTGCCTTGCTCATCCGCCATGCCAACCCCTCATTCCCGTCCTTACTGCCATCCACTCGCAGTCTTGATGCTGCTTGCCCTCGCGACCGGCACTACTGACCCATCACGGTACCGGTCGCCTGCTGCGGGTGACGCGTTACTGGCTGTCGTCTTCCGGTGCGAAGGCACCGTCAAGATCGGCGTCATCGAAGCTGTCGCTGGCGAAGGGATCATCGCCCAGCTTGCCATCGTTGATCTCGAAGTTGCGGCGCTGCAGGTAGGCATCACGAATGAAGCTGTAGCGATCGCCCTGGATCAGCTTCTCCTGCTCGAGAAGACCAGCACGGGTATCGACCAGATCCAGCGCTTTCAAGCCGTAACGCACCTTGTCGTCTTCGACGTAATTGACGGGATCAGCGAAGTAATCCACCGGCATGCCCGCGGTATCACGCACGGTACTCGGACCGAACAGCGGCAGCACGAGATACGGCCCCTGCCCTGTGCCCCAGACGGCGAGGGTCTGACCGAAGTCTTCCTCATCCACTGTCCAGCCAAGCTCGCTGGCCGGGTCGAACAGGCCGCCGATGCCGACGGTGGAGTTGAGCAGCAGACGGCCGGTGGAGACACCGGCATTGGCCCACTTCCACTGCAGCACCGAGTTGAACATGGTGCTGACCTCTCCCAGATTGGAGAAGAAGTTGCCCACGCCATCCTGTACCAGCTCCGGCGTCACATAGTCATAGCCCTGCGCGACCGGCTTGAGGGCATAGCGGTCCAGGGTGTCATTGAAGGTATAGACGTTACGGTTGAAGCCCTCCCATGGGTCCTGAGGGTTCGGCTCGCTGTCTCCGGTGCTGGCGCAACCCGCCAGCAGAGACATGGCCAGCAGTGCCGGCAGGGAAGTCTTGATCGTGTGCATCTCGTCACCTGTAAGTCTATTGGATTCCTGCAGCGGTCCTTGCCACATCCCTGGCTGTCAGGTCCGGTCTTCTTTATACGTTCCGCGCCCGCCAAGAGCCAGCACAGGCCACGTGGATTCGCGCAATGTCCTGCTTCAACCGCAGCGTTTCAGCAGCACACTGCCGGCACTGTAGCCTGCCCCGAAAGAACACAATACCCCCAGGCTCCCCGGCGCCAGGTCAGCGTGATGGAGATGGAAGGCGATCACCGAGCCAGCGGAGCTGGTATTGGCGTAGCGATCGAGAATGATCGGCGCTTCCTCGCTCGACGGGTCACGTCCCAGCACACGCCGCGCGATCATGTCGTTCATGTGGCGGTTGGCCTGGTGCAGCCACATGCGATCAAGATCACCGCCGTCTGCCTCAACCTCGCCCAGATGGGTGGTGATCAGCTCGGCCACCATCGGGCAGACCTCGCGGAAGACGCGCCGACCTTCCTGGATGAACAGCTTGTCATCGGCCTGTTCACGATGGCTTGCGCTGTCGAGTGTCATCGCGGATGCCACGTCGTCCTCAAGCACCGCCGTGCGATTGAGGAAGCCGAAATTGTTGCGTATCGCGTTGGAAAAGCGCGTCACCAGACGCGTGCCGAGCACCTCGAAGCCATCGGTGCGCGTGGCGACATCCGCCGCTTCCAGCACCACGGCCGTGCAAGCATCCCCGAAGATGAAGTGGCTGTCACGGTCGCGGAAGTTGAGATGCGCACTGCAGATCTCCGGATTGACCATCAGCACACGTTTGGCACTGCCGCTGCGAATTGCGTTGGCGGCGGTCTCGATACCGAAGGTGGCGGAGCTGCACGCCACGTTCATGTCGAAGGCATAGCCACCGGCCTCGAGCGCGGCCTGCAGTTCCACCGCCACCGCCGGATAGGGGCGCTCGAGGTTGGAACAGGCCACGATGACCAGATCCAGGTCCGCGGCGTTGACGCCCGCCGCCACCAGCGCTTCACGCGCGGCCGCCACGCCCATCTCGCACTGCACCGAGGGCTGGTCATTGGCGCGCGCCGGCAGGCGTGGGCGCATGCGCTCCGGGTCGAGAATGCCCTCGGCATCCAGCACGTAGCGGCTGTGGATACCCGAGGCCTTGACGATGAATTCGACGCTGGACTCGGTGCGCGCCTCACGCTCACCACGCGCGATGGCGTCGGCATTGGCGGCATTGTCCGCTGCCACCCAGGCATTGAAGGATGCCACCAATGCCTCGTTGCTGATGGCATTGGGCGGCGTGTAGAGCCCGCTACCGGTGATCAGTACGCGATGATTGCCGCTGGCACTCATGGACTGACCGGCGTTGGCGTGTTGCGTCTCGGCAGCGTGAACATTGTCATTGTTTGGCATGCATCCACTCCTGACAGTGCTATCCCGCGGGATATCACCAGAATTGAGCGGGGCACGACCCGGCGCCGCGTCGTCATGCCCCATGTTCAGTGTACGCTGTCTCGGCGATTCCAGACGCCCGAGTCAGCATTTGTCGAGCGGCCACAGTGAATGCTTAAACAGCAATTCCTGTCTGCAGCTTGGGCCATCCCGCCTCGGCACGCCTCCACGTACCGGTCACGCAAGCTCCTGATGACATACACAGCGCCCTGGAATGGTCCCAGCCAAGGTAGAGCTTCAGCCAAGGCAGAGCTTCAGCCATGACAGAGCTTAAGCCATGACAGAGCGCGGCCTCAGGGCATCAGCGGCGCGCCATCAGCTCCTGCCAGCGCTTCTCGAGACGCTTGGCGGAGACGGTCTCCAGGGTGCCGAGCTGCTGGGCAAACAGCGAGACGCGCAGTTCCTGCAGCCACCAGCCGAACTCTTCCAGCTCCGCATCCGGCAACCCCTGCTCACGCGCCTTGCTCAGGCGGGCATCAAGGCGGGATTCGAAGCCCTTGACCTCCTCCATGTCACGCTGGTCGCGTATGCGCTCACGCGGCGCCTTGTCGAGACGGATCAGCATCGCCTCCACATAGCGCGGCAGCTGATGCAACCATTCACCGGAGGCCTGAATGAAGCCCGGCGTGATCAGGCGCGCCTGCTGGGCCTTGAGGTCAGCCACCACCAGCGCCATCGAGAAGTCGATCTTGCCCTTGAGGCGCTTGGAAAGCTCCAGATGCTGCTTGAGTGCGGCTTCCAGCGGCTTGAGCAGCGATTCGGCATGCGGCACCAGCTCGGCCCGCTTGTCATCGAGACGCGCCTGCAGTTCGCTGCGCGAACGCGGCAGCGGCTCGACGGCCATCACCTGCTCGAAGACGCTGTAGATGAAGTCATCCGCCAGCTGGCGACGCGTGCCGACCTTGGCAAACAGCAGCGCACAGCGCTCCAGCGCCTTGAGATCACGGTCCAGATAGCGCACCTGGTCCGGCAGGCGTGCCATCGCCAGGCGCGTGATGCCATCACGGTGCGCGGCGGCAGCCTTGGCCGGATGATCGAACAGCTCCACGCTCAGGCTCTGCTCGACCTGAGCCGTCGCGCTGGCAGGCGCATGGCTGGACGGCGCGCTGTTCTTGCCGGTCTTGCGCGCCAGCTTGCGCTGCTTGGCACTCATGCCGTTGTCGGCAGGCGCCGCCTTCACCACCAGCGCCGGGTAGGCCTCGACGCGGATGCCCGCCTGGGTGGTGCTATGCGAGGTGGCGATCGGCGTTTCCGGCAGATCTTCCAGCACTTCGCTGTCGGCTTCACGGCTGCGGTTGGCCATCGCCCGCGCGGCGGCCGCGGCCGAGTCCTTGAAGCGAGCCTCCAGCGCTTCGAGATCCCGCCCTTCGCCCAGCACCTTGCCGTCCTGATCGACGATGCGCAGGTTCATCTTCAGGTGCGGTTCCAGCGTTTCGGGCGCCCAGGCATCCTGCGGCAGGCGCAGGCCAGTATTGACGCGCATGAACTCGGCCAGTGCATCGGTCAGCGGCACGTCGTCCGGGGTCAGCGCCTCGAGTGCGGCATCGACCCAGTTGGGAATCGGCACCACCTGCTTGCGGTACTGTTTGGGCAGCGACTTCATCAGCGCGATGGCCTTGTCACGCAGAAGCCCCGGCACCAGCCATTCGATGCGATAGCGCGGCAGCTGCGAGAGCATCGCCGCCGGCACAATCATCGTGACGCCGTCATCCACCGCACCGGGCGCGAAGTGATAGCTCAGCGGGTAAGCGACGCTATTGTGGTGCAGCTGTTCGGGGTAGCGCGCGGCGGTGACTTCCTCGGCATCGCGCGCCATCAGGTCGTCGAGATTCAGATGCAGGACATCGGGCTTGTCGCGCTCGGCTTCCTTGCGCCACTTGTCGAAGCTGCGACCGTTGTAGATGCCTTCCGGAATGCGCTCGGCATAGAAGGCGAACAGCGTCTCTTCGTCGACGAGGATGTCCCGCTTGCGCGCGCGGTCCTCAAGCTCACCGACCTCATCCATCAGGCCGCGATTGTGGGCGAAGAACGGCGCACGGGTCTGGAACTCACCCTCGACCAGCGCGCGGCGAATGAACAGCTCGCGGGACTCCTGTGGCGCCAGCGGGCCGTAATGCACCTTGCGTGCGGTGACGATGGGCAGTCCGAACAGGGTCACCTGCTCACTGGCGACCACCTGGGCACGCTTCATCTCCCAATGCGGCTCGCTGTAGCTGCGCTTGACCAGATGCTCGGCCAGCGGCTCGACCCACTCGGGCTTGATCGCCGCGACCTGACGCGCGTAGAGCTTGGTGGTCTCGACCATCTCGGCCGCCATCACCCACTTGGGCGACTTCTTCGCCACTCCGGAACCCGGGTGCACGAAGAAGCGTCGGTTGCGCGCGCCGAGATACTCGCGATTTTCCTGCTTGAGGCCGAGATTGGAGAGCAGCCCGGTCAGCAGCGCACGATGCAATGACTCGTGATCGATGGCCACCGACGGGCGGCGGCCCTGCCCCGGTGAGGCCAATACCCGCGCGGTGACCTCGGCCTGCGCCTCGGCGTCGCGCTCGTGCTGGGCGCTGGTCATCTCCAGCCCCAGGTCACGCGTCAGCTGCTTGAGCTGGCGGAAGGTGTCATGCCACTCGCGCAGGCGCAGGTAGTTGAGGAAGCGCGCCTTGCACCAGCGGCGCAGCGGGTTGGCACCCAAGGCGTCACGCGCCAGCTCGAAGCCTTCCCACAGGTTCAGCCAGCTCACGAAGTCGGAGTTGTCGTCATCCCACTCGTGGTGGATCTGATCGGCCTGCTGGCGCTTGTCGGCGGGACGCTCGCGCGGGTCCTGGATCGACAGCGCGCTGACGATGATCAGCACTTCACGCAGGCAGCCGCGCGAGGCGCCTTCCAGCACCATGCGCGCCAGACGCGGGTCGATGGGCAGACGCGCCAGGGTGCGGCCATCACGGCTCAGGCGGTTGTGTTCATCCACCGCGCCCAGTTCGCGCAGCAGGCGGAAGCCATCGGTGACGAAGCGCGAATCCGGCGCATCGACGAAGGGAAACTTCTCGATGTCGCCCAGCTTGAGCGACAGCATCGACAGGATCACCGAGGCCAGGTTGGTGCGCTGGATTTCCGGCTCGGTGTATTCCGGACGCGCGAGGAAGTCCTCCTCGCTGTAGAGGCGGATGCACAGGCCTTCGGCGATACGCCCGCAGCGGCCCTTGCGCTGGTTGGCGCTGGCCTGACTGATCGGTTCCACCGGCAGTCGCTGGATCTTGGAGCGATAGCTGTAACGACTGATGCGCACCAGACCCGGATCGATCACGTAGCGGATGCCCGGCACGGTCAGCGAGGTCTCGGCGACATTGGTGGCCAGCACGATGCGACGGCCACGATGCGGCTGGAAGACGCGATTCTGCTCTTCGTTCGAGAGGCGCGCGTACAGTGGCAGCACCTCGGTATCACGCAGCTGGGCGCGACGCAGGGTGTCCGCGGTAGCGCGGATCTCGCGCTCGCCGGGCAGGAAGATCAACACGTCACGCGGGCCCTGCATCCAGCCCTTCTCACGCTCGATCACTGACAGCTCTTCCACCGCGCGCAGGATGCCTTCCTGCAGGCTGAGGTCTTCCTCATCCTCGGCATCGCGCACCAGCGGCAGGTACTGGGTCTCGACCGGGAAGTTGCGCCCGCTGACCGAGACGATGGGCGCCGGCGTGCCATCCTGGGCCGCGAAGTGCTGACTGAAGCGCTCCACGTCGATGGTCGCCGAGGTGATGATGATCTTGAGGTCCGGACGGCGCGCGGTGAGACGCTTGAGATAACCGAGCAGGAAGTCGATGTTCAGACTGCGCTCGTGGGCCTCATCGATGATGATTGCCTCGTAGCGGCTCAGGTCCGGGTCATGCTGGGTTTCCGCCAGGAGGATACCGTCGGTCATCAGCTTGATCAGCGTCGACGGGCCGGTGGTGTCATTGAAGCGCACCTGATAGCCGACCGTGTCGCCGAGTGTCGTCTCGAGCTCCTCGGCCAGACGTGCCGCCACCGAACGCGCCGCCAGACGGCGTGGCTGGGTGTGACCGATCAGGCCATTGCGCCCCAGCCCCATCTCCAGACACAGCTTGGGCAGCTGGGTGGTCTTGCCCGAACCGGTCTCACCGGCGACCACCACGATCTGATGCTCGGCAAGCGCGGCGAGGATGTCCTCGCGACGTTCCACCACCGGCAGCTCCGGCGGATAGTTGAGCGCGGCGGGGGTCTGCCAGCGCGCCAGCGCCGTCTCGCGTGCAGTGCGCTGGGCGATGCTCGCCTCCAGGCGGCTCTCGATGTCGTTGATGGCACGATCGACCGGCTTGCCTTCCTTGAGACGCCGCCGCAGGCCAGCCAGGCGCTTGCCCAGCTCGCGCTGATCACGGCTCAGGGCGCGTTCAAGGCGAGCCGCGAGGGCTTCAAGACGCGCATGTTCGGACGGTGCGGTAGCGGTGTCGCTCAAGGACTGCCTCTTCTCAACCAGCGACCACACGCCACGCGCGCAGCCGGAAACTCTCGGGAATTCAGCCTCACTCTCGCCTGCACGGGGCAGCAAGCCATGATGCCTGAATGACAAAACGGCCCGTCAACAAGTGACGGGCCGTCCATTGTAGCCCTGCACGTAGCCGCGCCCAACCTTGGCGGCGCTTGTCTCCTGCCACGCCGCCGGCTCAGCGCTGCCCTCAGTGCTCGCGTACCGGCGTATTGCCAGCGCTCTCTTCGCTGTCGCGCAGCTCACGACGCAGCACCTTGCCGACATTGGTCTTGGGCAGTTCGTCGCGGAATTCGACGAAGCGCGGCACCTTGTAGCCGGTCAGCTGCTCCTTGCACCAGCTGCGCAGGCTGTCGCGATCCAGATCCGGGTTGCTGGACACGACGAACAGCTTGATCGCCTCGCCGCTCTGCTCGTCCGGCACGCCCACGGCCGCGGCCTCGACGATATCCGGATGCCCGCTGACCACGTCCTCGATCTCGTTGGGGAACACATTGAAGCCTGAAACGATGATCATGTCCTTCTTGCGATCGACGATGCGCACGAAATCGTCCTGCTGGATGACCGCGATATCGCCGGTGCGGATGAAGCCCTCGTCATCCATCGCCTCACGCGTGGCATCGTCACGCTGCCAGTAGCCCTTCATCACCTGGGGGCCGCGCACGCACAGTTCGCCCGGCGCATCACGCCCCAGCGTCACGCCATCGGCATCCACCACCTTGAGCTCGGTGCCCGGCACCGGCTTGCCGATGGTGCCCAGCTGCAGCTCGCGCGGCGGATTGAAGCTGACGATGGGCGAGGTCTCGGTCATGCCGTAGCCCTCGGCGATCGGGCAGCCAGTGACGGCTTCCCAGCGTTCAGCTGCGCTGCGCGTCAGGGCCATGCCGCCGGAGATGGTCAGCTTGAGGCTGGAGAAGTCCAGCGCCTTGAAATCATCACGCTGGCAAAGCGCCGAGAACAGCGTGTTGAGGCCAACGAAGGCGGTGAACGGCGTCCTGGCCAGCGTCTTGATGAAGCCGTCGATGTCGCGCGGATTGGTGATCAGCACGCTGTGGTTGCCGCTCTCCATGCTGTAGAGGCAATTCACCGTGAAGGTATAGATGTGATAGACCGGCAGCGGCGCGATCAACACCTCCTGGCCTTCATTGAGCACATCACTGATCACGCCGCGCGCCTGCAGCATGTTGGCGACCAGATTGCGGTGGGTCAGCATGGTGCCCTTGGCAACCCCGGTGGTGCCGCCGGTGTACTGCAACGCGGCGATGTCCTCGGGTTGACGCGTGACACGTGTGTGCGAGAGCCCCGCGCCGCGCTTGAGCACGCTGCGCAGCGAGTGGGCGTCGGGCAGGTGGTACTTCGGCACCATCTTCTTGACGTAGCGCACCGCCAGATTGATCAGCGGGCGCTTGGGAAAGTCATGCAGGTCACCGATCTCGGTGATGATGACCTCCTCGATGGACGTGCGCTTGAGCACCTTCTCGAGCTTGTCCGCCATGTTGGCCAGAATCACGATGGCGCGGGCGCCGGAGTCATGGAACTGGTGCTGCATCTCGCGCTCGGTATAGAGCGGGTTGGTGTTGACCACCACCAGACCGGCGCGCAGCGCGCCGAACACGGCCACCGGGAACTGCAGCAGATTCGGCAGCTGGATGGCGATGCGATCCCCGGGCTCAAGGCCGGTCTCGTGTTCCAGCCAGGCGGCGAAATTGCGCGACAGGCGGTCCACATCGGCGTAGCTGAGCGTCTTGTCCATGCAGCTGAAGGCCGGACGGCTGGCATAGTTGGCGCAGCTGGCCTCGAAGACCTCGAGAATCGAGGGGTAATCCTCGAGGCCGGACAACGGCTCACCACTGACGATCAGGTTGGCGTCCCCGGTCACGGGGCCAGCGTGATCAGACGCCTTGTCGGCTTCCGGGTCTGCCGAGGCGTTGGCAGGATTGGCATCATGCATGGCTTGGGCTCCATGACTGCATTCGTCTGCTGGATCGTGGCCGGGCGCGGAGTCTTTCACTGACAGCCACAGGCGAGAATTCAGCACTTGTTGTTATCAGGGCGTCACGCCCACATGTGAACAATGACATGAATGGCGGCGTGATGGGAAAAGGACGGCGCGACAGCGCGCGCGCAGGTGCCGGCAACGCACCGGCGACACCTTGGCGAGAACCTCCAGGGCCGCCGCACTTCACCTTAACCAGTCAGGCCAACGATGTAAAACGACCGATTGAAACCATCGTTCACATTCTGAAAAGTCTCGTCAAATCAGATCACTACTCTTGTACGACCTTGGTCAGAGGCTGACCGCGACTGGCAACCTTGCCATGTCGTTATGCGCTTCAGGCCTTTGAGTCGCGCCAGGCTAGCCCTTAACCTTATGCTCATACAGTCGCGACAGCCGCTGCTGAGCGTCATCACTTCACTCAAGCAGCGGGCCTGCTCGCTGTCTAGCCGCCAGATATCCAGAGGACCTCGCATGGCCAAGATCTATCAGGACAACTCGCAAGCCATCGGCAATACACCGCTGGTCAAGATCAACCGCCTCAGCAGCCATCCACGCCTGTACGCCAAGGTGGAAGCCCGCAACCCGGCGTTCTCGGTCAAGTGCCGTATCGGTGCCAGCATGGTGTGGGACGCCGAAGAGCGCGGCGCACTCAAGCTGGGCATGGAGATCATCGAGCCGACCTCCGGCAACACCGGTATCGCACTGGCCTTCGTCGGCGCGGCGCGTGGCTACCCCGTCACCCTGACCATGCCTTCCTCGATGAGCATGGAGCGCCGCAAGGTGCTGAAGTCCCTCGGCGCCAACCTGGTGCTGACCGATCCGGCCAAGGGCATGCAGGGCGCCATCGACAAGGCCTGCGAGCTGCAGAAGGCCGAGCCGGAACGCTACTTCCTGCCGCAGCAGTTCTCCAACCCGGCCAACCCGCGCATCCACGAAGAGACCACCGGCCCAGAGCTGTGGGACGCGCTGGATGGCGAGATGGACGTGCTGGTCGCGGGCGTCGGTACCGGCGGCACCATCAGTGGCATCGCCCGCTACTTCAAGACGGTGCGCGGCCAGTCACTCGAAGCCGTGGCGGTGGAGCCGGCGGAATCCGCCATCATTACCCAGCGCATGCAGGGCGAATCGATCACGCCAGCCCCGCACAAGATCCAGGGCATCGGCGCCAACTTCATTCCCGACAACCTGGACCTGGCGCTGATCGACCGCGTCGAACCCGTCGCCAGTGAAGACGCCATGGCCATGGCGCGTCGCATCATGCAGGAAGAAGGCATCATGTGCGGCATCTCCTGCGGTGCGGCGATGACCGCGGCACTGCGTCTGGCAGAAGACCCCGCCTACGCCGACAAGTCCATCGTCGTCATCCTGCCGGACAGCGGCGAGCGCTACCTGTCCTCGCCGATGTTCGCCGGCATGTTCGACGACGTCGAAGGCTGAGTCTCACACGTAGACCAGACAACAGCCAGACACACGAAGGGCCGCAATCGCGGCCCTTCGTGTGTCTGGCATTCAAGCTCTTTCTCCGTCACTCAGCGTCAGCGACGCAGATCACCAAACGTCAGCAACTCAAGTCAGAAGCCAGCCAGTCGGGCTTGCGGCGCGCGGTCGCGGTGCGATCGACCGCGCCGCTCTCGGCCGGCTCCTGCCCTGGCTCTTCCTGGCTCAGCGGCAACTCACCGCCGAGACTGGCGACCAGCTCGCCTTCGCGGAACACGACCAGCTGCCCCGGCAGCAGCCGCTGCCACTGCTCGTTGTCGGTCAGCGGATCAGTGGCGATCACCGAGACCACATCGGCATCGGTGGTGTGCTGCTGGAAGTCGACGCTCATCTCGAAGTCAGTCAGGCTCGCCTGCCCGAAAGGAGCGCGGCGCGTGATGTGCGCCAGCTTGGTGGAGCAGTAGGCGTAGAGATGCACGCCATCGGAGAGCAGCAGATTGAAGACGCCAAGCCCGCGCAGACGCTCGCACTGGGCGTGCAGATGCCGCCACAGGTCTTCACAGCGAGAGGGCGGTTCAGGGAAGGCCCTCCGGATCTCACCGAGCAGGAAACAGGCGGCGTGCTCGCTGTCCGTGCTGCCCACCGGGCGATAGTACGGCAGGGGCAGTGCCTGCCAGTCCGCCAGCTGACCATTATGGGCATAGCACCACTGCCGGCCCCACAGCTCGCGCGTGAACGGGTGGGTATTGGCCAGTGTCACCTGGCCGACATTGGCCTGGCGAATATGGCTGATGACCATCTGCGACTTGATCGGATAGTCGAGAATCATGCGCGCGATGGGCGAATCCACCGACGGATGCGGGTCACGGAATTCGCGATAACCGCCCTCTTCATAGAAGGCGATTCCCCAGCCATCGCGGTGCGGACCAGTACCACCGCCTCGCTGCAGAAAACCGGCGAAGCTGAAGCAGATATCGGTCGGCACATTGGCACTCATGCCGAGCAGTTCACACATGGGGTTCCTCCCGCTGAGTCGGCTTGCGCGTCATGCGACGCACCAACATGATCACTACCAGCAGGCCGATCACACCGGCCACGGCGTAAGCGATCATGCGGCTTTGCGGTGATTCTGCCTCACGCCGGGCAAAGTCCGAAGCCCCTTCGAACCACTGACTGATCAACGCAGGCACCTTGTCGATGGGCAGGCGGCCCTTCATCAGCAGATCATTGAGGTCTTCCTTCTCCTCTACCGCCTGATCCAGGCCCTGAATCTCACCGAATGACTCACCCTCGATGGGTGAGCGGTCCAGATTGGCGGCACGCCGCGCCGCATTCTCGTTGAGGGTATAGGGCGCCAGGTCGATCACCCGCGAACTCCCGCCCAGCGCGATGCGTGCACTGATCTGCACATCGGCACTGACGTCACGTTCCAGCGGCGGCAGTTCGATACGCCAGCGAGTCTCGCCCGCTTCCGCCACGCTCAACGGCTCGCCCTGCAGCGTCGCGTCCAGCTGGGTATTGGCGGTGTTGAGCAGAGGATGGCGCGCGCTGACCTCCAGCGCGCTCGGCGGCGTCGCATTCTGCGCATTGCCACCGATAGGCTCGACCAGCAGCGGGTCGACCACGCTGGTGCGCTGGCTCAACTGACGCGCAAAGGGCGCACCATCGCGCTGCCCCTTGATGGTGAGCGTCAGGCGAGCGCCACCCAGCTGCTGCGGCGGCGGCATGTTGACGCTGAACTCTGCGCCGTCACGCTCAAGGCCGCGCTGCTGGGCGGTGGTCACGACACCCGTGTCTGCTGCCATGCCGGCTGAACGTGCTGCGCTCTCTTCCTTGGCATCCGCGCCACCCTCGTTTTCCGGCACCAGACGTGCATTGCCGTCCAGCGTCGCCAGGAAATCCTGCTCGGCGACATCGCGTGCGCCGTCGACCAGCGAAGCCGCAAGAGAATAGCCAAAGCCGCGATACAGCGTGGCGGGCAGCGGGCGCGATACCAGCGCCAGGTCTGACACCACGGTGATACGGCTATCGACGCCCACCTGCCCTTCGATACGCCACTGCCCGGCCTCGGGATCGGTCACGGTGATCAGGTCATAGCGCGGCTGATGTTCCCAGCGCACACCCTCGGGCAACGAGGCCTTGTCGGCCAGCGAATAGCGCTGGCCATCCGGCGCGATCAACACCGGTGCGCTGTCATCGGGGCCGTGGAAGACCAGCGCCGTGAATTCCTCGACGCTGCCATCGATGGTGAAGCGCTTGTCCTCGAGCGGCACCAGCTCGCCGGGCACGATTCGGTCGAGCGCCCCGAGGAAGGCACGCAGCAGATCTTCCGGGGTCTCGGCGACCGTCGCCAGCCCACCGGTGCCATCGGCGACCTGCTGCAGCAGATCGATATCGGCATTGCGCGACAGCGCGACCGTATGCACCGTGATGTTGTGCGCAGCAAGCTGTGGCGTCAGTTCATCGGTGATGCGCTGACGTGAGGCGCTGTCCGAGGCGGCCTTCTCGCTGCTCGGCTCACGCAGGTCGACCATGCCATCGGAGAGCAGAATGATCTGACGCGGCCCCTGGCCATCGATGCTCGCATCGGCGCCTTCGGCGGCGGCACGCAGACCCGCCTCGAGATCGGTGTACTGCTCGTAATCGTCAAGCCGCCCTTCCAGCCCGCGGGCCGCCTGCTTCCAGCCCGCATCGACCGCGCCCAGTGCCAGCAGGGGCTGTACCTGCTCACCGAAGCCCCACAGCCCCGCACGCGAGCGCTCCGGCAGCAAGGTGACCAGCAGGTCCAGCGCACTGGCGCGCAGATTGGTCGGGTCGTTGTGCTTCATGCTGCCGGAGACATCGATCGCCATGCGCAGGTCAGGCGCAATGTCGCGCGCCGAGCCACCCACGGCGACCGCGTCACTCGCGACATCCCGGGCCACGAACGGCATCTGCTCAGCCTGCTCGCTTGGCGACTCATCTACCGGCCCACTTACCGACCCACTCATCGGCTCGCTGGCCGAGGCGTTGTCCGCTGACGATGCCTGCTCGGCGAAGGCCGAGGGCGACGCGAGACTGATGCCCGCCAGCATCAGGGCAGCCAGCCAGCGCGCCCCCGCAACTTTCGATAGAGAGCCGGACGCAAGCTCTGATGAACAGGCTGGCTCATGAGATGAAGTGACAGCTACATCACGGGGCATGACAGATCCTTAGTCCACGCTAGGACAATGCACGGCTGGCGCTGATCGAACGACGCTCGATCAGAGCGACGGTTCCTGACGGTCACGGCCTGCGCGGGTACGCGCCGACGCACGAGCCGGGGTGCCACGTTTCTCGCTACGCAAGCTGGCGCCAGCGGCGTGGCCTTCGCCCACTTCCTCATCCTCCTGCTCGTGGGCATGAGGCTGACGGCGCTGCTGGACGGCGCGACGACGCTGTTCACGCCCGCGACCCAGCCACCAGATCACCAGGCCCAGCACCACGCCCGCCCCGATGCCCAGTACCAGCATGCCGAAGGCCGAGGCCATGCCACCACCATCCTTCTGTACCACGCTGACGGCAAAGGCCACGATGGCTGGCGCAAGGCCGGTATAGGCATCTTCCGCGACGCTGGCCGTGACGTGAAAACTGGTCGGCACGGCGATCATGCCGGCGATGCCGCCGACGAGGATCCAGCGCAGAAAACGCGGCAGTATTCGCACCGCCATATAGCCGGTAAACAGCACTACCGCCGCCAGGCCAAAATAGATCAGCCACATCTGCGGCAGCGAATCGGAAATCATCATGCCCTTCACTCCTGTCATAACATCCTGTCGAGACTGACATTCTGAGGGTTGCCTGTTGGGTGCAGAAGCACCCAGCACCTCAGTTCAGCCATCGAGTCATCCCATCATCGGGGCCACACGTCTGTATGGCACCAGAGGCTGCGCGTTCATCTCTCACGGCGGCGATGCCTCCCATGAGGCAAGGGCTTGCGCACGCTGTGGGACAGGCTCAATGTTACACTCCATGCCCGCCCGACACACTCGAGCACCCGACTTTCACGAGGTAGCCATGCCCGATAGCCCCGTCCAGCGCCATTATCGTGCCGATGACCCCGAATGGCACTGGCTTGAAGAACGCGACACGCCAGAGGTCACCACCTTTCTCACGGCGGCCAACGCCGAGAGCGATCGCTGGTTCGCCCCGCTCGCGCCGCTGAGCGATGCTCTCTATCACGGCCATCTTGCGCGCCGCGAACTGGCCGTCTCAAGCCTGGCCGAGGCGCTGGATCACTACATCTATTGGAGCGAGACCGCCGCTGACGCCGACTATCCAGTCTGGTGGCGCCATGCGATCGGTGCCGACCCCGCCGATACCCGCCAGCACGAATGCCTGCTGGACCTGCAGAGCCTGTCGCGCCATCACGACTTCGTCGAGCTGGGCGAGATGGCCATCTCCCCGGATGAACAGCAACTGGCATGGACTCTGGACACCAGCGGCGACGAGGTGTTCAGCCTGCGTCTTGCAACACTGAACGCGACGAATGGCGACTCACGCAACGCCGGTCACGATGACGAGTGTCTGCTGGAGGATATCGGGCCGGATCTGGTGTGGGCCGAGGACGGCCAGCACCTGCTGTTCACGCGCTATGACAACACCCAGCGCCCCTTCGAGATCTGGTGTCTGAATGTGGCGAGCCGCGCCGAGACGCTGCTCTATCGCGAGGAAGACAGCGAATTCTGGGTCGGCATGGGCAAGACCCGCTCACGCGCCTGGCTGATTCTGGAGACCGCCTCCAAGGACACCAGCGAGACCTGGTTGCTCAAGGCCGACGCCCCGCTGGGTGAGAGGCGTCTGGTGCGCGCCCGCGAGACCGGCGTCGAGTACGGCGTCGACCACCGCCCCGGCCACTTCTATGTGCTGCACAACAGGCAAGCGCCGCATTTCCAGCTCGATATCGCCGCCGAGCATGCGCCCGGCGACTGGCAGCCGCTGATCGCTACCCGCGATGAAGTGACGCTGGAAGGCGTCGAGGCCTTCAGCTGGGGGCTGATGGTCGATGAACGCGATCACCGGCAGGCCCAGGCCTGGCTGCGCGTCGTGGAATTCGACGACAGCGGCGTCATCCAGCGTGACGAACGTCTCGCGCTGCCTGAACAGCCCCTTAGTCAGGGGTTGGGCGATTGCCCACATTTCAACGCTCGCCGCCTGCGCATCCGCGAGGAGAGCTTCACCACGCCGCCGAGCTGGATCGAGCTGGACCTCGACACGGGTGAGCGCCGCCTGCTCAAGCGTCAGACCGTGCATGGCGATCTCGCGCCCGAGCAGCTGATCAGCCGCCGCCTGTGGGCGACTTCCGACGATGGTGAGCAGGTGCCGGTCTCGGTGGTCATGCGGCGCGATCTATGTGACGACACAGGCCGCCCTCACGCCCCGCTGCCGGTATTGCTCTACGGCTATGGTGCCTACGGCGAGACGCTGGACCCCTGGTTCTCGATTGCCCGTCTTGAGCTTCTGACACGTGGGGTGGCTTTCGCGGTCGCCCACGTGCGTGGCGGCGGTGATCGCGGAGAGCCCTGGTATCTGGCCGGCAAGCTGGAGCACAAGGAAAACAGCTTCAACGACTTCCTTGCCGCGCGTGATGCGCTGGTCGAGCAAGGCGTCGGGGCCGCGGATCGCATCGCCGCCTACGGTGCCAGCGCCGGTGGTCTGCTGGTCGGTGCCAGCCTCAACAAGCGTCCCGAGGCCTTCTGCGCCGCGGTGCTCGATGTGCCCTTCGTCGATGTGCTGCGCACCATGGAAAACCCTGAGCTGCCGCTGACCACGGCGGAGTACACCGAGTGGGGCAACCCGCACGAGAACGAGGCACGCCGCCGCATCCGCGCCTATTCGCCGCTGGACAACCTGAGTGCCGCGCCCTATCCGCCGCTGTTCCTGCAGGGCAGCTGGCATGACACCCGCGTGCCCTACTGGGAACCGGCCAAGCTGTATGCGCGTCTGCGCCAGATGGACTGCACGCCGCATCCGGTGCTGTTGCGCACCGACATGAGCTCCGGACACGGCGGTGCCTCGGGTCGCTTCAAGGCGTGGCGGGACAATGCGCGTCAGGATGCCTTCCTGCTGTGGGCGCTGGGGATGAGTGACACGGCGAACGCGCAAGACACCCTCCGCGACGACGGCTGAGGCGCGATCTGTTTTCCGCTTCACGCATACGACAAGGCCCCCGCCGGTTCACCGGCGGGGGCCTTGAGGTTTTCGTCAGTTCATGGAATCACTGCTGACCTGACGAAGGGTGCAGCATGACTGACTCAGCGCGGATCGAGCTTGGCCAGCTTGGTGGCGACACGCTCGCCATAGTCGGCATCCGCTTGGCGGAGATGCGCGATCATCTTGTCCTGGACCACGTGGCTGACGCCTACCATGGTGCCGGCGATGACGTCGGTGATGCGCGTCTTCTGGCCTTCGTCGAACAGGCGATAGAGGTTGCCGGCCTGGCTGTAGTTATCCTCATCGCTGTTGTCGTGATAGCCCATCCAGGCGTTCTGCTCCAGCGGCATCGCCGGCTCGGCGACGGTGGCATCCGGCACCGGAGCCCCCTGGTCTGCGCGCTCGTTCGGGTAGAAGTTGGTGCGTGAGTACTGGCCACCTTCCTTCGTTTCTCCCGGCACGCCCTGGCCGACCTGGCCGCCCAGCGGACCGCCACCGTGACCGGTGACCGGGCACATGCCCGCCATCACGCCATCACGCTGGTAGTGGTTGACCGGGCAGACCGGACGGTTGACCGGCAGCTGCTCGGCGTTGGCACCGACACGGTAGCGGTGTGCATCGGCGTAGGCCCACAGACGTGCCTGCAGCACGCGGTCCGGCGAGGCGCCGATACCCGGCACGAAGTTGGACGGCGAGAAGACGGACTGCTCGACTTCCGCGAAGTAGTTCTCCGGGTTGCGATTGAGTTCCATCTTGCCGACTTCCATCAGCGGGAAGTCACCGTGCGGCCACACCTTGGTCAGATCGAACGGGTTGATGTGGTAGTCGCGCGCCTGCTGCTCAGTCATCACCTGCAGGTTGACGGTCCAGCTCGGACGCTCGCCACGCTCGAGGCGGGTGAACATGTCGTGCTGGTGGAAGTCCGGTGCGACCTGTGCCGCTTCATCATCGGTCAGTGTCTCGTGGCCCTGGTCGGTCTTGAAGTGCCACTTGACCCAGACACGCTCGCCCTTGTCGTTCCACAGGCTCAGCGTATGCGAGCTGTAGCCGTTCATGGTGGTCAGCGACTTGGGGATACCGCGGTCGGACATCAGGATGGTGACCTGATGCAGCGCCTGCGGATGGTTGGCCCAGAATTCCCAGCGGTTCTGCCAGTCGACCATGTTGGTGCGCGGGTCTTTCTTCTGGGTATGGATGAAGTCAGGAAACTTGGACGGCTCACGGATGAAGAACACCGGCGTGTTGTTGCCGACCATGTCCCAGTTGCCTTCCTCGGTGTAGAACTTCAGGGAGAAGCCGCGCACGTCACGAGTGTTGTCGCCGCTGTCCTGACCACCGGCCACGGTGGAGAAACGCGCCAGCAACGGGGTCTGCTTGCCGACACCCTGCAGGAAGCGGGCGATGGTCAGATCAGACAGGTCACGGGTCAGGGTGAAGGTGCCGTAGGCGGCGACGCCGCGGGCGTGGACGACACGCTCCGGAATGCGCTCACGGTTGAAGTGCGCCAGCTTCTCGAACAGACGCCAGTTGTCGAAGGTCAGTGAGCCATTCGGGCCCGCTGTCTGGCTGATGTCATCGTGAGGCACCGGGGCGCCGTTACCAGTGGTATAGCGTGGAGTCTGGGACATGTAGACGTTCTCCTGTCAGGTAGAAAAAAGCGCTATCAAACTCGACTGGCAAGGCCAGATGCTGCTGATGTCACATTTTCTTCATGCGCTGCTTGATGTGAAAGCCTGCAGCCCATTGTCGAATCGGATCGGGGCCGATGCCTGCCCGGCATGTGCTGGCTTGTGGCCCCTTGATGCCTGCTTACCTTACGCACCTGATGCATCCAGCGATAATCAATTACCAGCATGCCTTTGATAATCAGCCCCTATCACCGAGCCTATCAGCCCCTCTCAGCGGCGTGAACCGCGGGACGGCACTCAACCCGACGACATCACCAACCCTGTTTACACCTTATCACCGCCACCCCATCTTCACGTCCACAGATGACCGCATCATGACCATGAAAAAGCCCCCTGACCTTCGCAGGTCAGGGGGCTTGGTGAGTCACATCATACCTTGTGGGACGTCAGCGCCTCATGCTGGCATCTGATTGGCACGCGCATCACGCGACCACACCCGGTGAGCCATCAGGGCATCACGCAGCGGCAGGCTGGCGGCGAGCACATCATCCACCAGGATCACGCCCTCCTCGACCGGCACGCGTGCGGCGGCCAGCAGCTCCTTGCCTTCGCAGATCGCCACGATGGGCTTCAGGTGCTTGTAGGCTTCCTGGACATAATAGAGTCCGAGGCCCGAGCCGCTCAGCGCCTCGACGCTACCCACACCGCCAGCGACGACGACGGCATCCACCGCCACGGACGGCAGGCCATTGAGCATCGCATCCGGCGACAGCATGGTGCCGTCTCCGGCCTTGATCGGTGCCATGCTCGGGGCGATCAACAACCCTTCGGCACCCTCGGCGGCCAGCTGCTCCTTGGTCGAGCGAACATCTTCCATGGCGACGCCATCGGCGGCCAGAATCGCGACCTTGCGGGTGGCGATCGAGTCCGGCAGGCGCGCCATCAGGCTGAGCGCCGGGTCGCTGTCGACCTGGCTGGTGCCCAGTTCACCGTCCGGCGCGGGCTTGCTGGTCGGTGTCTCGATACCGTGATTCTCACCGACGCGACGTGCCAGTTCCAGATCGATGTTGGGCAGGATCTCGGTGATCACCCGCTCACGGATCCACGGACGCTCGACCTTGGAAAGCTCGAAGGTATAGGCCGCGATGATGTGTTCCTTCTCCACGTCAGTCTGGCTGTTCCAGAACAGGGTGGCCTGGGAATAGTGATCCCCGAAGGAGGCACTGCGCGCACGTACCTTGTGCGCCTCGATGCGCTCATGATACGGCTCGAAACCCCCATGGGCGTCGTTGGACGGCGGTGTCTCGGCCGGCCAGCCACCATCGATGGAGTTCGGCTCGTAGGACGCCTGACCCGTGTTGATGGTCTGACGATGCTGGGCATCGCGCTGGTTGTTGTGGAACGGGCACACCGGCTGGTTGATGGGGATCTCGTGGAAGTTCGGCCCACCAAGACGCAGCATCTGGGTATCCAGATAGGAGAATAGACGCCCCTGCAGCAGCGGGTCATTGGAGAAGTCGATGCCCGGCACGATGTTGGCCGGATTGAAGGCGACCTGCTCGGTCTCGGCGAAGTAGTTGTCCGGATTGCGGTCCAGCACCATCTTGCCGATCGGCACCACCGGTACCAGCGATTCGGGGATCAGCTTGGTGGGGTCGAGAATGTCGAAGTCGAAGCTGTGCTCATCCTTCTCCTCGACCACCTGGATGCCCAGCTCCCACTCCAGCGGTGCACCGTTCTTGATGTCATCCCACATCATGCGACGGTTGAAGTCCGGGTCACGTCCCCACAGCTTCTGGGCTTCATCCCAGATCAGCGAGCAGGTACCGGCCACCGGCTTCCAGTGGAACTTGACGAAGCGCGACACGCCTTCACGATCGATCAGACGGAAGGTATGCACACCGAAGCCTTCCATGTTGCGGTAATGGCGCGGGAAGGCGCGGTCCGACATGGTCCACAGCACGGTGTGAGTGGTTTCCGGCATCAGTGACACGAAGTCCCAGAAGGTATCGTGCGCCGACTGTCCCTGGGGAATCTCGTTGTGCGGCTCCGGCTTCACGGCATGCACGAAGTCGGGGAACTTCATGGCGTCCTGGATGAAGAAGACCGGGATGTCATTGCCGACCAGGTCCCAGTTGCCGTCATCGGTATAGAACTTGGTCGCGAAGCCGCGCACGTCACGGACGGTATCGTTGGAGCCACGCGAGCCCTGCACGGTCGAGAAGCGCACGAACACCGGCGTCTTCCTGGACGGGTCGCTGAACACGCCAGCCTTGGAATATCTGGCGGCATTGTCGTAGGCCTGAAAATACCCGTGTGCGGCCGCGCCACGCGCGTGAACGATACGCTCAGGAATACGTTCATTGTCGAAGTGGTTCATCTTCTCGCGGAAGATGAAATCTTCCATCAGGGTCGGACCGCGTTCCCCCGCCTTCAGCGAGTTGTGATTGTCCGCGATGCGCAGCCCCTGGTTGGTACGCAGGTCATGCCCTTCGGCGTCGGCGCGATAGGTCTCCAGCGCCTCGTCCTTGGCATGACCGTCACCGGCATTGGGCTTGGTGTCGTGCGGCCCATTGCGGTTGGGATGGGTATAGGGGTTCTCTCCCTCTGCCGAGCGGTTCTGACCCTCGTGATAGGGGCACTTCGCGCTGTCGGCATTCGACTGGGAAGAAGGTGCTGAATCGTGTTCATTGCTCGCCATGCTCAAACGCTCCTGTTTTCGCTAAATCTGCAACACGTCATCCGGAATGACTGACGGATGATTCGGCCTCTTTATCACCCTGTCCGACTGCCTTGCCACGGTCATGTGAATCACGTGGGCGTCAGGGGCAACCGATGACGGGCGACCTTGATGGGCGAGTGTCCGAATGGCTCCCTCCAGACACCCGCAAGGAACTCCTGTCCCTTCTGCTGCATGCCAGACATTGCTCGATGGAATACCTCCGACCCTGGCTTGCCGGTAGCTCCATGACGCGCCGTCAGGCCTTGGACTTGACCTTCGAGACGATCCACAGCAACACCACCGCCCCCACGACCGAGACGACCAGCGAGCCGATGATGCCGGTGGAGGCCAACCCCAGCAGCTTGAAGATGACGCTGCC
Source organism: Cobetia sp. MB87 (assembly GCF_011319755.1). NCBI lineage: Bacteria > Pseudomonadati > Pseudomonadota > Gammaproteobacteria > Oceanospirillales > Halomonadaceae > Cobetia > Cobetia sp. MB87. The sequence goes on along the minus strand of NZ_VFBC01000008.1, from coordinate 433,997 downwards.
CAGCAGACCGCCGACGACACCGACGACGATGTTGCCAAGAATGCCGAAGCTGCCGCCGCGCATGATGTTGCCTGCGATCCAGCCGGCCAGACCACCGATGATCAACCCGAGAATGATACCCATCTGCTGTCTCCTTCCATGCTGATGTACAGGCGCTTGGCGCCGCTGTACAAGTCTTGGAGACGACGTCACACAATTAAAAGGGGGCGATCTTTCATTCGTCAGAATGAAGAGCCGGGCTGGCCCAGGAAGGCGATCTCTTCCGGCGTGGACTCACGACCGAGAATCGCGTTGCGATGCGGGTAGCGGCCGAATCTACGCACGATGTCCGCATGCAGATGCTCATAGCGCAGGGTGTCCTCGAGGCCGGGGCGTGCGAACAAGTGTTCGGCGTGTTCATGGATGCGCAACGATTCGCTGTGCATCCACGGCATGATCGCGAAGGGTTGCCAGGCCAGCGGAAGGCGGTCCAGATCGCCCAGCGCGACGGCCTGCTGGGAGAGCGCGAGTGCCAGATTGTCGCCACTGAAGGCGCGCGGGGTACCGCGATGGATGTTGCGCGCGAACTGGTCCAGCAGCAGGATTTCCGCCAGCCGCCCACCGGGAGTGGTGCGCCACTCCCACAGTTCACAGGCCTGCGCCTGCTCGAGCAGCTCCGCGAATCGTTCGCGCAGCTGAGCATCGAGGGTCTCGCTCTTGCGAAACCAGTCCTTGGGCGTCAGCTGAGTGAACCAATGATCGAGCACCTGCCGTGCCTGGGGATGGCTATCCGCGATCAGCCTGGCGGCATCAGGTTGCGGGGAATCCGAGGGGGTTGAGGGGGGCATGGAGGGTGTCCTGATGGGAGGTCGGAAGAAAGGCACGGAATGACACTGCTGCACACACTCCATCGCGCAGCCGCGCCCGGCGACAGGCACCGATCGCCTCGGGGCGATCATGGTTCTGACACCTGATCGTCATCATGAGCGTGGAAAGTAGCCTCTCCCGTGAGCCCTGTCAGCCATCGCGGCACCTTCGCCGCCGCTGCCATCCTGATGCCAGACCGTAACAAGGAAGCCCTTCATGTCCCGCCGTCTGTCTGATCTGCTACCTTCCCGCTCCTCGCGCACGACACCTGCCTCGCCCACCTCGCAGGACGACGCGAACGCGAGCCCCGGTGACTCGCATGCCGCACGCGCCGGCGCACCTTCGCGAATGGACCGCCGACGTCTGCTGAGCCGTGGCCTGCAGGGTGCCGGCGTGGGCCTGCTGGCAAGCTCAGGCCTGCTGGGCGCACCGGCCATCGTAATGGCGGAAGGACGTCGCCCACGAATGCCTTCCGGCGTGATGAGTGGCGACGTGACCGCCAGCCGCGCCATGCTGTGGAGCCAGACCGACAAGCCGGCCCGCATGCTGATCGAGCTGGCCGACAACATCGAGATGCGCGGCGCCTTCCAGGTACGCGGCCCGGTGGCACTGCCGACGGACGGCCTGACCAGCAAGCTGGACCTGACCCGCATCAACTCCCGAGCCAATGCCAAGGGCGAGGTCTTCTACCGGGTACGCTACGCGGCGCTGGACGACCATCGTGCCATCAGCGAGGCGACCGCCGGACGCCTGGTACTGCCGCCCAGTGCCCAGCGACCGCGCGCCTTGCGCTTCGTATGGTCCGGCGACACCGTCGGCCAGGGCTGGGGCATCAATCCGGACTTCGGCGGCCTGCGCCTCTACGAGACCATGCGTCAGGTCCAGCCGGACTTCTTCCTCCACTCCGGTGACACCATCTACGCCGATGGCCCGATCGAGGAGAGCGTCACCCAGCATGACGGCAGCCTGTGGCGCAATATCGTCACGCCGGCCAAGTCCAAGGTCGCCGAGACCCTGGACGAGTATCGCGGTCAGTACGCCTACAACCTGATGGATGAGAACCTGCGCCGCTTCAATGCCGAAGTGCCGATGTTCGCCCAATGGGATGACCACGAGACCACCAACAACTGGTATCCGGGCGAGATTCTCGAGGATGACCGTTACACCGAGAAGAATCTCGACGTGCTGTCCGCCAATGCGCGTCGTGCCTTCCTCGAGAACATGCCACTGCGTACCGGCCCTGCCGCGCCGGAACGCATCCACCGCAACTTCAGCTTCGGCCCGGGGCTCGAGATGTTCATGCTCGACATGCGTACCTTCCGCGGCCCCAATTCCGCCAATCGCCAGTCCGGGCGTGGCCCCGAGACCGACTTCCTGGGGCGCGATCAGCTCACCTGGCTCAAGCAGTCGCTCAAGGCCAGCACCGCCACCTGGAAGATCATCGCCTCCGACATGCCGATCGGGCTGCTGGTACGTGACGGCGACAATTTCGAGAATGGCGCCAATGGCGATGGTGAGGCGCTGGGGCGCGAGCAGGAGATTGCCGAACTGCTCAAGTTCGTGCGCGATCACGACATCCAGAATCTGGTCTGGCTGACCGCCGATGTGCACTACACCGCCGCGCACCACTACTCGCCCGAGCGCGCCGTGTTCAAGGAGTTCACGCCGTTCTGGGAATTCGTCAGCGGGCCGATCCATGCCGGCACCTACGGCCCCGGTGAGCTGGACAACACCTTCGGGCCGAGACTCGAATTCGTGAAGGCCCCGCCTGAGGGGCGGGCCAACATGTCGCCCAGCGAGGGTTTCCAGTTCTTCGGCCAGGTGGATCTCGATCCCGAGAGCGAAGCGCTGACCGTGACGCTGAAGGACATCCACGGCGCCTCGCTCTACCAGCAGGTGCTGACCCCCGCCGTCGCCAGCGCCTGACAGTAATTGTTGTTTCTGACACCCGTTTCTGAAACTCGCTGCTGACTGGCGGCTTCCGATACCAGCTTCTGACAACGACAACGCCCCGCCTCCTGCTGTCGACCGACATGCAAGAGGCGGGGCGTTCTGGTCATGGCGACAGGTCGACAGCCGCTAGCGGGCTATGTCTGCACGAATCAGACAATTGCAGAAAAATGTCAGACAAATTATCAATGGTGAGGGTCAGGCATTTCTTTGACACTGATCGGCACGCTAGATGTCGGTCGCTGACAGCGTGTCTCGTGGTACCGCGCGCCAACGGTGAGGCATGTTCTGCAGACGATGGGCAGCTGAGCAGGCAGGCCTCCGAGCCCTGTTGTTCAACAAGGATAACGCCATGAACGCCCTCACCCTGAGCTCCTTCGTGTTCTTCACGGGGCTGGTCGCCGTGATCACCTGGTGGCTGACCCGTCGTGACGACCATCAACATTCCACCGGCTATTTCCTTGCCGGGCGCAGTCTGACCTTCCCGATCATCGCAGGCTCCCTGCTGATGACCAATCTCTCCACCGAGCAGATGGTGGGCCTCAACGGCGCCGCCTTCACCGACGGCCTCTCCGTGATGGCCTGGGAAGTGGTGGCCGTGGTCTCGCTGGTCGCGATGGCCATGTTCTTCCTGCCACGCTTCCTCAAGAGCGGTATCACCACCCTGCCGGAATTGCTGGCGCTGCGCTTCGATCGCACCACCCAGCTGCTGGCCAACCTGATCTTCATGCTGGCCTACGCCATCATCCTGCTGCCCAGCATTCTCTACTCCGGCGCCCTCGGCCTGATGGGCGTGCTCGACCTGCGTGCCCTGACCGGCATCGACTCGCAGATGGTACTGCTGACCGGCACCGTGATCGCCGTCGGTATCGCCGGCGCCATCTATGCCCTCTTCGGTGGCCTGCGCTCCATCGCCATCTCCGACACCCTGAACGGCATCGGTCTGCTGATCGGCGGCATGATCATCGTCTACTACGGGCTGGACCGTGTCGGTGACGGCAATGGCATTCTCGCCGGCTGGGAGACGCTCAAGGAGACCCACCCGGAGAAGCTCAATTCGCTGGGCGGGGATGACCAGTCAGTACCGGTCTCGACCCTGTTCACCGGGGTGCTGCTGCTCAACATGTTCTACTGGTGCACCAACCAGCAGATCATCCAGCGTACCTTCGCCGCCAAGACATTGGCCGAGGGCCAGAAGGGCGTACTGCTGACCGGTGCTCTCAAGCTGCTGGGGCCGCTGTATCTGGTGCTGCCGGGCATCATCGCCTTCCAGCTCTACGCCGGTGATGGCATCAAGGCCGACGCCGCCTATGGCCGGCTGGTTTTCGATGTGCTGCCCGCACCGCTGACCGGCTTCTTCGCCGCGGCGATGGTCGGCGCGATCCTGTCGTCCTTCAACTCGGCGCTCAATTCCACCGCCACGCTGTTCAGTCTCGATGTCTACAAGGCGCGTCTCAAGCCGCAAGCCAGCGATGAAGAGGTGGTCAAGGCGTCCAAGTGGGCCGGTTGGATCATGGCCGCCGCCGCGATGGCCATCGCGCCGCTGCTGGCGACCCAGGAAAGCCTGTTCGTCTACGTGCAGAAGGTGAACTCCATCTACTACATCCCGCTGCTGGCGGTGATCGTGGTGGGACTGATGTCCAGGCGCGTGCCGGCCATCGCCGCCAATCTGGCACTGGTGCTCGGCTGCGCGGTCATCGGCCTGTTCTACTTCGTGCCGACGCTTTCCGAGCTGGTCGATCGGGTGCACAACTTCCACTTCATCGCCATCGTGCTGGTGCTGTTGATCGTCATGATGCTGGTGATCGGCAAGCTGTCACCGCGCGCCGAACCCTGGATCCAGCAGGACGTCGGTGCCATCGACATGACCCCCTGGGCTGGCACGCGTATCGCCAGCATCGTGCTGCTGGTGCTGGTGATGGCGATCTATCTGGCCTTCGCCGGCTGATCGCCCCACTCGCCCAGCGCGACTGCACGCCACTTGTCATCGTCATCGCCATGACCTTATGACATAAGCGCACGACATGAGCGTATGACACGAGCACGCCAGCGCCTCGTCATCCTTACCGATGGCGGGGCGCTGGCGTCTCTGATCGAGCATCAAGGATGACCCGCAATGCGCGATGAAAGTCGCGACATGCGTCTTGTTACGACACTGCGATCAAGGCCTGATACCAGAGACTGAGAAGCAATGACCGCCTGTTCATTCTCAACGCTCAGTCGACGCCAGCTGCACCTCAAAACCAACGTATGTTCTACAAATGGCGGATAGCAGGAAATCGGGAGATACCTACACTATCGCCAGTCTTGCCGTGAATGTTACCGGTGAGTCTCTTCACGGACGATGACACAGCTTGCTGTGTGCATTGCATCGCCACGGCTGGATCGGCGTCGAATCGCCACCCGGGTCACCTGCCCACCGCCTCATGATTCGTCGCCGCACGCCTAAAGGAATCCTCCCCCATGCATGCCCTGACACTTGTTTCTTTCGTGTTCTTTACCGGCCTGGTCGCCGCCTTGACCTGGTGGTGGACACATCGCGATGACACCTCGCATTCCACCGGCTATTTCCTCGCCGGACGCAGTCTGACCTTCCCGCTGATCGCGGGTTCACTGTTGATGACCAACCTGTCCACCGAACAGATGGTCGGCCTGAATGGCGCCGCCTTCACCGATGGTCTGTCGGTGATGGCCTGGGAGGTCATGGCGGTGCTGGCGATGGTGGTCATGGCGCTGTTCTTCCTGCCACGCTTCCTCAAGAGCGGCATCACCACCCTGCCCGAGCTGCTGGCCTTGCGTTACGGGCGCAGCACCGAGCTGATCACCAACCTGATCTTTCTGTTCGCCTACGCGGTGATCCTGCTGCCGATCATTCTCTACTCCGGTGCCATCGGCCTGCAGGGCATGCTGGACCTGCCTTCGCTGACCGGTATCAGCTCGCCCAATGCACTGCTGTGGATGACCATCTGGGTGGTCGGCATCATCGGTGCCATCTATGCCCTGTTCGGCGGCATGCGCTCCATCGCCATCTCCGACACCTTGAACGGCGTGGGCCTGTTGATCGGCGGCATGCTGATCGTCTGGTTCGGCCTCGATGCCGTGAGCGACGGCCAGGGCGTGATGGCTGGCTGGGACACGCTGACCGCCGCCAATCCGGAGAAATTCAATTCCATGGGCAGTGAAGACCAGTCGGTGCCCTTCTCGACCCTGTTCACCGGCGTGATGATCATCAACTTCTTCTACTGGTGTACCAACCAGCAGATCATCCAGCGCACCTTCGCCGCCAAGACCCTCGCCGAGGGCCAGAAAGGCGTGCTGCTGACCGGCGCGCTCAAGCTGCTGGGCCCGCTGTATCTGGTGATTCCCGGCATCATCGCCTATCACCTGTATGCCTCTTCCGGCGTCAAGGCGGACAGCGCTTACGGCCAGCTGGTGTTCGATGTGCTACCAGCGCCGCTGACCGGCTTCTTCGCCGCCGCGATGGTCGGTGCGATCCTGTCGTCCTTCAACTCGGCGCTGAACGCCACCACCACGCTGTTCTCCACCGGCATCTACAAGGCGCATCTGCGACGCGATGCCAGCGACGAGGAAGTGGTCAAGGTCTCCAAGGGCTTCGGCTGGGTGCTGGCGATCGCCTCCATGACCCTCGCGCCGCTGCTGGCGGGACAGGAAAGTCTGTTCGGTTACCTGCAGAAGATGAATGCCATCTACTTCATCCCGATCTTCGCCGTGGTGCTGATGGGGCTGCTGACGCGTCGCGTGCCGACCATCGCCGCCAATCTGGCGCTGTTGATCGGTTGCAGCGTGATTGGCGTGGTCTACTTCGTGCCGGCCTTCTCCGGTGTGCTCGACGTGATCCACGAGTTCCACTTCGTCGGCCTGGTGTTCGTGCTGCTGATCGCGATGATGTTGATCATCGGCAAGCTGGCACCGCGTGACGAGCCGTGGATCCAGCAGGATGTCGGCGCCATCGACATGACGCCCTGGAAAGGTGCCAAGGTCTGCGCGCTGCTGCTGGTCGTGCTGGTGATCGCCATCTATCTGGCCTTCATCTGACCGACGCCGTTTGCTGACTCGCCCCTGCGAGCAGCATATCCGCCATGACACGAATGCCCCGCCCTGTCTCCCCGGACAGGCGGGGCATTCGTGCATTTGTGCATTTGCTGCACCGCTTTCAGGCATGCTGGACGAGTCGCTAATCACCGAGGTATTCCATGTCCCGCTACCGCCTTCGTAGCTGTCTTCCGCGCCTCAAGGCGCTGTCACTGTCGGTCTCCCTGCTCGTCTCACTGATGTCGGTGCCGGTCAGCCAGGCCGCCGAGCGCTGGCAGCGCGCCGATGTGCTGACGGACAGCTTCGTGGAGGTGGCGCTCAAGCGGGAGTATCAGCCCGGCGACCCTGCCTCGCTGACCCGCTGGCAGGCACCGATCAAGGTCTGGGTCGACTCGCAGCTGGGCGACTCACATCTGCAGCGACAGATGAGCGAGGTCCAGTTTCGTCATCTATCTACCATCACCGGCCAACCGCTGAGTTTCGTGCCTTCCGCCAGAGAGGCCAATCTGCGCATCGCCTTCATCGCCCGGGACCACATGACGCGCGAGGCCACCGCCTACCTCGGCAAGCAGCAGGCCAGCACACCGGGCATGCGCAAGGCACTGCGGGAAGGCGTTTGCCTGACACTGTTCAAGACCGGGGCCGATCAGGCCATCGCCAGTGGGCTGATCCTGATTCCGGTCGACTACGCCCGCCAGAAGGCGCGCCTGGTGGACTGCGTCGTCGAGGAGACCGCCCAGCTGATGGGGCTACCCAATGATTCGGACAGGGTGTTTCCCTCCATCTTCAGCGACGTCACGGTGGATCATTGGCTGAGTCCACTGGATTACGTGCTGCTCAAGATGCTCTATGCCCCTGAGCTCTCCCCCGGCATGTCAGCCGATGAGGTCCGCGCCGCGCTGCCTGCGGTCATCCAGCGACTTGCCGAGCAGGGCGAGCTGTCACATGCCATTCGCCGCGTGCGCCGGGACAGCCTGCGGGAATGGGCGGGAGAGTAGGCATGCTAGTCATCACGCGACCCGCCCCGGACTCCTCGACGCCTGATGGAGGATTGGAACGCCTGAGCGGAGCACAGGCATAATCAGGACAGGCGCACCGGGCGCCGCAATCCGTCGGAGCTGCGTCATCATGTCATCCTCACCCTCCACTGGCGGTCGGGCACGCCTGCCACTGGCCGTCACGCTGTTGTCGCTATGTCAGGCGTTGCTGGTCAGCGGCAACATCCTGTTGATCGCGGTCTCGCCGCTGATCGGTGCCCAGCTTGCCTCGAGCAGCTGGTCGACCGCGCCGGTCGCGACCCAATGGCTGGGCCTGATGTGCGCCACCATCCCTGCCTCGCTGATCACCGCACGCCTCGGACGACGCCGCGGCTTCGTGCTCGGCAATCTGTGTGGACTGGCAGGCGCGGGGCTGGCCGTGCTGGCGCTGCATCTTCAGCATTTCGGGCTGTTCCTGTTCTCCACCTGGCTGGTGGGTATCGGGATCGGCTTCGGCCAGCTGTATCGTTTCGCCGCCATGGAAGCTGCGCCCCCGGAGCAGCGGGAGCGCGCCATCGGGCTGGTGATGGGTGGCGGCGTGCTGGCAGCCTTCTTCGGGCCCTGGCTTGCCCGCACCAGTCATGCGCTGGCCGACACGCCCTTCCTGGGCAGCTTCATCGGGCTGGGGGCGCTCTATCTGGTGGCGCTTCTCTTGCTGGCTTTCATCCGCCTGTCCAGTGAAGGCAGCGGCCAGACCGTCGGCGATGATGCAGTGGCGCCGCCCCGTCCACTGGGCGTGATCCTGCGTCAGCCAATCTTTCTGCTGGCCGTGCTCAGCGCGATGGTCGGCTATGGAGTGATGAATCTGGCGATGACGGCCACGCCACTGGCCATGGCCCATGCCGGACACGGCTTCGATCACGTCGCCACCACCATCCAATGGCATGTGGTGGCGATGTTCCTGCCGTCCTTCTTCACCGGGCGGCTGGTCGCCCGCTTCGGGGCGGGCACCATGATCGTGACCGGCTGCGCCTTCCTGCTGGCAAGCCTTGCCACCGCGCAGCTGCTGGCCGCCGACTACCTGACGGGAACCCAGGGGTTCTTCCTCGGTCTCATCCTGCTCGGCATCGGCTGGAACTTCACCTTCCTGCCCGCCACCACGCTGCTGACCCACTGCCATCGCCCCAGCGAGAAGGCCCGCACCCAGGCCGCCAACGAGTTCCTCGTCTTCACCACCGGAGCGGTGACGGCGCTGCTGGCCGGCCCCCTGGTCAGTACACTGGGCTGGGCGCTGCTCAACCTGCTGCTGATCCCCGCCTGCCTGTTGCCCATCGCCCTGCTGGCGTGGCGTCAGCTTGCCTTGCGCGCCGATCGCCCGCAGATAGAGGGTTGATGGCGAGCCGTGCGGCGCACGCTGACAGGTCCCGACCATCACCCGGCTCATCATCAGCTGCCAGGACGCCATCACGTCGCGCCGCCGCCTCGCCCCCACTGACAGGGAATGCCTGATGTTCAACACCATGACCCGCAACGCCCGCCAGCTTGCCCGCGATGTGGGCCGCGAAGCACATGACCTGCTGGAACGCGGTCTCGACCGCCAGCTGCGGCTCGCCGTCACGGGCCTCTCCGGTGCCGGCAAGACCGCCTTTCTCGTCTCGCTGATCGAGCAGCTTCGCCATGCCGGACTCGGCGCGCGCCTGGAACTGCTGCCTGCCGCCCGCGATGGCCGTCTGCTCGGCGCGGAACGCGTCAGCCAGCCGGACCTCTCCGTCCCGCGCTTCCCGCTGGAAGCCGGCTTGCGCTCGCTGTCCGGCCAGCATTCGCCGTATGGCCCCGAATGGCCGACGCCGACCCGCAGCATCAGTGAGCTTCGCCTCAAGATCGGCTTTCGCCCCACCTCACGCGCCGCCCGCATGCTCGACAGCCAGCGTGCCACCCTGACACTGGACCTGATCGACTATCCCGGCGAATGGCTGCTGGACCTGCCGATGCTGGAACAGGACTTCACCACCTGGAGCAGCGAATGCGAGACACAGCTGGCTGACGGACGTGGCGACTGGGCCAAGGACTGGATGGCGGCCATCGAGGGCCTGACACCAGACAGCGAAGTGGATGAAGACCGCCTCGCCGAGATCGCGAGCCTGTACACCGACTATCTGCACGCCGCACGCCGCAAGGGGGGCTTCGTCGACCTGACACCAGGCCGCTTCCTGCTGCCCGGCGAGCTGGATGAGGCACCGGTGCTGCAGTTCTTCCCGCTGCCGGGGCTCGGCGAGTGGACAGCCGATGCGCTGGCCGCCCTGCCGGAAGCCAGCCTGTACCGCACCCTGGCGCGGCGCTTCGATCACTATCGCCGCCGCGTGGTGCGCCCCTTCTATCACGACCACTTCCGGCGCTTTGACCGCCAGATCGTGCTGATCGACGTGCTGGGTGCGCTGAATGCCGGCCCGGCGCCGTTCCGCGACCTGAGCCGCGCGCTGGACAAGCTGTTCGACAGCTTCGCCTATGGCCGCCGTCATCTGCTGGCGCGCCTGATGGACCGCCGCATCGACCGCCTGGCCATCGCCGCCACCAAGGCCGACCACGTCACGCCGGAGCAACATGGCGCGATGCGCGATCTGCTCGAGCAGCTGCTGGCGGACCCGCTCAAGCGCCTGCGCTATCGTGATGTGCCGCTCAAGGCCTTCACCATCGCTGCCATCCGCGCCAGCGAGGCGCGTGAAGTGGTCGAGAACGGTCAGCGTCATCCGGCACTGGCGGGACACTTGCTCGGCGAGCACGAAGGGACGAGCGACCCAGACACGCAAGGCGCTGGCCGCGAGTCCGTGCTGCTATTCCCGGGTGAAGTGCCCTCACGGTTGCCCGATCCGAATTTCTGGGCCGAAAGCCGCTTCGACTTCCCCCACTTCGCGCCGCCGCAGGTCGACGGCAAGGCACCACCTCACATTCGCATGGACGCCGTGCTCGACTGGCTGCTGGGAGACCACCTGAAATGACCACCGAATCCCGCCATCCGCGCCCGGGCAAACGCTTCACGAGCCCCAATTCAGCGCAGGCCGATGCCACCTCGACCACTTATGCCGAGCGCCCCACCGAAAGCGCGGCAGAGAGCACGGCAGAGTCCCTGCGCGGCGCGCGTCACTTCTCGCCGGAGATGGAAAGCCAGCCACTGGCGGCGGCCGAACCGGAACCCGCTACACCGGGACTCGATGCGACGCTGAGCGCCAAGCCACGTCATCGCGGCCTCAAATGGCTGCTGCTCGGCACCCTGACCCTCGGGGGTGTCGAAGCCGGTCATGCGCTCTATCAGGCGGCCATGGGCGGCGACCTGATCGCCGGCGCCTGGGGCCTGCTGGGCCTTGGCGCCATCGGGATCGGCGCCCGCGCGCTGGGCAAGGAGCTCTTCCGTCTGCGTCACCTGCGCAAGCACGTCGCGCTGCGCGCCGAGCTGGAAGAACATCAGCAAGATGACTTTGGTCCGGAGAGCTTTGGTCAAGGAGGCTTTGGCCAGCGCGGTGATGCGCTGGCCACGCCTGACGAGGACTCGGGCAAGGCAGGCGGCAAGGCCGACAGCCAGCAGGAAGACCTGCTCGAACAGCTGCGCCGTCAGATGAAGCTCGGCGATGATGATGCCGGCGTGCGCGCCTGGCGCGCCGCCTGCGAAGCGCATCACTCCCCGTCGGAGCGCCGCGAGCTGTTCGCCTTCCACGTGCTCGGGCCGCGGGACCGTGAGGCGCGGCGTCTGATCTCGCGCATGAGTGGCGAGACGGCGGTAATGGTGGCGGTCTCGCCGCTGACCTGGGTCGACATGAGCCTGGTGGCCTGGCGCGGACTGCGCATGATGGAGCGCCTGTCGCGCCTCTACGGGCTGGAGCTGGGCTACGCCAGCCGCCTGCGGCTATTCAAGGAGGTGCTGGCGTCGATGGCCTTCGCCGGTGCCAGCGAACTGGCCGCCGAGGCCAGCATGGACCTGCTGTCGATGAATCTGGCCGGCCGTCTCTCCACCAAGGCCGGTCAGGGGCTGGGCAGTGGCCTGATGAACGCACGCCTCGGCCTGCGCGCCATGCGCCTGCTGCGCCCCATCCCCTTCCATGCCGAGGAGGTACCGCGCATCGGTGAGCTGCGCGCGGAGTTGTTCTCGCGCATGCGCAAGGCCGACAAGGGCGAGGACGAGGCGTCCTGAGCAGGCCGCGACCTCCCCTGCCACTACCTTGAAAACAAGACGCGCGCCTCTGATAGCTGGCCATTGGGGCCTTCAGGGCGCGCGTCTTTCGTGAGTCATTTCACCTTTGATGGTTTCAGCCTTCGAGGATTTCAGCCTTCGCTGGCGATGCCGGCCTCCAGCCACTTCATCACGCGCAGCGCCTCGTGGGGCGGGGTCGGATTGTCGCCCTGGCCGCGAATGCAGTCGCGCAGGCCCGCATACCAGGCCGGATAGTCACCATCGCGGCCCTGATGGGTGCCCCCTACCAGTACCTGCTCGCCTTCGGCGCCATCCGGGGCGGCCTCCAGCACGGTCAGCATTCCGGGACGCGCATCCCGCCCCCACTGGCGCGCCTGGCGCTCCTGCGGGTCACGCGAGGGCCAGTCACCGGCCTTGAGGCAATCCTCCTGAGGGTCGAGCCCGAACACCACATAGCTGCCACGGGTACCGTGCGCGGCGAAGCGTGCCGTCGGCGCCGCCGTCAGTGCACTGGCATGCAGCTCCACCACCAGGCCGGGGTGCCTTGGATGGTGGGCGTAATCGAGCACGGCGTGGAAGAAATCATCGGTCACCGCGCCCTCGCGCTGTACGCGACGCGTGAGCTGGATGGCGCTTGGTTCACCGAACAGGCACAGCGCCTGATCCAGCAGGTGCGGGCCAAGGTCATACCACAGGCCGCTGCCGGGCAGTGCCTGCTCACGCCAGCGGTTTGGCACCGTCGGGCGGAAGCGGTCGAAGTGGGATTCCAGATGCGCTATGCGCCCCAGGGTGCCGTCGTTGATCAATTCCGCCAGCGTCAGGAAGTCGGCATCGAAGCGCCGATTGTGAAATACCGCCAGCACCCGTCCGGCCTGTTCGGCCTGGCGGGCCAAGGCCTCACCTTCCGCCAGCGTCACCGTGAAGGGCTTGTCGACGACCACATGCTTGCCTGCCGCGAGCGCCGCAGAGGCCAGCGGGGCGTGGGTCTCGTTGGGCGTCGCGATGATGATCAGGTCGATGTCGTCACGCGCAAGCAAGGCCTCAGGAGTGGCCTCCACTTCCAGTTGCGGACGCTCGGCCCTGACGACCTCGGGCCGCGAGGTGGACAGCGCCACCAGCGCCAGCCCGTCCGTGGCCTCGATCAAGGGCGCGTGGAAGGTGCGCACCGCCATGCCATAACCGATCAGCCCGACCCGAATCGCGCTCTCGGAGGGGAAGGCGGCGCCGTGCCATGCGGCGGTGTCGTCATGATCATCAGTGTCGGGGTGGGCTATGCGGCTCATCGGGCATCCTTGTCGTTGGCGCAATCTTGAGGGAGTGGTGCCTGGCAGCGCCATCCTAGCAAGGCTCCCGAGCCACAGACAGAGATGACAGCCGCCTTTGATACTTGATCATCGCAGACTTCATCCCGCGAGCGAGTCGCCGCGTAATGCCCGCTATCGGCCAGCAGTCCCCTTGAAGTCATGTGACTCAGCCCGCAGACCTATCGATACAAGGAGGGGCATGGCAGTGAGCGGGAATGTCATTCGTCAACCACCTCGCCATCAGACTCACGAAGGAGCAGACAGCATGCGCAAGACGCTCATCATCGGTGCCAACGGCAAGATCGGTCGTCAACTCTGCGAGAAGGCTCAGGCCGACGGCGAACCCGTCGTGGCCATGATCCGCTCGACCGAGCAGCAGAGCTGGTTCCATGAACGCAGCATCCCGACGGTTCTGGGCGATCTGGAAGGCGAGATGCGCCAGGCCTTCTATGGCTGCGATCAGGCGGTGTTCGTCGCGGGCTCCGGCCCGAATACCGGCCCGGACAAGACACTGACCATCGACCTGCACGGTGCGATGCGCACCGCGGAGCTGGCCGCCGAATTCGGGCTGTCGCGCGTGATCCAGGTCAGCTCGATCCGCTCCGAGACACCGCTGGCAGGACCAGAGGCCATGCGCCCCTACTTCGCGGCCAAGAAGGCGGCCGATCTGTATCTCGCCGAGAGCGGCCTGCGTCATGTCATCGTCAAGCCCGGCCGTCTCACCAACGAGAGCGGCAGCGGCAAGCTGACCCAGAATGCCGATGACTCCGACGAGATGCAGGTCTCGCGCGCCAATGTCGCCGAGTTCCTGCTTGGCTTGATCAAGGCCCGCGAGATCGGTGGCCGTCATCGCAAGGCGCCCATTTTCACCCTGTTCGACGGTGATACGCCGGTATCCGGCCTGCTGAATGCCACGACGAACGCCGACTGAGCGCGCGCCCGAGCCTGTGGCGAAGTGCACTGGCAGGCCGCTTTCGCCAGGCTTGCCCACGCTTGACCTGCCGCTCATTCACGCCTGCGCGCAGCCCGCGCGGGCGTTGGGCCATCTGGTAGCTTTCCCCCCATGCTCCATGTCCGTATAGTGAGCCACTGACCCCGCCAACAGAACTTCCGAAATGCTGCAGAACAATTCGCTGCTGGCGCAGCTGAAAGATCAAATCCGCCAGGAAATTCCCCGTGTCACGGGGGTGATCAAAGGCACCGACAAGGGCTTCGGCTTCCTCGAGTGTGAGGACGGCGAGTCTTACTTCGTGCCGCCACCCGCCATGAAGCAGGTACTGCACGGCGATACCGTCGAAGCGACCGTCAAGGTGGAAGGTGAGAAGAAGTCCGTACAGCCGGAAGTGCTGATTGAGACGGGTGTCGATCGCTTCGTCGCTCGTGTCGGCAAGCGTGATGGCCGCCTGAACGTGATGCCGGATCATCCCTCCATCAACACGCGCATGAAAGCGCGCGTGAAGCGTGGCATCAATGAGGAAGCCCTCAATGATGGCGACTGGGTCGTGGCTCGTCTGCTGCGTCACCCGATGCGCAAGGATGACCGCAGCTTCTTCGCCCAGATCGAGGAAGTCATCGCCACCGTGGACAACCCGCGTGTGCCGTGGCGCGTCACCCTGGCGCGTCACGCGCTGGAACAGGCCTCTCCGGAGGGCGGCAATGACTGGCCGCTGCTCGAGGAAGGCCTGACTCGCGAAGACATGACCCACGTGCCCTTCTTCACCATCGATGGTGAGAAGACGCGTGACATGGATGACGCCCTGCACATCGTCGAGCGCCCGGAAGGCGGCTGGACCCTGAGCATCGCCATCGCGGACCCGACAGCCTACGTGCCGGAAGGCAGCCGTGTCGACGAAGAGGCGCGCACGCGCTCCTTCACCGTCTACCTGCCGAGCCAGAACGTCACCATGCTGCCGGAAATCCTGGCCGATGATCTGTGCTCGCTGAAGGAGGGTGAAGACCGCCCGACGCTGATGTGCATCGTCGACATCGATACCGATGGCGTGATCGGCGAGCCGAAGTTCTTCGCGGCCACCATGCGCTCCCACCACCGCCTGACCTACGACAACGTCTCTGACTGGATCGAAGGCCAGGAAGGCAGCTGGAAGCCGGAAACCGAAGAGCTGGCCGAAGGTCTGCGTCAGCTGGAAGCCTTCACCCAGGCGCGTATCGCCTGGCGTGCACGCAATTCGCAGGTCTTCCGCGAGCGCCCGGACTTCGAGTTCGAGCTGGATGAGGAAGGCAACGTGCTCAACGTGCGTGCCGACCACCGCCGCATCAGCAACCGCATGATCGAAGAATCCATGATCACCGCGAACCTGAGCTGCGCACGTCTGCTCTCCAAGCACATCGGTCACGGTATCTTCAACGTGCACCAGGGCTTCGCGCCGGAGAAGTACGACGACACCATCGAGTTCCTGGCTGGTCAGAACATCACCGCCACGCCGGAACAGCTGGGTAGCCTGGAAGGCTACCGCCTGATCCGTCAGGAGCTGGACAGCCGCGAAGACACCTGGCTGGACGTGCGCATGCGTCGCTTCCAGGGTTACACCGTGATGTCCGCTCAGCCGGGACCGCACTTCGGACTGGGTCTGGAAGCCTACGCGACCTGGACCTCGCCGATCCGCAAGTATGGCGACATGGTCAACCACCGCTTGATCAAGCGCGTGATTCTCGGCCAGGACGTGCCGGCGGAAGCCACCGAGCAGCTGACCGAGCACCTCAGCGAACGTCGTCGTCTCAACCGCATGGCGGAGCGCGATGTGAAGGACTGGCTCTACGTGCGCTACCTGACCAAGGCCGCCGAAGAACAGCAGGTCTTCACTGGCGAGATCATCGACATCCGTCGTGGCGGCATGCGCGTGCGTCTGGAAGAGAATGGCGCCAGCGTCTTCATTCCGGCACCGCTGATCCACAGCGATCGCAAGAAGGTAGCGATCGATGACAAGGAAGGCCGCGTGCGCATCGAAGACGAGCTGCGTTACTCACTGGGCGACATCATCAAGGTCTCCTTGACCGAAGCCCGTGAAGAGCGTCGTTCACTGGTGGGTCGCCCGGCCGAATAAGCCGCGAGCCACCACTGCCGTATGTAACTGCCTTGTCATCACGGGCAATTGCCACGGCCATCTACGCCCCGGAGCGCTCTGCGCCCGGGGCGTTTTTCGTTCTTGTGCGTTGCGTATACGATGCGTGTACCAAGCGTGAGAAATTGTAATTTTGTGAAACAGAAGCTCACGCTATACTCCTCACATCGACACACGACATCTGCTTTGACTGCTGCAGCGTTACTGGATTGACCCAAGCGCGAATGACTGAAGCCTGTCCCTGATGAAGTTCGTCCATGCGAGGACCCGGAAATGAAAACTCATCGCTCCACTGCAGCTACCTCACTGCGTCACCTGGCCGAGCATGCCGCCATCGTTCGTCATCCAGCCATGAGCTATGCCCGCATCGACGCTGGGGCAGACAGCAGCTCAGGCAGAAGCTCGGAAGGCAGCTCCACCTCTCCAGAGCGCCAGCGTGAGATTCAACGTGAAGCGATGGAACATGTCGCGATGCTGCTGGAACGTGATCGTCGCCGGACCCGCAACCGTCTGCTGCTGGCCGCCGGCCTGCTGCTGAGCCTTGTGCTGCTCGCCAGCCAGCGCCCGGCCGAACCGGAAGCCGCCTTCTCGCAGGAACTTGGCCAGGCCATGCCCAGCGCCCTGCACCTGTCCCAGCATGGATTGGCGTGATGACACCCGATCACCCTCTATCAAGACGGATAGCGATGCCAGGACCCCATGCAGCACCAGGCACGGATGCCAGACATGACTGAGTCGATCCACTGCTAGACCCTGCAATGCCCCCGGCGACCCTCCCTGTCGCCCCCCTGTATTCCTGTAGTGCACGCACTTGCCCTGTCCGGTGGCTCCGGACAGGGTCTTTTTTTGCCTGTCTTTTGCCTGTCTTTTACCTGTCGCGGGCTTTTCTTGCGCGGCGCTGGGCAGAAGCCAGCTGCCGCACTCCCTGTTGGAGCACGCCAGCATGGCGAAACGCCTTTCTCCCCCTGGTAGTGAACCAGATGCCAGGGGCGTGATGCCAGGGACCTGATGACAGATGTCCGAGAGCGGGAGCGCATCGCACCAACATTGTTCCCTGTTGTCACACAGACCAGTCATCTCCTGATGTAACGTCATTGCCAGCCGCAGTGTGGAACATCGCCTGGCGAGGCGTCTCGTCACGCGCGACACCGCATGTCATGCCGCGTGCCCTTGGTTTCACGTCGGGTTCCCCCCATGACTTGACCAGAGGCTCGTTCATCATTGCCACTGGCTTGCTGGAACCTGCGTGCTCGATTGCGTCTTTCCAAAGCACCCGGAAGCACGACAAGGCAGCCATGGCGGGCAGTGACGTCGGGATTCATCTTCATCGCGCACGACCGGTAAAGCGGTCTTGAGGAGTCCGTGTGCATATCGCTGACATGACCATGTTCCATGCCCCCTCCAGTGGTGGCGTCAGAACCTACCTGGAAGCCAAGCGACGACGTCTGCGGACGCGGCCCGATGTTCGTCACAGCCTGCTGGTCCCCGGTGAGACCACCAGCGTCAGTGATGACCTCTATAGCGTGCCGGCACCGCCCATTCCGTTCGGCAACGGCTATCGCTTCCCACTGCGCCGAGGCGGCTGGGTCAGCACGCTGCTGGCACTGCAGCCGGATGTCATCGAGGCCGGCGACCCCTACGTCACGGCGTGGGCGGCACTCGATGCCGGTCGCAAGCTCGATGTCCCGGTACTGGGCTTCTATCACTCGGACCTCCCCCGCCTGATCACCAATCGCCTCGGCGAGTGGTCAGGGGCCAATGTCGACCGCTACGTCAAACGCCTCTATCGCCACTTTGATCGCGTGCTGGCCCCCAGCCAAGTGATGGCCGACCGGCTCGATCGGCTCGGCATCGACAACGTTCATATCCAGCCACTGGGCGTCGATCTCACCACCTTCCACCCTGACTGCCGCGATGAGGGCCTGCGCCGCGAGCTTGGCCTGGAAGACCACGTGCGCCTGCTGGCCTTCGCCGGGCGCGGCTCACGCGAGAAGAATCTTGATGAGCTGCTGGAAGCCGCCCGCCTGCTCGGCCCCGACTACCATCTGCTGTTGATCGGCTCGGGCATGCCACGGCATCTTCCTGACAATGTCAGCGTGACCGGACATTTCTGCAGCAGCACCGAAGTGGCGCGCCTGGTGGCCTCGGTGGATGTGCTGCTGCATGCCGGCACCCAGGAAACCTTCGGTCTGGTGGTGCTGGAGGCCATGGCCTGCGGCACGCCTGTGGTGGCGGCTCGTGCCGGCGCGCTGGCCGAGAATGTGCCATTGGGCTGTGGTCAGCTCTGCAACCCGCACTCGCCGCATGCCATGGCGCGTGCCGTGCAGGAAGTCTTCGCCAATGACCCCGCCGCCCTGGGTCGCCAGGCGCGTCGTCATGTCGAGAAGCACCATGCCTGGGACAGTGTCGTGGATGGCTTGCTCGGCCATTATCACACGGTCACCGGGACTCGCATGCAACCGGTACTCGAAGAGGTGACCCATGGCTGAGTCGTCTGCTGCCAAGCAGCACTTCCTGCTGGTCCTCCATGATATCGCGCCAGAGACCTGGCCCGACTATCGGGACTTCGTCGCCGAGGTGGACGCCCTCTGCCAGGCACGCCTGAATCATCCCTGCCCGATCACCTGGCTGGTGGTGCCTGACTTCCATCATCGCAGCGCCCTGGAAGACGCTCCGGAATTCATCGCCCTCCTGGACTCCCGCCGTCAACAGGGAGACGAGCTTGCCCTGCATGGCTTCCATCACTGCGATGACGCGCCAGCCCCCCGCACCCCGCGTGATTACCTGATGCGCCGCGTACTGACCTGGGAGGGCGAGTTCTATCCCCTCGATGAGGCCGAAGCCAGACGACGCCTGCTCAAAGGCGCCGCACTCTTCAAGCGTCTCGGCTGGCCGCTGGACGGCTTCGTGGCTCCCGCCTGGCTGATGAGTGACGGCACTCGTCAGGCCCTGAAATCTCTCGACTTCCGCTACACCAGCGATCCCCAACATCTCTATCGGCTGCCTGACTTCAAGGTCATCGATGCGCCAGGGCTCGTGTGGAGCGCACGCTCCGCGCCACGCCGCCTGATGTCGCAGTGGGTGACGCAACGCAAGCTGAGCCGCGAGCAACAGGCGCCGGTGTTGCGTCTGGGCCTGCATCCGGTCGATATGCGTCATGAACGCTCACGCCAGTATTGGCTGACGCTGGTCGAGCGCCTGCTCGATGAGGGACGCCTGCCGATGACCAAGATCGGCTGGCTGACGCAGCGGGGACTGCTCCCCTCCGCCACATCTGATACGACGCAACTGAACTCGCACCAGGCGGCTCACAGTGCTGCCTGATACCCACCCACCGGATGAGTCCCGTCGTATGGGCCTTGTGACAACCCGCTGCGGGAATCTGCCATGAATCGTGCCCTCTGGTTACTGGGTGCTGGCCTTGTGATGGTCATCGCGATACCGCTGGTGCTGGGTGGCAGCGGACTGGGTGGCCAGTTGCGCCAGTTCCCCCTCGACACCTTCCTCTTGATGCTGGGCATGATCGTGATGTGCTGGAACCTGAACGCCGGCCGGTTGCGTCTACTGCTGGCCGGCCGGGGCGGTCATCTGGGGCAGCGCCGCGCCGTCGGCATGGTGATGGCCACCGAATTCGCCATCAGCGCCACCCCTGGCGGCAGCGGCGGTCCGCTCACCCTGATGGGGCTGCTGTCACGTCAGGGGGTGCGCCCGGCACAGGCCACGGCGGTATTCGCGGTCGATCAGATCACCGACATGTTGTTCTTCCTCTCGGCGCTGGCCAGCATCGGGCTCTATGCCCTCTCGCATACCATCGACCTGCGCCTGGGGTGGATGCTGGCCGTGCCGGCGCTGTTGCTGATCATCGGCTTTGGCCTGCTGGCCGCACTGGGCAAGCATCACCGGCGCCTGCTCAAGACCAGCGGACGCCTGCTGCGCTGGCTCAAGGTGCGCCATCGCTCACGCGTCAAGCTGGCGCGGAGCCTGATCCACTTCCGCCATGCGCTGGTCGAGACACTCGCCCTGCCGCGCCTGACGCTGAGCCTGATCTTCCTGCTCTGCTGTGCCCATTGGCTGCTGCGCTACTCGATCCTCTATCTGGCCGTGTCCGGACTGGGGCAGGACATCGACTGGAGCTGGACCTTCATCGTGCAGATGCTTTCGCTGGCGGCGGGCCAGCTGACGCTGTTGCCCGGCGGTGCCGGAGGCGCGGAGCTGTCCTCCACTGCCCTGCTCAGCCCGATGATCGGCGCCGCCAGTGCCGCGGCGGCCGTGGTGATCTGGCGTGCGGTGACCTTCTATTTCTACCTGATCGCCGGCGCCCCGGTGTTCTTCGTGATGGCGGGACGCAGCATGCTGGGAAGCTTGCTCAAGCGTCGCTCGGCGACCACATGACAGGACGACCGAGCAGCGCTGCAGACATCATCATGAAAAACACTTGACCATCGCCATATGAATAAGAGTTTGTTATGTTGGCAGGCGTCTTTATTGAACGAACATACAATAACCACAGCTCAAGGTGATCTCACATGCCGCATCCTTCCCAGCGTCACCCGACTTCCGCCCGCATTCGCCGCCCGCTGGTCATGATGGGCGTGGTCGGCTCGCTGCTGGCCACCTCGACCTCAGCGGCACTCGCTGATGACAGCCCGCTGCGCAGCATCGACCCCGGCCATGGCACAGACAAGGTCGTGGTCGCCCACCGGGGGGCCTCAGGATACCTGCCGGAGCACACACTCGCCGCCAAGGCGATGGCCTACGCCCAGGGCGCCGACTTCCTCGAGCAGGACGTGGTGATGAGCAAGGATGACCAGCTGGTGGTGCTGCACGACCGCTTCCTGGATCGCGTGACCAATGTCGCCGAGGTCTTCCCCGAGCGTGCGCGTGACGATGGCCGCTACTACGCCATCGACTTCACGCTGGACGAGCTGCGCAAGCTGTCGTTCAGCGAGGGCTTCACCGTCCAGGATGGCGAGCAGGTCGCTGACTACCCCGAGCGCTTCCCGCTGGGCAAGTCCCACTTCGGCCTGCACACCCTGAGTGAAGAGATCGAGATGATCCAGGGACTGAATCACTCCACCGGGCGCGATGTCGGCCTGTATGTGGAGATCAAGGCGCCCTGGTTCCACCAGTCGGAAGGCAAGCAGGTCTCGCGTGCGGTCCTCGAGACCCTCAAGCAATACGGCTACGTCGCGCATGATGACAACGCCGTCGTGCAGGTCTTCGATCCCAATGGCCTCAAGCGCATCCACGACACGCTGCAGCCCGAACTGGAGATGGACCTGCGTCTGGTGCAGCTGATGGGCGAGACCAGCTGGGACATGACCTTCCAGCCGGATGCGGATGGCAAGCTTGAGCCCTATGACTATGACTGGATGTATCAGGAGGGCGGCATGCAGCGCATCGCCACCTACGCCGATGGCATCGGGCCGTGGAAGCCGATGGTGATCGAGGACAGCTCGACTCGGGACGACATCAAGGTCACGCCGCTGGTCGAGGAAGCCCATGCGCAGGGGCTGATCGTGATGCCCTACACCTTCCGACTCGATGAAGGC
Source organism: Cobetia sp. MB87 (assembly GCF_011319755.1). Classification (NCBI taxonomy): domain Bacteria; kingdom Pseudomonadati; phylum Pseudomonadota; class Gammaproteobacteria; order Oceanospirillales; family Halomonadaceae; genus Cobetia; species Cobetia sp. MB87. The sequence continues at coordinate 412,052 of NZ_VFBC01000008.1, read as the reverse complement.
CGCATCCCGGACTGGGCCAGCGATTACGACGACATGCTGCGCGCCTTCTTCGTCGACGCCAAGGTCGATGGTGTCTTCACGGACTACCCGGACCGCGCCGTGCAGTGGCTCAAGAACAATGGCGACGCCCTATAGGACATCCAGCAGCCAGCAGGGGGACATCAAAAAGCCGGACTCCGTGAGGAGTCCGGCTTTTTCGTCCTGTCTGATCGTCAGCGCTCGATTGTCAGTACCCGCTGTCAGTGCACGATATCAGCATCGATACGTGATGAGCGCTGCCTTCATTGACCCGCCGCTTCGGCGGCCAGCCCCTTGAGCAGCCCTGCGATCTTGTCCAGTGGCAGCTTGCAGTCGCCGAGATCATGACGATTGGCCATGTACTGGGGATCATTCCATTCGATCACGCTGCCGCCCTCCACGGCGCGAATCAGCATCTTCTGCGGCAGGTCCAGGGCGGCCGTCCCGTTGCACTGCATCAGCAAGGTGCCCACCTTGGGATTGCCGAAGATGACGGTATGCGTCGCGGGCAGCTCCATGCCCACCTTCTCTGCACCCGCCTCATGATCGATGACGCTGAACAGCGTCAGCCCCTTGGCCTCGAGCGCCGTCTCGAGACGCGCCTGGACGCTGGCGACGTCATCACGGCTGGTCACCGACTCGATGCCCTTGGCGGGCACCTGCATGCTCGCTGACGCTTCTGGGGCGGAGGCTGCCGCCGCGCCGGAATCTGCACTGGCAGACAGCGGTACACCAGCAGCCAACGGCAGGGAGAGCAGCGCCAGCAGGCGCGCGGAGCGCGTGAGGGCGGGGAATGACTTGAGCATGGAACATCCTTATCAGTGAGTCGTGTTGCGCCGTGGGGCATCTGCACGTGTCGCTTGGTCAGGTGCCAATGAACAACCATCAGATTAGCAACTGCTTGATATGAACGCACCTGTCGCGCCTGCACCTGTAAGACACCTCTCCCCTCGCCTGTACCACCGGCCGCAGGTAGTAAACCCGCCGACATACACTCGGGAGCGACTGGCGGCGGCCAGAAACGAAAAAAGGGCAGGCCCTGTGGGCCTGCCCTTTCTGTGACATGCGATCCGCTTGGCGCCGATCGCTGTCAGGAGGTCAATGGCTTACCAGCCAGTGACTTCCTTGATGGCATCGCCGATCTGCGCGAGGGAACGCACAGTCTTGACGCCAGCCGCTTCCAGAGCCGCGAACTTCTCGTCGGCAGTACCCTTGCCGCCGGAGATGATGGCGCCTGCATGGCCCATGCGCTTGCCCGGAGGCGCAGTCACACCAGCGATGTAGGAGACGACCGGCTTGGTGACGTTCGCCTTGATGTAGGCAGCTGCTTCTTCTTCAGCAGAACCGCCGATCTCGCCGATCATGACGATGGCTTCGGTCTTCGGGTCCTTCTCGAACATCTCGAGGATGTCGATGAAGTTGGAGCCCGGGATCGGGTCGCCGCCGATACCGACACAGCTGGACTGACCGAAACCGTGGTCAGTGGTCTGCTTGACGGCTTCGTAGGTCAGGGTGCCGGAACGAGACACGATACCGACCTTGCCCGGCTGGTGGATGTGACCCGGCATGATACCGATCTTGCACTCACCCGGAGTGATGACACCCGGGCAGTTCGGACCGATGACGCGCGCGCCCAGCTCGTCGCACTTGACCTTGACTTCCAGCATGTCGAGAGTCGGCACGCCTTCGGTGATGCAGACGATCAGCTTGATGCCTGCATTGGCCGCTTCAAGGATGGAATCCTTGCAGAACGGTGCCGGCACGTAGATGACGGACGCTTCAGCGCCAGTCTCGGCAACGGCTTCAGCGACGGTGTTGAACACCGGCAGGCCCAGGTGAGTCTGACCACCCTTGCCCGGCGTCACGCCACCGACCATCTTGGTGCCGTAGGCGATGGCTTGTTCAGAGTGGAAGGTACCCTGGCCGCCAGTGAAGCCCTGGCAGATCACCTTGGTGTTCTTGTCGATCAAAATGCTCATTACTTGCCCTCCGCAGCTTTGACAACCTGCTGCGCCGCGTCAGTCAGGCTGGTAGCAGCGATGATGTTCAGACCGCTTTCGGCCAGCTTCTTGGCGCCGAGTTCAGCGTTGTTACCTTCCAGACGCACCACGACCGGCACGTTGACACCGACCTGCTCGACGGCACCGATGATGCCTTCGGCGATCATGTCACAACGCACGATGCCGCCGAAGATGTTCACCAGAACAGCTTTGACGTTGTCGTCGGACAGGATGATCTTGAATGCTTCTGCAACGCGTTCCTTGGTAGCACCGCCACCCACGTCGAGGAAGTTGGCCGGCTTGCCGCCAGACAGGTTGACGATGTCCATGGTGCCCATCGCCAGGCCTGCGCCGTTGACCATGCAGCCGATGTTGCCGTCGAGGGCAACATAGTTCAGTTCGAACTTGGCAGCATGCGCTTCACGCTCGTCTTCCTGAGACGGATCGTGCATCGCCTGCAGGTCCGGGTGACGGTAGACGGCGTTGGCGTCGATGTTGATCTTGCCGTCGAGGCAGTGGAGGTTGCCTTCGTCGGTGATGACCAGCGGGTTGATTTCCAGCAGCGCGAAATCCTTGTCGGCGAACATCTTCGCCAGACCCAGGAAGATCTTGGTGAACTGCTTGATCTGGGTCGGGTTCAGACCCAGCTTGAAGGCCAGTTCACGCGCCTGGTACGGCTGTGCGCCGACCAGCGGATCGATCTCGGCTTTCAGGATCTTTTCCGGCGTCTCTTCAGCAACCTTCTCGATTTCCACGCCGCCTTCGGTGGAAGCCATGAAGACGATGCGACGAGTGGTGCGGTCTACGACGGCGCCCAGGTACAGCTCTTCGGCGATGTCGGTGCAGTTCTCGACGAGAATCTTGGTGACCGGCTGACCGTTTTCGTCAGTCTGGTAGGTCACCAGGTTCTTGCCCAGCCACTGGGTCGCAAAGTCGGAAGCAGCCTGTGCGCTGTCGACCAGCTTGACGCCGCCAGCCTTGCCGCGGCCACCTGCGTGGACCTGTGCCTTGACGACCCACTTGTCGCCGCCAATCTTCTTGCACGCTTCAGCAGCGTCTTCCGGGGTGTCAACGGCAAAGCCCTTGGACACCGGCAGGCCATAGTCGGCAAAAAGTTGTTTTGCCTGATATTCGTGAAGGTTCATCGTGTCATGCCATTGGTTGCATTAGACTCGAACGGCAGTCGCGAGATGCCACTGCCACCGTTCGCCCCGGCCTGGCCGGGGCGACGCGCCTCTTGTTCGGAAGGACGCTTACTTGCGCTTCTTGCGGTTTGCGATGTGAATCGCATGCCCGTCAACGGCCAGCGCGGCTTCGTGCACGGCTTCCGACAGCGTCGGGTGAGCCGTGCAGATCAGTGCGAGGTCTTCGGCGCTTGCGCCGAACTCGAGGGCAGTCACACCCTGTGCGATCAGCTCACCGGCATGCTGGCCGATGATGTGAACGCCCAGGACGCGATCAGTCTCAGCGTCGGCAATGATCTTGGCCAGACCTTCAGTGGCATTGTTGGCCATGGCACGACCGCTTGCCGCGAACGGGAAGCTGCCGGTCTTGACTTCGATGCCTTCGGACTTGGCTTGCTGTTCGGTCTTGCCGACCCACGCCACTTCCGGGAAGGTGTAGATGATGCTCGGGATGGCGTCGTAGTTCATCTCGGCCTTGTGGCCGGCGATGATGTCGGCAACCATCACGCCCTCTTCAGAGGCCTTGTGCGCCAGCATCGGGCCACGCACCACGTCGCCGATGGCGTAGACGCCCGGCACGCTGGTCGCGCACTGGTCATCGACGTGGATGAAGCCACGCTCGTCCAGATTGATGCCGACATCGCTGTCGAGCAGGCTCTGGGTGTACGGACGACGGCCGACCGCGACGATGATCTTGTCGAAGGTCTGTTCCTGTTCGCCGTTGGCGTCGGTGTACTTGACGACGACTTCGCTGTCCTTGATGTCGGAACCGGTCACACGGGCGCCGAGCTTGATGTCCAGCCCTTGCTTCTTGAGCAGCTTCTGGGCTTCCTTGGCGACGGCCGCATCGACCATCGGCAGGAAGCTGTCGACCGCTTCCAGCACGGTGACTTCAGAACCACAACGGCTCCACACGCTACCGAGCTCGAGGCCGATGACACCGGCACCGATGACACCCAGACGCTTCGGCGCTTCGTCGAACTCGAGCGCGCCGGTGGAATCGACGATCAGACCTTCGGTCAGCGGCGTCGGCGGAATCTCGACCGGCACGGAACCGGACGCGATGACGATGTTCTCGGCTTCGTAGGTCGTCTTGCCACCGTCGTGATCGGTCACTTCGACCTGCTTGTTGGGCAGCACCTTGCCGGTACCTTCCAGCGCGGTGACACCGTTGGCCTTGAACAGACCGGAGATACCGCCGGTCAGGTTCTTCACGATCTGCGCCTTGCGCTCAATCATCTTGGCCACGTCGATCTCGACGCCGTCAGCCTTGATGCCCAGTTCGGCGAACTCATCACGCGCTTCGACGTACTTGTGCGAGGTTTCCAGCAATGCCTTGGACGGAATGCAGCCGACGTTCAGGCAGGTACCGCCGTGAACGACCTTGCCTTCCTTGTTGACCCACTTCTCGACGCAGGCGGTCTTCAGACCCAGCTGAGCAGCGCGGATAGCGGCAACATAGCCACCAGGGCCAGCGCCAATGACGATCACATCAAATTTATCGGCCATGTCTCTTCCTGTTGGTGCAGTTCGATTCGGGTTGGCAACCCGGCGAGTGTCAGTGCCACCCGCCGGGGCCGCTCACGCCCTCGAGATCCTCAAGGGCGTGAGACATTGCGGTCTCAGACGTCGAGCAGGAAACGAGCCGGATCTTCCAGCAGGTCCTTGATGGCGACGAGGAACTGGACTGCATCCTTGCCATCGATCATGCGGTGATCGTAGGACAGTGCCAGATACATCATCGGACGGATGACGACCTGACCGTTCACGGCCATCGGACGCTCCTGGATCTTGTGCATGCCCAGGATGGCGGTCTGCGGCGGATTCAGGATCGGGGTGGACATCAGGGAACCGAAGATGCCGCCGTTGGTGATCGTGAAGGTACCGCCCTGCATCTCATCGATGCCCAGCTTGCCGGCGCGAGCACGCTGACCGAAGTCGACGATGGTCTTTTCGACATCGGCAAGCTTCATGCTGTCGGTATCACGCAGCACCGGCACGACCAGACCGCGGTCGGAAGACACGGCAACACCGATATCCTGGTAACCGTGGTAGACGATGTCGGTGCCGTCGATGGAGGCATTGACGTCCGGGAAGCGCTTGAGCGCTTCGGTGGCCGCCTTGACGAAGAAGCCCATGAAGCCGAGCTTGGTGTCGTGCACCTTCTGGAAGGTGTCCTTGTACTGCTTGCGCAGTTCCATCACCGCGCTCATGTCCACTTCGTTGTAAGTGGTAAGCATGGCAGCGGTCTGCTGGGCATTGACCAGACGCTTGGCGATGGTCTGACGCATGCGGCTCATCGGCACGCGCTTCTCGGGACGCTCGCCCTCGAAGGCCGGAGCGGCCTTCGGAGCAGCAGCCGGCTTGGCTGCGGCAGGCTTGGCAGCGGACTTGGCCGCAGTGCCTTCCTTGACGGCCTTGGCCACGTCTTCCTTCAGCACGCGACCGCCCTTGCCGGTACCGACCAGCTTGCTGACGTCCAGATCGTGCTCGGCGACCATCTTGCGGGCTGCCGGGGCGAGGATCTTGTCGCCGACCTTCTCGTCCTGACCTTCATCAGACCCGGACTTGTCGTCGCTTGCCTCAGCGGCCGGAGCAGCGCCACCGGAAGCACCAGCGCTGAACAGCGCCAGCACGGCTTCGGTCTCGCAGGTATCGCCTTCCTGCACCTTGATCTCGCTCAGGGCGCCATCGGCCGGAGCCACGACTTCCAGCACGACCTTGTCGGTCTCGATCTCGACGATCAGTTCGTCGCGCTCGCAGGCTTCACCGACCTTCTTGTGCCAGGTGGCGACGGTGCCTTCAGCGACGGATTCCGGGAAGCTCGGCGCCTTGACTTCCAGCGTCTTGCCTTCGCCACCGGCGGCCGGCTTGCTTTCGGCCTTGGCGTCATCCTTGCTTTCGGATTTGCTCTCAGCGGCGGAGTCGTCCTTGGCGTCAGAAGACGCAGCGGCGTCTGCATCACCGATGGAGCCCAGCACTTGCTCGGACTCGCAGGTGTCGCCTTCCTGAACCTTGATCTCGCCCAGGGTGCCGTCCTGCGGTGCGACGACTTCCAGCACGACCTTGTCGGTCTCGATCTCGACGATCAGCTCGTCACGCTCGACGCTGTCGCCGGGCTGCTTGTGCCAGGTCGCCACAGTGCCTTCGGCGACGGATTCCGGAAAAGACGGCGCTTTGATATCGATAGCCATTGGAGTTCCTTAACTCAATTCTCTCTCGGTGCCCTTGCGGGTCGCGAGCCTTTACTTGTTGAAGGCGTCGTCGACCAGCTGGCGCTGCTGCTCGTTATGAACGGACATGTAGCCCGCGGCAGGTGCCGCAGAGGCCGGGCGTCCGGCGAAGTCCAGGCTCATGCCAAGCCCCTGACGGTGCTGCTCAGCGACCTGACGCATATGGTGCTGACTCTGGTACCAGGCACCCTGGTTGAGCGGCTCTTCCTGACACCACATCACCTGCTCGAGATTCTCGTAGTCGGCGATGGCGGCCTGGAGCTCTTCCTTCGGGAAGGGATAGAGCTGCTCGACACGGATGATGGCAACATCTTCACGGCCCTGCTCGGCGCGATAGGCGGCCAGGTCGTAGTAGACCTTGCCTGCACACAGCACGACACGCTTGACCTTGGAAGCTTCCAGGTTGCCCTTGTCGGACAGCACCATCTCGAAGCGGCCATCGGCCAGCTCGTCGAGGGTGGAAGTCGCTTCCTTGTGACGCAGCAGAGACTTGGGCGACAGCACGACCAGCGGCTTGCGCAGCGAGCGGATGACCTGACGACGCAGCAGATGATAGATCTGCGCCGGCGTGGTCGGCATGCATACCTGCATGTTGTGCTCGGCACACAGCTGGAGGTAACGCTCGAGACGTGCGGAGCTGTGCTCCGGGCCCTGGCCCTCATAGCCGTGCGGCAGCAGCATGGTCAGACCACACAGGCGGCCCCACTTGCTCTCGCCGGAGGAGATGAACTGGTCCATCACCACCTGGGCGCCGTTGGCGAAGTCACCGAACTGGGCTTCCCACACGACCAATGCCTTGGGCATGGTGGTGGCATAGCCATATTCAAAGGCCAGCACCGCTTCCTCGGAGAGGTAGGAGTCATGGATGGTGAAGGTCGCCTGACCATCCTTGATGTGCTGCAGCGGCACGTAGGTGTCGCCATCCTTCTGGTTGTGCACCACCGCGTGACGGTGGGAGAAGGTGCCACGACCCACGTCCTGACCGGTGATACGCACCGGATGGTCGGCATCGACCAGAGTGGCGTAGGCCAGTGTCTCGGCGAAGCCCCAGTTCAGCGGCATGCCACCAGCGGCCATCTTGCGACGATCTTCGTAGATCTTGTTGACCTGACGCTGGACCGAGATGCCGTCCGGCACTTCGCACATCTTGTTGGCGAGCGCCTGCAGCTGCTTCATGTCCATAGAGGTATCGGCAACGCCGGTCCACTCGTGGCCCAGATACGGCGTCCAATCGACGAACAGACCGGTATTGGGCTGCTTCACCAGCGCATTGGCAACGTGGTTGCCGGCATCCAGGTCGGCACGGTACTGATCGACCAGGTGCTTGGTCTCTTCCGCGCTGAGCACGCCTTCCTCGACCAGACGGTCCGCATACTTCTCGCGGGCAGTCTTCTGGGACTTGATCTTGGCGTACATCAGCGGCTGGGTACCGGACGGCTCGTCGGCTTCGTTGTGACCGCGCTTGCGGTAACACACGAGGTCGATCACGACGTCACGCTTGAACTGCTGACGGTAGTCGATGGCGACCTGAGCGGCATGCAGCACGGCGTCCGGATCATCTCCGTTGACGTGGATGATCGGCGCCTGAACCATCTTGGCGATGTCGGTGCAGTATTCGGTCGAGCGAGCGTCATCGGCACGCGAGGTGGTGAAGCCCACCTGGTTGTTGATGACGACATGCACGGTACCGCCCGTCTTGTAGGCACGGGTCTGCGACATCTGGAAGGTTTCCATGACCACGCCCTGACCGGCGAATGCCGCGTCACCGTGGATGGAGATCGGCAGTACGCTGTCGCCTTCGCTGTCTTCGCGACGGTCCTGACGGGCACGCACGGAGCCTTCCACCACCGGAGAGACGATTTCCAGGTGCGACGGGTTGAACGCCAGCGCCAGGTGGACTTCGCCGCCCGGGGTCATGACATTCGAGCTGAAGCCCTGGTGGTACTTCACGTCGCCGGAACCCTTGGCAATCTGCTTCTTGCCATCGAATTCCTCGATCAGCTCTGACGGGCTCTTGCCCAGCAGGTTGACCAGCAGGTTGAGACGGCCACGGTGGGCCATGCCGATCACGACTTCCTTGGTACCGTACTTGCCGCTGCGCTGGATCAGCTCATCCATCATCGGAATGAAGGATTCGCCGCCTTCCAGACCAAAGCGCTTGGTGCCCGGGTACTTGCTGGCGAGATAGCTCTCGAGGCCTTCGGCGGCGGTCAGACGTTCCAGCACGTGATGACGGACATCGCGTGAGAAGTTCGGCTTGGAACGGACGGACTCGAAACGCTGCTGCAGCCAGCGCTTCTCTTCCGTGTTGACGATGTGCATGAACTCGGCGCCGATGCTGCGGCAGTAGGTCTGCTCCAGCGCGGCGTGGATTTCCTTGAGCGGTGCAACATCCTTGCCGAGGAACAGCGAGCCGGTCTGGAACTCGACGTCCATGTCAGCGGCGGACAGCTGATGGAAGGACAGTTCGAGGTCCGGAACCGGTGCCGGCTTGCGCAGACCGAGGGGATCGATATCCGCCTTCTGGTGGCCACGGAAGCGGTAGGCGTTGATCAGCTGGAGAACACGAACCTGCTTCTTGTTCTCGCTGCTTTCGCCCGCAGAGACAGCCACCGGGCGGCGACTGTTGCGACCCATCTCATAGAACTGATCACGGATCGGCGTCAGCGGGACATCCTGGGAGGGGCTGCCGTCATGACGCGGCAGAGTATCAAAGTAGTTGCGCCACTCGTCGGGAACCTCATTCGGGTCGACAAGATAACGCTCGTAGAGATCTTCTACGTAGTGGACATTCCCCCCGCTCATATGGGAAGTGCGCCACATCAACTCCATTGTGCCTTCTTGCATCTCTCGGTCACCCTGACTGATGGGGTGGGGTAGGCGCCTGACAAGCGCTGTCGGCGTCACTCGATTATGCCCTGTATGGCGAAACCATGGAGGCCTTCACCATCTGAGTCTTCTTTTATCGTCAAAAGCCGGTGCACAAGGCACCGGCTTCAGCAAGCTGTGCGCTGCGGCAAGGTGTGACACCCTGCCGCAGCTGACGTGCATCATAGCAAGCTAAGGCGCGGCTTTTAAGTGGCGTTTGCCAGCAAAAGCTCACGAATCTTGCCGATGGCACGTGTCGGGTTCAGACCCTTGGGGCAAACCGCGACACAATTCATGATTCCGCGACAACGGAATACGGCAAACGGGTCATCCAGCTCGCTCAGACGCTCCTTGGTGGCGGTGTCACGCGAGTCCGCCAGGAAGCGATAGGCCTGCAGCAGACCGCTCGGACCGACGAACTTGTCCGGGTTCCACCAGAAGGACGGGCAGGCAGTCGAGCAGCAGGCACACAGGATGCACTCGTAGAGACCGTCGAGCTTGTCACGGTCTTCCGGCGACTGCAGACGCTCGATGGCCGGTGCCGGCGTGTCGTTGAGCAGGTACGGCTGGATGCGCTCGTACTGCTTGTAGAAGATGCTCATGTCGACGACCAGGTCACGCACGACCGGCAGGCCCGGCAGCGGACGCAGCACCAGCTTGTTGTCCTTGACGACTTCGGACAGTGCGGTGACACAGGTCAGGCCGTTCTTGCCGTTCATGTTCATGCCGTCCGAACCACAGACGCCTTCACGGCAGCTGCGACGATAGGCCAGCGAGCTGTCCTGTTCCTTGAGCATTTCCATCACGTTCAACACCATCAGGTCACGACCCTGGGTGTCGACCTGAAACTCCTGCATGTACGGCGCAGTATCGGTTTCAGGGTTGTAGCGGTATATGGATACCTGAAGCATGGTTTCCCCTCCGGGCAAACGGGTCAGGTGCATGCGGTGACCTGCATGCACCTCGATCACGGCGAACTCAAGCGAGCGTGAACTCGAGCGAGTGCGAACTTGGTCTGAAGGAAGACGCGGCGTCCCGATCGGGTCGACACGCGCCTTCGGTTCAGACTCAGTAGGTACGAATCTTCGGCTCGAAACGCTCGACGGTCTTCGGCGCGAAGTTCACGTCACGCTTGCCGACACGCTTCTCGTTCGGGAAGAACAGAGAATGCTTGAGCCAGTTCTCGTCATCACGATCCGGGAAGTCGTAACGGGAGTGAGCACCACGGCTTTCCTTGCGGGTCAGGGCCGCAATGGCAGTGGCTTCCGCCACTTCCATCAGGTTGTCCAGCTCGAGGGCTTCGATACGCGCGGTATTGAAGACCTGCGACTTGTCGGACAGACCCGCCTTGGCGATACGCTCACGCAGCTCGGACAGCTGCTTGACGCCCTCTTCCATCTTGTCTTCCTGACGGAAGACACCGAAGGAGTTCTGCATGATCTGCTGCAGTTCGCGCTTGAGTTCCGGCACGGACTCGCCGCTCTCGGACTCGTTCCAGCGGTTCAGGCGCACCAGGGCAGCATCGATGTCGCTCTGGGTCGGCTCGAGGTACTCGACACCTTCGTTGAGCGCGCTTTCGATGTACTTGCCCGCGGCGCGACCGAAGACGACCAGATCCAGCAGCGAGTTGCCGCCCAGACGGTTGGCACCGTGAACGGACACACAGGCCACTTCACCCACGGCATAGAGGCCGTTGACGATGCGGTCGCTGCCGTCTTCGTTCTGTGCGATGGCCTGACCGTGCACGTTGGTGGCGATGCCGCCCATCATGTAGTGGCAGGTCGGCACGACCGGGATCGGCGCGTTGGTCGGGTCGACGTGCGCGAAGGTCTTGGACAGCTCGGAGATACCCGGCAGGCGCTTGTTGAGCACTTCCTCGCCCAGGTGATCCAGCTTCAGGAAGACGTGGTCGCCATTCTCGCCACAGCCACGGCCTTCCAGGATCTCCATGACCATGGAGCGCGCGACGACGTCACGGCCCGCGAGGTCCTTGGCGTTCGGCGCATAACGCTCCATGAAACGCTCGCCGTCCTTGTTGACCAGGTAGCCGCCTTCACCGCGGCAACCCTCGGTGACCAGAACGCCCGCACCGTGAATCCCGGTCGGGTGGAACTGCCACATTTCCATGTCCTGGACCGGCAGACCGGCACGTAGTGCCATGCCGATACCGTCGCCGGTGTTGATCAGGGCATTGGTGGTGGAGGCGTAGATACGGCCCGCACCGCCAGTGGCCAGAACGGTAGCCTTGGACTTCACGACCACGGTCTCGCCGGTCTCGATGCACAGGGCAATCACGCCGACGATATCGCCGTTGGCATTCTTGACCAGATCGATGGCATACCACTCGTCGAGGAAGACGGTGCCATTCTTCAGGTTGGCCTGATAGAGGGTGTGCAGCAGGGCGTGGCCGGTACGGTCAGCCGCGGCGCAGGTACGTGCCGCCTGGCCGCCCTTGCCGAAGTCCTTGGACTGGCCACCGAACGGACGCTGATAGATGCGGCCGTTGTCGAAACGGGAGAACGGCAGACCCATGTGCTCAAGCTCGAAGACCGCTTTCGGGCCTTCGGTACACATATATTCCGCAGCGTCCTGATCAGCGATGTAATCGCCACCCTTGACGGTGTCATACATGTGCCAGCGCCAATCATCATTCGGATCAGCAGAAGCGATGGCACAGGTGATACCGCCCTGGGCAGAGACAGTATGCGAGCGGGTCGGGAAGACCTTGGACAGCACGGCGGTCTTCTTGCCGGACTGGGACAGTTCGAGACCGGCACGCAGGCCAGCGCCGCCGCCGCCGATGATGATCGCGTCGAATGTCAGGCTACGCATGGTGGACATGTATCAGGCTCCCCACAGGACTTGAACGCCCCAGACCAAGAAGATGAACAACGCAAGGATGACGAAGACCTGGAAACCGAAGCGCAGTGCGGTCGGCTTCATGTAATCGGTCGCCACGGTCCACAGACCGATCCAGGCGTGTGCGGCAATCGAGATGAATGCCATCAGAGAGAAGATGCGCATTGCCGTGTTCTCGAACAGACCACTCCAGGTGGTGTAGTCGAGGTTCGGATGGAGCAGCAGGTAGCCGACCATGAACACGGAATAGACTGCCAGAATCACGGCAGAAACACGCTGCAGCACCCAGTCGGACAGACCGCTGCGACTGAAATTGGTGATGTTGTTTACCATACCCAGACTCCCGCCAGGACCACGAGAACAGCACTGATCACGACAGTGACCTGCGCCTTGCGATTAGCACTTTCCAGTTCGACACCAATATCCATGTCCATCAGCAGGTGCTTGATACCAGCCACGAAGTGGAAACCGAGGGCAGACAGCAGGCCCCAGGCCACGATCTTGGCCAGGAAGTTGGTCGCCAGGGTATCACGCACCGCCTCGAACCCTTCCGGGGAGGACAGCGAGGCATCGAGTGCCCACAGCGCAAATACCAGGCCCACGAACAGAATCACGCCGGTAATACGGTGGGTGATTGAAGTCAGCGCAGGGAGAGGGAATTTTATCGTCGTCAGATCGAGATTTACGGGTCGTTTGCTATTCACGGCTCTTACACACTCTCTTGGCCCAACACGGACGCAAGCCCGCAGGGGCGGTGGTTTGAGGAAGGGTCTCGGGCGCAGGCCATCCACGGTACCGAGCCGAATTTCCCGCCAGTCGCGCGACGGAGGATTATAGGGGTTGGCCATTGGCATGACAAATGGCATGACGTCGCAGGGCCGCAACCACGGATTGCACAAAATGCAGTGAACAGGACGCGACCTGACGCCACGGGATACGTAAACGTCGGAGAACTGACGCACAGCAGCATGGCGTGCGTCTCTACGCCGTGTGGCGAATTGACAATCCTTCGCGGGCTTCTATAGTGGGCGGGATTGATGCAAGCCCGGCATGGCAAGCAAGTCAAAGAGTTACGCGAATAATGAGGAGGTCGGCATGACTGACAAGAAAGCGACATTGACAGTAGACGGTATCGACAAGAGCATCGAGTTCCCGGTCTATTCCGGCACACTCGGCCAGGACGTCATCGACGTTCGCGGCCTGACCGCCGAAGGCATGTTCACCTACGACCCGGGCTTCGTTTCCACTGCCGCCTGCGAATCATCCATCACCTTCATCGATGGCCAGAAAGGCGTCCTGCTGCACCGCGGCTACCCCATCGACCAGCTGGCCAAGAGCTCCAACTACATCGAGCTGTGCTACCTGCTGCTGTTCGGCGAGCTGCCGAGCGACGAGGAATACGACAAGTTCGCCCAGCTGATCGGCAACCACACCATGGTGCACGAGCAGATCGTCAACTTCTTCAAGGGCTTCCGTCGCGACGCCCACCCGATGGCGATCCTGTGCGGTGTCGTCGGTGGCCTGGCCGCCTTCTACCACGACAACCTGAACATCAACAACGAGAAGGAACGCTACGTCAGTGCGGTGCGCCTGATCGCCAAGATGCCGACCCTTGCGGCCATGTGCCACAAGTACAACATCGGCCAGCCGTTCATGTACCCGCGCAATGACCTCTCCTACGGCGAGAACTTCCTGTACATGATGTTCGGCAACCCGTGTGAGGAGTACAAGATCAACCCGGTGTTCGCCAAGGCGATGGACACCATCTTCATGCTGCACGCCGACCACGAGCAGAACGCCTCGACCTCCACCGTGCGTCTGGCCGGCTCCACCGGTGCCAACCCGTTCGCCTGCATCAGCGCCGGTATCGCGGCACTGTGGGGCCCGGCACACGGCGGTGCCAACGAAGCCGTGCTCAACATGCTCGATGAGATCGGTGAAGAGTCCGAAGAGAACATCCAGCGCTTCATCGACAAGGCCAAGGACAAGGATGACCCGTTCAAGCTGATGGGCTTCGGTCACCGCGTCTATCGCAACTTCGATCCGCGCGCCAAGGTCATGAAGGAAACCTGTGACGAAGTGCTGGAGCAGCTGGGCATGGCCGACGACCCGCAGCTCAAGATCGCCAAGCGTCTGGAGCAGATCGCACTGGAAGACGAGTACTTCATCGAGCGCAAGCTGTACCCGAATGTCGACTTCTACTCCGGCATCATCCTCAAGGCGATCGGCATCCCGACCAACATGTTCACGGTCATCTTCGCCATGTCGCGCACCATCGGCTGGATCTCCCACTGGAACGAGATGATCGCCGGCGGTCACCGCATCGGCCGTCCGCGTCAGCTCTACACCGGCCACCCGCAGCGCGACTATCCGGCCAAGTAAGCCACGTCGCACTCGGCAGCCGACCGAAACCGCCTCTCAGGAGGCGGTTTTTTCGTTGCTGACCGCCGTCCCCACCTCTTCTCGCCCGCCTCACATCCCCTGCCACCACTCCTGCACAAGCCATCCGTCATATACAGCCCCTCGTACCACGCCATACGTGTTAGCGTAATGTCACGCGGTACCGACACCGCCGTCATGCCCAGCAAGACCGCCTTTCGCTGACAGATGACCAGGAGCCCTTAGCATGTCAGACACACACGCAACGCCACGTACCGCCGCCTTCATCGGACTCGGTGTCATGGGTCACCCCATGGCCGGCCATCTGAAACGCGCCGGCCTTCAGGTGCGGGTCTACAACCGCACAGGTGCACGCGCCGAGCAGTGGAGCGAGGAGTATGGCGGCAGCCATCACGCCACCCCGCGAGAAGCCGCCGAAGGCGCCGATATCGTGTTGATGTGCGTGGGCAATGATGATGACGTGCGCAGTGTCACCTACGGCGACGACGGCGTGCTGGCCGGCATGACGAGCGGCAGCCTGCTGGTGGACCACACCACCGCCAGCGCCGACCTGGCCCGCGAGCTGGCCGCCGCCGCGGGCGAGGCCGGCATCGGCTTCGTCGACGCACCGGTGTCCGGCGGCCAGCAAGGCGCCGTGAATGGCGTGCTGACCATCATGTGTGGCGGCAGCGAGGCGGATTACGCGCGTGCCGCGCCGGTGCTGACGCACTACGGTCGCATGGTGAAGCGCATCGGCGAGACCGGTGCCGGCCAGACCACCAAGATGGTCAACCAGATCTGCATTGCCGGGCTGGTGCAGGCGCTTTCCGAGGGCCTGCACTTCGCCGAGCAGGCAGGACTGGATCGCGAGGCGGTGATCGAGGTGATCTCCAAGGGTGCCGCCGGCTCCTGGCAGATGGAGAACCGGCACGCCACGATGATCAAGGACGAGTACGATCACGGCTTTGCCGTCGACTGGATGCGCAAGGACCTCGACATCTGTCTGGCGGAAGCACGCCGCATCGATGCCAGCCTGCCGGTGACGGCGCTGGTCGATCAGTTCTATGCCGACGTGCAGGCCATGGGCGGCAATCGCTGGGACACCTCCTCGCTGCTCAAGCGCCTCTCCAGATGAAGCGGGACTGAACACATGCGAGCGAGCTGAATCGCATCACACGGCCTCGCACTGAAAACGCCTCATTCCAACGCCCTATGGACGCGGGAATGAGGCGTTTTTTCTTGCCGCAGCGCAACATCCCACACAGCAGCGGCGCTCGGCATGCTTTTCCACACTATCTGTGGATAACCTCGTTGATAACCCCTAGACAAGCGCGGCGAACCAGCATGACAGCGGGCTTACCAACAGATTGCACAAAATTTAACCAGCGCATAAACCATTGATATAAAAGAAATTTTTGGTAACACGACGTAAGCGCCAGCCGCTGGGGCCGCACTTTGGGAAGAGATGCAGGGGGAGATGTGGCAGCGCGCAACAGTGGACAAGACACGGGGCCTGTCAAGGGCGACTTGGGGATAACATGCTTTTCTGCCGACACACAGGCTGTGCATAAGCCAGAATCAGGGACAAAAAAAACACACCCCGCAAGGTGTGCTTTTTTGTTGACTTCACGAGACCTGAAAGGTGACTCGAGATGTCTGAAGAGTGGCGTCCCATAGGGGGTTCGAACCCCTGTTACCGCCGTGAAAGGGCGGTGTCCTGGACCACTAGACGAATGGGACGCAGTCGCTTGAGAAACTTGGTGGAGCCTAGCGGGATCGAACCGCTGACCTCAACACTGCCAGTGTTGCGCTCTCCCAGCTGAGCTAAGGCCCCGTCTCTCAAGAACGAGGCGTATCTTACTGATAACCCTCGAGGTCGTCAACTTCTTTTTCACACAATTCTCATCGTGATACTGCTCAGCACTGAAAGCGCTGTTCAGCGACCTGCTGAAAGACATGGCCCCCATGACGGCATAGGTCATGGGGGCCATCAGCGGCACATCGCAGACACTCACGAAGGTCGCGATATTCTTACAGGTCGCGATATTCCTTCTCGAAGCGCTTGGCAGCCTTCTTGGAGACGCCGCCCAGCACGGCCACGGCGTGACGCAGACGCGCGCGCGTCATGTCGGAGCCCAGAATGACCATCGCGTCCATCACCGAGGTGGAGGTCGCCGAGCCGGTCACCGCCACGAATACCGGTGCCAGGAAGTCCTTCATCTTGAGCCCGAAGTGCTCGGAGAGCAGCTTCACTTCCGCCAGCAGGTGCTCCTTGTCCCAGCGGCTCACGGCTTCAAGCTTCCAGGTCAGGAACTGCATCTGACGCACCAGGTCTTCGCCTTCCAGCTTCGCCTTGGCGAAGTCGTCCGGCGTGATGGCCGGCAGACCGGAGAAGAAGTGGCCGGCCAGCGGAATCGCCTCGGACAGCGTCTCGATGCGCGGCTTCACTTCCGGCAGGATCTGCTTGACGTAGGACTCGTTGAAGGCCCACTGACGCAGCTCGCTCAGCAGCTCGTCCTCGGACAGATCACGGATGTAGAGACCGTTCAGCCAGCTGAGCTTCTCGACATCGAACACCGGGCCGCCCAGCGAGACACGCTGGATATCGAAGTGCTCCTGCATCTCGCTCAGGGTGAACTTCTCGCGCTCGTCCGGCATGGACCAGCCCAGACGACCGAGATAGTTGATCACCGCCGCCGGCAGGTAACCCATGCGACGGTAGTAGAGGATCGACGTCGGGTTCTTGCGCTTGGACAGCTTGGTCTTGTCCGGGTTGCGCAGCAGCGGCATGTGGCACAGTTCCGGCATCTGCCAGCCGAAGTACTCATACAGCAGCTGATGCTTGGGCGCCGAGTTGATCCACTCCTCGCCACGCATCACATGGGTGATCTCCATCAGGTGATCATCCACCACGTTGGCCAGGTGGTAGGTCGGCATGCCATCGGACTTGAGCAGGATCTGCGCATCGACCTGGGCCCACTCGACCTCGATCTCGCCGCGCAGCATGTCCTTGACCACACAGGTGCCGCTTTCCGGCACGTTCATGCGGATGACGAAGGGTGCGCCCGCCGCTTCACGACGTGCCACTTCTTCAGCCGGCAGCGCGAGATCGGACGGCTTGAGCGCCATGTGCAGACCTTCGGCCTTGCGCGACTCGCGCAGCTCGTCCAGCTCTTCACTGGTGCGATAGCACTTGAAGGCATGGCCGGCATCGATCAGCTGCTGGCAGTGCCTGGCGTAGATGTCGCCACGCTCACTCTGACGGTACGGGCCGTGCGGACCGCCGACATCCGGGCCTTCGGCCCATTCGATGCCCAGCCAGCGCAGCGAGTCGAGGATCATCTGCTCGGATTCGCCGGTGGAACGCGTCTGATCGGTATCCTCGATGCGCAGAATGAACTCGCCACCGTGCTGACGAGCGAAGCACTGGTTGAACAGGGCGATGTAGGCGGTGCCGACGTGGGGATCACCAGTCGGCGACGGTGCGATGCGCGTACGAACGGTCATGTGGAGTCCAGTAGTTCGAGAAGAGAGGGCAACAAGCGTCTCGGCAATGACTGACTGCCGGGCCGTGAAATCACGCTGCTGTCTCAGCAGCAAGTGCTGGGGCATATTATACGCAAGGTGAAGATGTGCGACAGTGCGTCGCCGTGTACCAACGCTCTCTCGGCGGTAAGCTTGCGCCAGATACGTCATCCTCTGCCTTGAGACGTGACGCCAGCGCCTCCCTGCAACTATCTCTGCCACGACCGGCAGGAGCATGAATGCCCCGAACTGCCGCTGCACCCGATGCTTCACCCTCCCCCACCGATGCCACTGCATCGGCAGAATTCGTGCCACGCCGCTGGCTGGAGACACTGGCACGTGCCGGCGGCCGCTGGCCCCAGCTCGCCATCCTGTGCGCCCTGCTCTCGACACTGGTCCTGCTCGCCCAGGCCTGGGCCATCGCCCGTCTGGCCCAGGGCGTCGCGATCGATCGCGAAGGCCTGGCGACACTGTGGCCGGCCATCGCGGTGCTCGCCGCCAGTCTCTCGCTGCGTGGCGCGCTCACTGGCCTACGTGGCTATGCCGGCACCCGCGCCAGCCAGCAGATCCGCCGCCGCCTGCGCGAGCGCCTGCTGCAGCGCTTCGCCGAACTCGGCCCGCTGTGGGTGCGTCGCCAGCATCGCGCCAGCCTGGCCAACCGCGTCTGGGACCAGGTCGAGTCACTGCACGGCTACTACGCCGACTTCCGCCCACAGACACGCCTCGCGGGGCTGATTCCGCTGATGCTGCTGTGCGTGGTGTTTCCGCTCAACTGGGCGGCCGGCCTGATTCTCGCCACCACCGCACCGTTGGTGCCGATCTTCATGATTCTGGTCGGCATCGCGGCGCGCAAGCGCTCGCAGGAGCAGTTCCGGGAGATGGACCGCATGGGCCGCCACTTCATGGACCTGCTCACCGGCCTCAAGACCCTCAAGCTCTTCGGCAGCGCCAGGCGCGGCCCCCAGGTCGAGGCGGTCAGCCATGCCTTTCGCAAGCGCACCATGCGCGTGCTGCGCCTGGCCTTCCTGTCCTCCACGGTGCTGGAGTTCTTCACCGCAGTATCCATCGCGCTGCTGGCGGTCTACCTCGGCTTCCACTTCCTCGGTCATCTGCAGTTCGGCACCTGGGGCGACTCACCGCTGACCCTGCAGACCGCGCTCTTCATTCTGGTGCTGGCGCCCGAGTTCTATCAGCCGCTGCGCGAGCTTGGCGTGCACTACCACGCCAAGGCCGAGGCCGAGGCTGCCGCCAGTGACCTCGCCCCCATCGTCGGCAGCTCCCCGTTCACCCAAGAGGCGGATGGTGAGGCTGCCGCACAGGCGCACAATACCCCCCTGCCCTTGGCACGTCCCCAGACTCGCAAGCTGCACTCACTGATGCTGGAAGAGGTCTGTGTGCGCTACCCCAGCCAGTGGACCCGCCAGAGCAGCACGCTGACCCCGCCGGCACTCGGCCCGCTGACCCTGCGGATCACCCAGGGCGAGCGTGTCGCGCTGACCGGCGCCTCCGGCTCCGGCAAGTCGACGCTGCTCAATCTGCTGCTGGGCTTCGTCGCGGCCAGTGACGGCCTGCTGTATCTCAACGGCCATCCGCTGAGCCACGGTCTGCCGCCGGGCATGGCGACCTGGGTCGGTCAGGAGACGGTGGTCCTGTCCGGCTCGCTGGCCGACAACCTGCGTCTGGCCAGACCTGACGCCAGTGACGCCCAACTCGAAGCGGCGCTGGACAATGCCGACCTGCTTGACTGGTACCAGCAGCTGCCGCGTGGACTCGAGACGCGCCTTGGCGAGGGCGGTCAGGCGCTGTCCGGCGGTCAGGCACGCCGCCTGTCACTGGCCCGCGCCTTTTTGCATGACGCGCCGCTGGTGCTGCTGGATGAACCCACCGCCAGCCTGGACGCCGACAGCGAAGCGCGCGTGATTGCCGCGCTCAAGCGTCTTGGCGAGGGCCGCACTCTGCTGCTGCTGACCCATAGGCCAGAGCTGCTGACGCTGTGCCAGCGCCTGATTCACCTGGACGATGGCCAACTGGTGCAGGACCGCCCGCTTCCCCTTCCAGCGCCGCGAGGTGACGCATGAGCCGCGCCATCCGCAAGCCAGCGCCTGACACGCCCGCATCTGTCGCGTCTACGCCTGCCACAACAAGCGCGCCAGCACTGGGCGAAGCGTATAGCGAGCAGCGCCCGCGTCTACGCGAGTTGACGCCCTATCTGGCCCTGATGCGTGAGCATCGCGGCTGGCTGGGCATCGGTGCGCTGCTGGCGCTGATCACCCTGCTGGCCGCTACCGGACTGCTGGCGCTGTCGGGCTGGTTCCTCTCCGCCACCGCCGTGGCTGGCGTGAGCGTCGCCGCCACCCAGGCCTTCAACTTCTTCACCCCGGCGGCAGGTGTTCGCGGGCTGGCCCTGGCGCGCACCGCCGGGCGCTATGGTGAGCGCGTCACCACCCATGAAGGCACGCTGCGTCTGCTAGCGAGTCTGCGTCGCCGCCTGTTCGAGGCAATCGAGCCGCTCTCCCCCGCCGCCCTGCAACATGCCGGTCAAGGTGAGCTGATGACTCGCCTGGGCGCGGATGTCGACGCCCTCGACAGTCTCTACGTGCGCGTGCTGATTCCCTCGCTGGTAGCCGTCTGCGCCATCCTCGCCGCCGGCACGCTGATCGGCATCTTCGCGCCGACGTTGGCATTGATCGCCGTCATTGGCCTGGCACTGACCGGTGGTCTGGTGCCGTGGCTTGCATGGTGGCGTGGCAGCGGCGATGCCATGCGTCATCAATCCTCGGCCAGTCGCCTGCGGGCGCGTCTGCTGGAACGATTGCAGGGATTGGGGGAGCTGGTCATCTATGGCCGCTGGAATGAGGAGCTTGAGCGCCTGGCCGAGCAACAGGCCGAGCGGGACCGCATCGAGCGCGCCCAGGCACGCCGTCAGGCACTGGCCAGCTGGCTGAGCCACAGTCTGCTGGGGCTGACGCTGGCCGCGGTCGCCCTGCTCGGTGTGATCCAGATGGCGCCAGATTCGAACAACGACATGACGATGCCTTCTGGCGAGCTGCTCGATGGTCGCCTGCTGGCACTGTTCCTGCTGGCCGTGCTCGGTGCCTTCGAGGCGCTGGCGCCACTGCCGCTGGCCTGGCAGGGGCTCGGTCGCTGTCTGTCGGCAGCCGCTCGCCTCAATAACGTGCAGACCAATACACCAGCGCCACAGTTTCCGAAGGACTCCGCCGTCACGCCTGCCGGACATGAACTGGTGATCCATGACCTGAGTGTCGCGCATGGCGACACACCAGTGCTTGAAGAGCTGTCACTGACGCTGGCCGCAGGCGAGCATCTGGCACTGCTCGGCCCATCCGGCAGCGGCAAGAGCACCCTGCTGGACGTGCTCAG
Source organism: Cobetia sp. MB87 (assembly GCF_011319755.1). Classification (NCBI taxonomy): domain Bacteria; kingdom Pseudomonadati; phylum Pseudomonadota; class Gammaproteobacteria; order Oceanospirillales; family Halomonadaceae; genus Cobetia; species Cobetia sp. MB87. The sequence goes on along the minus strand of NZ_VFBC01000008.1, from coordinate 390,605 downwards.
TCGCTTCCATGCCCCCAGTGCCGGACACATCACGCTGGGTGGCGTGGCGCTGGACTCGCTCGACGAGGCCACGCTGCGCGCAAGCTTCGCGGTCTGCCCGCAGGACACCCATCTGTTCTGTGCCAGCTACGCCGACAACCTGCGCCTGGCCGCTCCCGAGGCCAGCGATGAGGCACTGACGCGAATGCTGGAAAGCCTTGGCCTCGGCGACTGGCTGGCCCGCCAGCCACAGGGACTGGCCGGTTTCCCGGATGAAGGGGGGCGCTCGTTATCCGGTGGCCAGCTGCGCCGCTTCGGCGTGGCACGCGCACTGCTGTCACCAGCGCCGATCGTGCTGCTCGATGAGCCCTGCGAAGGGCTGGACCGCGCCAGTGCCGAGCAGGTGATGAGCGCGATTCTGGCAGCCTGCGAGGGCCGCAGTCTGATCATGATCACCCACCAGCCGCTGGGGCTGGAGCGTTTTGCACGTCTGGCACTGCTGGAGGCAGGCCGCTTGCAGGAAGACGCCACCCCGACCACGCTGAGCAGCGATTCCCGTCTCGCCAGGCTGATGGAACACACTGCCTGACGACAGTCACATTCGGCCACTGATTCGGCCACTGATTCGGCCACTACAGAGGGGTGCACGCATGGCAGACAGCAGACTGGAAGATCAGCCATTGGCAGCGGACACCTTCGCGCGTCTGCCACAGGGCTTCCGTGCACTGGTCACCGGTGCCAGCGGCGGGATCGGGCGGGCGCTGATCGATGAGCTGCTCGCCCATCCGCACTGTGGAAAAGTGCTGGCGGTGAGTCGCGATGTCTCATGCCTGCCAGCGCATCCCGAGCTCGAGACGCTGGAGGCCGACCTGACCACCGAGCAGGGCACCGCACGCCTCGAGGAGTGGCTGGCACAGCAACTGGATGGGGAGCACGAGGCGGGACAGCCACCGGCGCTGATACTCAACGCACTGGGCCTGCTGCATGACGAGCGCGAGCAGCTATGGCCCGAAAAGCGCCTAGAGGATTTGAGCCTGGCGGCCCTGACGCGCCTGCACCAGGTCAACGCCTTTGCCCCGGCCCTGCTGCTGGGGATGCTGGCGCCACGCCTGCGCCGACGCACGCCGGTGATCTTCGCCTCGCTGTCGGCGCGGGTCGGCTCGATCTCCGACAACCGCAGCGGTGGCTGGTATGCCTATCGCGCCAGCAAGGCCAGCCACAACATGCTGCTCAAGACCGCCGCCATCGAGATCGCGCGGCGCAATCCCGAGGCGCTCCTGGTCGCCCTGCATCCCGGTACCACCGACACCGAGCTGTCGACGCCCTTCCAGGCCCGCGTGCCCGAGGGGAAACTGTTCACGACGGGCTTCGTGGCGCGCCGCCTGCTGCGCGTCGCCTCTGAACTCCCGCCCACCGCCAGCGGCGGCTTCTACGACTGGGCCGGCCAGGCCATCGAGTGGTAACCCTCTCGGTAGAGGCGACGTCAGAGCTGCAGATGCTCCTGGAACCACTCCGTGATGAAGTCGAGGTAGGCGCGGGTCTTGTCGGGCAGGTACTTGCGTGAGCGGAACAGCACCACCATCGAGCCATGCTCGTTCCAGTAGGGCTGCAACAGCGGCACCAGTTCACCGCTTTCCACTGCCGCGCGGGCCGAGAAGGTCGGCAGATAGGCGAGACCGAAACCGGCCTTGGCCGCCTCCACCACGCCGAGCAGATTGTTGATCACCAGCCGCGACTCCGGCTCCACATCAAAGGGCTGCCCGTTGAGCGTGAAGCGCCAATGGGCCCCCAGGTCGTAATTGCCGTAGAAGATGGTATCGAAGGCGCGGATGTCCTGGGGCTGCACCGGCGGTGAATTGACCCGCGCCAGGTAGTCCGGCGCGGCGTACAGGCCGTAGACCACCTTGCACAGTGGGCGCGAGACCATTGAGGAATCCGGCAGCGGCCCCATGCGAATCGCCAGATCCACCGACTCATCGATGGGCTCGAAGCGCTGATCCTCGAGCAGAATCTCGACGCTGACCTCCGGGTAGCGGCGCATGAAGGCAGTGGTCGGTGCGGCCAGATACATGAAGCCGAACGACACCTGCGCCGACACCTTGAGCTGGCCCATCGGCTGCGAGGTGACGGACTGCACGCGAGCCTCGGCGGATTCCAGCTCCTCGCGGATGCGCAGGCCGTGCTCGTAATAGATGCGCCCCGCCTCGGTGAGATGCAGCTTGCGGGTCGAGCGATTGATCAGGCTGACGCCCAGCTGCTCTTCCAGTGCCGCCACCCGCTTGGACGCCAGCGACTTGGAAATTCCCAGTCGGCGTGCCGCCGCCGTGAAACTGGCCGCGCGCACGACCTCGACGAATACGCGCAATGCATCAAGTGTCGCCATGTGTCTTCCTTACCCTCGCTCTGCAACCGCCATGGCCCCCTGAACACGGCCAGACACCCCATCAATCCTTAAGGTTTCCAATACGGAAACCCTAGTTTTCGATTGTACGCGCTTATTCTCCAAAGCGCGGCACCCTATACTGTGCGCCACGAACATGCGGGAGCAGGTGCGCCGCGGCATCGGCCGCCTGCTTCCGGACTAGACCGACGACGGCCGGGCCTGCGTGGCGCAGCCCGACCGTCCAGGTTCGCGCTCAGGTAGTTGCACTGCTCATCCCACCGATTCCCGGTGACTGGTCTGCATGGCGACGCCCCCACGCGCGGTTTCGCTGTCGGCCCATCCCGGGCCTCGGTGGCGATCTTCAGTGTTGTAATGCAAGTTTCTTGTGCGCCTGGTCGTCTCACGACGCCAGGCGCTTTTTTATGCCTGTCTTCAGTGACTTACAGCCACTTCTTCCACTTGAAGAACAGATAGGTCGAGAGCGCCGAGGCCCCCATCAGGCACAGCGCGAAGGGATAGCCCCAGTCCTCGTCCAGCTCCGGCATCCAGTGGAAGTTCATGCCGTAGATGCTGGCGATCAAGGTCGGTGGCATGAAGACCACCGCCGCCACCGAGAAGATCTTGATGATGCGGCTCTGATCGAGGTTGGTGAAACCGATCGAGGCATCGAGCAGGAAGTTGACCTTGTCGAAAATGAAGGTGGTGTGCGGATTGAGCGAGTCGATGTCGCGCAGCATGTCGCGAATCTCCTGACGTCGCGACTTCTGGCGTGGCGCCGAAGGCAGGTGGCGCGTCAGCTGACGCAACAGGCGCTGACTGTCCAGCAGCGACTGGCGCACCTTGTCGTTGTAGCGCTCCTGCAACAGGATGCCGTGCAGGGTGTCTTCCAGCGCCTCGGGGTGCACCGCCTGCTTGCCCAGCGCTTCGAGTGCCCGGTAGATATCCTCGATCTCATCGGCCAGGTAATCGACCTTCATCGCCAGCAGTGCCAACAGCACCTCCCAGCCATCCTCCGGACTCAGCCGCTGGCGACGCAGGTGATTGCGGAACAGCCGCAGCAGGCCGATATCCTCGTGGCGCATGCTGATCAACTGGCGCCCATGCAGATGGAAGGCGACGTTGGCCGTCTGTGGCTCGCGCCCCTTGCGATGCGGAAACAGCGACACGACGTGGATGCCATCGCCTTCCAGATAGAAGCGCGACGACGACTCGATCTCCTCCAGCTCCTCGACATCAGGCAGCTCCACCATGAACTGTTCGCTCACCCAGCGCTTTTCCTGCTCATCCGGCTCACAGAGATCGATCCACAGCACATCGCTACGCACCAGAATCGGTGGCGCCAGCTCGTCATCGGCCAGCAACCCGGCATGCAGGGCTGCCGCTTCTTCAGCGCTGTCCGCCAGGCGCGGCGGCGTATCGGGCTGGCCGGGCTGCGGGTCGGGCAACACGATATGTTCACCGCGCAGGCGCCCATCATCGTGCAGTCGATAGAGTGTGATCATGATGACTTCCTCGGAAAGCCCCGCGGGTCGCGCCCGTGCCCTGACTGATGACAATGATTGACCGCAATGGCCAACCCTCTGAAAAAGCAGCGAAACCCGGGCACCTTGGCGGCGTGGGAATAGGATGTCGTCATTCTAAACGAGATGGCGCGCCAGCGGAGGCAGAGCGACGGGGCGCACCAGGCGTAGATGAGGAGGCAAGCGGGAGAGCGACGGAAGGAAAATCGAGAAAAAGCGCCAGACACGAAATGGAGAAGCGCCAGACACGAAAAAAGGCGACCCGTGAGAGTCGCCCTAAGACCGTGACTAGCTTGATGAGGAGAAACCCGAACAGGGGCCTGACTCCGCTGTTCTGGCTACCGCATTCCATGGCGGGAAGCGATGAATCCAGATTATGCTCTCCGGCTGACGCCGTCAATACTAATGAGAAATATTTTCATTAACATTGAGTCAGCGTTTATCTCACGCGCCGCTGGCCTCCCCTCACCGGCTGACGTATCATGGCGCCAGAATATCAAGGTCGTGACTGGCCTGATGAGACGCTTGCCAGGGACCTGACATCCAAATCTGGTGAGCACGAAGCACCGCTCGACTCGCAAGCCTTCCTCCCTGTCATTGGCAGACGGAAAGCGAATGACTCGAGAAGCGCTTCCGGACGCCTCCCTCGTGCAAGCGAAGGAGGCGTCTTTTTTTGCGCATAAAAAAGCGGCCCACCCCGTAGGATGAGCCGCTGGCAAGGACCGTAAAACTGTCTGATGAGAAGCCTCCCGGACAGGGGCCTGACTCCGCTGGCCGGGACACCGCTACCCATGGCGGGGAAGCGATGACCCCAGAATATGACCCGCAGGCTCAGACGTCAACACTAATGAGAAATATTTTCATTAGCATTGGAGAGACAGGCACTTACCGCGCCCTCTCACCTCAGCTTCAGCCCTGCTTATGCCACTCGAACTTCTTGAACGGCTCGTCAATCGGCGTCTCGGCCAGGTGATTGGTGTAGTTGCTCATCACCTTCTGGGACAGACCAAGAATCACTTCCAGCACATTGCGCTTGGTATAACCGGCATCGAGGAAGGTCTGCACGGTAGCGTCATCGACGAAGCCACGCTCACGCACCACGGCCAGCGTGAAGGTGCGCAGGGCTTCCAGACGCTCGGTCGGTAGCGGCGTCTCGTTGCGCAGCGCTTCGGTGATGGCGTCATCCACCTTCATCGACTTGGCGATGCCGGTATGCGCCGGTACACAGTAGTGGCAGTTGTGCTCGACGTTGATGGTCTGCCACACGACGGTGGTCTCTTCATCATTGAAGCTGCTGTCGAGGAACAGCTGGTGCAGCACCTGGTAGCCTTCCAGCAGGCCCGGTGCTTCCGCCATCACGGCGTGCAGGCCCGGCACCATGCCGAAGGCTTCGACGGACTTGCCGAGCAGCGGCTTGCTGTCCTGCGGGGCATTGTCGGCGGTGTAGAGTGTGAAATCTGTCATGAGAACTCCTTCGGAATGATGAGCGAGATGCGCGGAACCTCAGGGGCTGTCAGTCAGTGACATGAAGCCTCCAGCGGCGCCCCTGAAGATGCAGGGCAAGATATGAGCAAACGCTCAAAATAAAGCCTGACCATCCGCTGCACTGCGTTGTCGGGGAACACACTAGCTGGATTTGAGCGATCATTCAAGTTAAACTTGAGTACTCACTCAATACCTTGCTCCTTGCAGACCGCCCGCTTCGCCATGCCGCGCGAATAAAGGCGTCGCTCGCGAGCCCCATCGTCAGGACAGCCATGCCACGCGCGACCTTGCACAACCGCCAGGATTCCCTCGAACGGGCGCTCAATCTCTTCTGGCAGAAGGGCTTTCATGCCACTTCGCTGAAGGACATCGAGCGCGCGCTCGACATGCGCCCCGGCAGCATCTACGCCACCTTCGGCAGCAAGGATGGCCTCTTCCAGGAAGCGCTGGACTGCTACTCCGCGCGCAGCCTGCGCGAGATGGAAAGCCTGATGGCCAGTCACGACTCGCCCTTGACCGCCCTCGCCACCTATATCCGCAAGCTCGGCGGACTGCGCGACTGCGAGGTGCCGTCCCGCGCCTGCATGCTGGCCAAGAGCCTGCTGGAACTCGGCGAGCGCGAACAGGCCGCCCGCGACAAGGTCGAGACCCTGCTCGCCAACATGGAAGCCCGCTTCCGCCAGGCCTTCGCGGACGCCCGCGACGCCGGTGAACTCATCGACCCCGAGCGCCCCGCGCACCAGCCGGAACGCCTCGGTCGCCGCCTGCAGGCCGAAGTCATGGGCCTGCGCGCCTACGCCCAGCGAGAAGGCGAAAGCGAAGCCGTCCGTCAGCTCGCCGAAGACATCGCCCAGGATATCGAAGCTCTGAAGATCTAGAACACGTTACAGTTTAATAGCATTGATTTTATACTGGCAGGTTTATTATCAGCTGCCAGTAAATCAAACCTTAACCTTCGACACCTATGAATTGGTGACATAGAGTATCATAATCAATAATTTCAACATCTGGGTATCTTCTTCTAGCCTGCTTGACTTCTTCAATGGGCGCATTCTCCCAACTACCAACAACAAGAACTAGCTTAGGTAAACTCACCTTAATACCATATTTTTCATAGGCGTGCTTAACATTCAGGCTATAAGAAAAATATTCACGATAGTTTGCCAACTGCGCCACACCCTCTTCGACATAGTCTATAAACCTTCTGCGGCTACGCCCAGCTTTTGTTAAGCTCTTTTTAGTTAAAAGAGCAGTCTTTAGATCATAAATATCATAATTCCCGTCTTCCCTTTCTAGCAAGAGATCCGGGTTTATAGCAGTATCCTCGCAAGTGCCATCGTGCTCTTTCCACTCTAGATATGGCTCGTATATAAATTTTGTCGCCTTAAAAGCATCTTCTATTATTTTAGGATGCAATTTCAAGAACTCGCCTATTGTCGTCTCATGTAGACTTGGGAAAAGATAAATACTTTGCAATTGTCCAGCTACTATTAGTTTTTTCTCCCGAGCTTCACTTGCTACATGAACAAACTTAAGTCTTTTATCGCTCAATGAGTCTTTAAAAGTATCATGTAGCTCTCGCTTATTGATAGATTTTCTTACTACGAACATTGTTAATATATTTTTACAACGAAATAGACCATCATTAACGTTTACCAAGACACAATTGCTCATAAAGAAAGAACTAAAATTATCTCCAAACGAGATAGGTGACCCGCTACCGCCTACTCGAACCAATTTGGTTGGATATAATTCTAATAAAGGGAATCTTCGTGCTACTTCATCTACGTCATACTCTTGCGCCATACATAAATTGATAAAACCGTTATTACTACCATCCAAGTGCACTAACGACTGGTGATCCTCAAGTTCAAATTGACTCAAATATCTATGAATGGACTTTTCTTTATGCCTTTTAGATATCAAACCATCATAAGTGTTTGTAGCACCTAAAAGCTCTACGATATAATAATCTCCGCACTGGCAAAAAAGAGCCATACTAGGATAGATCACAACATTATCATCAATAGATAGCACTCCCTCTTGTAACTGTGTAGAAAGATAACAATAGTAACTATTGAAAAATTCTTTTGACTCGGCGACAAAATTCTCAAATAGCATAAATCCCTCCCTAGACTTTATCTGTCCGGCATTTCCATAATAACTAAAATAATATACTCATACACACGACATTACATACGAACTATGTATAATTCACAAATAAGTGTTAGAATGCCCAACAGCCCACACCAGCCGATATGACTGCCATGCCGATGACACCGATTGACCGCACCTTTTCCGTTGCGCCGATGATGGAATGGACGACCCGTGACTACCGCGCCTTCGCGCGCGTGTTGAGCCGTCGTACGCTGCTGTACTCGGAGATGGTGACCACCGGGGCATTGCTGTTCAATCCGGACCGCGAGCGCTTCCTCGGCCACGACGAGACGGAGCATCCGCTGGCGTTGCAGCTGGGCGGCAGCGACCCGCAGGCGCTGGCCGAGTGTGCGGCGATCGCCGAGAGCTGGGGCTATGACGAGGTGAATCTGAATGTCGGCTGCCCGAGCGATCGCGTGCAGAACAACATGATCGGTGCCTGTCTGATGGGCCATCCGGAGCTGGTGGCCAGGTGCGTGGCGGCGATGCAGGCGCAGGTGAAGATTCCGGTGACGGTGAAGTGCCGCATCGGGATCGATGATCAGGATGAGGACGCCGATCTCGAGCGCTTCATCACCACCGTGGCCGATGCTGGCTGCGACACCTTCAGCGTGCATGCGCGCAAGGCGTGGCTGCAGGGCCTATCGCCGAAGGAGAACCGCGATGTGCCGCCGCTGAACTACGGCCGCGTGCACCGTCTCAAGCAGGCGCACCCGTCCTTGCATATCGGCATCAACGGCGGCCTCAAGCTGATGGATGAGTTGCACGAGCAGCTGGAGCATGTCGACAGCGTGATGGTCGGCCGTGAGGCGTACCACAACCCCTGGTTGCTGGCGACGGTGGACAGCGAGCTGTACGGCGAGGCCGAGAATCCGCACACCAGCCGCCATGATGCGCTGCGTGCCTTCCGCCCCTACATCGAGAAGCGTCTCGCCGAGGGCGTGCGCCTCAACCACATCAGCCGCCATCTGCTGGGGCTGTTCCAGGGGCAGCCGGGCGGCCGCCAGTTCCGCCGTCATGTCTCCGAGAACGCCCACAAGCCTGGCGCCGGCATCGAGGTGATCGATGACGCCATGGCGCGCGTGCCGGAGCACCGGCCCGAGGCACAGGTCGAACAGGCCTGATCCAGCAGCCTCTGCCCCTTTCCTCAGGAACGCAGCATTTCCAGAAGATCGTCCACTGACACCCGGCCCATGTGCCGGGTGTCGTCGTCTCGGCAGTCAGCAAAATGACGATACGGCACTGTCAGGCATGACATCTGACGCAACCCTGCGTCGCCATCTAAGCTAATAACCCCTTAAATACCAACAACATGCATGACTTTCGTTTGATTGTCTGACAAAGCCATCTCGCGCAGAATGGCTGACCATACGGACAACAACAGGTCTCGACATCGTCACGCCATGCTCGCGTGATGTCAGCCATACAACTGCTCCGTCATCGGCGATTCCTCCACAGTCCTCCTCTGCAGACCTGTGGGCCGGTCCATGCAGTCCCGTCATCCGGGCTGCGCTGCTTCTGCTGACACTTCCTCGAGGTTCCATGTCCACACACTCCCCTACCGGAGCCAACAGCCGTGAGCTGTTCGGGCATCCGGCCGGACTCTATCTGCTGTTCTCCACGGAACTGTGGGAACGCTTCTCCTATTACGCCATGCGCGCCCTGCTGGTGCTCTATCTCACCGATGCCGTCACCAGTGGCGGTCTGGGCTGGAATCAGGGCGACGCCCTGCAGCTGTACGGCATCTTCACGGGGCTGGTATACATCACGCCGATGTTCGGCGGAGCGCTGGCCGACAACTGGCTGGGTGCCCGCCGTGCGATCCTGATCGGGGGGCTGATCATGGCGGCCGGGCAATTCGTGCTCGCCGTGCCGCCGGCCATGAGCGGCCTCAACCCCGAGATGCTGCTGTATATCGGCCTCGGCCTTCTGATCGTCGGCAACGGCCTGTTCAAGCCCAACATCTCCACGATGGTCGGTGACCTCTATCAACAGGGCGATCACCGCCGCGATGGCGCCTTCACCATCTTCTACATGGGCATCAACATCGGGGCGCTGCTGTCAGGCATCATCGCGGGCTCCATGGCCGAAGGCTATGGCTGGAACGCCGGCTTCCTGGTCGCCGGTATCGGCATGCTGCTGGCGGTCGCCATCCAGCTGATCTTCGCACCGCGCCATCTGGGTGATCTGGGGGTCGAACCCAGCGCCCGCCGTGAGGCACGCCTGAGCAAGAGCAGCAACCGCAAGACACCGCTGAGCCGCGAAGAGCGTGATCGCATCAAGGTCATCATGGTGCTTGGGCTGTTCACCATCCTGTTCTGGGCCGGTTTCGAGCAGGGCGGCGGCCTGATGGCGCTGTATGCGCAGGACTACACCGACCGCATGCTGATGGGCTTTGAAGTGCCGGCGGCCTGGTTCCAGTCGCTCAATCCGCTGTTCATCATCCTGCTCTCGCCGCTGCTGGCGGGTCTGTGGACACGCATGGACAACCGCGAGCCCAGCTCGCCGGTCAAGTTCGCCTTCGGCCTGATCGCCCTCGGCATCGGCTTCGTGTGCATGATCGGCGCGGTGCTTGAACAGAAAGCCGCAGGCAGCGCCTCGATGATCTGGCTGGTCGGTGCCTTCTTCTTCCACACTCTCGGCGAGCTGTGCCTGTCGCCGGTGGGGCTGTCGATGGTCACCAAGCTGTCACCGGTGCGCATGGGCGCGCTGATGATGGGCGCCTGGTTCGCCTTCGTGGCGCTGGCCAACTACCTGGCCGGGATGATCGGCTCGCTGGTCGGCGAAGCCGGTGCCATGAGCGTGTTCGGCGGCATCGCCATCACCGGCGTGCTTGGCGGCCTGCTGTTGCTGGTGTTCGCCGGCAAGCTGGTGGACTGGATGCACGGCGCGGAAGCGCGTCATGACGGCCCGCTCGAGACCCAGACCAGCCACGGCTGAGTGCTCTGTGACGGTAACTATCGCTGACGCTGTCGACCAGACGACAGACTGCTGCAACGCAAACGCCCCGCTCATTGAGCGGGGCGTTTGCGTTATCACTGCCAGCAACAGGGCCATGAAGGGGCCTGAAGTGAAATAGACCGCCTAGATGGAGTCCGGCACGAACAGCTGCTGGAAGTTGTCGACGGCGCTCTCGGCATCGTCGATCGCATGGAAGCGCGCCACGTGATAGAGCGCCTCGCCCTCATTGGCCAGCGGCAGATTGGCCATGCCGATGATGATGCCATCCGCGGGCGACAGCACCTCGCTTTCGCTGTTGCCGAAAGGGTCGGCGACGATGCCCAGCACCTGATGTTTCTCGACGCGGTCGCCCAGGCCGACGCGGCTCTGGACGATGCCATCGATGGAGGCACGCGCCCAGCTGGAGCCGTTGGACATCTCCACCGCCCGCGAGCTGGGCTTGCGGTCGCGGTCCTTGGCCAGCATGCCGATGGCGCGCATCACGCGCTTCACGCCGCTGACGCCCGGGCGAATCGCCCACTCATCGAAGCGCAGCGCCTCGCCGGCCTCATAGGTGATGACCGGTACGCCGCGCTCGCTGGCATAGGCGCGCAGACTGCCCTCGCGCAGCTCGGCATTCAGCAGCACCGGCGCACCGAAGGCATCCGCCATCTGACGCGTGGCGTCGCTGCCGCTCATGGTGGCGCGAATCTGCGGCAGGTTGGTGCGGTGAATCGCACCGGTGTGCAGGTCGATGATGTGGGTGGCCTGATCGGCGATCTGCTCACGGAACAGCGCCGCTACCCGCGAGCCCAGCGAGCCGCTCTCGCTGCCCGGGAAGCAGCGATTGAGGTCACGGCGGTCCGGCAGATAGCGCGTGTGCTGCACGAAGCCGAAGACGTTGACGATGGGCACCGCGATCAGGGTGCCGCGCAGCCGCGAAAGGCTGGAACTCTTGAGCAGCCGCCGCACGATCTCGACACCGTTGATCTCGTCACCGTGGATGGCACCGCATACCAGCAGCACCGGGCCGGGCTGACGGCCATGCACCACCTCGACGGGGATATGCAGCGGCGCATGAGTGTAGAGCTTGGCGACAGGCACATCGACCTGGGCCCGCGTTCCCGGCGCGATGCGGGTACCGCTGATTTCAAATGGAGCGCGTGACATCGCCACCTCAGAGATTGTTCGACCAACGAGCGACAGGCATTGCGACAACGCCTGCCAGACCGGGCTGCCCACCCAGTGTCTCGAAAGAAAACACTGTGCGACATGCGCCTTTTAGCGCATTGGTGCGCCAAGGGAAAGACTTCATTGCAGCGTGTCGGGATGAAGACCGGCCGGATTTGTTCAACAATGGCATGATGCCGAGGGTGTGACGACACCTGACCCCGTCATGTCCTGACTGCCACTGACAAGAGTTGCCCGTGACCGATCTTCTCGACTCCCTGCTGACACTGCCTGATTACTCCGCGCTGGCATGGAGCGCGATCATCTTCTCCACTTACCTGACCGGCATCTCCAAGGGCGGCTTCGCCGGCGGGTTCGGGTCACTCTCGGTCCCGCTGATGGCGCTGGCCATCGGGCCGCTGGAAGCCGCCGGTATCCTGCTGCCGCTGCTGATCGTGATGGACTTTCTCAGTGCCCGTGCCTGGTGGGGCAAGCAGCTGTGGTCGGAGGTGCGCATCATCCTGCCCAGCGCCGCCATCGGCATCGCGGTGGGCGTGGTGCTGTTCGACGAGCTAGACGAGAACATGATTCGCGGCCTGCTGGGCGTCATTTCGCTGCTGTTCGCCGCCTATATGCTGTTCAAACCGACAGCCAGGAAGCCGCTGCCGCGCTGGCTGGCCGTTCCTGCCGGGGCCACCGCCGGTTTCACCAGCTTCTTCGCTCACGCCGGCGCCCCGCCCTACAACCTGTACATGATTCCGCGCCAGCACCCCAAGGAGACCTTCATCGCCACCACGGTGATCATCTTCGCGGGAATGAACCTGATGAAACTGGGCCCTTACGTGGCGCTGGGCGAGATCAACCTCACCAGCCTCTCCACCTCGCTGCTGCTGGTGCCGGTGGCCTGGGCAGGTGTCAGAAGCGGCCTGTGGCTGCAATCCCGCGTCAACGAGACGCTGTTCTTCCGTCTGATCATCCTCGCGATGGCGCTGGTGGGCGTGCAGCTGATCTACAAGGCCTGGGGCTAGGAACCGCAAGGCTCATCACACCCTGACGACCACTGCCGCCAGCCTTCGAAAACTCCCGCCACGACCCTTGAGGCCGAGCGCTGGAGCCCCCTTGAGAACGATCGAGACAACGCCATGACAAGCCGCATCAGCTACTACCACGCCCATCTCTACTACGCCGATGAGCAGGGGTTGGCCGCCGCTCGCGAGCTGGCGGACCAGGCCGAACGGCAGTTTCCGCTGCGGCTCGGTCGCTTCCATGAGAAGCAAGTGGGCCCGCACCCACTGTGGAGCTGCCAGCTGTCATTTGCCCCGGAAGACTTCGGCCGCATCATCCCGTGGCTGGCGCTCAATCGCGGCTCACTGGATATCTTCGTTCATGTCGGCACCGGCGATGACCTTTTCGATCACACCCAGGGCGTGATGTGGCTGGGCAACTCGCATACGCTGAATCTGGCAGCCTTCAACAAGGATTGACGCCCGGACGTCGCCTGACACGCTATTATCGCCTTGCCGCCTTCGCCTTACCCACTGACTCAAGGATGACCCCATGACTCGACTGCGTCGCCTATCCCCTCGTGCTGCCCTGCTGGGTGTGATGGCCTCAGGCCTGCTGCTGGCCGGCTGTGATGACAACGAGGTCGGGGATGTCTCGCTTGGCCTGTTCACCACCAAGGACATCAAGATCGAGAGCCTGATCGACCCCAAGGTGCCGGGCGTGACCTGCCACCTGAGCAACATCGAGGCGGACCTCGACTTCTCCGATCCCTCCGACATGAGCATCGCCTGCCGCCAGACCGGCCCGATCACGGCGGAGATGATCGCCGACATCGACACCTCCAAGAGTGGCGAGGAGGTCTATCGCAAGTCCAAGAGCGTGCTGCTCAAGAGCCTCAAGATCCGGCGCATTCTGGATCGCGACTCCCAGAGCCTGCTCTACATCGCCTACAGCACCAAGGAAACCAGCGGCAGCTTCAAGCATGCGCTGAGCAGCGTGCCGCTGTGGGGCAGCGACGCCTGGCAGGCACCGGCAGCGCAGTGAGCCGCCCGGGCGCCTGAATCAAGCCCCGATTGATCAAGCGCTGATTCATCAAGCACTGACTCAACAAGCCCTGACTCATCAAGCGAAAGCTTCACCATCATCCCTTGAAGTTGTGGAGTATCACTCCAAGGTCTTGATCAACGGCTAGCCAGTCGGATTTTCATTCGCATGACGCAAAGGAGTGACACACGATGTCGAGCCCGGAGCACAAGCAGAAGATCTGGAAGCTGATCAAAGATGTGAAGGTCGGCATGTTGGTGACGCAAGGCGACGGCATGCCACATGCCCGCCCGATGCATCTGGTGCAGGATGACTACGATGGCACCCTGTGGTTCTTCACCCGTGCCAGCGCAGAGAAGGTGTTTGAAGCGAAGAAGGACAGCGAGGTCTGCCTGAGCTTTTCCGATCAGGATGATGGCGTCTACGTGTCGCTGAGCGGTCATGCCAACCTGCACCGCGATCAGGGCCTGATCGACAAGTTCTGGAATCCGTTCGTGGCCGCCTGGTTCCCGGAAGGCAAGGATGACCCCGATGTCACCCTGCTGGAGATCAAGGTGCAATCCGGCGAACACTGGAAGGCCAAGGAGAGCAAGGCGTATCAACTCTATGAGATTGCGCGCGCCAACCTCGACAAGGACCACACCCCGGACATGGGCGAGAACGAGAAATTCGGCACGGTATGAACAGAAGCCCGAGCTCGTCATGGAGAGCTCTTCGAAGTGCCCGCGTGACGCTTCACGCACACGGCCATGCCAGATACGACAACGCCAGCCCGAGGGCTGGCGTTGTCGTGTCTAGAGTCCTGCCGATTCCCGAAGATCTGCCGTCGGTGGAGAAGGTTCAAGTTCAGGACAGCGAACGCCTCAGGCCTTCATGTCGAGCACGATGCGCCCCTCGATCTTGCCGTCGATCATGCGTCCGAAGATGTCGTTGATGTCCTCTAGCCTGCCGGTCTGCACGGTGGCCGCGACCTTGCCTTCCGCGGCGAAGTCCAGCGCCTCCTGCAGGTCCTGACGCGTGCCGACGATGGAGCCACGTACCGTGATGCCATTGAGCACGGTGGAGAAGATCGGCAGCGGGAAGTCACCCGGCGGCAGGCCGTTGAGCACCAGGGTGCCACCACGGCGCAGCATGTTCTGGGCCTGATCGAAGGCCTTCGGTGATACCGCCGTCACCAGCGCGCCGTGCGCGCCGCCGATCTCGCGCTTGATGACGGCTGCCGGATCTTCCTTCATGGCATTGACGGTCACGGTCGCGCCCAGACGGCGGGCCAGATCCAGCTTGGCATCATCCACATCCACCGCCGCCACGTTCAGCCCCATGGCGCGCGCATACTGCACCGCCATGTGGCCCAGGCCGCCGATGCCCGAGATCACCACCCACTGACCGGGACGGGTGTCGGTCATCTTGAGGCCCTTGTAGACCGTGACCCCGGCACACAGCACCGGCGCGATCTCCACGAAGCCCACGCTGTCCGGCAGTCGGCCGACATAGCCGGCGTCCGCCAGCGTGAACTGGGCAAAGCCGCCATTCACCGAGTAGCCGGTATTCTGCTGGCTCTCGCACAGCGTCTCCCAACCCCCCAGGCAATGCTCGCAGTGGCCGCAGGCCGAGTAGAGCCAGGGCACCCCGACCCGGTCGCCTTCCTTGACGTGGGTCACACCCTCGCCCACCGCCGCGATGGTGCCGACGCCCTCATGGCCGGGAATGAACGGCGGGTTGGGTTTCACCGGCCAGTCGCCATGCGCGGCGTGCAGGTCGGTATGACAGACCCCGGAGGCGGCGACCTCGACCAGAATCTCGCCACGCCCCGGGCGCGGCACCGTGACTTCCTCGATCACCAGCGGTGCACCGAATTCACGTACCACGGCGGCTTTCATGCTGCTATCCATGATGGACTCCTCATTCATTGTCAAAATGACGAATTCGATGTCGAAAGACGAATTCATTGTCGAAAGACGAACCTTGGAAAGGCGAGCCAGAGATCAGGCAGAGAGAACGTTACTGCCCGGGCGTGAGCGAGAGGTCGTGCTCGTGCCCCAGGGGATTGCCTCTCCATTGAAACCAGACGCAGCGCTCCCTGCCCTGCGCCAGATCAAGCAATCGGATCTGGCGCGGGCATTGAGGTCATGTGTCAAGAAGACGATGCGAGTGGTGGGTTCAGCGCCGCCAGCTCCGGCGGCACTGCCTGACAGGCCTAGAAGAAGCCGAGCGGATTGATGTCGTAGCTGACCAGCAGGTTCTTGGTCTGCTGGTAGTGCTCCAGTGCCATCTTGTGGGTCTCGCGACCGACACCGGATTTCTTGTAGCCACCGAAGGCGGCATGGGCGGGATACTGGTGGTAGCAATTGGTCCACACGCGACCGGCCTGGATGCCACGGCCCATGCGAAAGGCGACGTTCATGTCGCGGCTCCAGACACCGGCGCCGAGACCGAATTCGGTGTCATTGGCGATGGCCAGCGCCTCGGCCTCGTCACGGAAGGTGGTGACGGCGACCACCGGCCCGAAGATCTCCTCCTGGAAGACACGCATGGCGTTGTTGCCCTTGAGCAAAGTCGGCTGGATGTAATAGCCGTTGGCCAGCTCGTTCTCCAGCTGCTCGCTGCTGCCGCCGGTGAGCACCTCGGCGCCTTCCTCGCGGGCGACATCCATGTAGGACATGATCTTGTCGAACTGCTCGCGGGAAGCCTGGGCGCCGACCTGTACGTCGGTGTCCAGCGGGTTGCCGCGCTTGATGGTCTTCACGCGCTCCATCACCCGGGCCATGAAGTCGTCGTAGATGCTTTCCTGGATCAGGGCGCGTGACGGACAGGTGCACACCTCGCCCTGATTGAAGAACGCCAGCACCAGGCCTTCGGCGGCCTTGTCGATGAACTCGGGTTCGGCATTCATGATGTCGGCGAAGTAGATGTTGGGCGACTTGCCGCCCAGCTCTACCGTGGAGGGGATGATGGTTTCCGCCGCGCACTTGAGGATGTGCGATCCCACGGGAGTGGAGCCGGTGAAGGCGATCTTGGCGATGCGCTTGCTGGTCGCCAGTGCCTGACCGGCCTCGGCGCCGTAGCCATTGACGATGTTGAGCACCCCTGCCGGCAGCAGGTCATTGATCAGCTCCGCCAGCACCAGAATCGAGGCTGGGGTCTGCTCCGCCGGCTTGAGCACCACGCAGTTGCCGGCCGCCAGCGCCGGGCCCAGCTTCCAGGCCGCCATCAGGATCGGGAAATTCCACGGGATGATCTGCCCCACCACGCCCAGCGGCTCGTGGAAGTGATAGGAGACGGTATTGGCATCGATGTCCGCCGCGGTGCCTTCCTGGGAGCGCAGGCAACCGGCGAAGTAGCGAAAGTGATCCGCCGCCAGCGGGATATCGGCGTTCAGCGTCTCGCGCACCGCCTTGCCGTTGTCCCAGGTCTCCGCGACCGCCAGCATCTCGAGGTTCTGCTCGATGCGATCCGCGATCCTGAGCAGGATGTTGGAGCGCTCCTGCACCGAGGTCTTGCCCCAGGCGGGGGCTGCCTTGTGGGCGGCGTCCAGCGCGAGATCGATGTCTTCCGCACTCGAGCGCGGGATACGGCAGAACACCTCGCCCGTCACTGGGCTGACGTTGTCGAAATATTCCCCCTTGACCGGCTCGACGAAGCGACCGCCGATATAGTTGCCGTAGATGTCCTTGAACGTGACCAGCGCATCGGCGCTGCCCGGAGAGGCGTAGATCATGGCGAACTCCTGTGGGGTCGGATTCACGAGTGGCGTTCGTGATCGACGACCTGTTGTTGTCGGTGCCCTGAACAGGAGGTGGCGCTCCTGTCCATCGCCTGACCGTCAATGACTGCATCAATGACTGCTTGATCAGACGACTCTTACAGTCTTGTTCACTCACGCCGATCCCGACATGCGCCCATGGGCGGAAATCGTCTCATCCCTTGGGAGGAGAAAAGGGAGAAACCCGGCAGGCAAGAGAGATGGAAAAGGCAGACAGATGGGGACAGGAAAGACCGGCCATACCGCGAAGGCCGCAAGGCACGACACCATGCCATGACGTTATGCTCAGGATATCGCCCGCCACCGGCCAGGAGCCTCCATGCACCGTCTGCTGATCGCGGATGACCATCCGCTGTTCCGTGATGCCATCAGTCGCACCCTGAATCTGGCCGTCGCTGACGGCTCTACGCCAGAATACGAGCTGCTGCAGGCCGCCAGCCTCGCTCAGGCGCTCAGTCTCATCGAGTCACACGCCGATAGCCTCGATCTACTGCTGCTGGATCTCGACCTGCCCGACAGCCACGGACTGGAAGGACTGGCACGCCTGCGTGCGGAAGCGGACTGGCTGCCGGTGGCGATTCTCTCCGCCCACGAGGCGCGCGAGACGGTACTCGAGGCACTGGCGCTGGGCGCAGTGGGGTATCTGTCCAAGTCGAGCCCGGCAGACGTCCTGCGCGAGGCCCTCGCGCGCATGCTGGCCGGGGAGGTCTATGTGCCTGCCCAGCTGATGCGCGCTGCGCCACGTGCAGCGCCGCTCTCGGCATCCTCTGCATCAGCATCATCGGTACCAGTGCCACCGCCAGCGCCAGCGCCTCAACTGGCGCCGAGCCTCAGCGAGGCGGAATTCGCGCGGCGCTGGCAGACCCTCACCACCAAGCAGCGCGGCGTGCTGGAGCGCATGGTGCTGGGCGAGTCCAACAAGATGATCGCCTGGCAGCTGGGCGTGGCGGAGACCACCGTCAAGTCACATGTCTCCGCCATCCTGCACAAGCTGGGGGTCGCCAGCCGGGTGCAGGCGATCCTGCTGGCCAGCCACGCCCTGCCTGCCATGTCGGGCCCGAGTGAGACCTCCGCCACCCCACGACGCGAAACGCCCCGATCCAGCGCTCATGAATGAGGCGCGAACCGGGGCGTCGTCCATCAAGTGTCACAACAGAGTGGCTCTTCCTACATCAGCTCCCCGACCAGCACATAACCATTGAGCAGGATGATGATCGCCGCCACCAGCATGCCGATGGCCGTCACCCAGTGGCGATTGACCAGATCGCCCATCAGACGGCGATTGGCGGTGAACATCAGAAGCGGCACCAGCGCGAAGGGAATCCCGAAGCTCAGTACCACCTGACTTGCCACCAGTACCTGCTGCTCCGGCAGCTCCATCAGGATGATGGCGATGGCCGGTGCCATGGTGATCACGCGACGCAGCCACATCGGAATGCGGAAATTGACGAAGCCCTGCATCACCACCTGACCGGACAGGGTGCCGACGATGGAGGAGGACAGCCCTGCCAGCAGCAGCGTGAAGCCGAAGATAAGGCTCGCCGCATCCTGGCCCATCAGCGGCGACAGCAACTTGTAGCTCTCGGTGATGGAGGCCACGCCGGTCTCGCCATTGTCATGGAAGACCTTGGCAGCCAGCACCAGCATCGCCATGTTGATCAGCCCGGCCAGCGCCATGCCGAGGATGACATCGACACGGTAGTAGCCCATCACGCGGCGGCGCTGACCGCTGTCACGCACCCGGATGCGATTCTGGGACAGGGCGGAGTGCAGATAGATGACATGCGGCATCACGGTGGCACCCAGGATGCCCGCTGCCAGGAAGATGGCGTGGCTGTCCGGGAAGTCCGGCGTCAACAGGCCATAGATGATCGGTTCCACCGGCGGACGACTGAGCACGATCTCGAGCAGAAAGCCCGCCGAGACCGCCAGGATCATCGCGCCGATGATCATCTCCATCATGCGGAAGCCGAAGCGCTGCATCACCAGCACGGCATAGGTGATGGCACCGGTCAGCAGCGCCCCTTCCAGCATGCTGAGCCCGAACAGCAGATTGAAGGCCAGTGCCGCGCCGAGGAATTCGGCCAGATCGGTCGCGATGGCGACGATCTCCGCCTGCACCCAGAAGGCCCACACCACCGGGCGGGGGAAGCGCTCACGGATGACCTCGGCCAGATTCTTGCCGGTGGCCAGCCCCAGCCGCGCGGACAGGGTCTGGATCAGCATCGCCATCAGATTGGCCCACAGCACCACCCACAACAGGGCGTAGCCATAACGGGAGCCGGCCTCGATGTTGGTCGCGAAGTTGCCGGGATCGATATAGGCGACGGCGGCGATCATCGCCGGGCCCAGGAAAGGCAGGACACGACGCAGGCGGCCTGCAAGCTGAATGGGGGATGCGGTGCGCACACCACCGGCAGAGGAGGCTTCGCCTTCACTGCCAAGCGACATGCTGGCGGCATGACGTACGGATTTATCGGACATGATATTCAGCATGGGGGGAAAACCTGCCAGATCAATGGCCCGCGAACAGAAGAATGACGAGGCGGGACGCTATGATGTGAGCATACACACTAAATACGATCAATTCTCATTAAAATTTACCACGCCCCCTGATAGCCTCCTTCAATTCTGCACATTGCCTCAATGCCCCGATCCTCCTTTTTCCGAATGCCGATCACTCAGTGAAGAAAGCTCAGCGAAGAAAGTTCAGCGACAGGAACTCAGCGATGATTGACCAACAGCTGACGCAGACGCAACGGCTTGACCGGCTTGAGCAGGAACCCGAAGCCCAGCGCGCGTGCCCTGACCTTGAGCGGTGCCGAGTGGTCCGCGCTGATCACCACCACCGGCAGGCCCGGCCAACGCTCACGTAGCCGCAACGCCTGCGCCAGGCCATCGGGCTGCCCGTCGCCCAGTTGATGATCGACGATCAAGACCTGCGGCGCAGCCAGCGCCTGCTGCAGCAGCACTTCGGCATCACCGGCGCAGTGGACACTCGCGCCCCACCCCTCCAGCAAGGATCGCATGCCGGCGCAGACATCCTCGTCATCCTCGATCACCCAGATAACGGTATCGAGCAGCGGTGGCGCCAGCAGTGACGTGCAGGGCTGTCCAGGGGATGAAGCGTCAGCCGCAGCCATCACCACATTGGCAGGCTGTCGAATCGGCACGCGCACCGCGAAGGCGGCGCCGCGCCCCGGGGTGCTGGTCAGCGACAGGGGATGCTCAAGCAGGCCAGTGATGCGCTTGACGATCGCCAGCCCCAGCCCGAGGCCGCGCTGCTCGTTGTCCTGGCGCGGCGCCAAGCGCCGGAACTCCTGGAAGACCACCTCCCGCTGATGCTCGGCGATACCGGGGCCGTTGTCGGCCACGGTAATCTCCAGCCAGTCACCGCGGCGTCGACACCCCAGCAGCACGCGTCCGCGCGTCGAGCCATCCGGCACATGACGCAGCGCATTGCTCAGGAAATTACGTATCACGCGCGCCAGCAGCTGCAGGTCCGACTCGACGCTCAGGTGACTGGCCATGTAATGCAGCTCGAGCCCACGGGCAGCGCCCAGCTGGCGGTATTCCTCGGCGAGCACATCCAGCAGCTCCCGCACCGGGAAGACGGCGACATCCGCCGTCAGCACGCCGGCATCCAGCCGCGAGATATCGACCAGGGTGCCCAGCAGACTCTCGACATCTGCCAGCGAGCGCCCCAACCGCGCCACCAGCTCCCCCGGCGAGGAGACACCCGACGTGGAATCATCCAGCGCCAGCCTCGCCAGTTGCTCTTCCAGGGCGCTGGCGAACAGCCGCGCCGCATTCAGGGGTTGCAGCAGATCATGGCTGATGGCGGCGAGAAAGCGGGTCTTGGAGTGATTGGCCGCCTCGGCGGCGGCCTTGGCGGCGGTGAGGCGTCGATTGAGCGCCCCCAGTTCATCGAGGGTGCGGTGCAGGGCATCGGTGCGCTCGCGTACCTGATCCGCCAGCAGGACGGCGTGCTCGAAGGCGGCGTAGGGCCCGCTCGGCGAGGGGCTGCTGGATTCGACCCGCTCGATCAGGGCAGCGTTGATCTTCTCCAGCTGGCGATTGCGCGCCTTGAGGGCGGCGAGTTCAGCGCTCAGGCCGTCCTTTCGGGAATCTGTCAGCGGCGTATCAGGCGCCATCCTGCCCTCCCGTGCCATCGCCCGCGAGACGGCGCTGGCCGATCACCACGCCGGTGAAGGTCTGGTTGATGTGCATGCCGTGATGCTGCTCACCGTAGGTATTGAAGCCGATCACCTGATGACGTCTGAGAAGACGCGAGGCCTCATCCTCCAGCCCCAGCGCCTCGATCTCCATGCGCCGCAGGAAGCAGTCACAGCCGATGGTCAGCGCGGGCGGCCCCAGTCGCGCCTCCACCTCGGCCAGTCGCTGCTCGAGCTGCGCGAGAATCGGCGTGGCCTGCATGGCGGTGAGCACGATGCCGGTCTCCACCGCACAGTAGAAACTCAGGCTGGCATCGGCATTCACGCGCTGGATGGAACGCACGTAATGCGCCTCACCGATGCGCACCGCCAGCGGACAACGCGCGAAGACTGCCTCCTCCAGCGCTTCGGGCGCAACGCCTGCCAGCCTGGCGTACTCCTCGGCGGCGGGCTCGGCATTCAGCTCCAGCACGCGGCGCGAATCACGATCCACCGCCGTCACCACCAGCTTATCGGCCAGCGGCGTGAGGTGATGGGTGCTGATGACCTCGAACGGCAACCGCGTGTTGACCACCACCACGACCGCCGCCTGATCATGGAAGACGCCATCGGCGTAGACATAGGTGTGCGACAGGCGATTGTCATCCCCGGCGGAGCCACCGAAGGCGGGAATGCTGCCCAGCGCCGCATCCAGCGTCGCCAGTACCTGCTCCTCACTGCTCGAGAGCCCGTCGAGCAGCGTCAGCGCGAAGCTGTTGCCCATCACCGGCGCCACGGCCTGCTCGCGACAGCGCGCCAGCAGCTCATCACTCAACGTCTGGGCGCGCGGAAGGTCGAAGCCGCTCAGATCATCGATCAACACCTGCGCCAGCGCGAAGTCGCTGCGCGCCAGGCCGATGGCGGTGATGGAGCCGCGCGCATAGCCCTCGGGCGTGATCTCGCCGGCGGTGGTGCAGCCACTCACCGCTACCTCACCGAAGGCATCGGCCAGCGCCTGACCCAGTGCCGGGAGGGGGTAATCCGCCGAGCAGAAGAACAGCACCCCGCCGAGCCGCTGGCGGCCACCGAGCGAGTCATCAAGCTTTCGGGCCAGCTCGGCCACCGCCGCCTGCGGGTCCTTGAGGTGACTGGCCGCTGTGGCCAGCGGTACGGAAATCATCTCGCTCTGTGGCTGCGGCCTTCCCTTCACGCGACTGCTGACATCCGTCATGTCCCCTCCTCCTGTCGAGCGCAGCGGGGCCTGACCTGACGATCATCCGTCGGCGTCCGGTCTAGAGCACCAGCCCGCTGGCTCTCACCACGCATCGTTCAATGGCGCCTTCCAGCGTCTCGCGGCGGGTGCCCGCCAGCGTGACCCGCGACTTGGCCCGCGTGATGCCGGTGTAGACCAGCTCGCGGGTCAGAATCGGGTTGGCTCCCTCAGGCAACACGAATACCACATGGCGGAACTCGGAGCCCTGCGACTTGTGGACCGTCATCGCAAAGACCGTCTCCACCGCCTCGAGACGTGACGGCAATACCGCGCGCACGCCACGGTGGAAGCGCTGGATCTCGGTGTCCTGCCCATCACGCTCGGCGTCTGACGACACCTCCTCCTCGACCGGGAAGAACACGCGCAGGCGCCCGCCGGCGGCGGGGTCCGGCAGGGTGATGCCGACATCGCCGTTGTAGAGCCCCAGCGCGCGATCATTGCGCGTCACCATCACCGGGCGACCGGCGTACCAGCCGCGCTCGTCGGCGATCAGGCCGCGCCGCATCAGCACCCGCGCCACACGCTGGTTGAGGCCATCGACGCCGTAGGGGCCACGGCGCAACGCGCACAGCAACTGGAACTCGAGCAGCAGGTCGATCACCTCACGCGCCGGACGTCGCTCACGCACGGCCTCCAACGCCGGGCGATAGCCGTTGACTACCAGCTTCTCGAGATCGCGGTCCTCCGGGCCACTGAGCTTGAGCCAGGCGATATCGCTGTAGCCTGTCTTCCAGGCGGCGCGCAGCGCCTGACGATCCCCCGCGTTGCTGGCACGTGCCAAGGCGCCGATACCACTGTCGGCAGAAAAGCGATAACTCTTCTGCAGCACCACCACATGATCGGCGAGTCGGCCGCGCGTCGCTGAGGTTTCCTCCAGGTCCTGGCCATCAGGCGCGGCGATGGCCTGCTCCAGCGTCTCGCCGGTCAGGCGGGTGAGATCGTCACACAGCGCCGGTGAGTAGCGCGGCGGCAGCGCATGCTCGCAGAGATCGCCCAGCACGGCGCCGGCTTCCACCGAGGCCAGCTGGTCCTTGTCGCCGAGCAGAATCAGGCGGGCGTGGGCAGGCAGCGCGCCGAGCAGTGCCGCCATCAGGTCGAGATCGACCATCGAGGCTTCATCCACCACCAGCAGATCCAGCGCCAGCGGGTTGCCGGCGTGATGGCGGAAGTGGCGCGAATCCGGACGCGCGCCCAGCAGGCGGTGCACGGTACTTGCCTCACGCGGGATGGCCGCGCGTACCTCATCTGGCACCTCGAGCTTCGCCACCGCGCCGCGGATCGACTCCGACAGCCGCGCCGCCGCCTTGCCGGTCGGGGCGACCAGGCGGATATCCAGCGCCCGCCGCTCTTGCGGTTGGACTGTCTCAGCGCTCTCCACCTCGCCCTCTACACCGTCAGCGCCACCCGCCAGCGCCTGCGCCTGCAACAACGCCAACAGCCGCGTGACGGTGGTGGTCTTGCCGGTGCCGGGGCCGCCGGAGATCACCGTCAGGCGCTGACGCAACGCCAGGGCGCAGGCCAGCTTCTGCCAGTCCGGCTCGCCATGCGGGTCCGGCTGATTGCTGGCGAACAGCTCACGCAGACGCTCGCCCAGCGCATCGCTGACCCGCGTCTCGCCCTCCTCGCTCGGCCCCATCCGCGCACGCAGCCCCGCCGCGACTTCCCGCTCGGCCTGCCAGTAACGGCGCAGATAGAGGCGTTCACCCACCAGCACCAGCGGGCGCAGCGGCAGATGCCCCGCCGGGGAATCGGCCTGCGCCAGCACGCTGACCAGCCGCGATGCCGCCAGCTGCTCGGCCCAGCGGCCGGCATCGAGATCCGCCAGGAAGGCCTCCGGCAGGGCCACGCTGACCTCGGCCAGATGCGCCTCGGACTGCTCCAGCGGTGGCAGCGACAGGGTCGCGCGTGGCTCGGCCAGCGCCCGCGACAGCGACAGGCACACATGTCCGCGCCCCAGCTGGTGGCTGGCCAGCGCGGCCGCCAGCAACACGCTGGCCGGGGCCTCAGGCACATGACGCGCCATGAAGCGCACCAGATGGGCATCGACACGCCTGAGCCAGCCCAGCTCCACCCATAGGCCGAGCGTGGCAAGCAGGGTGTCGGCAGTCGGGGCGTCAGGGGCAGCGCTGAGCTGCTGCGTTTCCAAAGGCGTGACGTCAGACATCGAAGGCCCCCTGCTGGCCGCTTTGCGTAAGTGGCGAGGTGTCGGTGGTGTTGAGGAGCAGGCTGTCCAATGCGGAGCTGTCGCCGCCCAGCCAGAGATCCAGCGCCTCGATCAGCACCTGTGATGGCCTGCGCTGGAAGACGCCGGGCGTCGCCACGCCGGGCGTCGCTGTCTCTTCAAAGGGCCTGCCGGGCGTCGCTGTCTCTTCAAAGGGCTGGCCGGGGGTCGCCGTGGCTTCATCCACCGCAAGCGCGGGTGAGTCACCGCCGGCATCCAGGCCGCGCAGGAAGACATACAGCACCCCGCCCATGCAGCGCTCGTAATCGTAGTCGTCGCCGAGGCGCGCCTTGAGCAGACGATGCAGCGCGAGGGTGTAGAGCACGTATTGCAGGTCGTAGCGGTGCTCGACCATCGCGCGGGCCAGCGACTCGCCAAGATAATCCTCGGGGCGCTCGCCCAGATAGTTGGATTTCCAGTCCAGCACATACCAGCGGCCGCCGGACTGGAAGGTCAGATCGATGAAGCCCTTGAGCATGCCGTGCATGCGGCGTGGCGCGAGCCTGGGCCGCGAGCGTGGCAACGGCTCCAGCGCGGTGACCACGGCATCCAGCGGCAGACTGCGTGCGTGCACGGCCGGCAGCCAGAATTCCAGCTCCGGCAGCCAGGCCTCCAGACGGTTGAGCAGGATAGGCTCACCCTCGAAGCCCTGCAGCGGGCGGGTCAGCGCCTGCTCCAGCCAGTCGGTGAGGCGCGGCTGCCAGCTGGCATCGAAGCCACCGAAATGCAGCCGCGAGCCCACCAGCCGCTCAAGCTCGCCGCGATAGTCATCCGCGCCGAGACGATCGAGATCCACCGCCTCCAGCAGGCCGTGCAGGAAGGTCCCCGGGCGCGGTCCGCGCGGGAAGTCATGCAGGTGGATCTCGCCCACCGTCATCGGCAGTCCGCCAGCCAGCAGCGGGCCGAACTGGCCCGCCACCTCGCGGTCCGGCCGCGTCAGGCCCTGCTCGCCTTCTTCCAGCGCGATCTCGGTGGCGCCCTCGGGCACGCGGTCATCCTCGGCATCGCCGGTGTCTTCCAGTGCCGCCGTCACCTGACGGGCATCGGTGAGCAAGGCGGTGTAAGAGGCGATCCACCAGTCATCCTCGATGCCGCCCGCGAAGTGGCGTGCGCCGTGGAAGTGCTGATCGCGCTCCGCCGGGGGCTGATATTCATGGCCTGCTGGCGCGGGCAGGCCGGAAACGCTCGCCAGGCCGGCAGACTGCTGATCACACCAGCCATGCAGCGCGGCCTCGATGGCGCTGGCCTCGATGTCCGGGGCATCACTCAGGCCAAGCAGGTAGCCGACGGCGGTGGACGGCAGGCTCAGCTGCTTGCTGAAACCGCCCTTGCCGATGGGCGCCAGTCCCAGCCAGCAGGCGAACTTGGGCCGTGTCAGCGCCACGTAGAGCAGACGCACGTCTTCCATAAGGCGTGCATGGTCGGCCGCCGCGATGGCCTCCCTGGAGGGCTTCTTGACCAGGATGCTGTCATCGAGCGCGTCATCCTCCTGATCGACTCCCCGAGCAGGCACTTCCTTGTCATCACCTCCCTGGGCATCACCTCCTTGGTCATCACCTCCCACGTCAGCCGAAGCCAGCCAGCGCTGCTTGAGCGTCAGCAGGCCGAAATTCCTGTCCGGCTCGGCGGCGCGGAAGCTGGCCATGAACGGCAGCAGCACGATGGGATACTCAAGCCCCTTGGACTTGTGGATGGTGACGACGCGCACCAGCCCCTCATCACTTTCCAGTCGCTGACTGAGGCTGTCGCTGTCCAGCGCTTCATGGCCGGATTCCAGCGCCTGATGCCACCAGCGCAGCAGCGCCTGCTCGCCATCGAGACGCTGGGCGGCATTCTGGGCCAGCTCGCCAAGGTGCAGCACGTCGGTCAAGGCGCGCTCGCCCCCGGCGCGCGCCGCCAACCGCTCACCGACCCGGAAGTCGCGCATCACGCCGCGCAGCATCGGCAGCACACCGCGCCGCTGCCAGTCGCGGTGGTAGCCATCGAAGCGCTCGACCTCGCGCTCCCAGGCCAGCTCATCCACCGCGAGGCGCTCGACCAGCGAGAGGTCATCCGCCAACAGGCGCGTCGCCAGCGCCGCGCGCAGACGGCGGTCATCCCGCGGATGGGCCACGGCCTCGAACAACTGCAGCAACTCGAAGGCCTCCGGCGTATCGAACACCGAGCTCTTCTCGCTCAGATAGACGCTGCGGATACCGCCTTCGGCAAGCGCCCCACGCACCGCTGCAGCCTCGCGCCCATTGCGCACCAGCACCGCGATATCGCTGGCGGCCACGCCACGCGGCGTCGCATCCCCTTCATCCATGAACACCAACCCCGGCTCGCCCGCCGCCAGGCGTTGTTGGCCCTCAAGCAGTGTCTGGATCTGGGTGCGGCAGGCGCGACTCATGGCGCGACGGTGGTCATCGGCGCTCAGGCGCTCACCGCTGGCCCACCACAGATTCAGCGCACAGGCGGCCTCTTCGCGGCCATCCGGATGACGCAGCACCAGTCGAGTGCGCGTGCCCTGGGCCTCGACCGGCTGGAAGGGGATGTCCTCACTGCCGAAGGGCGCCTGATGCTGGGCGAACAGCGCATTCACCGCGGATACCATCGCGGCGCTGGAGCGGAAGTTGCGCGGCAGGGTGAAGCGCGAACTGGTGACCTTGCGCGCCGCCAGATAGGTGTCGATATCGGCGCCGCGGAAGGCATAGATGGCCTGCTTGGGATCACCGATCATCAACAGCGTGCTGGGCGCCTCGTCAGCATTGCCATTGACAGCATCACTGCTGAAGTCATCGTCGTCGGTCGGGCCATCGCCCGCGGTCTGCGGATAGATGCGCCGGAAGATGCGGTACTGGACCGGGTCGGTGTCCTGGAATTCGTCGATCATCGCCACCGGCAGCTCCTGACGAATCTGGCGCGCCAGACGCTGGCTGGCCTCACCATTGAGCGTCGGGTCCAGCGCGTGATCGAGATCATTGAGCAGGTCCGAGAATTCCCACAGCCCGCGGCGGCGCTTCTCGCAGATCAGGGCGCGGGCGACGCTGTCACGCGCGTGCACGGCGACCTGATCCAGCAGCACGGCGTCCGGTGCCGGTACCTCGGCCAGCAGGTCCAGCGCCGCGAAGAAGGGGTGACGCGGCGTCTGGCAATTCTTCTTGGTGCCCTTCTCGAGCTTGGCCTGACTCAGCCAGCACAGCTTCTTGCTGTCGAGCATGTCGGCGGCGAAGTCGTGCTCGCCGCTGGCCAGCCAGGCGGCCGTCGCCGCCAGGCGAGGCTCGAGTTCGGCCTCCTTGTAGCTGTTGCCGTTGAGCGCCTTGCTGGCGAAGGCCTCGCTCATCACGTCGCGGATGGCCGGCTCATCGAAGCTTTCCTCGACGGCGCGACGGGCGGCCTCCTGTTGCTGACGCCACTGTTCGGCATTGCCGAGCAGCTCGCTCAGGTCATGCGGGGCCTCAAGACATTCACCGTCGCGATACAGCGGGCGTGGCGTGCCGTCACGCAACAGGCCGCGCAGCTCCTCTCCCAGTGCTTCCGGGCCGGCCCAGCGCCCACGGATCAAGGCCTGCCACTCGCGGGCCAGCGGATAGAACTCGCAGCGCCAGTAATCCTCGACGCAACGTGTCAGCAGTGACTGGCCGTCCTGTAGCAGCTCGGCACCGAAGCGTCCGCCGGCATCGAAGGCATGCCGACTGAGCATGCGCTGACAAAAGCCGTGGATGGTGAAGATGGCGGCGTCATCCATCAGGCGTGCGGCCTGATCGAGGCGCCGCGCCGCCGCGGCCTTGAGGCGCGATGCGTCCTCGGCAGGTGAGGGTGTCAGCAGCGGCGCGAGCAACTCGGCCAGCACCGGATCAGGACTGGCACGCTCCAGCAGCGCCTCACGCGCCTGCTTGAGGCGCGCACGAATGCGGTCACGCAGCTCCGCGGTGGCGGCTTCGGTGAATGTCACCACCAGTATCTCCGGTGGCGTCAGCGGGCGCGGATAGCAGACGCCCGCGTCCTGGCAGGGCAAGGGCCCGAGCACCAGCCGCACGTAAAGCGCGGCGAGGGTGAAGGTCTTGCCGGTGCCGGCACTCGCCTCGATCAGATGCTGACCGAGCAGGGGCAGCGTCGGTATATCGAGGGCCTGGCCCTGCACGACTTGATCCATCTCGTCACTCATTGCCGCTTCCTTGTCATGAGCGATGCCACTCCTCACGCCACTCTCCACACCGCGCATGCATTCCACTCTGGTATCGCTCATGACTGCGCCTTCCCGGTGGCAAGCTCCACCGCGCGTTCGCCGAGAATGCCCTGTCGCACGCCGATCATGCTCTCGATCAGCGGCTGGTAGAGCTGCACGCTGTTGAGCACGCCGCCGGCCTGTGCAAAGGCCTCGAACTCCGGCCACAGCTCGCCCAGCGCGCCCTCTTGACGCCTGAGCGCCTGGGGGCCCTTGAAGATATCTTCGCTGAAGCGGGTTTCCATGGCGCGCGTCAGACTCTCACCAAGCCAGGGCTTGTGAATGGCGGCCAGCGCCGTCTCAAGGTTTGCGCTGCCGTCAGCGGCCTGCGCCTTGAGCGCGCCGAACAGGGCATTGCGATCCTCCTCGCCCACCACCTCCCAGAGGGTGGTCGCCAGTTCCAGCGCGGCCGCCAGCGGCGCCTGCCAGCCCTGGGCATAGGCCTTGACGAGGTGGCGCAGCGCGGCCTCGGCCTGCTCGATGCGCAGCGCGGGGAACAGCAGCCAGCGGTCCTCGAACACCGCAAGCCACTGATAGCCTTCACGGCTTGCACCCTGATTACCCGCCACTTCCCCGAGGCCGGGACGCGCGTTGGCCATCAGCCAGTCGAGATAGCCGGCCAGCAGACGATGCGGCTTGCCGAGCTTCTTGTAGCGCCCTTCCTTGCCGGGCTTGAGGGTACCGAAGTGGGTCGCCTCCAGCGTGGCCAGCAGGCGGCTTTCGCCCTCGGCGTCATCGCGCAGCTGCTGACGGCTGATCAGACGCGTGGTGAGGGTCACGCGCAGCATCTCGCCGCCTTCATCCTGCATCACCAGCGGTACCTCGAGGGTGCGCGGCGGCAGCGAGATGGCATCGCTGAGCTGATCACGCCAGCTGGCCAGCTGCTGGTCAAGGCGCTTGAGGCGTGGTTCGATCAAGGCATCGGCAAAGCCCAGCGCCGGCAGGCGCCCGGCCCGACGCAGACGTTCGGCGGCCAGCGGCAGTGACTGCCCGGCAAGCGCGGCATCCAGCAGCTCGCGGGTCAGGGTGAAGTTCTCCAGCCCATCGGGGGCGAAGGGTTCGTTGTCCTCATCCGGCACCTCGGCATCGCGGAAGCGCACGCCGACGCGGTCCAGCCCCAGCTGCCAGGGGCGACGCAGAAAGCGCGCCAGTGAGTCCGCGCCGAGGCGCAGATGGGACTCCGGCGCCTGCTCCACCAGCTGCTTCAAGGCGGCCGCGCTCGCCTGACTGGCCTCGCGTTGATTCGCCGGGGAGGCCCCTGAGGTTGGAGCCTGACTCGCCGCGCGATACAGGCTCGACCAGCTGGCGTCATAGCTGAACAGATCGATGGCCGCCGCCTGGCAGGCATGGAAGTAGCGCCGCGAGAAGGGTTGCAATGGATGCTCGGTGATCAGGCGCTCACGCAGTGCCGCCTCCCGTGAGCGCTTGGCAGAGTGCGACTGCTCGGGCTCCCAGCCCAGCTCGATGTAGTCGAGCAGTTCACCGACCAGCACCGAAGGCGGTCGCTCGCCGTTGTCGCGTTGGTCACGCCCGACCCACGAGATCGACAGGCGGTCCCGCGCCGCCAGCAGCGCTTCCAGGAACAGATAGCGATCATCGTCGCGCCGTGAGCGATCGCCCGCCTGCGGGCGGCTGGCCATCAGGTCGAAATCCTGCGGCATGCGCACCCGCGGGTAGTCGCCATCGTTCATGCCCAGCAGGTGCACTTCGCGGAAGGGAATCGCACGCATCGGCATCAGGGTGGCGAAGTTGACCCGCCCGGCGAGGAAGCGCTGGGCGAGACCGCCGCTGTCCAGCTCGCCACGCAGCGCCTCGCGCACCACCTTGAGCGACAGGCAGCCCTCGAAACCGGCCTGCTGCCAGCCCTTGTCGAGGCGCGAGAGCGCCGCCTGCAGGCGTGCCAGAATGTCGAATTCCTCGGCACTGTCCGGGCTGAGACTCTCCTCCCACAATCGCTGAAGCGTAGTCGCCCAGTCCGCTGGCGTACGCGAGGTGTCCAGCCAGCGGCGCCAGCGATCCAGGCTCTCGATCAGCTCGCCGACCTTGCCCGCCAGCTCGGCCTCGAGACCGGCCACTTCATCGAAGGGCACCACGCCGTCGAAGCTCAGGCCGTTCATGTCAACGAGGCCGTCCATCAGATCATTTATCTGGCCGTCGCTATGCCCCTCACCCAGCTCACCATAAGTCGGAGCGCCAGCCGTCGGGGAGCCGACCGCCGGGGCGCCGGCCGCCGGGGCGCCGGTGGCGTAGCCCAGCAGCATGCGCTCGAGCCCGAAGCGCCAGCTGTTCTCGTCGAGAGGCATGAAACCAAGCTGCTCACGGTGCTCACCGGAGAGCCCCCAGCGCACGCCGCTGTCGGCCAGCCAGCGCCGCAGGCGCTCAAGCTCGCCCTCCTCGATGGCGAAGCGACGCCGGAAGGCGGCGACATCCAGTGCATCCAGCACCTCGCTGACCCCGAGGCGGCGCTCCGGCAGCTCCAGCAGCATCAAGACCAGTCCGAGCAGCGGATTGGCCTGACTGGCCACCCGGTCGGCGATGGTGAAGGGAATATGGCGCGGATTGCCCGGCGGCAGCTGACCAAAGACCGCCTCGATATAGGGAGCATATCGGTCGATATCCGGCACCATCACCAGGATGTCGCGCGGCCGCAGCGGCTCACCCTCACCTCGTTTCTCGGCCTCATGGGCCCGCTCGAAGGCCGCCAGCAGGCGGTCATGGAGAATCTCGACCTCGCGCAGCGCCGAGTGGGCGCTGACCAGGCTGATGGAGTCGTCTTCGGCGGCGAGGGCTCGCAGGCTACCTTCGGCCAGAACGCGCTCGCCGGGGTGGACCAGCTCGAGTATCTCGTCCTGGATCTGCTGCAGCAGTGGCGCCTGCTCGGGCGGCGTGTCCTCGCTGATGCGCGGTACGAAGACGTCCAGCTCGAGATCGAAGCCGCTGTCGCGCCCGGACAGCGCACTCTCGAATTCATACAGGCTGACGATGAAGTCACGCCCCTGTGCGCCAAGCCCTGCCAGCAGCGGGTTGGCCTTGAGGTGCAGCTCCTCCTCCGCCAGCCCGATCAGCGCCGGCGCCTCGGGGTGACGGGCACGCTGTTGCGCGAGGCGCTCGCTGTCCATGCGCTGGCTGTCGACTCGCGAACTACGCCGCACGGCCTCGCGGTCGGAGACGATATCGCCCCAGTAATGGCGGCAGGGATTGGTGATCATCAGGTAGATGTCCATCACCCCGGACAGCGCATGCAGCGCATCCAGCGTCTGGCCCGGCAACGCCGAGATACCGAACACGAACAGCCGTGGCGGCAGCGGGTGACGGCGGGTCGAGGGCAGTGTCTCCAGCGCGCGCGCCGCCGCGACGAAGCGACCATGCAGGGCGGC
This sequence comes from Cobetia sp. MB87, assembly GCF_011319755.1. NCBI lineage: Bacteria > Pseudomonadati > Pseudomonadota > Gammaproteobacteria > Oceanospirillales > Halomonadaceae > Cobetia > Cobetia sp. MB87. Next base: position 357,927 of record NZ_VFBC01000008.1, on the reverse strand, counting down.
GCGGTGATGCTGGCGGCTGCTGGATGGCGCATCGGCCAGTACCGCTCGCCACAGTGCCGGCTGCCACTGCTGACTGTCCGGCAGGTTGTCGGGCAGCAGATTGGCCGGCAGCTCGCTTGCGGCCTGCTGGCGCGCGAAGGCATCCCGGAAGTTGTCGTCTTCCAGCCCGCTCTCCCAACTGCGCACCCACTCGGGGCGATAGTTGAGGTACTGATCGAACAGGTCCGCCAGCTGGCAAGCCAGCTGCCACTGCTGACGTTCGGCCTCGGGGCCTTCGGGCAGCGCTGGCAAGGCGTCCTCACCGACCGCCTCGATCAACTGGCCACGCTCGTCGCGACACAGGTAATCCCTGAGCGGCGCATAGCATTCGGCCTGGGATTCATCGGCCAGCAGCCCCGGCAGCAGGCGCAGCAGACGCCAGGCAAGCGGACCCTTGTCGAAGGGCGACAGCTCCGGTATCTCGTCGCCCAGCACGCCACCCAATACCCCGCGATAGGCACGCCACACGAAACTTGAGGGCAGTGGGAAATCCACCGAGGCGGCGATGCCATCGGCCTCGGCCAATGACAATCTCAGCCACTGGGCCATGCCGTTGGATTGGACGAGGAAGGTTTCCGGCACCAGCGGAGGCTGAGGCGCGGCCTTGATCACCTTGAGGGCCAGATCGCGCAGGTCCTCGAGGTGATTGGCGTGAAGAACGGTAAACATGCGGGCATCCTGCTGGGAGTGACAACTCGGCCATCGTGGCCGTGGCAAGCCGCTGCGCGGAAGAGACAATGAATGGCTCTATCCTAGCGTCGCCGTGGCGCCGGCCCAAACGAAAAACGCGCACCACCCTGAGGGTGATGCGCGTTTTCAGGCAGAGGCAGGCCACAAGGGCCTGCCTCTCATCCTGCGATGCCGAATACGCTGATCAGACGATGCGCATCAGTTCGCGGCCGCGCGGGCTGATCGCCAGCCACAGGCCGAGCACCACGCCCATCAGTGACAGCGCCGCCACGTACCAGGTCGGCGACAGCGGAGAGACGGTCATCATCAGCGAAACCAGAATCGGTGTGAAGCCACCGAAGATGGCGTAGGCGACATTGTAGGAGAACGACAGGCCGGTGAAGCGCACCGCCGGCGGGAAGCCGCGGATCGCGATGCTCGGCACCGCGCCGACGATGCCGACGCTGAAGCCGGTCAGGCAGTAGAGCGGCACCAGCAGGCTGGGGTCTGAATGCATGGTGGCGAGGAAGACCCAATAGGTGATGCCCAGCAAGGCGCTCCACAGCACCAGCGTGACGCCGGCGCCGATGCGATCGACCATGTAACCGGAGACGATGCAGCCGATGCACACCGCCACGATCGCCAGACTGTTGGCGGAGAAGGCGGCGGCACGAGTCAGGCCCTCGAGCTCCGCGATCAGGCTCGGCGTCATCAGGATCACGACCACGATGGCAGCGGTCAGAATCCAGGTGACCGCCATCGCCACGGCAATCGCCGGACGCTGTTCACGCAGGATCATCTTCAAGGGCAGCTCGGCGGCCAGCGCCTTCTTCTGCTGCATCTCGGCGAATACCGGCGTCTCGTGCAACCAGCGACGCAGATAGACCGAGAACAGCCCGAAGACGCCACCGATGATGAACGGAATCCGCCAGGCGAAATCACTGACCTCTTGCGGGGTATAGACACTGTTGATGGCGCTGGCCATCAGCGAGCCGAGCAGGATGCCGCCCACCAGACCCATCGAGAGGGTGCCGCAAGCCAGGCCATTGTGACGCGGTGCGACGTGCTCGCTGACGAACACCCAGGCACCCGGCACCTCACCACCGACCGCCGCGCCCTGGAACAGGCGCAGGATGATCAGCAGCAGTGGCGCCCACATGCCGATGACGGCATAGGTCGGCAGCATGCCCATCAGGAGGGTCGGCAGCGACATCATGAAGATGGACAGCGTGAACATCTTCTTGCGGCCCAGCGTATCGCCGAAGTGGGCCATGATGATGCCACCCAGCGGGCGCGCCAGATAACCGGCGGCGAAGATGCCGAAGGTCTGCACCTGGCGCAGCCACTCGGGAATGTCGGGCGGAAAGAACAGCTGGCCGACGACGGTGGCGAAGAACACGAAGATGACGAAGTCATAGAACTCGAGGGCGCCGCCGAGAGCGGACAGACCGAGTACCTTGATGTCACCGCGCTTGAGCGAATGTTCGTTGGGCAAATCGTAGGCAGCGGAGGCGGAGCCCGCTGCGGGGACGGAATCGTTCATGGATCTCTGTTTAGCGGGGGCTGGTGTCCAGCGATGGTCAAGGGTGATTCACGCGTCGCACATCTTGTCTTGGAGGCTTTCAGTCGGGGAGACATCATCCTGTCGGGAGACATCATCCTGTTGAGAGACATCATCGAAACGAGAGACATCATCGAATCGAGAGACATCATCGATCACGGAGCGGGAATCGTGCTGATGATGACTGAAAGCACCGGGGTTGCCCCGGAGGCGTGGCGATCACGCGGAATCCTGCCAGCGTACGACGCATCACTGCATTGCAAGAAACACAATACAGGTCGATGCAATCATGCGTCTCATGTATCGCGTCCAGAGTAGCAAAGGCGACCTTGGCTGGGTAGCGTTCGCTCACTGTTTGGCAGGGGTCTTGCGGGAAATCACCCAAACCTTGGCAAGAGTCGGCATGAAAAACCCCAGTGCCTCGACAAGGCGGACCGGGGTGGTGGACGTCATTCTACTTAGTTCAAGCAATGAGGGACGTGGTGGGCGTCATACAGTGAGTCATCTTCCCTCGCCTGCCGGGCGATGCCCGAGGCTCAGGCTCAGGCTCAGGTTCATCGACAGCGTCAGCTGCAGTAGCCCCAGCCTTCCAGACGCTGGCGAATGTCCTCGACCCGCTGGCGGTTCTTGCCGAGATCGGAATGCCCTCTGCGCGAGACGCTGCGCACATGACAGACCCCCTCCTCTTCATTGCAGACGATTTCCACATCATCGACGAAGCCCAGCACGGGGGTGTGGAACTCGGCGTGCAGATAGCCGCCATCTTCGCTGACGATTTCAGCATGCCCCATCGATTCTATGATGCCGTGCAACTTCTCCATCGCACTGACGCAGCAATCCTGCGGCATCGGGAGTGGCGCGACATAATGCTTGCTGTCAGTGGCCTGGGAACTGACCCCGTTGGGGGTGCTGGGGGCCGGAGCCAGCATGCCATCATGCAGGCCGAGATTGTCGGGACGAGGTGAAGCAAAAAGACCTTGGCGCATTTCGAATCCTTCCTGTCATCTCTGGGCGTCGGTAACAGCATCCTCTGTCACCAGCCTGATTGTTATCCAAGTCAGCTTGAAGACGTTGCGAAGACTGTGCGCAAGAAAGCCTCATGCGGGCTTCTCCGCTGATGTGATTCGCTGAGGCAACTCCCACACGCTGCCATCGCGTGGGCTTGTCGGTGAATGACAAGGGCCTCGACTTTCAGCGTAGCGACTTTTGTCGATTTTGCCCGTGGAAGGCCTTGATCCAGATCATCTGCCTGATAATGCGCCGCACCTTGAGCGGCTTGAGGCCGTGCCCTCTTCCGCCCCAGCGAAGCCAGACCGTACACTGGGCAGCATTTCACCCGGCCCGGCTTTGTCCCATACGCAGCTCCAGCCCCAGCCGCCGGCCAGACGACTTCGCAAGGACCCCATCGTGAGCTTCCGCTTTCTGCACACTTCCGACTGGCATCTCGGCCAGAGCTTTCACGGCCAGAGCCGACACGTCGAGCACGCTGCCTTTCTCGACTGGCTGCTCGGGCAGCTAAAGACTCTGGCGCCGGATGCGCTGCTGATCGCCGGAGACCTGTTCGATGTGGTCAATCCGAGCCTGGCTGCTCAGGAGCTGCTCTACGACTTCATCGTGCGCGCCCACGAGCAGGACGCGGCGCTCGAGATCGTGATGATCGCCGGCAATCACGACTCCGGCTCGCGCATCGAGCTTCCGGCTGCCCTGCTGGCACGTCTCAAGACCCATGCATTGGGTCGCGTGCGCTGGGTGGATGATTCCGCCGACGGCGGCGATGCCCACAGCCTCGACTGCCAGCATCTGCTGGTACCGCTGCATGATCGTGACGGCAAGCGCCGCGCCCTGTGTCTGGCGGTGCCCTTCCTGCGCCCGGCCGAGGTCACCGGCCTGAGCAGCGGCGAGCAAGCCGAACAGGAAGGACAAGCCGCAGACAAGGCCGAACGCACCCGCAGCGAGGCCTACCGCGACGGCGTGGCCCGTGTGCACGAGCAGCTGGTCAGCGCGGCGCGTGCCGCCCGCCTGCCCGGCGAGGCGCTGATCGCCATGGGTCACGCGCACATGCGTGACGGCGAGGTCTCCGAGAACAGCGAGCGTCCGATCCTAATGGGGGGCGAAGAGGCGCTCTCGACCAGCCTGTTCCCCGACGACATCGCCTATGTGGCGCTGGGCCACCTGCATCGCCCGCAACGCGTGGGCGGCCAGGAGCGTATCCGCTATTGCGGCACGCCGCTGGCGATGGACTTCTCCGAGGTCGATTACGGTCATCGCGTGTTGGAGATCACTCTCGAAGACGAGACGCTCGCGGGCGTCGAGGAGCATCGAGTGCCCTGCCATGTCGCGCTCACGCGCATCGGCCCTGCACCGCTGAGCGAGATCACGACCCGGCTCACGGCGCTGGCCGCCGAGGCAGACCGTGAACTCGAACAGGCACGCTGGCCGTGGCTGGAAGTGACCGTGCAACTGGAAGCGCCCGTGATCGACCTGCGTGCGCGCATCGAGGCACTGCTGGAAGATGCTCCGTTGCGCCTGATCAAGCTGGTCACCCGCTACCCGAAACCCAGTCTCGAGAATCGCCAGCCGAAGGGGGTGAAACTTGATGAGCTGGGACCGATGGGGCTGTTCGAGCGCCACTATCGTGCCACCTATGACAGTGAACCAGACCCGACGCTGATCGAGGATTTCGCCCAGCTGCTCGAGGAAGTCGAGGCCGCGCGTGAGGCGCGCCTCGAAGGTGAGTCGGCCACCCGGCCCACTCGCAAGGCAGACAAGACGGCTTCGACAGACAAGGCCAAGGGAGGTCAGGCATGAAGATTCTCGCCCTGCGCCTCGACAACCTGGCCTCACTGGCCGGCGCACATGCAGTCGACTTCGAGAAGGCGCCGCTGTCCGATGCCGGCCTGTTCGCCATCACCGGCCCTACCGGGGCGGGCAAGAGCACGCTGCTCGATGCCCTATGCCTGGCGCTCTATGGCACAACGCCGCGCCTGCGCCAGACGCCGAGTGGCGGCCAGCTGGAGGATGTCGGCGAGCATCAGCTGACCCTCAAGGACCCGCGCAGCCTGCTCCGACGTGGCTGCGGCGAAGGCAAGGCCGAGGTGGACTTCATCGGCCGCGATGGCCTGCGCTATCGCGCCAGCTGGACGATCAGCCGCGCACGCGGCAAGCCCGGTGGACGCCTGCAGAATGCCAAGCAGCATCTGCAGTTGCTGACGCCTGACGATGGCACCCAGACGGCTCAGACCCTCAACACCACCAGCAATGATGCCAAGGCGTTGATCATCGACAGGCTCGGGCTGAATTTCGAGCAGTTCACCCGTGCCGTGCTGCTGGCGCAGAGCGAGTTCAGCGCCTTCCTGCGCGCCAATGACAATGAACGCTCGGAGTTGCTGGAGAAGCTGACCGATACCGGCCATTACTCCGAGATCTCGGTGGCGGCCCATGAGCGCGAGCGCGCCGCCCGCGAGACCGTCAATGAACTGGAGCGCAAGCTGGAGGGCCAGCTGCCGGCCAGCCCGCAGGAACGCCAGGCGCTCGAGGAGGAAGTCCGCCTGCGTCAGACGGCCATGACTCGGCTCAGCGAACAGCATGATGCGCTGACAGCCTATCACCAGTGGACCACCACGGCGGGCGAGCTCGAACAGGCCCTGCGTCGGGCGCAGCAGGAACAGACCGAGGCCCACGCCGCCAGCGATGCGCTTTCCCATCAGCGCGAGCAACTCAGCGCCCAGGAAGCCCTCGCGCCGATTCGCCCTGCCCTGCTGCGCCTCAAGGCGATCGCGCCGCAGCATGCGCAGCTGGTCACGCAACTGGCCCAGCTGGAGCAGCAGCTCGGCACTCTGTCGCCCAGAGTTGAGCAGGCCCGAACCGCCAGGCACACCGCCGATGAACGTATGCAGCGCTGCGAGACCTGGCGTGGCGAGCAACTGCCGAAGCTTGAAGAGGCACGTCAGGTGGCCTCGCGTCTTTCGCAGCAACGCGAAGCACACGCCAGCCAGCAGAGTGAACAGCAACGTCTGCGCGAAATGCTCGACCAACATCGGCAGGAGCTGGAGACTCAGGATCGCCAGCGCCAGCAGCTGGAGCAGCAACTTCAGCAGCTGCAGACAACGCTGGTCGACGAGTCCGGCCAACCGCTGCGCGATGCTGAAGACTATCGTGACCAGCTGCAACGTCAGCGCGATGCGTTGCTGGAACTGAAGCCCGTGCTCAGCGAACAGATCAGTGTCCTGGCCCGCCGTGATGAGGTACAGCAGCGTCTTGTCGAACTGGAGCAGCAGCTGCCCCGACAGCAACAGGCGTTGCGCGATGTGGCTGCCCGTCAGGCGCAGGCATTGCAGGCCCGCGATCAGGCGCGCCATGAGGAAGACGCCGAGCGCCGCCATCAGGAGCAGGAGCGTCTGGCACGCAGCGACAACGTGATGGCGCTGCGCCGCGGACTGGTGCATGGCGAGGAGTGTCCGGTGTGCGGCAGCCACGAGCACCCCGCCGCCGGCCAGGCCGCGCCGGCCGAGGCGCTGATCGCTCAGCTGGAACAGCAGGCCCGCGAACGCCTTGACCAGCGCCGGCAGGCCACGGCCACCGCGCAGCAAGCCATGGAGGCGGCCAGTCACGAGCACGCGCGCCTCGAGCAGCAGCTCGGCTCTCTGCAGCAGGAACAGACCCAGCTGCATACGGAGCGGCAACGCCTGCAGCAGCAGACGCAGAGCTGCCAGACGAACCTGACAGATCTTCTGGCTCGGCACTCGCTGTCGGAGCAGCCCCAGCTTGCACGATTACCGCAGTTGCCTGCTGCCCACGCACTGCAACTGATCGAGCAGCGCCTTGGGGAACTGGACGCCCACCAGAACACGTTGGTGACGACGCTGCGTCAGCTGACGCCGCTGCGCGAGCAACGCCAGGCACTGGCAACACGCCACGCCACTCTGACGACGCAATGTCAGCATGGCGAAACTCAGCTTCAACAATGCGAGACGCAGATCACTGCGCTGGCGAGCGAGATCGAGCAACTGAGCGCCACGCTTGCCCAGCAGCTGAGCGCAGACCCCAAGCGACAGCATGCCAGCGTCAGCGACTGGTCCGACTGGATCGAGTCGCTGACCACCCGGATGCGCAACGAGCAAGAGGATGCGCGGCAGGCCCTGCAGGAGTTGAGTGATCAGCAGCAGCAGTTGACGCAGCAGCAAGCCAATCTGCAGCAACGCCAGACGGAGCTGCGCGAGGAGCAAGACTCGCTCGACAGCGAACGCGCGCATTGGCAGGCCGCGAATCCCGGCCTGGATGACGCGCGCATCGCGGAGTTGCTGGCCATCGAGGATCACGAGCTGCAGGCACTGCGCCAGCAACTCCGTAGCGCCCATGAGCGAGTCGCACGGGCGGATGCCCTGTGTGAGGAGCGCAATGCGCGTCAGCTCACCCATTGGCAGGCCGCCCGGACCTCCAGCTGGCAGACGGTACTCGAACAGCTGGCAGCGCCCGCCGTGGGCGGGCCAGGAGAGGACACAGCGGGAGAAGGCACAGCGGAGGACAGTGCAACGGGGGCTGAGGAGGCAGGCGTCATTCGTGCTCAGGCCAGGCAGGCAATTGAGCTACAGTCGCAACTGCTGTCTTCCCGCAGTCAGCAAGCAGCAGAACAAGCCCCTGACGGCGATAGCCTGACGGAGCTTGCAAGTCTGCTCGCCAGCCTGATCGCGGCGCTCAAGACACCGCTCAACCAGGTGCGAGAAGCTCATCAGGCAGCGCAGGCCGCGATACTCAATGATGATCAACGTCGTAGTGGCAGCGCTGAACTCGGCGAGCAGCTGGCCCGCGCCCGCGCAGTCCATGAGCGTTGGGGAGCACTGTCGGAGCTGATCGGCAGTGCCAGCGGCGCCAGGTTCCGCACCATCGCCCAGGCCTTCAATCTCGAACGCCTGATCGAGCATGCCAACCTGCATCTGGCCAACCTGGTACGCCGCTATCGTCTGGCCCGCGGCGCCAGCCCGCTGGGACTGGTGGTGGTGGATACCGAGATGGGTGACGAGCTGCGCAGCGTGCACTCGCTGTCCGGAGGCGAGACCTTCCTGGTCTCGCTGGCGCTGGCATTGGGTCTGGCGGGCATGGCCTCCGGCGAGCTACGCATCGAATCGCTGTTCATCGATGAAGGCTTCGGCAGCCTTGATCCGGACTCGCTGGCCCTGGCGATGGAGGCACTGGATGGCCTGCAGGCCAGCGGCCGTCGCGTCGGCGTGATATCGCATGTGGCCGAGATGCACGAACGCATTCCGGTACGTATTGCGGTGCGACCCTCGGGCAACGGCCAGAGCCGACTGGAGATCGAAGGCTAGCGGCGGTCAGGCATCGCGAAGCCGCTTTAGGCGGCGGCTGGCGAGCTGATCCGCCAGTCGGGTCGGCTCGGGCAGCTTGGTCTTGCCCAGACAGTGCAGGGTCATCGCCAGCGCCGTGTCCAGATTCATGTGCTGGCCCGGCGAGACGAACACCGGCTTGACCTTCGCGCGTGAGCGCAGCACGGCGCCCAGCTGGCTGCGCTGTTCGCGCTTGGGCAGCTCGGTATTCTCGATGATGCCGAGCTCGCCATCCGCTTCACGCACGCGATCGGTCAACGCGACCCAGTCACCGCGCGCATCGCCCGGTTCGCCATGCTTGCCACACAGACGCTTCTTGGCCACGCCGAAGGATGGCAGGTCACACCACAGGCCGAGATGCGCCGCTACACCCAGGCGGCGTGGATGGGCGATGCCGTGGCCGTCCACCATCAGACATTCAGGCGCACGCTCCAGTGACTCCAGGGCAGCGATGGCCGCAGGCAGCTCCCGAAACGACAGCAAGCCCGGAATATACGGCATACGGGTCGGCTGACGGGTCAGCTGCTGCTCGAGGGGTTCGAGCGTCGCCAGATCCAGCGTCACCACCGCCGCACGTGTCACCTCGCCCTCATCCTCGAAGCCGATATCGACCCCCGTGATGGTCGCTGGCCACTCGTCGAGGCTTGTACCCCAGGGCGGCGTCAGCGTCAGTCGAGTGGCCATTTCGCGTTGCTTGGCAACGGCGGCGGCAGGGTCGAGATTCCAATCATGCAGTGCTGTCGTCCACTCACTCATGCACTTACTCATGCATTCCCTCACGGCGGTTGCGGGTCTTTCTCCCTCAGATGCTATCGATCGCCCTCACCTTCAAGCTGCTTGCCCAGTGAACGCAGCACCTCCGCCGCCTGATTGCGGAAGGTATCCAGTCCGTTGCCGACCTCCCCCATGCTGCGTTCCAGCTGACGCGACAACCGGTTGGACAGCGGCTGGTCCGCGCGTGCCAGCAGCTGCTCCGGCGTCATGTCGAGCACCAGTCGGTAGCGGATGTCGCCGGGCGCCGCAGCCGCCAGCGGGTCACTGACCGCCTCACGAGTGAAGCGCGCGAAATCGATGCTGGCCGCCTTGTCGCCGCCATCAGGACGAATCAGCAGGCGATGGATCTGACCACGGGTGTCACTGAGCACATCCTCGACCTTGCCCAGGGCTTCGCCCTGCGGTGAGACCACCGGCGCCAGACGCAGGGCCTCCAGCGAAACCAAGGGCACGCGAATTTCCGGCGTGGCATGGCTGGCCGGGATATCGGATTCGGCGTGGGCCGTCGTGACTGGCCCCCATGGTGACACCAGCAGAGCACACAGCATCAGCTGGCGGGCAGGCGTGGCCTGCAGGCCACGGCGCAGGGCATCGAGTGAAGAGATCATCTGTGCATCCTCGGGAAATGATGGACGGTGGACGCTCCACCGCTATGACAGCACAGGATACCAGCCCCGGTGACGCCTTTCGTCCAGGCACAAAAAAACCGGCACCTCGTGAGAGATACCGGTCTTTTCAGAAGCCGTGGCCAGCACTGCGATCAGTACCGGCCAGGCTCAAGCTCGTGCCCCAGGCCTGATCAGGCGCGACGACGGTCGTCGTTGCCACCTTCACGGCGCTGCGGACGAGCGCCCGCACCGTCTTCTGCCAGTTCCAGCGGGCGGCCAGCGACGCGAGCACGCGCCATCTTGGACACGATGCTGGTCGGCAGACCGCTCGGCAGTTCCACGACACTGTGCGTGTTGCGGATGTCGATGCGACCGATGCGTGACCCTTCGATGCCGCCTTCGTTGGCGAGAGCGCCAACCAGCTGGCCCGGCTTGACGCCGTCACGGTGGCCGACGGCCACACGGTAAAGCTTCATGCCTTCACGTGCGACCGGCGCGGAGTTGCGACGCTCACCACGTTCCGGACGCTCGGAACGCTCACCGCGCTCGGAACGCTCGTTGCGACGCGCACCCGGCTTCGGCAGAGACTGGATCGGCGTCTCTTCGGCGCGAGCCATCTTGACGAAGACAGCGGCCAGCTCGACCGGATCGTGACCTTCTTCGACCAGGCTCTGGACCAGAGCGCGGTGACCGTTGGAGCTGCTGCCCAGGGCTTCGACGACGCGAGCACGGAAGGCGGCGTCACGGTGGCCACGGATCTCTTCTTCGCTCGGCAGCTGGCGTTCGGTGATGCGCTGGCCCAGGGCCTGCTCCATCCAGCGAACCTTGCGCATTTCGCGACCGCTGACGAAGGTGATGGCGCGACCTTCACGACCGGCACGGCCAGTACGGCCAGTACGGTGGACGAAGGATTCGCTGTCACCCGGCAGGTCGTAGTTGAAGACGTGGGTGATGCGCGCCACGTCCAGACCACGAGCGGCGACGTCGGTCGCGACCAGCACGTCGACCTTGCCACGCTTGAGGCGAGTCACGGTGCGCTCGCGCAGGGACTGGTCCAGATCACCGGACAGCGCTGCCGCGGAGATACCGCGAGCGATCAGCTGTTCGACGACAGTGGTACAGGCGGCACGGGTACGCACGAAGACGATGGCCGCATCGACGGTCTCGACTTCCAGCAGACGGGACAGCGCTTCCAGCTTGGCGCCGCCTTCGACACGCACCATCATCTGTTCGATGGTGGAAGCGGTACGCGATTCGGACTTGATGGCAACCTTGACCGGATCAACCAGGTAGCGGTTGACGATACGCTCGATCTCGGTCGGCAGCGTCGCGGAGAAGAAGACGCGCTGCGCTTCCTTCGGGGTATCGGCGACGACGCGCTTGACGTCATCGATGAAGCCCATGCGCAGCATCTCATCGGCTTCATCCAGCACGAGGGCTTTCAGGCCGTTCAGGTTCAGGCTCTTGCGGTCCAGGTGGTCGATGACACGACCCGGGGTGCCGACGACGATCTGCGCGCCGCTCTTGAGGCTGCGCATCTGCTCGCGGTAGTCCTGACCACCGCAGAGAGTGGCCACTTCCAGGCCACGCATGAACTGACCGTAACGTGTGAAGTTGACGGCGACCTGTTGGGCCAGCTCACGGGTCGGGGCCAGCACGAGAACCTGCGGTTCACGGCGGTCGAGGTCCAGACGGGTCAACAGCGGGAGTGCAAAGGCAGCGGTCTTGCCGGTACCCGTCTGTGCCTGGCCGATCATGTCACGGCCTTCGAGCAGACTCGGGATGGTCTGAGCCTGGATCGGGGACGGAGTTTCGTAGCCCAGCTTCTCGAGAGAGGTCAGGACGGCAGGCAGCAGGGCAAGATCGCTGAAGCGATCGACGACGGAAGTCGTGGTCATGTATATCTCACACCTAAATGGCTACAAGTAAGGCTTGCAGCTGAAGAATGGGTCGGGTTGAACCGACACGAAGCGTAAGGGCTCCGTCTGGCGATGCAGTCAGGCACGAGGCGCTGGCATCATCAGAAAAAACGTACGAGTGCTGGACGTCTTGGCATGGACGGGCCCGGGTTGCTCTGAAGGTGAACGCAATTCCACTTTCAGGCACAACGCTGCGGCGACCGTACAGCAACCAGAGGCTCTTCTACTCAAAGTCTCGGGGCGCTCCATCATGCACACTGTGGACAGGGACGGGTCTTGCATCGCGGCGGCCGGACATCGATCGAATCGAGGGGTCACGGATGGCTGGGGCAAGCTACGCCACGCGGTCCGGGAGGCGCGAAATACCGGCTGATGGCCACAAGAAACGGCGATCACGTCGGGCTCGGCTACTCAGGATGGTGGGTCACTACATGCGAGGAGCTGGCATTCTAGCAGCCTCTCGCGCATTCTGCATCCTTTCTTTTGACCTTGGTCGCAGGCCACCCGTCCTCGGGCAGACATGCGCCCCGCCATCACGACTCGCTAGACAGCCACCTGACAGGAGCCTGCATGACTGACGCGCAAGACCATGACGCCCCCTCTCCAGAAGATCCCGCCGAGCATGTCATCACGCTGTGGGTCGACGCCGATGCCTGTCCGCGCGCCGCGCGTGACATCCTGGTGCGCGCGGCGGAACGCACCGCGACCCCCACCTGGTTCGTCGCCAATCATCAGGTGCCGCTGCCGCGCTCGATGCACGTCAAGGCGCTGTCGGTCCCGGCGGGTGCGGACGCGGCCGATCAGTTGATCGTCGAGCGCGCCCACCCCGGCGACATGGTGATCACCTCCGACCTGCCGCTGGCGCTGGAGGCGATCGAGAAAGGCGCGCTGGTGATGACGACCCGCGGCGAAGCGCTGGATAGCAACAACATCCGCGCCAAGGTGCAGATGCGCGATTTCATGGAGAGCATGCGCTCCAGCGGCGAGCACACCGGCGGTCCGTCCGCCTACGGTCAGCGCGAGCAACGCGACTTCGGCAATGCACTGGACCGCTGGCTGGCGAAGATCAGACGCCCGACACCGCGCACCTGATCCAATCGCCGCTGCTCGCCATCAATTCAGGCTTGATCAACTCAGACTTCAATACCTCAGGCGTGACGACGAATGCCCTGACCCGGCAGCCGCTCGCGATCATGGGGAGCGTCGAGCGCCAGGCTCGGGCCGACCGGCACGATGGCGGTGGGATTGATGGTCTGCTGACTGGCGTAATAGTGGGTCTTGATATGCGCAAGATCACAGGTCTCGGCGATGCCCGGCCACTGATACAGCTCGCGAAGATAGTGCGAGAGATTGGGATAGTCGGCGATACGGCGCTGATTGCACTTGAAGTGCCCAAAGTAGACGGCATCGAAGCGGATCAGGGTGGTGAACAGGCGGATGTCGGCTTCGGTCAGCCATTCACCGGTGAGATAGCGCGAGTCGGCCAGCCGGCGCTCGAGTGAATCCAGGCACTCGAACAGCGCCGCGAAATGACGCTCGTAGACCTCCTGACGCGTGGCGAAGCCGGTCTTGTAGACGCCATTGTTGACCTTGTCATAGACCTCGGCATTGATGGCATCGATCTCGCCGCGCAGGTCCTGCGGATAGAAGTCCAGATCATTGCCGGTCAGCGAATCGAAGGCGTCATTGAAGATGCGCACCAGCTCCGCCGACTCGTTGTTGACGATGCGACCGGTCTGCTTGTCCCACAGCGCGGGCACGGTGACACGGCCGGTGTAGTGCGGGTCGGTCAGGGTGTAGAGCTGATGGTGATAGCGCACGTCATTGATCGGATCACCGCTGGAGCCTTCTTCCTCGAGATAGCTCCAGCCATGTTCGAGCATCAACGGGCTGGTGTAGGACATGCCGACCAGCGGCTTGAGCCCCTTGAGAGAGCGCATGATCAGCGCACGATGCGCCCACGGGCAAGCCAGCGAGACGTAGAGGTGGAAGCGGTCCGCGCTGGCGGGCACGGCCGCTTGCCCCTGCGGCCCTTCGAGCGGGGCATCGGGCGCCACGACCCAATCTCTGAGCCGCGCGCTTTCGCGCTTGAATTCACCGCCGGTGCTGTCGGTGTCATACCAGCGATCCTGCCACTTGCCGTCGACCAGTAAGCCCATCTTGCACGCTCCTTATATGGCTTGGGGGGGATGCCCCCAGCCTAAGAGTCGAGCGCGACAGCGCAAGCGAATTCACTGCGTGGCAACGATCGAGTTTCTCGAACGATCACATTGTGCGCTCTTCTCAAGCCCTCACGCTTTTCAGACCCTATACGCTTTCAGGAGCGCCGCTCGCTGGCGTCCTGCTCGACGGCAGCGTGCAGCTGCGCCTTCATCGCCCGAACGGCAGGGCCCGCGCGATCATCGTCCGGCAGATAGAGCATCAGTGACACTTCGCGCTCGCCGCCATTGGCCAGCGGCAGTGGCAGCAGCCGCCCCCGAGCCAGAGCATCGCTCATGCGGGTACGGGGCAACCAGGCGAAGCCCAGCCCGCGTTCGGCAAGATCGACTGACGTGGCCAGATGACTGACCGTCCAGCGCGCCTCGGCCTTGAGCCAACCGGCATCCATGCCGCTTGAACGACTGCTGTCACGCACCACCAGCTGTCGATGCTGCACGAGGTCACGCAGATCCAGCGGTCGCCCGAGGGCATGCAGCGGGTGCCCCGGCGCCGCCACGGCGATGAAGGTCTCACGCAACAACGGGGTGCCGAGATGGCCATCCAGCATCAGGCCGCTGATCAACAGGTCCGCTTCCTTTTCCTCGAACAGCTCGCGCCCGCCGGTCAGCGTCGTCTCATGCAGCTGGACGCGCACCTGAGGGTAGGCCGTCGAGAAGGCCTCCAGCGCCCGTGCCAGCACATCCGACGGAAACAGCTGATCCACCGCGATGGCGATCTCGCTCTCCATGCCTGCCGACAGCGCATCGGCCACATTCTCGAGTGCCTGCGCATTCTCGATCAGCTGACGCGCCCGGCGCAGCAGCAATTCACCCGCCTCGGTCAGTCGGACATTGCGCCCGACCGGCTCCAGCACCTGGACGCCCAGCAAGGCCTCGAGACGATGCACGGCGTGATTCAGGGTCGAGGGACTCTTGTGGATCGCGGCCGCCGCGCGCGCGAAGCTGCCGTGGTCCACCACGGCGGCCAGCATCTGCCACTGGGCCAGTGTCACGCGTGACGACATCGGGGTTCCTCTTGCGGGGCGTGCGGGAATGCACGGGGCAATCCTGACATGCCAGACGCAAAAAACCAGACACCTGATACTGCAACCCGACGGGAGCAAAAGAGCATTCTGTGCTGTCAGACTCCCGACATCTGGTCGCAATCCTCGGACATCAGGTCGGCATCCTCTGAAATGAAGGAGGCCAAATACGCTATTTTGCGTAACTTTACAAAATTTAACACCAAGCAGGATTTACTGCCTGAACAGCGTTTCCTAAGCAAAAATGGCGCTATTTTCGCCAGACCTCATGTTGCCGGTACCGCCAATTGCGCCGTCAATGATCTAAACAGGGTTGAATTACTCATACTGGACATGCGTCCAGCCTATCGAACGATGGGAACCTTGGTTAAGGTTCGAATGCCTCATTGTTGCCATCTTTTCATTTCACATAACTTTATCGGTCACATATGCTGCGAATCCTTCATTCGCTCCCTCGCGCGCACAAGTATCTTCTTTTACCTGTTGCCACCATGGTTACCGTGCTGGGTGCTCACAAGCTTCTCGAAACATTCGATTCTCCTGATGTCTCTACGGCCTCACAGTCCATCGCCATCGACCTGGCCAGTGCGAATTCCAGTACCCCAGCCAGACTGCCGCTGGCGATTGCTGCCGCCGATGACACTCAGTCTCCCCTGAGCCCGGCGCAGCTCGGCGATCAGACTCCGGTCAGCTCGGCCTCCGGTGACATCCCGTTGGCAGCGCTGACGCCCAGCGAGATCGTCGCCATCGATTTCGACATGCCGACGCTGCTGACGGATGCCAACTATCATCCCGACGACCAGACAGCAGGCCCGATCGTGGCATTGGCGCCGGCGGCGGTGAAGACCGCAGAAGCCGTCATCGGCACCGCGACCGACGAACAGGCCGGCGGCACCTCCTATGACGACCTTTCCGTCGACCCGGTCGAGCTCGGTGAAAGCCCGACGCTGCAGACCGAACTGGCGGCCAAGGAAGTCTATGTGCCCGAGTGGCAGACCTATACCGTGCAGGCCGGCGACACCTTTGCCGTGATGGCGGAGCGCTCGCTGGGGCTTGGCTACAGCGAAACCACGCGCATCCTCAAGGCGCTGCCTGACAAGCGCGTGCTGACGCATTGGCGCATCGGCGACAACTTCGATTACAAGCTGGATGAAGACGGCAACCTGCTGGCGTTGCGCATCATGAAGGACGCGCGTCGCGGCTTCATGGTCAAGCGTGAGGCCGGCGGTGAAAGCTTCAATGTCGCCAAGATCGAGAAGGCGACCCAGGCCACTCAGCGCATGTTCGCCGGTACGGTCATTGGCAGCTTCTCCCTGTCGGCGGAAGCCACTGGTCTGGGCGTCGCGGAAGTCAGCCAGCTGACCCAGGTGCTGGGCAAGAAGATCGATTTCCGTCGCGATACGCGCAAGGGTGACAAGTTCCAGGTGCTGGTCGAGTCCGACATGATCGACGGCACCAGCATGGACTCCCGCATCCTCGCCGCACGCTACGAAGGGTCTCGCAAGTCACTGACCGTGGTGCGCAACAACAGTGATGGCCGCTACTACACCCCTGATGGCAAGGGCCTCGACCCGGCCTTCAATCGCTATCCGCTGGCGCACAAGGCGCGCATCAGCTCGCCGTTCAACCTCAGCCGTCGCCATCCGGTGACCGGACGCATCAGCCCGCACAAGGGCACTGACTTCGCGGTGCGTGTCGGCACGCCGGTACTTTCCACCGCGGATGGCGTCGTCGAGCTGGTCGGCAACCACCCGCTGGCCGGTCGCTATCTGGTGCTGCGCATGGACAACGGCTACAAGACCCGTTACCTGCACCTGTCACGCCCGCTGGTCAAGAAAGGCGAGCGCGTGACCATGGGTGAGAAGATCGCCCTGTCAGGCAACACCGGCCGCTCCACCGGCCCGCACCTGCACTACGAGGTGATGGTCAACAACCGCCAGGTCGATGCCATGCGCGTTCAGCTGCCGAACAACAAGTCTCTGTCCGGCAAGGCGCTCGCCAACTTCAAGCGTCAGTCAGAGAACATGCTGGCCAAGCTGGAAGCCGCCGACAACACTGGCGCCATCGCCAAGGCCTCTACCCCGAGCCAGGGTGACGAGAGCTAGACGCGACCCCGGGCGCGGGCCTACCAGCTCAGGGTCTGCGCCTGACATGAAATGCACCCGACAAACGAAAAGGCCCTCACCTCACGGTGGGGGCCTTTTCGTTTGTCGGTGTCTCATGCCGAGAATCAGGTCACTTCTTCATGCCCTTGTTGGACGCCTGCTCCAGCAGCTCTTCCGCTTCGCTGCTCGCGCCCTCCTCTCGCATCTTGGCCACATCGGCATACAGGCAGACGTAGGTGCCACAGGATGCACAGAACACCTTGTCATCGGGATTGTGGACCTGCGAGACGCGGACTCGCTGGCTGCCACAGTCCGGGCATGGCTTGGGAATACGCAGTTCCTCGGAAAGATCTGACATGAAGCATTCTCCTGTTCGGTGTCTGGGCCGCTCGCCTTGAGGCTGGTCGATTGGCGTCTACTCAAGACATGGGGCCACTCACACGGCATGCAACCCCGCTGGCGAGGAGTCGCTCGTCATTCGGCTCGAGCTGTCTTACCGAGATACCTCACCCAGGCACGGCCGTCACTGCGCTGAGACGCAAAGCCCCGGCACGGTGGCCGGGGCTTGAGGAGCAGGCGCAGACAGGCAGATGTCACGCGGCGCTGATGCTGCCGGCAAGCGACTCATGGCTGGTGCCGTGACTTGAAGTATTGGACATGCGTGCGACGGGGCGCTCCGGCACACGGTGCTGCCCGTGTGACCTGGCGCCATCACGCGTCAGGCGGAACTCTTCCTGCAGCGCCATCTCACGTGCCGCCAGGCGAAAATCGCCCATCGAACACAACGCATGGCCGTTCGGGCACTTGAGGATGTGATCATCCGGTAGATCACGGGCAGGCCAATCCAGCGCTTCGTTGCATTCGGGACACTGAGGGCCATTACGGGTCGGGACTGATGGGGTAAACATGCGCGAACTCCTTTTCGACGCAAAAGATGACGATGTCATGACCAGATTCTCAGTACAGAAAACATCAAGACGTGGCTCGGTTTGCGTGCGCATGATGGAGACAGATAGCGACAGACTCCATTGCACTTTCGGTTAGATGCCACAATTTTATCGCTGGTCAGTCTCTGCGCTCACGGCTGCGGAGGTATCACGCAGAGCGCGTAACACACTTCATGGCAGCGCGACCGGCAAGAGTCTGACAGCACTATCTTACAGTCTGATAACACCTCGCGAATGACGCAGATCAAACGCATACCAGATCAGGGGGTGTCCGCCGCACCAGTCTTCAGACGGGCGTCAGACGGTTATTCATGGGCTCCAGCCCAAAAAAATCCCGACCAAAGGCCGGGAAAACACTCTCAGGCAGAACAGGACCTATCGCGGGAGCAACGCGGCTCGCCGCAGGTCGACCAGGACGCTGAACAGTCGTCAGCGGTATCACGGAAATCTCGACTCCACCTGCAGTGCCAGAAATTCAGTTTCGCGGCCCCGGGCAACAAGCCCGCGACCAGGGCAAAACAGCGAATCCGACTGGCACTGAGGTAAAGATTCTTGTGCGCCCTCACACGCACTGGCGAACACTGGACCTTATAGGCGCTTGCTTCAGGCCGAGGCGTCCAGCTGCTGGACCACCTTCTGCGCCATCAGGGCCGGGTCAATCGCAGCTCGCTTGCGGGCGCTGACTTCAAGGCGATCACGCAACATGAACCAGACACCCAGAAACTCATCACATTCTGCACAACTGACGATGTCATCATCTGCCGGGGAATCTTCGAGGTGAACCCGGTTGCTGCCACAGCGTGAACACTCCATGGGAACCTTGCGTACTGTGTTCATCTCGATGCCCTCCATTGGATCCATGATGAAAACCTTGTGCTCGAAAACCGGTGGAGCGGGCGACATGACGATGTGAAAACTTGCACCAACCTGACAAGGGATTGAAAAAGCGGCTCTGCGGCTCCATCAATGTTATATCAGGTGATCTCCTGCCTGCCCCGCCGTGCTTCGACAGTTGCAAAGTTAGACACTTCCAAAACCGTGTACAAGTTTTAACGCGTATCAGAACGTATCTGTATAGCTAATGTAGACGCATTGGCAGGTGCTTTCGTGTGCGCTGATCAAGCGTTTACCTCTCCCCATGCGCCCGCTGTGGCACGAGAGCGCCCCGCCAGAACCGTGTAACACTTCGCTACAAAAAAGCCTCTTTTGACGTGCAAAAACATCTTGTCCCACTCGTCAGGCAGCCAATCAGCGAGCAGAAAAAGCCTTGAACGCGCCCTGATTGCGACATATCCACGTGCCTTGTCTCGACTTCTTGCCTTGAACGGCGCGGGCGAGCGGGCGTAAGTATCCTTACCATCCTTCAACGCCTCACTTCTCTGCTCACCCCCTCTACTCGAACCCTACAGCGGGTCTCTGCTGACAGAGCGCTTGCGGGCGACCTGTTCGCGACAGGTACAGAGCACCAGAAAGCTCACTCTTTTGGCACGACGACATTGCTGCCATACGCCTTGCATGTGACAGATGGAGGAATTCTCGTACAAGTTTTTCTTTCACCCCCTTGAAACTTGTCAGTCTCGTCAGGATCTCAGTGGATAGGGTCATGGTTCTGGCGAATCATTTGCGCCATGAGCGAGAAGGAAGCGCTCGAGGGACCGGACCAGAAGTACCGTTTCAACACGCAAGGAGTACGGCATGAGCAAGATGAACCGCAAACAGATTCTGGGTGCGATTACCGCGACCACGCTGCTGTCCACTACCAGCATGGCCATGGCCAGTCCGCAGGGGCTCTACTCCGCAGATGAGCTGATGGATGCCGACGTCTACCTGCAGAACGATGACAACAACGTGATCGGTGAAGTCGAGGACATCCTGCTCGACGACAACATGCAGGTCGCCGCTCTGGTCGTCGAAAGCGATGACGCCATGGGGCTGGACGAGAACCAGTACGTCGTGGAAACTGGCAAGTTCACCCTCGAGACCGAACAGGGCGATGATCTGGATGCCCTGGAATACCGCATCCACCTCGACATGGATGTGAGCGAGTTCGAGCAGCAGCCGAACTACACCACCGACTGGTGGCAGGACACGCGCAAGAGCGCCGCAGCGGCCTGGGATGAAACCAAGAACACCGCTGCCAGCGCCTGGCAGGACACTCGTCAGGCGACCGCCAATGCGCTGACCACCGCCGGCAACGCCATCAGCGGTGCCGCCAATGACACTGAGCAGGAAATGGAAGAAGAGACTCAGTGATAGCGACCCTGCAAGAGATCACCCGAATCGGATGATCCGCGCCAATGCAGAGGAAAACGCCTCATGCCCCACGGCATGGGGCGTTCGTGGTTCAGGACCACGAGAAAGCACGCCATTGATGCAGTGATTGTGGGGAAGAAAGAAGAGGAAATACCGGAATGACAGGCACAAAAAAAGCCGCCATTGGCGACTTGTCGGGGTCCTGGAGCATTTGAACTCCTGCTGAATGAAACCCCACTGGAAGGCATGCATGGTGGGCCCAGCAGGACTTGAACCTGCGACCAATCGATTATGAGTCGAGTGCTCTAACCAACTGAGCTATGGGCCCATGCAGCGCGCATATGATAGCGAAAGCATGAGCCTCGGGAAAGCCCGAAAACTCAACAACATAGCGATTTCCGCTCCCGCTTGCGGCGCGTGATGTACGTTGAACATCTTTGTCAGCCTGCGGCTGCGACGAGTGTCGCGAACCCTTGGCGCCGCTGCCTGTCCAATGTGCCATCTGCAGTATCGAATCTTTTCCGGGTGCCCATATCGGTCTTCGCCCGATCAAGCCCCCGGCCATCAGGAGTCATGACATGTCATTGCCTTTCTCTCGCTGGACCCGCGCCCTGAGTCGTACGCTTGCGCGTCGCTCGACTGGCAAACCCGCCAGCCGCTTCGGCGCCCCGATCAAGGCTGCGGCACTGGCCTTCGCCATGAGCGGTATCGGTGTCAGCCTGCCGACACAGGCCGCCTGGCAGCTGGTACCCGACAGCAGCGGCGCCACCGCGACGCTGACCGCGCAGGGCAGCCAAGGCAATGTGGAGCACGTGCATCACCTCAATGGTTTGAGCGGCACCGTCGGGGATGACGGCAGGATGAGCATTCCCTTGAGCGTCGGCCAGACCGATCTGCTCGACAAGGTCGGTGAGCTGCCGCCGTGGCTATCCGGCGTCAGCCAGATGCGCCTGGCCACGCTGACCCTGAATCTTGACCCGCTGGCCATCGCGGCGCTGGAGCCCGGTCAGACGACGCGCATGCAGGTGCCCTTCTCGGCCACCGATGGCAACCGCACGCACCACGAGACCCTGCCGCTGGAGGTCACTCGTCAGGACGCGACTCATCTGACCTTCATCAACGCCGACCCCATCTCACTGGACAGTGCAGAAGTCGCCAGGAACCAGGTCGGCAGCACCCTGCTCAACCTGCTGGGCTACGGCAAGCTGGTAGGCGACATTCCCGTCACGCTGCAGGGCGAGATGGTCGACCAGTAACCTTCAGCGCAGCACGACGCCGTCAGGCCAGTACGATCCCGTCGCGAACCTGGCATCGAGTCATCAGAACCGCCCCACGGGGCGGTTTTTTTGTGGCGACAACAGCCGAGGATGACTGCCTGCGTCAGCCAGTGGGGCGAGCATGACGGCGATGGCCAGCCCGCATGACATCAAGGCATGAGATGCGGCACAGGAAAATGATAAAAATAATTCTCATTCATGGTTCAGAAAGTCGTCATCTGAACGTCTACCCACAGGAGAGAACGACGAACAAGAATCATTCCTATATAAATCATTCCGGATGGAACACCGCGCTCATGAAAGACTCCGCCGCACATAAAGCCACTCGCTCCCTGCTGATGACCCTGCCCAGGCACCCTCTGGCACTGGCGATTGGCCTTGGCCTGCCCTTTGCCGGTCAGGCCATGGCGGCCGACCACCGTGAGTCTCAGGACGAGACCCTCGACACCATGACGGTGACCACCACAGCGGCTACCAAGACCGACACCGGCTATCTGGAAACCCCCCAGGCCGTCTCCACCATCACGCGCGACGATATCGACAAGCGCGCCGTCGAGACGGTACAGCGTGCCGCGGACTACACACCGGGCGTGTTCACCAACCAGATCGGTGCCTCCAACCGCTATGACTATCTGGTGCTGCGTGGCTTCTCCGATGGCAGTGTCAGCAACACCTTCCTGGATGGCCTGAAGCTGATGGGTGACTCGGGCTCCTACAGCTCGATGACCATCGACCCCTACTTCCTCGACAGCATCGAGGTGGTGAAAGGGCCGTCTTCCGTTCTCTACGGACGCTCCTCTCCGGGTGGCCTGGTCGCGATGCAGTCCAAGCGCCCCGAGTTCCAGGACTCCGGCCAGGTCCGCTTCACCGTCGGCGACGACAACGAACGCAGTGCAGCGTTCGACCTCACCGGCCCGCTGGATGACGAGCAGCGCATCGCCCATCGCCTGACCGGTCTCGCCAGTGCCGAGGACACCCAGGTCGACTCCGTCGAGGAAGAGCGTTACGCCTTCTCGCCGCAGATCACCATGGATGTCACCGACGACACCACCGTCACCCTGATGGGCTACTTCCAGAAAGACCCGGAAGGCGGCTACCACTCCGGCCTGCCCTATGAAGGCACGGTGGTGAGCTACAACGGCACCAAGCTCGGCAACGACTTCTACGAAGGTGACGAAGACTACGAAGAGTTCGATCGCACCGAACGCATGCTCGGTTACGACTTCGAGCACCGCTTCAATGACGATGTCACTGCACGCCAGAAATTCCGCTATCTACGCTCCGATGTTGACCTCGAGCAGGTCTACGCCTACGGCTGGGCCTCGGATACCGAGCTGACCCGCTACTACTCCGGCGGCGAAGAAAGCCTGCGCGCCTGGACCGTCGACAACCAGCTGGAGAGCCGCTTCTCCACCGGCGCCTTCGATCACACCCTGCTGTTTGGTGCCGACTATCAGACGCGCACCAATGACGTGGACTGGGAATACGGCACCGCCAGCACGCTGGATGTGTCCAGCAGCAGCGATGCCGATGTCTCCATCTATGCCACCGAGAACCAGAAGCGTGAACTGGACCAGACCGGTGTCTACCTGCAGGACCAGATCAGCTGGGGTCGCTGGAACCTGGCCGCCGGTCTGCGTCAGGACTGGGTCAACATCAAGAACACCGATCGTGACTACAACACCACCAGTGAGCTGAACGACAACGAGATGAGCGGCCGCATCGGCCTGATCTACGGCTTCGACAACGGCATCTCGCCCTATGTCAGCTACTCCACGTCCTTCTCGCCGAACTCCTACACCGATGAAGACGGCGACCTGCTCGACCCGACCACCGGCAAGCAGGTCGAGGTCGGCATGAAGTACCAGCCCAACGGCACGCGTGATCAGTACAGCGTCTCGCTGTTCCGCATCAATCAGGAAAACGTCGCCTCCAAGGACCCGGAAGACAGCTACTACACCGCCTACGGCGAGATCGAGTCCCAGGGCCTGGAGCTGGAAGCCCGTACCCAGGTGACCCGCGACTTCGCGCTGCAGGCCGGTTACAGCTACACCGACGTGACCTATGCCAAGGCGGAAGATGGCACCGAAGGCAACGATGCCAACCAGGTGCCCAAGCACCAGGTCAGCGTCTGGGGTGACTACGCCTTCAATGAAGGCCCGCTCACGGGTCTGAATGCCGGCCTCGGCGTGCGCTACTACGCCGACATGTGGGCGGATTCCGAGAACACCGAGAAGGTGCCGAACTACGCGCTGGTCGATGCCCTGGTCGGCTACGACCTGAGCCAGATCGGCTGGAGCGGCACCAGCGTGCAGCTCAACGTCAGCAACCTGTTCGACAAGGAATACATCGCGTCCTGCTACAACACCAGCTTCTGCTACTACGGTGCCGAACGCAGCATGACCGCGACACTGACCTATGATTTCTGATCCAGACACTTCCGCAGTCCGTCGATTCTGAATCGACCCGCACGACCCGCCGGCGGCAAGGATGTCGCCGGCACCATCGCCCTGAACCACTCATCGTCTGACACATCTGGCATGCAAGAACCTCTGACATCGCACTCGCACTCTGCGCTTACGATGTCGAATCACGTGATACCGATGCCCACGGCTCGCGTGATTGACGTGTCGACGACATCGCCAACAACTCCACCAACAACAACGACCGCAAACGCGGCACTTGATGAATGTCCTGACTGGTCCTCGCACCTGAGCCATCTGTCCCAGCTGGCTGCGAGTCTCTTCCAAGTCTTTATCTGCGAACATTCGCATAAGGTTATGTAATGCACAGCCTTCAAGATTCCGCCGCCACCTGCGGCGCTGCCGCAGGATCCTCCGCGTCTGACACCCAGACCGACGCCTGTGCGGGCTCCCTGTCCCGCTCGCCCAGCGCCGCCCTGTTCTCGCCTGCCAACATGGATGCCTGGCAGGCCGGCATGAACCGTATCAGCACCCTGGTGGCTGAACAGCTCGACAGTGTCCAGCAGCCGTTCAGTGGCATCACCCCGGAAGCTCTGCGTCCGGCCTTTGCCGATCTCGACCTCGAGACGCCCCTCGAGAACCTCGAAGCCGGTCTGGATGAGCTCAAGTCGCTCTACCTGAAGGACGCCGTCTATTTCCATCACCCCCGCTACATCGCACACCTCAACTGCCCGGTCGTGCTGCCCGGCGTATGGGCAGAGAGTCTGCTGGGTGCGATCAACTCCTCACTCGACACCTGGGACCAGAGCGCCGGCGGCACCCTGATCGAGCAACGCCTGATCGACTGGACCACCGACCGCCTGGGCCTGGGGCCGACCGCCGATGGCATCTTCACCAGCGGCGGCACCCAATCCAACCTGATGGCATTGCTGCTGGCGCGTGACGCAGTCTGCGAGAAGCTGCCCAACCACCCCGGCAACCAGACCCACGGCCTGCCGCCGGAAGCCGGGCGCCTGCGTGTCTTCGCCTCCGGCATCAGCCATTTCAGTCTGCAGAAGGCCTGTGCCCTGCTCGGTCTCGGTCATAACGCCGTCGTCCCGGTCGCCGTGGATGAGCGTCGCCGCATGGACCCCGATGCCCTGCGGGAGGCGCTGGACAATGCCCGCGCCGAAGGCCTGATCCCGATGGCCGTCGTCGCCACCGCCGGCACCACCGACTTCGGCAGCATCGACCCGCTGGAGGCCATCGGCCGCGAATGCCATGCACGTGGCATCTGGTTCCATGTCGATGGCGCCTACGGCGGCGGCCTGATCACCTCACGTCGTCACGGTCACTGGCTCAAGGGCACCGAGATGGCGGATTCCGTCACCATCGATTACCACAAGACCTTCTTCCAGCCGGTCAGCTGCAGCGCCTGCGTGGTGCGTGACCGCACCCAGCTGCGCCATGTCACCTATCACGCCGACTATCTCAACCCGGAACTTCAGGCCCGCGAGGGCACGCCGGACCAGGTCAACAAGAGTCTGCAGACCACGCGTCGTTTTGACGCCCTGAAACTGTGGATGACACTGCGCCTGATGGGCGCCGATGCGCTGGGCGACATGCTCGATTGCGTGATCGACCTTACCCGCGAGGGCCATCAGCTGCTCGAGGCGGCCCCGGACATCGATGTCGTCCAGGCGCCGGAGCTCAGCACCCTGGTGTTCCGCTTCCATGACGCCAATGAAGAGACCCTCAGCGCCGAGCAGTGGGATGCCTTGAACCGCGAGATCCGCAAGCGCCTGTCACGCAGCGGTGAGGCCATCGTCGCCGCCACCAAGGTGTCCGGCCGTCAGTATCTGAAGTTCACCCTGCTCAACCCGGACACCACCCGCGATGACATCGCCGCGGTGGTCGAACTGATCCGCCAGCACGGCCAGGCGCTGGTCAAGGCGCATCATCTCGCCGTCAGCACCACGGCCCAGGCAAGCCACGCCGCAGCACTGGCCGATGCCCTGGTCGATACCCCGGCCGCCAAACGTCGCAGCCACACCACAGAAGCAAAGGAAAGCCGTCATGCATGACACCTCGACTCCTCACGTCACCGACACAGCTGAAACGCGCAATGAGGTGCTCGACTTCGTCGCCATCGGCATCGGCCCCTTCAATCTGAGCCTTGCCTGTCTGAGCGAGCCGCTGGAAGACGTGAACGGCGTCTTTCTCGAGCGCAAGGCCGAGTTCGACTGGCACCCGGGCATGCTGCTGGAAGACGCCAGCATGCAGACGCCCTTCATGGCGGACATGGTCTCGCTGGCCGACCCGACCAGCCACTTCAGCTTCCTCAACTATCTGAAGCTGCATGACAAGCTCTACAACTTCTACATCCGCGAAGACTTCTTCCTGCTGCGCCGCGAGTACAACCAGTACTGCCAGTGGGCGGCGCGTGAGCTGTCCAGCCTGCGCTTCGATCATGAAGTCCAGGACATCCAGCATGTCGGCGATATCTATGTGGTGCGCGGTATCCGCCCCAGCACCGGCGAAGCCTTCGCCTATCGCGCACGCAAGCTGGTGCTGGGCACCGGCACCCAGCCCTACCTGCCGAAAGCCGCCGATGCCGTGCGTGACGTCGTCCCGGTGGCCGGTAGCCGCGTGTGTCACAACGCCCACTATCTGGCGCGCAAGGACGAGCTGACCTCCCAGCCGGCCATCACCATCATCGGCTCCGGCCAGAGCGCCGCCGAGATCTATCTCGACCTGCTGCGTGAGATCGACCAGCACAGCTACCAGCTCAACTGGATCACGCGTTCACCGCGTTTCTTCCCGCTGGAATACGGCAAGCTGACGCTGGAGATGACGTCCCCGGATTACATCGATTACTTCCATGCCCTGCCGCGTGAGCAGCGCAACACCCTGCTGGCGACCCAGAAAGGTCTCTACAAGGGCATCAATCTCGAGCTGATCGACGAGATCTACGACACCCTCTACGCCAAGCAACTGCAAGGCGTGGTGCCTACCACCCTGATGACCAATACCGAACTGACCTCGCTGAACAGGCAAGAGGCCGACGGCGAGTTCACGCTGGGGCTCTATCAGCGTGAACAGCAGCAGGCCTGGCGTCACGAGACCAGCGCCGTGGTGCTGGCCACCGGTTACCACTACGCGGCCCCGGCCTTCTTGAAGAGCATCGAGTCACGCATCCGTCGTGATGCCGAAGGCCGCTACGCCGTCGGACGCTTCTATGCCGTCGACGCGCAGAGCACGGCAGATGCCGAAGGCAATGAGGGCGATCAATCGCCCTTCGCCGGCGAGATCTTCGTCCAGAATGCCGAGCTGCATACCCACTCGCTGGCCGCGCCGGATCTGGGCATGGCCTGCTATCGCAACAGCTGCATCCTGCGCGCCATCACCGGCCGTGAGGTCTACACGATCGAGCGTCGCATCGCCTTCCAGAGCTTCGGTGCCCCCGGCTCTGAAAAGGGCTGTGGCAATGGCTTCAAACCGCTGCCCGCCGCACACCTGGCCTATGGCGAGACCGACCGGAAAGACAAAGCTGACAGTGCACGAGTCAGCAACGCCACTGAACACACCGAGCAAACTGTTGCACCGCAACACCGGGAGACCACCGCATGAACATGCCTGTCGACATCACCAGCGCCGCAAGCGCCGAACAGTCCAGCAGCGCGGCAAGTTCTCACAGTGCAGCGACACCGTCACAGCAGGTGTTCGGAACGACATCGCTCGCCGCGCCGGCACCGCTCAATCTGCTCAGCCCGGCACCGGGAACGCGCTTCACCCGCCGCGCGGTGGAGCTGGAGCAAGCCCAGGCGCGCCTGCGCAAGCCGCAGGATGACAGCACGAGCGAGCGCGCCGAATTCGCGCTGCGCCCGC
Organism: Cobetia sp. MB87; assembly: GCF_011319755.1. Classification (NCBI taxonomy): domain Bacteria; kingdom Pseudomonadati; phylum Pseudomonadota; class Gammaproteobacteria; order Oceanospirillales; family Halomonadaceae; genus Cobetia; species Cobetia sp. MB87. The sequence goes on along the minus strand of NZ_VFBC01000008.1, from coordinate 329,903 downwards.
TGGATCTCGCCGCCGACATGGCGATGGTGGATGAGTGGACCAGCGGCGAGCGCGCCAGCTTCTGGGGCATGAGTGATGACCTCATCACCACCAAGTACGACTTCTACCAGGGCCTGGAAGAGAGCAAGCACGCCCAGGGCTGGGTCGGTCTCTACAACGACCAGCCGGCGTTTCTGGTGGAGCTCTACGATCCGGCACACGACCCGCTCGGCAAGCACTACGCCGTGCAGCCCGGAGACTTCGGCATGCATTTCCTGGTCGCGCCGCGCAGCGATGACCAGGCCCCCATCAGCGGCTTCTCGCGGGCGGTGATCGAATCGATCATGGCGATGATCTTCGCCGGCCAGTTCCGTGACGAGCATGCCGCTGAAGGGAAAGATGCCGTACGTCCCGTCAGCCGCGTGGTGGTCGAACCGGACAGCCGCAACGAGCGCATCCATCCGCTCAATGCCGCCGTCGGCTTCATCGATCATGGTCCGCTGGATCTCGATGGCAAACCGGCGCGTCTGTGCTTCTGCACCCCGCAGGATTTCCGTGCTGCCCTGGCCACCCGCAGCCCGCGTCTGGACACCGCCATCACCGCCAATCCGGCGGCAGCTGGCCAGCATCTCACCGGACCGGACTGGCAGCAGGCCAATCGCCTGCTGGTACGCAAGGCACTGGCCGAATTCAGTCATGAACGCCTGATCCACCCGCAGTGTGCCGATGAGGCCAATGCCCGCATCACGGATGGCTGGCACCATTACTGCCTGCCACTGAGCGCCCCGGCAGGTGACACGACGCCCGTCAGCCGTCGCGCGGCGCAATATCGCTTCGTGGCGCGACGTTTCCAGCTCGATCACTGGCTGATCGATGCCGCCTCCATCCAACGTCTGGATGCCAACGGCAACTCCCTGCCGCTGGACGCGCGTGAGCTGATTCTGGAGCTCAACGACGTGCTGGAGATTCCGCCGCGCCTGCTGCCGGTCTATCTCGAGGAAGTCAGCGCCACACTCGCGTCAAGTGCCTGGAAGATGCAGCGCGCCGTTCGTGAGAACCAATCTGCCCGCGTGCTGGCCGGTGCCTCCTTCCAGACCCTGGAATCGGCGATGAGCGAGGGCCATCCGTGCTTCGTCGCCAACAATGGCCGCATGGGCTTCGATGCCATGGACTATCGCGCCTACGCGCCGGAGGCCGCTCAGCCCTTCGCGCTGGTGTGGATCGCCGTGCATCGCGACAACGCGCACTACTCCGCCGTGGATGGTCTCGATCCGCGCCGTCTGCTGGAAGAGGAACTGGGTCAGGCTGAACTGGCCCGCCTGGAGGATCAGCTGACGGCCAAGGGCCTCGATGCCGCCGATTATCTGATGATGCCGGTGCACCCATGGCAGTGGAATCACAAGCTGGCCATCACCTTCGCCGCCGAGATCGCCAGTCAGCGCATCGTCTGCCTGGGATTGGGTGAAGACCGCTATCAGGCCCAGCAGTCGATCCGCACGCTCTACAATCGCAACCAGCCGGGCCATCGCTACGTGAAGGTCGCGCTGTCGATCCTCAACATGGGCTTCATGCGCGGTCTGTCGCCCTATTACATGCGCGCCACTCCGGTCATCAATCAGTGGCTGCAGGGCCTGATCGATTCGGACCCGTCCTTCGAGAAGTGGGGCTTCCGCCTGCTGCGTGAAGTCGCGGCCATCGGCTATCGCGATGATGTACTGGAAGACGCGGACCCGGCAGCCGTGGGCTATCGCAAGATGCTGGCCAGCCTGTGGCGCGAGAGCCCGGAAGACGTCAAGGACGAGGGCGAGCGCCTGATGACCATGGCGGCGCTGCTGCACGTCGACAATGACGAGAAGGCCTTGCTGCCGGCGCTGATCGAGCGCTCCGGCATCGGCGCCGAAGCGTGGATCGACAAATGGCTGACGGCCTACATGACGCCGCTGCTGCACTGCTATTTCAAGCACGACCTGGTGTTCATGCCGCATGGCGAGAACCTGATCATGCGTCTGCGCGATGGCGTGCCGTGTGGTGCGCTGATGAAGGACATCGCCGAGGAAGCGGCGCTGTTCGCCACCGAGGAGACCCGTGCACTCGAGCTGCCGGAAGGGGTCGAGCGTCTGGTGGTCGAGGTGCCGGAACCGATCCGCATCCTGTCGCTGCTCACCGATGTCTTCGACTGCATCTTCCGCTTCGCGGTGCCGCTGCTGGTGCGCGAGCAGGTGATGACGGAGGAGGCCTTCTGGTCTCGCGTCGCGGCTTGCATCCATGACTACCAGGATGCCCATCCGGAGATGGCTGACAAGTTCGCGCGTCATGACCTGTTCGCACCGCGCTTCACGCTGTCATGCCTCAACCGCCTGCAGCTGCGCAACAATCAGCAGATGGTCGATCTCACCGATCCGTCCGGTGCCCTGCAGCTCAAGGGCGAGCTGGACAACCCCATCGCGGCCTTCGCCCGCCGCTAGGCGGTGACACACATGGCGATCACCAGATCGCCATGACCCGTTAGCTACGACCAGCTAACGACGACCAGGCAACACCGGGACCGCCCTCGTCATGCACGGGGGCGGTCCTTGGCGTGTCTGACACCCAACCATTGATAATGATTCCTAACAACAATACCATTACCCTCCCATCACGAAAGATCTCATTGCGAGCCGTGGATGTCCTCTCACGCCAAGCCCCCAGTTCGGACTCATCGCGACACGGATGATCGAACGCCTGACACACGCGGGCCAGAAGATGAAACGCCCGCTGAGCTGCAGGCTTGTGCTGCACAGCAATACCGCCAATCTCTGGACCAGCTGTTTGCCGAACATCGTCATGAACTGACCGGCTTTCTGGTGCGTCAGCTAGGCTCGCATGAGCTGGCGGAAGACATCAGCCATGAGGTCTATCTGCGTCTGCGCCTGACCGGGGACTGGCCCGCCAACCCGCGCGCCTGGCTGTTTCGCATCGCACGCAACCTGATCATCGATCATCATCGCCACCAGTCCCGCGCACCGGAATTCGAATCGGTGTCCGAGGGTGATGAGCGCGTGGCGGCCGCCCATCTGGACCCGGAGAGAAGTCTGGCGCGCCGCCAGAAGTTGCAGGTTATCGATGCGGCACTCTCCGAGCTGGCAGGCCACTTTCGCCTCGCCCTGACCTGGTATCGCCTCGAGGGCCTGACCAAGCGCGAGATCGGTGAGCGACTCGGTGTATCCGAGCGCATGGCGGGCCGCTACGTCTCCCAGGCGCAGCAGCACTGCGCGACCCGACTGGCTGCGGCAGGCTGTTATCGCAATGAAGTCAGCCGCGACTGCGCCGCCTGCCAACAGGACACCGCGAATGCGCCGCCAGCCGCGCAGCGCACGTCAGCCACGCCCGGCAAGGCGCGACGACGAAGCCGACGTGATGACGTCCCGATAGCAAGAGGCGATCAGCACTGATGGCCCCGCGGAGCACGGATGGGCGAACGTCTCCGCGTCATGTCGCCCAGAATGAATCGCCCTTAGCCTGACGCCCTGACCACGGATGACGATGCTTTCATGTTCACTCTCGACCACCTGCGCTTTGACCTTGGCGAGCGCTGCCTGCTCAAGACGCAGTCTCTCGATTTCGCCCCCGGCCAGGTGCATGGCCTGATTGGCCACAATGGCTCCGGCAAGTCGACATTGCTCAAGCTGCTGGCGCGTCAGAATACGCCGACCAGTGGCAAGCTGGCGCTGGATGATCGCCCGCTCTCGCAGTTCGGCAGTCGGGAATTCGCGCGGGCAGTGGCCTATCTACCGCAGCACCTGCCGCCGGCCGAAGCGCTGACCGGCCGAGAGCTGGTCGCCTTCGGTCGTTATCCGTGGCACGGCCTGCTCGGGCGTCCCGGCCCCAAGGATGAAGAAGCCATCGAGCGCGCCATCGCGCTGACCCACACCGAAGCCTTCGCCAACCAGCAGGTCGATACCCTCTCCGGTGGCGAACGTCAGCGCGTGTGGCTGGCCATGCTGCTGGCCCAGGGCAGTCGCTATCTGCTGCTGGACGAGCCGCTGGCCGCGCTGGACATCGCCCATCAGATCGAGGTGATGGAGCTGGTCTCGCATCTGAGTCATACCCTGGGACTGGGCATCATCATCGTGCTGCACGACATCAATCTGGCGGCGCGCTATTGCGATCGTCTGGTTGCGCTGCACAGCGGCAAGGTACTGGCCGAAGGCGCACCCGATGAAATGATGAACCCCGTCACGCTCAAGGACATCTATGGCGTCGAGATGCAGGTGATCACCCCGCCGCAGAGCCGGCAGCAGATCGCGGTGCCGCTATGAAGTGGTTGTTGGCACTGATCGGACTGAGTCTGCTGGCGGTGGGTCCCGCCAGCGCTGCCATGACGGGTGACGCCCACGAGGCACCAGTGGGCTTCGTCGATCGCCCCGTCGTGGCGCTGGACTGGACGCTGGCCGAGACCCTGACCGGCATCGGAGTCCGCGCCATGGGCGTGGGGCAGGTGGAAACCTACGCAAGCTGGGTAGATCAACCGGCGCTGCCGCAGGGCACGCGGGATCTTGGCCTGCGCACTCAGCCGAACCTGGAGCAGCTGGCCACCCTCGCCCCGAATGACATCCTGATCAGTCCGATGCTGGCAAGCCTCGCGCCGCGCCTGTCGGCCATCGCGCCGGTCACCAGCATCGCCATCTATACCCCGGACGCCGATACCTGGCAGACACTGGTCGCCGCGACCCGCCAGCTGGGCAAGCTGACGCAGCGCGAGCCACAGGCCGAACAGCTGATTCGCCTGAGCACCACTCGCCTGGCCGGTTACAACGCCGCGCTGCGCCAGCAGGCGGCACGCGATGGTGAGACGCCGCTGCCGCTGTTGATGGTGCAATTCATGGATGACCGCCATGTGCGCATCTTCGGCGACAACAGTCTGTTCCAGGCCGTGATCGAGCGCATGGGCATCGACAATGCCTGGCAAGGCGACACCAATGCCTGGGGCTTCGCCACCGTCAGTCTCGAGAAGCTGGTGACGCTGAAGGGCCGCATGGTGGTAGTGGAACCGTTGCCACCCGGCGGGCGTGAAGCCCTGGCGCGCAATGGTCTGTGGCAGGCGATGCCCGGCGTGCGCGAGAACAGCGCTGCCTCGGCGCCACTGTTCCTGCCGCCGGTATGGAGCTTCGGCGCCCTGCCCTCGGCCAATCGTTTCGCCGACCTGCTCGCCGATCATCTGCTTGACGAGCATCTGCTTGACGAGCATCTGATCAACGACCACACGGACACGGCGCTCGACGGCGAGGCGACACTTGAGGGAGAGATCACCGATGGCCACCACTAACCAGGTCATGAGAGAGCGTTCCTCTTCCGCCCCCCTTCGGCTCACTCCCGGCAGAGCCTGCAGCCTGCTCACACTGGCCCTGCTGGTGCTGGGCAGCCTCGCCCTCAACCGTGACGGTCTGAGCCTGATGCAAGGCCTGACGGCACTGTGGGCATCGCCCGATTTCAGTGATGCGGCCAGTCTCGGCCAGGCAGACAGCGCACTGCTTTCCGCCCAGCTGGTGGCCCATGTCAGCTGGTGGCCACGGCTGGTCTGCGCGCTGCTGGCCGGGGCTGCGCTGGGCATGGCCGGCGTGCTGATGCAGCAGGTGCTGCGCAATCCACTGGCTGCGCCTACCACCCTCGGCGTCGCCAGTGGCGCGAGTCTGGCGATGATGTTGGCGACGCTGTTCGCTCCTGCATTGATGGCCGGTACTGGCCTAGGGGGAGACGGCTTCCAGCTGGGCCGTGAATGGGTCGCGCTGGCCGGTGGCCTGGCGGCCATGGGGCTGGTGTTCGCGCTGGCCTGGGCGCGTGGCATGTCGCCGACCGTGGTGGTGCTGGCCGGACTGGTGGTCAACCTCTACATCGGCGCGCTGGGCATGGTGCTGTTGCTGTTCAATCAGGAGGTCCTGCACGGCACCCTAGTGTGGGGCGCAGGCTCGCTGGCCCAGAACAGCTGGGATGGCGTGATCACGCTGCTCACCCGTCTGCTGCCGGGCATGTTGCTGGCGCTGGTGCTGATGCGCCCACTGGCGGTGCTGGACCTCGACGAGGCCAATGCCCGAAGCCTGGGCGTCTCGCTGCGCAAGCTGCGTCTGATGAGCCTGGGACTGGCGGTATTTCTCAGCGCCTGCGTGGTCAGCGTGCTGGGCATCATCGGTTTCATCGGCCTGGCCGCGCCTGCCTGCGTGCGTCTGATGGGCGCGCGCCGCCTGGGCCAGCGCCTGCTGTGGGCGCCATTGTTCGGGGCGCTGCTGCTGGCGGTGACAGACCAGGTGGTCGCCAGTCTCGATGGCCTGCTGCCCAACCTGATTCCCACCGGCGCGATGACGGCGGCCCTCGGTGCGCCGCTGCTGCTGTGGCTGATTCCGCGCCTCAAGATGGCGCAGGGGGCTGGCCCCGCCAGTCATCACGGCATGTCACTGACGCATCGTCATCCCCGCCCCGACCGCCTGCTCGGCTGGCTGCTGGTTGGGGTCTGCGTGGCCCTGATGCTGGCCCTGCTGGTCGGCAATGGTGCCGATGGCTGGACGCTTGGCAGTGATATGCTCCAACAGTTGCTGGCCGGCCAGACCCGCGTGCTGGACTTCCGCCTGCCAAGGGTACTGGCGGCGGCAGGCGCCGGCGTGCTGCTGGCCCTCGCCGGGACGCTGCTGCAGCGTTTGACCAGCAACCCGATGGCCAGTCCCGAGATTCTCGGCATCAGCGGCGGTACCGCCATCGCCCTGATGCTGACGCTGCTGCTGGTGCCGTCACCGGGGCAGCTGACCCTGCTGGGCGCAGGCATATGCGGGGCGCTGGCCTGTCTGGCGCTGCTGGTGGCGCTCAATCACCGCAGCGGTTTCATTCCCGAACGCGTGCTGCTGTGCGGGGTGGCGATCACGGCGCTCTACGATGCGGTGCGCGGCATCATCCTCGCCGATGGTGACCCGCGCGGTCAGCAGATTCTGGCCTGGCTGTCCGGCTCCACCTACTACGTGGGCCTCTCCGCGGCGGTCGGTGTGCTCGCGCTGGCGATCATCGCGGTCCTGCTGGTGCGTCCGCTGGCACGCTGGCTGGACATCCTGCCGCTGGGCATGGCGAGCGCCAGTGCGCTGGGCATCGGCGTGACCCGCGCCCGCCTGGTGCTGCTGGGCGCGGTGGCGGTGCTGACCGCGCTGGCGACCCTGATCGTCGGCCCGCTGTCCTTCGTCGGCCTGCTGGCCCCGCATCTGGCGCGCCTGCTGGGGCTGAGCCGCGCGCGAGATCACATGCTCGGCGCGGTGCTGTGCGGGGCGCTGTTGATGGTGCTGGCGGATTGGCTGGGCCGCCAGCTGCTGTCGCCCTACGAGATCCCCGCCGGCCTGATGGCCTCGCTGATCGGCGGTAGCTACTTCCTGTGGAGTCTGCGCAAGTCGGGTTGATTCGCTCTCGATGAGAGGCCTCACCGCCAGAAGACACGAGACCAGAAGACACGAAGCCCGCGATCTCTGATCGCGGGCTTCGTGTTTCAGCGTTTCTCTTTTGGCAATCTGCACTCAGTTGCCGAACACCACCGTACGCCTGTCATGCAGGAAGACGCGCCGCTCGAGGTGATAACGCACGCCTCGCGACAGGGTCAGGCACTCGATATCACGGCCCTTGGCGATCAGGTCTTCCGGATAGTGGGCGTGATCCACCGTCTCGACGCCCTGGGTGATGATCGGCCCTTCATCGAGATCATCATTGATGTAGTGCGCGGTGGCACCGACCAGCTTGACGCCCTTCTCGTAGGCCTGGTGATAGGGGCGCGCCCCTTTGAAGCCCGGCAGCAGCGAGTGGTGGATGTTGATCGCCCGCCCCGAGAGCTTATCGCACATGTCGCTCGACAGCACCTGCATGTAGCGCGCCAGAATCACCAGCTCGGCGCCGGTGTCCTGTACGATCTGCCACACCTTTGCCTCCTGCTCAGCCTTGGTGTCAGCAGTGATCGGCAGGTGGTGATAGGGCAGGCCATGCCACTCGGCCAGCGGCGCCATGTCCGGGTGGTTGGAGATGACGGCGGTGATGTCCATCGGCAGCTGACCGATGCGATGCCGATAGAGCAGGTCGTTCAGGCAGTGGTCCGAGCGCGAGACCATGATGACCACCTTCATGCGCTCCTCCGGCGCACTCAGGCTGACGTCCATCTCGAAATCGGCGGCGCGCGTGCCCAGCCCCTGCTCGAAACCGGCGGCGTCAAAGTTGTCACTGAGCTCGCCGGCCTCGGTCTGGGGACGGAATTCGGCCCGGATGAAGAAGCGTCCCGACAGACGGTCATCGAAGGAATTGAGCTCGGTGATATAGCAGCCCTGCTCGCGCAGGTAGCGTGTCACGACGTCCACCGTGCCGATACGGCTGGGACATTGGGCGGTCAGAATCCAGGTATCACGCATACATAGGTGCCTGTCATGTAAGGATTATTCATTGTTGGAAGCAGCAACATCAGGGTTGCATCCGAGGCCCTGCGCGACAAACCAATATTATTGAGGCGGGCTTCAGTATTTCTGAAGCCCGCCTCCTGGCCCGGGCAAGGCCCCTGGCAGTTGATTCAGGTCGTGGCGTGCGCCTGCGACAGAGCTCTCTCCATACGCAGATATCAGGCCTTGATGCAGACCCCGAATTCCTCGCTGGCATCCAGCAGCCAGCGGCCGAGGTAATCGGCGAAGCTTCTGCGCACCACCAGCTCGAATTCGCTCTCGCTGACGCGGCGCAGCACCAGTGTCGCCTTGGCGAACACCGCCGGCACACCCCGTCCGACCGGGAAGGCACGCGGGTGTACATCGGTGGGCGTCGACTTCATCAGCACCTGACGCGCCTGGTCGCCACTCAGCGAGATGACGGTCTGGCCACCGCTGACGTTGACCACCTGATAGCGGCCGGCCAACGCCTCATGCAGCGCCTTCTCGACAGCAAAGGCTTCCTCGCCGGGCACCAGGATCAGCCACTCATCCGGTGACAGCCACTGGATCGAGCGGCCGCTCTCATTCTGGTGGAGGGTCGCCGAGGTCAACGGCAGCGCCAGACCCAGCGCCGCTTCGACACCCTCGGCGAAGCCCGGCTGCGCGGGGTCACCGCGCAGCGTCAGATGACCGAGAAACGCCTTCTCCTGCAGCACGACGCCGGCATCGCCGTCATCGCGGGCCGTGAACAGATGCGCCAGCGGCGAGCGGGCGCTCTGGGCGTGAACTTCAGGCGTCGGGCGCTGGTCGATCACCGACGACTGAGAGCTTGTCATGTCCTGCGGCTGCGCCTCGACGGCGGCACCCGCTTGCGGGTCGAGTGTGGTGGCATCAGACATGCTGGCGCTCCCCTTTCTTGTCGTAGAACACCGGTGAGGTGATTTCGGCTTCCAGCGTCGTGCCATCGGCCTGCGGCAGGAACACCGTCTCGCCGATGCGCTTGGCACCGCCCTTGACCACCGCCAGCGCGAAGCCATGTCCCAGCGTCGGGCTGTAGTAGCTGGAGGTCACGTGGCCGACCATCGGCATCGGGATGGCGTGCTCCGGATCGAAGACGATCTGCGAGCCTTCCGGCAGCACGATGCGCTCATCGCCGGCCTTCTTGCGCGTCGGAATCAGGCCGACCATCTGCTTGCGGTCGTCGCGGCGGGTATCCGGACGCGACAGCGCACGCTTGCCGATCCAGGAATACGGCTTGTTGTAGCCGACACACCATTGCATGCCGAGGTCTTCCGGGGTGATCGAGCCATCGGTGTCCTGACCGACGATGATGAAGCCCTTCTCGGCGCGCAGCACGTGCATGGTCTCGGTGCCGTAAGGCGTGAGGCCGTACTTCTTGCCGCATTCGAACAGGCGCTTCCAGACATGCAGCCCGTAGTTGGCCGGTACGTTGAGCTCGTAGGACAGCTCGCCGGTGAAGGAGATGCGGAAGATGCGCCCGGGAATGTCGGCGATCAGCCCTTCACGCACTTCCATGAACTTGAAGCTGTCACGGTCGAGATCGATGTCGGTCAGCTCGCTGACCAGTGCACGCGCCTCGGGGCCGGTGACGGTCAGGGTCGCCCAGTGATCGGTGACGCTGGTCATCTGCACGTCCAGTTCCGGCCATTCGGTCTGGTGCCACAGTTCCAGCCATTCCAGGATCGAGGCCGCACCACCGGTGGTGGTGGTCATCAGGAAGTGGTCTTCGGCCAGACAGGTGGTGACACCGTCGTCCATCACCATGCCGTCGTCGTGACACATCAGGCCGTAGCGCGCCTTGCCGACGCCCAGCTTGGCCCAGGCATTGGTGTAGATGCGGTTGAGGAACTCGCGTGCATCGCGGCCGGTGATATCGATCTTGCCCAGGGTCGAGGCATCCAGCACGCCGACCTTCTCGCGCACCGCCAGACACTCGCGCTCCACCGCGGCATGCATGTCCTCACTGCCCTGCGGGTAGTACCAGGGGCGCTTCCACTGGCCGACATCCTCGAACTTCGCCCCCTGCGCCACGTGCCATTCGTGCATCGCGGTGTAGCGGATCGGGTCGAACAGCTCGCCGCAGTGACGGCCGACGATGGCGCCGAAGGTCACCGGCGTGTAGTTGGGGCGGAACACGGTGGTGCCGGTGTCGGGGATACTCTGCCCCAGACAGCGCGCGGCGACCGCCATGCCGTTGATGTTGCCCAGCTTGCCCTGATCGGTACCGAAGCCCATCGCGGTGTAGCGCTTGACGTGCTCGATGGACTCGAAGCCTTCGCGGGTGGCGAGCTCGATCCCGGCGGCAGTGACGTCGTTCTGCAGATCGACGAACTGCTTGGGCGCACGTGCGGTGGGCTTGTCATGCGGTACCTGATAGAGCGGCAGCATCGGGGATTCTGTCAGCTCTGAGACCGCCGGCACCTCGGCCTGGGCGGTCTCGAACTCGCAGGCTTCCACCGCGGCGACACCGCTGGCGTAGGCCGCGACCAGCACATCTTCCAGCGCGAAGCTGCCATTGGCGGCGCCGCAGGCATCGAAGCCCTTGAGCATCGGTGCGCCCAGCGCGGGCAGGAAGCCGTGGATCTCATCACTCCACACCGGACGTGCGCCGGTGTGTGCCGCCAGGTGAACCACCGGGCTGTAGCCGCCGGAACTGGCAATGGTGTCGCAGGCAACCTCTTCCACTTCACCGGTGACAGAGAAGCCGTCGATATCGATGGCCGCGATGCGTGCGCCTGTCACGCGGCGCTCACCCTTGGCCTCGATCACGGCGGCGCCGGCGATGATGCGGATACCGGCAGCACGCGCCGCCTCGACCATCACGCCGGAAGGTGCCGGACGCGCATCGGCGATCGCGACCACTTCACGACCGGCCGCCTTCCATGCCAGCGCCGCGCGATAGGCGTGGTCGTTGTTGACCGACAGCACCAGCTTGTCACCGGCGGCGACGCCGTAACGGGTCAGATAGGTGGTGACGGCACCGGCCAGCAGGTTGCCCGGCACATCGTTGTGGCTGTAGACCAGCGGCCGCTCGTGGGCGCCGGTGGCCATGATGACGCGGTGGGCGCGCACGCGGTGCAGGCGTGAGCGTGCCTGACGCGCGCCACGAGCATTGCGCGGCGCGAGATCGGCCTGATGCTCGGTGCGGCGCTCATGCAGGGTCACGAAGTTGTGATCGTGATAGCCGTTGGCGGTGGTGCGCGGCAGCAGCTGCACATCCTCACAGGCCGCAAGCTCCGCCAGCACGGCGTCACGCCATTCGATGGCCGGCTTGCCGTCCAGGGTCTGATCGAGGCAGTCCGCCGACATGGAGAGCAGCGAGCCACCCAGCTCTTCCTGCTCGTCACACAGTATGACGCGCGCGCCGCTGCGGGCCGCGACCAGCGCCGCCATCAGGCCCGCCGGACCGGAGCCGATCACCAGCACATCGGTGTGCTGATGCAGGTGATCGTAGATGTCTGGATCGTCCTCGAGCGGAGAACGTCCGAGACCGGCGGCCTTGCGGATGTACTTTTCATACGTCATCCACAGCGAGGCCGGCGCCATGAAGGTCTTGTAGTAGAAGCCCGGCGGCATGAACTTGCCGCCCAGCTTGCCGACCTGCGGCAAAAAGCGGCTCATCAGGTCCTTCTGGGCCTTGACCCAGCCGCTGACGGCGTGGGCTTCCAGGCCGTCATACAGCGCCTGCTGGGTGGCACGCACGTTGGGCACCTGGCCCGCTTCGGTGCTGCCCAGCTGCAGGATGGCGTTGGGCTCTTCGGCACCGGCGGCGACCAGGCCGCGCGGGCGCGCATACTTGAAGCTGGCATTGAGCACGTCGAGGCCGTTGGCCATCAGCGCCGAGGCGAGGGTATCGCCAGCCAGGCCCTGATAGCGCTTGCCATTGAAGGTGAAGGTCAACGGCGTGGCGCGGTCGATGCGTCCACCCGAGGCGAGACGGCGCGGGGCAGCGGCGGTCTGGTGGTCTTGCTGGCTCATGCGCTCACCCCCTTGGCTTGCGTGGTCGGCTCGGCTTTCGTCTCACCGGTGATGGTGGGCTGCTCGCCCATGCGATAGGTCTCGAGAATCTCGTAGGTCACGGTGTGGCGGGTGATGTTGAAATACTTGCGACAGCCCACGGCGTGAATCCACAGCTCGTGGTGAACGCCACGCGGGTTGTTGCGGAAGAACAGATAATCCCCCCACTCGGCATCGGAGCAGGCGTCGGGGTCCTTCGGGCGCTCGATATGCGCCTGGCCCTTGACGTGGAATTCCTCTTCCTCGCGCAGCTCGCCGCAGTAGGGACAGAAGATATGCATCATGGTCGGTCGTCTCCTGACGGCAGGTTCAGTGCGCGACGCCGGCGGCGCCGTGTTCGTCGATCAGCTTGCCCGTGTTGAAACGGTCATAGGAGAAGGGTTCTGCCAGCGGATGGGTGCGCCCTTTGGCCAGTGTCCAGGCAAAGACGTTGCCGGACCCCGGCGTGGCCTTGAAGCCACCGGTACCCCAACCGCAGTTGAAATAGAGCCCCTTCACGGGCGTCTTGGAAATGATCGGGCAGGCGTCCGGGCAGGTGTCGACGATGCCGCCCCACTGACGGTTCATGCGTACCCGCGAGAAGATCGGGAACATCTCGACGATGGCCTGCAGGGTGTGCTCGATGGTCGGGTAGCTGCCACGCTGGCCGTAGCCCACGTAGCCGTCGATGCCGGCCCCGATGACCAGGTCGCCCTTGTCGGACTGGCTGACATAGCCGTGGACGTGGTTGGACATCACCACGGTGTCGAGAATCGGCTTGAGCGGCTCGGAAACCAGCGCCTGCAACGGGTGGGATTCCAGCGGCAGGCGGAAGCCGGCCTTCTCGGCCATCACGCCGGAGTTGCCGGCGGTGACCACGCCGACACGCTTGGCACCGATGAAGCCGCGCGAGGTTTCCACCCCGACGATGGCGCCATCCTGCTTGCGGAAGCCGGTGACCTCGGTCTGCTGGATCAGGTCGACGCCGAGGCTGTCGGCACCGCGAGCGAAGCCCCAGGCCACGGCGTCGTGACGCGCCACGCCACCGCGCGGCTGCCAGGAGGCGCCGAGAATCGGATAGCGGGCGCGGCTGGAGCAGTCCATCGCCGGCACCAGTTCCTGCACCTGCTGGGCATCCAGCACTTCGCCATCGATGCCCTGCAGACGGTTGGCATTCACGCGACGCTGGATGTCACGCATGTCCTGCAGGGTATGGCCCAGGTTGAGCACGCCACGCTGCGAGAACATCACGTTGTAGTTCAGGTCCTGGGACAGGCCTTCCCACAGCTTCATGGAGTGCTCGTAGAGCGCCGCCGCCTCGTCCCACAGATAGTTGGAGCGCACCAGGGTGGTGTTGCGTGCGGTGTTGCCGCCGCCCAGCCAGCCCTTCTCGATCACCGCGACATTGGTGATGCCGTGCTCCTTGGCCAGGTAGTAGGCCGTGGCCAGACCATGCCCACCGCCACCCACGATGACGACGTCGTATTCCTTCTTGGGTTCTGGGCTGCGCCAGACCTTCTGCCAGTTCTCATGGTGGCTGAGCGCATGCTTGACCAGCCCGAATCCCGAGTAACGCTGCATTTGCCACCCTCCTCACTTCTTTGCCACCGCAAGCGCTGTCCGGTGCTCTCGCCCGAGTGATGTCTGTTGTTGTCACCCGAGTGATGCCTCTGCGCTTGCGGCATGTGTCGTTGTTATCGTTGTCTCTCGCCAGCGCCTTGTTCAGGCAAGCGCAGCGGGGTCGGTCATGCTGTTGGATGCGTAGACCGGGAAGCGTGAACAGACTTCCTCGACCTTGCCGCGCACCTCGGCTTCCACCTTGGCGCTCTCGCCGCTGGACAGCGCGTCGAGCAGGTCACAGATCCAGCCGGCCAGTGCCTCGCATTCCGCCTCGCCGAAGCCGCGCGTGGTGGCGGCCGGAGTGCCGATGCGCAGCCCGGAGGTCACGAAGGGGCTCTGCGGATCATTCGGCACGCTGTTCTTGTTGACGGTGATATGGGCGCGGCCCAGTGAGGCATCCGCGTCCTTGCCGGTCACGCCCTGGCGGATCAGCGAGACGAGGAACAGATGGTCATCGGTACCGCCGGAAACGACGTCATAGCCGCGTTCCATGAAGACCTCGGCCATCACGCGAGCATTGGCGATCACGCGTGCCTGGTAGCTGACGAAGTCCTGGCTCATCGCTTCCTTGAAGGCCGCGGCCTTGGCAGCGATGACGTGCATCAGCGGTCCGCCCTGCTGGCCGGGGAAGACGGCGCCATTGAGCTTCTTGTGCAGCGCTTCATCGCCGGTGGCGGAGAGAATCAAGCCACCGCGCGGGCCGCGCAGCGTCTTGTGCGTGGTGGTGGTGACGACATGAGCGTAGGGCAGCGGGCTCGGGTAGTGACCCGCCGCGACCAGACCGGCCACGTGGGCCATGTCGACCATCAGCCAGGCACCGATCTCGTCAGCCATGTCGCGGAAGCGACGCCAGTTGACCACGCGCGAGTAGGCGGAGAAGCCGGCAATGATCATCTTCGGCTTGTGCTCACGTGCCAGACGCTCCATCTCCTCGTAGTCCAGCTCGCCGCTTTCGGTCAGGCCGTACTGGATGGCGTTGTAGTGCTTGCCGGAGAAGTTGGGCGCCGCGCCGTGGGTCAGGTGGCCGCCATGCGCCAGGCTCATGCCGAGAATGGTGTCGCCCGGCGAGACCAGCGCCATGAACACGGCCGCATTGGCCTGGGCGCCGGAGTGCGGCTGCACGTTGGCGTAGTCACAGCCGAACAGCGCACAGGCACGCTCGATGGCCAGCGTCTCGACCTTGTCGACGAACTCGCAGCCGCCGTAGTAGCGCTTGCCCGGATAGCCTTCGGCGTACTTGTTGGTCAGCTGGCTGCCCTGGGCTTCCATCACCAGCGGGCTTGCATAGTTCTCGGAGGCGATCAGCTCGATATGCGCTTCCTGACGCGCTGTCTCTTCGAGGATGGCCTCGGCCAGTGCAGGGTCGAGTCTGGCCAGTCGGTCATCACGGGTGTAGCCATGTTGCTGAGACATTGCGCGCCTCCGGTAAGCGGATCGTTGTTGTTGGAGTGGGTCGATGAAAGGGGATCTGTGATCGTCTGTTCGCCCGAATCCTGTCGAGTCAGCCCGGCGCCAAGGCCTTGGGTGGCTGTCTTGACCCGATACTAGCCCTGCCCCCCTGCGGCAAACTGCTTGTCAGCGTCACCCCGCAGCGCGAATGCGACATCGGCAGGCAAAAGCGACATCTCGACGGCCCGCACAGGGGAGCTGCAAATAGTGGCTGCCCGCCAATGGCGCTACACCGACGCCCCATCGGGCAGGTATGCTAGACACCGATATCGTGCGATCAGGCGCCGGATGACGACTGATCCATGCAAGCGCGCGCCTGGGGAAGGGAGTTGAGAATATGCTGATGGAATTGCTGGCGGTGATGGCACCGGTACTGTGTGGCGCCGCCATCGGCTTCTTCTGGGTCAGGCTGGGCAACGACTACCCGATGGCCTTCGTCACCCGGCTGGTGCTCTACATCGGCACGCCGGCGCTGATCCTCAATGCGCTGGGCAGCGCCGAGATCGACAACTCGAGCTTCCTGCGTACGGGCCTGGCGACGCTCTCCGTGATGGCCCTGCTGCTGGCGCTGAGCTGGCCCTTCGCGCGCCTGATCGGCAAACCCTGGAAGGTGGCGGTGGCGCCATTGCTGTTCTCCAACGTCGGCAACATGGGCCTGCCTGTCTCGCTCTACGCCTTCGGTCAGGCCGGCTTCGCCTACGCCATCACCATCATGGTCACCATGTCACTGCTGCAGTTCACCCTCGGCGCCTGGCTTGCCAGTACCAGCGGCAACCCGCTGCGCAGCGTGGTGCGCTCGCCGACCATCTGGGCCAGCATCGTCGCCACCCTCATGCTGCTCTGCGATGTGCAGATGCCACGCTTCGTCGCCAACAGCCTGGAGCTGATCTCCGGCTTCACGGTGCCGCTGATGCTGATCACCCTGGGCGTGTCGCTGGCCAGCATTCGCGTCAAGAATCTGGCGGCGGGCGTGGGCTTCAGCGTCCTGCGCATTCCCTTTGCTGCCCTGTGTGCCTGGGGGATCGGCACCCTGCTGGACCTGCCCCCGCTGGCGCTGCACGTGTTGACCATGCAGATGGCCATGCCGGTGGCGGTCTACAACTACATGTTCGCCCAGAAGGCCGGGCGTGAGCCGGAGTACGTGGCCACGCTGGTGTTCTGCTCGACGCTCGCCGCCTTCCTCTATCTGCCCATGCTGCTGGCGGCGATG
Source organism: Cobetia sp. MB87 (assembly GCF_011319755.1). Lineage (NCBI taxonomy): Bacteria > Pseudomonadati > Pseudomonadota > Gammaproteobacteria > Oceanospirillales > Halomonadaceae > Cobetia > Cobetia sp. MB87. The sequence goes on along the minus strand of NZ_VFBC01000008.1, from coordinate 313,223 downwards.
GGGGCGACACTGGGCTGACCCGACGGAGGCCGCCCGAGCCTTCCCGCACTGAATGACAGGCACAAAAAAACCACGCGAGCCTGAGGCTTGCGTGGTCGTGTGACACCTTCCTGCGGAAACTGCCGTGCCGTGAAGAAGACGGTATTGCACCATCCCGATATTGAGCAGCACGGCGCTTCCTGTTGCGACGATCAGCCTTGTAGTCCTGCTGGCACCCGCTCCCGGCCTGGAGGTGGTGCACCGTTCCCCTGTGTCATCATTGCCCTTTTGACCAAACCCGTGACTGGAGTGGCAGTCGTGGACCTGACGTGAACGCTCTCCGCTCTCGACCCGCAGCTGAAGATGGCATGCAGCCCAACGGGGCCTTGTGCTTATGGCGCCGGGGCGAACCCTGGCGTGGCCTGGCGGGACTTCCTGCAGAACCACTTCCCGCAAAGTCCCCTGCACTGCTTGCGCTCATGCACGTGGCAACATCTGAAGGGTAGCCCCGAAGTCGTCTGCACCTCCAGATGGTTTGTGCCGTCTTCCTGCGCGAGTCGACTTGCTCATGAACCTGAGCATGAAGTCGTAGAGCACTCATACCCGACAGACTGTCAGCGCACCTCGGGCGTGGCGGCTTGCAGTCCCGCCAGGCCCTCGGCCTGCTGCTGACGCAGCTGGGCCAGCGTTGTCACGGCATGTCCCCTGGCTTGCCATTCGGCGCGCTCGGCATCGTCGGCCCGGATGATGAAGCGTCCAAGCAGGGTGTAGAGCAGCCCCAGCAACGGTGACAGCCAGCAGGCGAAGGCCAGCGGAATGTAGAGCAGCCCCTCCATGCCCGCATCACCGGCCATCAGCCCCAGCGAACTGATCACCACCGCACCACTCGCATTCCAGGGCACCAGCGGCGAGATCAGCGTGCCGCCCTCTTCCAGTGAGCGTGACAGGTTGAGCGTCGAGTAGCCTTCTCCGCGGAATACCGGCGCGTACATGCGCCCCGGCAGAGCGATCGAGAGGTAGGGGTCGCCCGCGATGACATTGGTCAGCGCCGCCGTGGAACTGGCCGCGACCTGCAGACCGAAGATACCGCGCACCTTGACCAGCACCGCGGCGCACAGCACCTCCAGACAGCCGATCACCTCCAGCATTCCCCCGAAGGCCAGCGCGATCATCACCAGCAGGATGACCCAGGCCATCGACATCAGGCCACCGCGATTGAGCAGGCTGTCGATCTCGCTCACGCCGGTGTTCAGGGTGTAACCACTCTGCATATAACCGAACAGTGCCTTGATGGCCTCGCCCTGGACACCATAGGCCACCACGGCGCCCGCCAGTACCCCGACGAACAGCGCCGGCAGTGCCGGCATGCGCGCGATCGCCAGCGCCATGACCAGCAGCGGCGGCACCAGCACCCACAGATTGAATTCGAAGGCACCTGACAGCCCGGCAGTGATGGCAGTAATGCGCTCGAGATCCAGCGACTGGCCAGCGGCGAGCAGGTTGCCGGCGATCAGATAGATCACCAGCGCGATCAGCATGGAGGGAATGGTGGTCGGCATCATGTTGCGGATATGCGCGAACAGACTCACGCCCGTCACCGCCGGTGCCAGATTGGTGGTATCCGACAGCGGCGAGACCTTGTCACCGAAGAAGGCGCCGGACACCACCGCACCGGCGGTCCACCACGGCGGTATGTCGAAGCCGGCCCCGATACCCATCAGCGCAAGTCCTACCGTACCCACCGTGCCCCAGCTGGTGCCCAGTGTGACCGAGACCACCGAGCACAGCAGCATGGCCGCCGCCAGGAAGTATTCCGGCGAGACCAGCTTGAGCCCGTAATAGATGATCATCGGCACGCTGCCGGAGGCGATCCACACCCCGACCGTCATGCCGACCAGAATCAGGATCGCGATGGAGGGCAGGCCGACACGCACGATGCGCATCATGCCCTCTTCCATCGCCGACCAGCCGTGGCCAAGCTTCCAGCCGACCAGCGCCGTCATCGCGACGCCACAGATCAGCGGTACGTGCGGAGTGAATTCACCGAAGACAAAAAGTTGCAGGGCCAACACGGCCAGCGTTGCCAGGATGGGCAAGCTGGCCATGAGCAGGGAGGGGCGTTGCGGTGCATCGACATCACGAGTCATGAGACATTGCTCCATTAGCCAGTTTTACTTGTTGTACCCCCACGCTAACCGACCCATGTCCCGGCAGATGACTGACAGCGTCACCGACCTCCCTGTAAGCGACATCGTCTACGACTTTCCGCCTATCACTTGCGCGAGATTCATTCACCTCGCCGGGGACTGTCACCAATTTCATCTTGTGGTGAAAAGATGCTCTCCACCTGAACCTCAGATCCTCAGTAATCGATCACCACATCGCCATTGGGCACGCTGCAGCAGGACAGGATGAAGCCTTCGGCGACGTCTTCATCGGTGATGCCACCGTTGTGTTCCATCGCGACCTCGCCCGAGACCTTCTGCACCCGACAGGTGCCGCAGATCCCCATACCGCAGGCCTTGGGAATATGCAGGCCGAGCTTGGCGGCGGCAGCGTGGACGGTCTCACCCGGGGCGATCTGCACCGACTTGCCGGTGGCGGAGAACTCGACCCGCGTGAGATCGGAGCGGTCCAGTTCATCGGCCAGCACCTCGGCCTGTTCGGCCTGCTCGATGGCCTCCTCCTCGACATCGACCGGCGTGGCACCAAAGGACTCCTCGTGATAGCGGCTCATGTCGAAGCCGTGGCTGCGCAGCAGATGCTTGACCGCATTCATGTAGGGCGTGGGGCCACAGCAGAAGATCTCGCGCTCCATGAAGTCCGGCGCGATCATCTCGAGCATCGCGTCGGTGAGATAGCCGCGATAGCCGGACCAGGTCTGGCCGGTCTCGAAGCGCTCACAGATGACATGCATGTTGAACTCCGGCACGCGGGAATCCATGAACTCGAGCTGACGCCAGAAGATGATGTCACGCGGGCTGCGCGCACTGTGCACGAAGGAGATGTCCACATTGGCATTGGTATCGAAATACCAGCGCGCCATCGACATCAAGGGCGTGATGCCCACGCCACCGGACAGCATCAGAATGCGCTCGGCAGGGTAGTCGATGCAGTTGAAGTTGCCGACCGGGCCGTGCACGGCCAGCACGTCGCCTTCGTTGAGGTTGTCGTGCAGCCAGTTGGAGACCAGCCCGCCCGGCACGCGCTTGACGGTGATCGAGAAGCTGTAAGGCACCGACGGTGAGCTGGAGATGGTGTAGGAGCGCATGATCTGCTGGGCATCGATCTCGAGCTCCAGGGTCACGAACTGTCCCGGCTTGAAGAAGAACATCACCGGCTGTTCGGCCATGAAACAGAAGGTGCGCACATCCCAGGTTTCCTGAATGACCTTCACGCAGCGCACGCTATGTCGACCGTTGGTCCAGGTCTGCGTCGTAACCGGATTGAAGTTGCTGAGTGTGGTGCTCATGAAGGCCTCGCTGGGCATGTTGTTCTTGGAGACATGTTCTTGAAGGGGCAGTGTCAGTTCTTGAAGAGACAGTGTCAGGCCACCCTGCGCTGCGTGCGCGACCAACGGTGGGGCATGCTCTGGATTGTCGAGTCAGCGTCCGGCAAGCATTTATCCGTGCACGACAGAAACATGCCCGATCCCTCCAATCACGCCCCCGCAGCGCCCTGCCCCCGCCTCAGCGCTGCGCCTGCCTGTGCCTCGAAGGCCCTGCGCAGAAGAGCGGCGTCGGAAATACATCATTGAGCGTCGCCATCAGACATAAGTCGCGACTTGACCTCAGCCACACTGCGGTCCATGCGTGACAAAGCCACTCGGATATCATGCGGGCTGCCTGAACTTCCACGCTGACTATCCTGTTGAGCGAGCGGCCCCTCTGCCTGCGCCGCCCTCGACACCCGAACCGACCAGAACGGGACGACGCACCGCGCGATCCATCGGCACTGACTCATAGGTGCGCTGATGTCTGCCGCGGTGCTGCTCGGCAATGGTCTGTTCACTCGTTCCCTCTGTCCCGGCTTCACAACAACAATGATCAGCACACTCACTCAACCCAAGGCGACCCTGCTCCCGGCGCCTACCGACCGTGCGAGGACACCGCGATGAGCGACTTACTGGAACACGCTCAGGATCAGCAGCGTCAGGCTGTACGCGAGGCCGCCGCGCGGCTTCTACAGGCCCGCAGCCCTGGCTACACCCTGCCCCAGCCCTTCTACAATGATCAGCGCCTGTTCGATCTCGACATGAAGGAGATCTTCGAGCGCGAGTGGCTGTTTGCCGGTCTTGGCAGCGAAATCCCGCTCAAGGGCAACTTCATGACCATGGACGTGGGCAACAGTCCGATCATCATCGTGCGCGGTGACAACGGGGCCATCCATGCCTTCCATAACGTCTGTCGCCATCGCGGCTCCCGCCTGTGCAGCACCGAGCGTGGCAAGGTCGCCAAGCTGGTGTGCGGCTATCACAAGTGGACCTATGAGCTGGATGGTCGCCTGCTGTTCGCCGGTTCCGACATGGGCACCACCTTCGATACCAGTGAATACGGCCTTCACCCCGTCCACGTGCGCTCAGCCGGCGGCATGCTGTTCATCAACCTCGCCGAGCAGCCCGAGAACTGTGAGCCGTTCTTCAAGACGCTGGAGTTCTACCTCAAGCCCTACGACATGGAGAACGTCAAGGTCGCGGCCAGCTCCTCCATCATCGAGGAAGGCAACTGGAAGCTGGTGATCGAGAACAACCGCGAGTGCTATCACTGCGATGGCTCCCACCCGGAGCTGCTCAATACCCTGCAGGAATTCGATGACACCGATGACCCGCGTGCCACCGAAGCCTACAAGGCGCTGGTCGCGAAGAAGCAGGCCGACTGGGATGCCGAGAAGGTGCCCTATCAGCTGGTGCGCTTCGGTCGCCGCAATCGCATGACGCGCACGCCGCTGCTGGAAGGCACCGTCTCGATGACCACGGATGGCACACCGGCGTGCAAGAAGCTGTTGGGTCGTCTGCAAAGCCCCGACATGGGCTCGCTGCGCATCCTCAACCTGCCCAACTCCTGGAACCACTTCATGGGCGATCATGCCGTGGTCTTCCAGGTCGACCCCATCGGCCCCCTCAAGACCCGCGTGACTACCAAGTGGCTGGTGCACAAGGACGCGGTGGAAGGAGTCGACTACGACCTGGCGAAGCTGCGCAAGGTATGGGACGCCACCAATGATCAGGACCGTCAGCTGGTGGAAGAGAACCAGCGCGGCGTCAACTCCAGCGCCTATCAGCCCGGCCCCTACTCGGCGACCTTCGAGTTCGGCGTCGTCGACTTCGTCGACTGGTATGCCGAGCGCATGCAGGAAGCGCTCAAGGAACAGCAGGAGCCGCATCTGCAGCTGGCCTGAGAGCTTGAGTCCTTGATGCCTTGAGTCCTCGAAACCTGAGACTCTGAAAGACAGACAAGAAAAAACCCGCCACCGGCAAGCCGGTGGCGGGTTTTTTGGCTTTCACCCGGGCAACACGCCGAAGGCGGGGCACCCGGGAGGTACTACGGCTGGATTACAGCTGCGTGTCCAGGCTCATCATCAGGCTGAGCGCCATGACGATGATGATGGAGAAGCCGAACAGCTTGCGTGCCCAGGAGGCATCAGGCTGATCCTTGAGGCGCCAGGCGGCCAGATACAGCCACCAGCCACCCGTGACGGTCGCGACTACCAGATACCAGATGCCGGTATATCCCCACAGTGTCAGCAACAGCGACACCGGGATGAAGCCGGCAATGTACCCCGTCACTACACGCTTGGCATGCTCCATGCCTCGCGCTACCGGGAGTACCGGAATATTGGCGGCCCGATAGTCATCGACACGAAACATGGCAATCGCATAGGAATGCGGCATCTGCCACATGCTGAAGATGATCAACAGCAGCAGCGCCCCCATGTCCGCCTGACCGGTGACGGCCAGGTAACCGACCACTGGCGGCGCAGCGCCGGACAGTGAGCCGATGAGAGTGCCATACACCGAGCCACGCTTGAGCCACATGCTGTAGGCCCCGACGTAGATCACGAAGCCCAGTCCCACGGCGATCATCGCCATGAGGTTGGTCATCATGGCCAGAAGCCAGAAGCCTGCAAGGCCCAGCACGCTGCCGAAGACGAAAGCCCCCTTCAGCGAGATATCGCCCTGCACCAGAGCGCGGCCCTGGGTACGTGCCATGTGGCGGTCGATATCGCGATCGATGCAGTTGTTGAACACACAGCCTGAGGCCACGATCAACGCCACCCCGACCAGGGTGGCGATGAACAGCGCCCAATCCACCTCACCACCGGAAGCGAGAAAGAAGCCGCCGCTGACGGTGATCAGGTTGCCGAAGATAATGCCCGGCTTGGTGGTACGCAGGTAGTCCTTGATCATCAGGCTCACGCTATCAGATGGGCATCATGTTCTGATTCAGCTCGATCATGATCCACATGGAACCACCAACGACGATTGCCACGATCACCAGGGTGAACAGCATGGCCATGACATTCCAGCTCTGCTCCTTGGAGCCGTCCAGGTGCAGGAAGAAGTACAGCTGCACGAAGACCTGAGCGATGGCGAAGCCGTAGACGGCCCAGATCACGCCGACACCCGGATCGTCCATCATCATCACCATCCCGAACGGGATGATGGTCAGGATGATGGAGAGAATCAGACCGGTCACGTACTGCTTGACGCTGCCGTGATTGTCGTTGTGGTCGTTGTTGGAATGGCTCATAGCATCACTCCTGTGAGATAGACGACGGTGAAGACGCAGATCCAGATGACGTCCAGGAAGTGCCAGAACAGGCTGAGCATCATCAGACGACCGCGATGCATTTCCGTCAGGCCTTTCTGCTTGACCTGGAAGATCAGCAGCGCCATCCAGATCAGACCGACGGTCACGTGCAGACCGTGGGTGCCGACCAGGGTGAAGAAGGCAGACAGGAACGCGGACTTGTCCGGACCATGGCCGTTCACGATCAGGTGGTGGAACTCATAGATTTCCATCGCGATGAAGCCTGCGCCACAGGCGAAGGTGATCATCAGCCACTTGATCACCGCGGAGCTGTCTCCGCGGTTCATGCCCAGCATCGCCAGGCCGTAGGTGAAGCTCGAGGCCAGCAGCAGTGCGGTCTCGACCAGCACGAAGTCCAGCTCGAAGATCTCGGCGCCCGTCGGGCCACCGGCATAGGCCTGGCTCAGTACCACGTAGCCCGCGAACAGCATCGCGAACAGGATGCAGTCGCTCAGCAGATAGAGCCAGAAACCGAAGACCTTCAGGCCGTTGGTATCGTGATGCTCGTGATCGTCATGGGCGTCATGCGCCCCATCGTGAGATGTCATTGCATTATTCGCCATGATTACCCCTGAACCACTGTGTCGTTAGGTGTGCGGGCGCTGGGCAGGGCGCGACGCTCGCGACCCTCACGCTCGACACGCTCCACTTCCTCGACGGACACGTAGTAGTCGATGTCGTAGTTGAAGGAGCGCACGATGAAGGTGGCGATCATGCCGACCAGCCCGACCACGGCCATCCACCAGATGTGCCAGATCAGTGCGAAACCGAACACCAGGCTGAAGGCGGAGATGATGACGCCAGCAGCGGCGTTGCGCGGCATGTGGATCGGCGCATAAGGCTTCTTGGCCTCCTGCTCGATGCCACGTTCCTTCATTTCCCAGAACTCGTCGAGCTCGGAAACCTGCGGCTCGTGAGCGAAGTTGTAGAACGGTGCCGGTGAAGTGGTGCTCCACTCCAGAGTACGACCGCCCCAGATATCGCCAGTGGTGTCCTGCAGCTGCTTGCGGTTCTTGATGCTGACCGCGATCTGGATCACGGTGCACGCGATACCGATCATGATCAGGCAGGCGCCGATGAAGGCGACGACCAGGTACGGTACCCACAGCGGGTTGTCGACGTGCTGCAGACGACGGGTCATGCCCATGAAGCCGAGGATGTACAGCGGCATGAAGGCGAGGTAGAAGCCAGTGATCCAGAACCAGAAGGAACGCTTGCCCCACTTCTCGCACAGCATGAAGCCGGTCGCTTTCGGGAACCAGTAGGTGATACCGGCCATCGCACCGAAGACCACGCCGCCGATGATGACGTTGTGGAAGTGAGCGATCAGGAACAGCGAGTTGTGCAGTACGTAGTTGGCGCCCGGAACGGCCAGCAGAACGCCGGTCATGCCACCGATGGTGAAGGTGACGATGAAGCCCAGGGTCCACAGCACCGGAGAGGTCATCTCGACGCGACCGCGGTACATGGTGAACAGCCAGTTGAAGATCTTCACACCTGTCGGGATCGAGATGATCATCGTCGCGATACCGAAGAAGGCGTTCACGTCAGCGCCGGCACCCATGGTGAAGAAGTGGTGCAGCCAGACGATGAACGACAGGACGGTGATGACGAGAGTCGCCCACACCAGCGAGGTGTAACCGAACAGCTTCTTCTTGGAGAAGGTGGAGATGACTTCGGAGAACACACCGAAGACCGGCAGCACCAGGATGTACACCTCAGGATGGCCCCAGGCCCAGATGAGGTTGACGTACATCATCATGTTTCCACCAAGGTCATTGGTGAAGAAGTGGAAGTCGAGGTAGCGATCGAGCGTCAGCATCGCGATGGTAGCGGTCAGAATCGGGAAGGCCGCGACGATCAGGACGTTGGCGCACAGTGCGGTCCAGGTGAAGACCGGCATTTTCATCAGGGACATGCCCGGCGCACGCATCTTGAGGATGGTGGCGATGAAGTTGACACCTGTCAGCAGGGTACCGACACCGGAGATCTGCAATGACCAGATCCAGTAATCCACCCCGACCCCGGGACTGTAATTGGCCCCCGACAACGGCGGATAGGCCAGCCAGCCGGTCTTGGCGAACTCACCCAGACCCAGAGAGATGTTGACCAGCAGCGCGCCGACCACGAACAGCCAGAAGCTGAGCGAGTTCAGGAACGGGAAGGCCACGTCACGTGCGCCGATCTGCAGCGGCACGACGACGTTGATCAGACCGATGACCAGCGGCATCGCCACGAAGAAGATCATGATCACGCCGTGGGCAGTGAAGATCTGGTCGTAGTGATCCGGGGGCAGATAGCCGTGCCCGCCGGTAGATGCCAGCATCTGCTGGGAACGCATCATGATCGCATCGGAGAAACCACGGATCAGCATCACCAACGCGACGATGATGTACATCATGCCGATCTTCTTGTGATCGACAGAGGTGAACCACTCATTCCACAGGTAGGCCCACTTTTTCTTTACCGTGATGAAGCCGAACAGGGCTGCACCACCGAGGATTACCGCCGCAAGCACGATCATGACGATCGGCTCGTGATACGGAACAGCCTCTATTGTGAGTTTTCCAAGCATTGCTTATTCCTCGGTTGCCATCGCAGATTCAGCGTGACCAGAAGCGTCATGATCGGACATGCCGTGTTCGGCGTTGTCGTGATGCATTCCACCCTTCTTCATGTGGCGCATCTGATCATCGCTCATGCCCAGCTCCATGCCGTCCATGTAGGGCGCCATGATCTGCTCATACAGGTTCGGCTTGACCTGACCATAGAAGGTCGGGGCAACGTCCTCGCTCGGCTCCTGGAGAGCGGCGAAGCCAGCGTCATCCAGCACCTTGCTGCTGCCGCGTGCCTTCTCGATCCAGGCGTCGAAGTCGCCTTCGCTCATGACGTGCGTCTTGAAGTGCATGTCCGCGAAGCCGGCGCCGCTATAGCTGGCAGAGATACCGTCGTAGGTGCCCACTTCATTGCCGATCAGGTGCAGACGGTTTTCCATCCCCGCCATTGCATAGATCTGGCTACCGAGCTGCGGGACGAAGAACGAGTTCATCACCGTGTCGGATGTGATGTGGAAGCGAACCTGACGATCCACCGGCATGGCCAGTTCATTGACCGTCGCGATGCCCTGCTCCGGATAGATGAACAACCACTTCCAGTCCATGGACACGACCTGCACCTCGATCGGCTCACCGCCGTCGACGATCTCGGCACGCGGGTCCAGCTCATGCGTGCTCTTCCAGGTCAGGATGCCCAGAGCGAGGATGATCAGGCACGGAATGCCCCAGACCACGATCTCGATCTTGGTGGAATGCGCCCAGTTGGGCGTGTAGGTCGCCTTGCTCTGCTTGGTATCGCGATAGCGCCAGGCGAACCACAGCGTCATGAAGATGACCGGGATAACAACCACGAGCATCAGATAGGTAGCAGTCAGGATCAGCGACTTTTCGGATTCACCGATAGGCCCCTTGGGATCGAAGAGTACGGCGTCACAGCCGGACAGCATCAATAATCCCGCGAGGATAGGGAGTCCCCGCAGAGCCCCCCGCATTAGGCTTTTTCTCATCTCACGACCTCGTTGGAACACGCCATGGCGTCATGACGAGCCCACATGTGGAACACAGCGTTCGAAGAAATGACCAACAGGAAGCCGTCGATCTTTCGAACGAAATCAGAAGATTTCCCGCAGGCGGGCACAGGATAGAGAAAAGACAGGGGGGCTGACTACGGGGCAGGATGACGCACCAGGGGCCACATGCGGATGACTTCGGCCAGCCGGTGCGCACCAATCATGCCTTGGGCGGCATGAGTTCTCTCACGCTCGAGGGAGGTTAAGGCAGCTGGATCCGGTGGCGAAGCCGACACTCACCGCAATGATGTCGCGACAGTGCATGCCTTGCAGGGCCAGACAGAACCTCAATCGCCAGTCTTCACCGCAAAGCCAGCCCCCCTGCCCTGCCTGATGATGCCTGGGAGAATCACGACCTTGTCGCGCCACAATTCTGTGCATCTCCACAAATCTCCTTGCCACCGGCGCAGCACGCGGCGTCGAAGCAACCACTACCACCACACGATAATGCGCAACAAAAATCCAACAAATGACTAAATATCGAAATTAACTACCAAAAAATACGCCACTCGGCCTTTCAAAAGTTGCTGAAGTACTCCCCCACCCCGGGCGAGAGAGACATTTTCCCAGCATGATACTTGTATGATCCGGGCGTTCATTGATGAGAAAACATGCCTCATTATCGATCATGACCTGACAGGTAAATGCACCATGATGCGTCTCGCATGATGCTGGCATCCCCGATCAACAGGGGACGCTTTTTCGCAACCTTGGCATGCCATTCTCATGATCAATACCGAACCAAATGGCCTGATGACTGTCATTTTCTGTCATCCATTTACGCGGGCTCACCACCTTTCTGTCAGATGACGCCCAGCCCGCAACCATAAAAAATATACAAATAAACACAATACAGAAACTTTTTGGTTACAAATTCTGCACAAAAATCCGGTTTCCCGCCCCCATTGTGTGACTTGAGTCAGACAAGGAATGAACTCGACCGAGGCGTCAGGAACAACATCCTCGAAAAAGGTCAAGACCTGCGACAATTGACCACACCAAAAATACTGGCAATGATCTGGGAGAATTTCCCGGGACCTTTTCCACGCCCAGCAGCCAGATAGATCACTCTTCACCAGCACCAGCGGCCTGTGGGCAGGCGCGATTCGCGCTCCACATCCGCGATGATTCGCGGCCGCCACTCGCCACGACGACCAGATTTTCGCGCGCTCGGCCTGACGGTCTCTGACTCTCGAATGTCAGGCGCCGTGCCACATGCAGCCTGAGCGGATCGAGAGCCACGCCCTGCAACGCCCGCTCTGCGATAACAGCGCTATACAACGGCCCCAAAACAACAGCTCTACAACAACAGCCCTGCAACGAGACCCTCACCATGACTGCCTCCTCGACCACACATTCCCTCATCGCTGCCGACCAGCTTCCCGCAGGTATCCTCTATCGCCTGTTCTCCGGCAGCATCGCGCCCCGGCCGATCGCCTGGGTCTCGACCATCGATGCGGCAGGCAACACCAATCTCGCGCCCTTCTCGTTCTTCACCATCGCCAGCATCAATCCGCCGGTGCTCGCCTTCAGCCCGCTGCGCAATGGCGAAGGCAAGACCAAGGACACCCTCAACAACCTCGGACAGGTCGCGGAGTGCGTCATCCACATCGGTGGTGAGGCGATGAGCGAGGCGCTCAATCTCACCAGCGCCAGTCTCGCGGCCGACGAGGACGAGTTCACCCATGCGGGCCTGAACAAGGTAGCCATGCCGCCGCTTGCGGTTCCGCGCGTGGGGGGCGCCCCGATCGCCTTCGGTTGTCGCCTGCGCGACATCATCTCGTTCGGTGAGCAGCCGCTGGCCGGTTCACTGGTACTGGCCGAGGTGGTGGTGATGCATGCCGACGAAACGGTCTGGGATGGGCGGCATGTCGACAATGCGGTGCTGCGTGCCATCGGGCGCATGGCCGGCAGTGACTATGCACGCACGGACAGCCTGTTCAGTCTAGAGCGCCCCGAATGACTTCCCGGTACGAGCAATGGACCTATAAACCTCAATACAATCAATGCCTTTCATCGCACCACCAGGATGACTCAAGGTTTGACGCCGTCACCTGCAACTGGCAGAAATGCGCATGTTGCACAGGGCTTCAGACCAAGATCTGAACGCTTTCACCAGGCGGGACAAGGTCCCTCATTCTGACTCGAGATGCCCATAGGAGCGGCTATCGAAAGAAAAAATACGAGGTAACTTCATGTCATCGAATCCGTACGTGACGGATTACCAGATCGGTCAGGACAATGTTCAGCGACTCGGGCTGGATGTCCACAAGCCGGTCTTCACCATCAGTGCGCTGCTGATCGTAGGGTTCATCCTGTTCACGCTGCTGATGCCCGAGTCGGCAAAGTCGGCGCTGGGCGGTGCCAAGGCATGGTCCATCACCCATGGTGATTGGCTGTTCATGCTCGCCAGCAACTTCTTCATCCTGTTCTGCCTGCTGCTGGTTCTGCACCCGGTCAGCCGCCTGCGCCTGGGCGGACGCGACGCCAAGCCGGAATTCAGCCGCATGGCCTGGTTCGCGATGCTGTTCGCTGCCGGCATGGGCACCGGCCTGATGTTCTGGGGGGTCGCCGAGCCAGTGGCGTACTACACCGACTGGTCAGGCACGCCCCTGAACGCACCACCGCGCACGCCGGAAGGTGCAACGGCGGCACTCTCGGCCACCGTCTTCCATTACGGGCTTCACCCGTGGGCCATGTATGCCGTGATCGGCCTGTCACTGGCCTTCTTCGCCTACAACAAGGGCCTGCCGCTGACGCTGCGCTCGGTGTTCTACCCCTTGCTGGGTGAGCGTGTATGGGGCTGGAGCGGACATATCATCGATATCGTCGCGGTGCTCGCCACCCTGTTCGGCCTTGCCACCTCGCTGGGGCTGGGCGCGGCCCAGGCGGCCTCCGGGTTGGACCATCTGTTCGGCATCGGCGATGGACTGGTCAGCCAGATCGGCGTGATCGTGGCGGTCACGCTCGCGGCCATCTACTCGGTGAGTCGCGGCCTGGATGGCGGCGTCAAACGCCTCTCCAATCTCAACATGATGCTGGCCGCGCTGCTGGTGGTCTTCCTGTTCATCGTCGGCCCGACCATGGACATCATCACCGGGCTCGGCACCACCAGCGTCGGCTATCTGGAATATCTGCTGCCGCTGTCCAACTGGATCGATCGCCCCGACGAAGGCTGGTTCCATAGCTGGACCATCTTCTACTGGGCCTGGTGGATTTCCTGGTCGCCGTTCGTCGGCATGTTCATCGCGCGTATCTCCCGCGGACGCAGTGTGCGCGAATTCGTGACCGCCGTGCTGGTGGTACCGACCCTGGTCACCATCGTGTGGATGACCGTCTTCGGTGGCACCGCACTGGAAGAGGCGCGAGCCGCCGGCAGCGAACTGGCCCAGGGCATCGAGACTCCCTCGATGGCCATGTTCCAGATGTTCGACAGCCTGCCGCTGTCGTCCATCACGTCCTGCGTCGCCATCGTGCTGGTGCTGGTATTCTTCGTGACCTCCTCCGACTCCGGCTCGCTGGTGATCGACTCCATCACCGCCGGTGGCAAGCAGGATGCCCCGACGCGCCAGCGTGTCTTCTGGGCAGCGGCCGGCGGCCTGATCGCCTGTGCCCTGCTGTATGGCGGCGGCAACACCGCACTGAGTGCGCTGCAGGCGGGCGCCATCTCCACGGGGCTACCCTTCACGGTGGTACTGCTGGTGATGTGCTTCTCGCTGTTCCGCGGTCTGCGCTGGGAGAAACGCGAGTACGACCGCGCCAACGCATCGACCTGAGCCACTGCGCGCAGTGAAAAGAGGCGAGTGAGCACCCACGCAAAAGGGCCTGTCAGTCGACAGGCCCTTTTGTTCATCTGGCAGACGGTGTCAGTGCGCGGCGCGCAATCTTTCTTGAGTGCCGCGCCTAGCGCAGCCCCGGCAGCAGATACTTGTCCAGCGCCTGGCGCACCGAGGGCAGCAGGATATCGGAGTGCATCACCAGCTCACGCACCAGTTCCTGCAGGCCCGGCACACCCACTTCGGCATGCTTTCTGAGTGCCATGCGTGCACAGGTGTCCGCGCAGGCATGCTCGGAAATCTGCACGCCCAGCGCCACCAGCCGCTCACGAAAGTCTTCGTGATCAATCAGCTCCACGATCATCATCGTCATTCTCCTTGCTCGCTGACGGCGGGCATTGTCATTGGTATTGACCCACTCTGCTCTGAGCATAGCCCTTGTGAGGATAATCGAAATGCACGACAGGCTGTCTCCGACATTCTGGTCAGACCGAGGCGCGCCCTGCGTATCCGCCAGCGCCACTGCCATAGGCATTTGCGCCAGACGTACCCTTTCCTTTGCGCCAGACGTCCCCTTTCCTTTCCCTCTCCTCCTCTCACCTCCCCTCGCGTTCAGGTGTCCAGACTGGCCGAGACAGGTTCGGCTCTGGCCAGACGGCAGGCGGCGTACTTGAACTCCGGAATCTTGCCCACCGGATCGAGCGCTGGATTGGTCAACAGGTTGGCGGCGGCCTCGGCGTAGCAGAATGGTACGAAGACCATGCCGGCCGGCGTCAGCGGATCGGCGCGGGTGGCAAGAGTGATCTGGCCACGCCGCGTGGTGATCGAGAGCGGCTCGCCCGGCGTGATGCCCAGGCGCTCCAGCTCCACCGGATTGAGCGTAGCCACGGCGGCCGGCTCGAGATTGTCGAGCACCGTCGCGCGGCGTGTCATCGAGCCGGTATGCCAATGCTCCAGCTGACGGCCGGTGGTCAACACCGTCGGGTAGTCATCATCCAGCGTCTCATCCGGCGGCGTGGGCCAGGTCGGCACGAAGCGGGCACGGCCGCTGGCGCGCGGGAAGCCCTCGCCGAACACCACATCCTCGCCCTCGCCTCCCGGCGTCAGGCACGGATAGGTCACCGAGTTCTCCTCGGACAGCCGCGCCCAGTCGATGTTGTCGAGGGAATCCATGCCCTGCTGCATCTCGGCATAGATCTCCTCCGGCCCGGCGTAATCCCAGTCAAGCCCCATGCGCCGTGCCAGCTGCTGGGTGATCCACCAGTCCGGCTTCGCCTCGCCCGGGGCGCGCAGTGCCGCCCGCCCACGCTGCACCTGGCGGTTGGTATTGGTGACGCTGCCGTCCTTCTCCGGCCAGGCGTACGAAGGCAGCACCACATCGGCGAACTGCGCCGTCTCGGTGACGAAGATGTCCTGCACCACCAGATGCTCGAGATGTGCCAGCGCGCTGCGCGCGTGATCGAGATCCGGGTCCGACATCGCCGGATTCTCGCCGAGGATGTACATGCCGCGGATCTGATCGGCATGGATGGCGTGCATGATCTCCACCACCGTCAGGCCGGGTGTGGCCGAGAGCGGCGTATCCCACAGCGCTTCCAGCCGCTCGCGCGCCGCCGTGTCACCCACCGGCTGATAATCAGGGAAGACCATCGGAATCATCCCGGCATCCGAGGCGCCCTGGACGTTGTTCTGCCCGCGCAGCGGATGCAGGCCGGTGCCTTCACGCCCGACATGGCCACACACCAGCGCCAGCGCGATCAGACAGCGCGCGTTGTCGGTGCCGTGGGTGTGCTGCGAGATGCCCATGCCCCAGAAGATCATCGCGCGCTCGGCCATCGCGTACTCACGGGCCACGGCGCGAATCTCTTCTGCCGCCACGCCACACAGCGGCGACATCGCCTCCGGCGTCAGCGCCGCGACATGCTCCGCCAGCGCGGCGAAGTCCTCGGTATGCGCCTCGATGTAGGCCTGATTGGCCAGCCCCTCGGTGATGATGACGTTGAGCATGGCATTGAACAGCGCCACGTCCGCCCCCGGCGTGAACTGGATCGAGCGATGCGCATGACGCCGCAGCGCCAGCGCACGCGGGTCGATCACCACGATGCGCGTGCCACGCCTGGCGGCGCGCTTGAAGAAGGTCGCCGCCACCGGATGATTGACGCCCGGGTTGCAGCCGGTCAGCACGATCAGATCAGACTGCTCGGCCTGCATGAAGGAGGCGCTCACGCCGCCCGAGCCGACGCCTTCCATCAGCGCCGCCACTGAACTTGCATGACACAGGCGCGTGCAATGATCGACATGATTGGAGCCGAAGCCGGTACGCACCAGCTTCTGGAACAGCCACGCCTCCTCGTTGGTGCACTTGGCGCTGCCGAAGCCCGCCAGGCTGTCGGGGCCATGCGCGCGCTTGAGGCGCATGAGCCCCTCGGCCGCGACCTCGAGGGCCTCGTCCCAGCTGGCCTCACGGAAGTGGGTCAGCGGGTGGGCGGGATCGAAGTTCGCATCCAGCCCCTTGGCCACGCCGTCACGGCGGATCAGGGGGCGGATCAGACGCTCCGGATGGCGCGGATAATCGAAGCCGAAGCGCCCCTTCACGCACAGGCGTCCGTGATTGGAGGGGCCATCACGACCACTGACCGCAATGATGTTGTCCAGCCGCGTATCCGCGACGCGCTGCCGGCGCTTGTCAGTCTTGAGGGAGTCGCCGTCCGCCATGCCCTGCTGGGCATCCGCCAGGGTCGCGACCGGTTGCCCCTCGGCACTCAACGCCTCGCCGCTGCCACGGCTGATCTGATACTCCAGCTGACAGCCCACACCGCAGTACGGGCAGATGGAGGCAACGCGCGCATCGACGGCGGCGCTGTCGCCGAAGCCCTGCTCATCCACCTGGGCGGCGGGCATCAGGGCGCCGGTCGGGCAGGCCTGCACGCACTCGCCGCAGGCGACGCAGGTGCTGTCGCCCATCGGGTCCTCGAGATCGAACACGATGCGCGTATTGCTGCCGCGCCCCGCCAGCCCGATCACGTCATTGACCTGCACCTCGCGACAGGCGCGCACGCACAGGCCGCAGCTGATGCAGGCGTCATGATTGACCGCCATCGCGGTGTGGGAGTGATCGAGAGCGCTGGCCTGCGTCGGCAACCACTCCTCCACCGTATCCCCCAGCCACTCGCGGACCGTCTCGCGGGCGCCGCCCAGGGTCTCGCGCGCGTGCCCGACATCCACCGCCAGCAGCTCGGCCATCGCCATGAAGTGGCTGCTGACATCGGGGTTGTGCGCCTCGGCGGGCATGTCGGCGGCGAGCAGCTCCACCACCATCGCGCGCGCCTCGCCGGCACGCCGTGAACTGGCACTACGCACCACCATGCCCGCCCGCGCCTCGCGGATGCAGCTGGCGGCGAGAGTGCGCTCGCCATCGATCTCGACCATGCAGGCGCGACAGTTGCCATCGCCGCGATAATCCGGCGCTTCGCTGTAGCAGAGATGGGGAATCGTCTCGCCGGCACGCCTGGCGACCTTCCACAGCGTCTCGCCGGGATAGGCCGTCACCTCGGCGCCATCCAGCGTGATGGTGAAGCCATTCTCGCGCAGCGGCTGATCATCCGAGGATGAGTTGCCCAATCCTGTCAGCGCATTCATGCCTCACCTCCCGTGGTGTCAGCCGCATGGCTCGTGGCGTCGGCCGCATCGCTCGTGGCGATCAGGCGCACCCCACCATCCGCGAGGGTCTGGCGGAAGTCCTTGAGCAGGCCGAGCACCGGATTGGGCGCGGCCTGGCCAAGCCCGCAGATCGAGGCATCCATCATCACCTGCGACAAACGCGTCAGCAGCGACTCATCCCACTCATCTCCACTGAGCGCCGCCAGCATCTGGCGCGTGCCGACACGACACGGCGTGCACTGGCCGCAGGACTCGTCCATGAAGAAACTCATCAGATTGCGCGCCACCGCCGCCAGGTCGTCCTTATCCGACAGCACCACCACCGCGGCCGAGCCGATGAAGCAGCCGTGGGCCTGCAGGGTGTCAAAGTCCAGCGGCAGGTCCGCCTTGCTGGCCGGCAGAATGCCGCCGGAGGCCCCGCCGGGCAGATAGGCCCGCAGACGATGGCCCTCGGCCATGCCGCCGCCGTATTCCTCGACCAGCTCATTGAGCGTGATGCCGGCCGGTGCCAGATACATGCCCGGGCGTCTGACGCGCCCGGAGAGCGAGAAGCTGCGCAGCCCCTGACGTCCCTGACGCCCGGCCGCGACGTAGTGGTCATGGCCTTCGCGATGGAGCCGCGCGATCCAATAGACCGTCTCGACGTTGTTGACCAGGGTCGGGCGGCCGAACAACCCGCACTGGGCCACGAAGGGCGGACGCTGACGCGGCTTGCCGGGCTTGCCTTCCAGCGACTCGATCAGCGCCGATTCCTCGCCACAGATATAGGCGCCGGCGCCACGCCGTAGCTGGATATAGCCCGGCGCGACGAGGCCAGCGGCTTCCAGCTCCGCGATGCACTCGCGCAGCACGGCATTCAGGGTCGGGTACTCGTCGCGCAGATAGAGGTAGAGCGCTTCGGCCTCGATGGCATGCGCACTGGCCAGCGCACCCTCGAGGAAGGTGTGCGGCTCACGCTCCAGATAGCAGCGGTCCTTGAAGGTGCCGGGCTCGCCTTCATCGGCATTGATCACGCAATAACGCGGCCCGGCCTCGGCACGCACGAAGCCCCACTTGCGAAACGTCGGGAAACCCGCCCCGCCCAGGCCACGCAGACCGGCCTGTTCGATCATCTGCGCCAGGTCCTCGATGCTGACCTCACCGCCATCCAGCGCGGCGAGCAGCCCATAGCCGCCACTGGCGCGATATTCCGCCAGCCGCGGATAGTCGAGACTCGCTGCCGGCGCGGCATGCACATGGCCCTCGGCAATCGCCGCCGTGACGCCTTCCACGCTGGCATGGCCGAGATGGTAATGCCCGACCTCCGCCACCGGCGCACTGTCGCAGCGCCCCATGCAGGGCGCACGCAGCACGCGCACCTGTTCGGGGTCCAGCCCCGAGGCGAGACCGGCGCGCAAGGCTTCGGAGCCGGCCAGCTGACAGGACAGCGAATCACAGACGCGCACGGTCAGCGCCGCGGGCGGCGTCTCGCCATCGCGAACCACGGTGAAGTGGGCATAGAAGGTGGCCGTCTCGTAGACCTCGGCCATCGGCAGACGCATCCACTCGGCCAGCGCGCGCAGATGGGGCAGCGTCAGGTAGCCGACCTTATAATTGAGCACATGCAGATATTCGAGCAGAAGGTCACGCTGCACCGGGGCATCACCCAGCAGGCGCTGAATCGCACCCCAGGCCTCGGCATCCAGCGGGCGGCCGCGCAACTGGCTGCGCGAACGGCGGCGAGCGACGGGCGTCGGCTCGGTCAGGGTCTCAGGCGTCATGGCGGCACCACATTGTTATCGTTATGAACTGGCGGATCGTGCGGTCGAGACAACGGCCTGGCTGGACCGTGGACGCGGCTTTGTAGAGGTATTCCAGGTCAGGCAAGGCCGATGAGCCAGGCAGGTTCCTTCACTGTAGATCGCAATCTACAAAGCGGGCAGAGCCGCGACAACCGCCTCCCCCACCGAATCGTCTCGCGTGTCAGCCATGCACATGTCGGCGTCGTATCCAGCTAACTCGCCCTCGCCAAGCCCTCACACAATCACCGAGGTCCGGCGGCGACCTGCCCCGCAGTCAGACTCGTCACCGCGCTGTGGATTGCTACTCCACCACCCTTCCCACATCGCAGCCCCGGGAGACACCCGCGACAACACCTCGCTTCACGCCAACTGCCCTGCCCGGCTGGCGACACCAATAACAACATGAGGTCACCACATGTCATCGAATCCGTATGACACGGACTACGAGATCGGCCAGGACAATGTCCAGGTCATGGGTCTCGATGTCCACAACCCCGTCTTCGCGATCAGCGCCGTGCTGATCGTCAGCTTCATCCTGTTTGCCATCGTCTTCCCTGCGGGCGCGGAAAGTGCCCTGGGCGGCGCCAAGGCCTGGTCCATCGCGCATGGTGACTGGCTGTTCATGCTGGCCGGCAACCTCTTCGTGCTGTTCTGCCTGCTGCTGATCGTGCATCCGGTGGGCAAGCTGCGCCTGGGCGGCCAGAAGGCGACCCCCGAGTTCTCGACACGCTCCTGGTTCGCGATGCTGTTCGCCGCCGGCATGGGCATCGGCCTGATGTTCTGGAGCGTCGCCGAGCCGGTGGCCTATTACACCGACTGGTACGGCACGCCACTCAACGCGCCGGCCGGAACGCCGGAAGGGGCACGCGCCGCGCTGGGAGCCACCATGTATCACTGGGGCCTGCACCCCTGGGCCATCTACGCCGTGGTAGGGCTGTCGCTGGCTTTCTTTACCTACAACAAGGGCCTGCCGCTGACCATCCGTTCGGCGTTCTACCCGATACTCGGCGAGCGCACCTGGGGCTGGATGGGGCATATCGTCGATATCCTCGCCGTGCTGGCGACCATCTTCGGCCTGGCGACGTCGCTGGGGCTGGGCTCCGCTCAGGCGGCATCGGGACTGGACTACCTGTTCGGCGTCGGCGATGGCCTGCCAACCCAGATCGCGATCATCATCCTGGTGACGCTGGTGGCCATCTACTCGGTCAGTCGTGGTCTGGATGGTGGCGTGAAGCTGCTCTCCAACATCAACATGATCATCGCCGCCGTGCTGATCATCTTCATCCTCATCTTCGGGCCGACACTCGCCATTCTCATGGGTCTGGGCACCACCACCCTCAGCTATGTGGAATATCTGCTGCCACTGTCCAACTGGATCGGCCGTCCCGATGAAAGCTGGTTCCACGGCTGGACCGTCTTCTACTGGGCGTGGTGGATTTCCTGGTCACCGTTCGTCGGCATGTTCATCGCGCGAGTCTCGCGCGGCCGCACGGTGCGCGAATTCGTCACCGCCGTGCTGCTGGTGCCGACACTCGTCACCATCGTGTGGATGTCCGTCTTCGGCGGCACGGCGTTGGAACAGGCCATCAATGGCGTCGGCGCACTGACCAATGGTATCGATTCCGTGTCGCTGGCCATGTTCCAGATGCTCGACAACCTGCCGCTGTCCGGCGTGGCATCCTTGATCGCCATCGTGCTGGTACTGGTGTTCTTCGTGACCTCGTCCGACTCGGGCTCGATGGTGATCGACTCGATCACCGCCGGTGGCAAGATCGACGCGCCGGTCAGCCAGCGAGTCTTCTGGGCGGCGATGGAAGGCCTGATCGCCGGTGCCCTGCTCTATGGCGGGGGAAGCGCCGCATTGGGCTCATTGCAAGCCGGTGCCATCGCCACGGGTCTGCCGTTCACGCTGGTACTGCTGGTGATGTGCTATTCGCTGTTCCGTGGCCTGTTGCAGGAAAAGAAGGCACAGGACATGCTCATTCGTCCGGTCGCCGGTGCCTGACATGCGGCGTGACCCAAGGCTTTACTGACCAGGGCGGTACTGACTGACAGGCCGCAAGACATGGGCACAAAAAAACGCCGCCCCCGGTAACCGGGGGCGGCGTCTTCATTGGATGACCCGAACGTCATCCAGGCGAGATCAGGAGTTTTCCTGAGCCAGCTTCTGCACCTTCTTCATCAGGTCCGGGTCGTTCTGAACCGCTTGACCGATGGAGTTGAAGGTGGCGACTTCCAGACCGGAGTCTTCGACAGCGCTGACCATCTCGTCATTGGCTTCCTGACGCACGCTCTGCTTGGCAGTCTCGTCGTCGGCTTTCTGCAGCTTGCCGGCGAATTCCTGAGAGATGCGTGCGATATCCTGAGAGGCCGCAGCGAACTGTTCCAGCTGAGCATCAGTGAAATCGCCAGCCTGAGCCTGTGCCGCCTGGGCAGTAGACTGACCCTGGGCCGGTGCGTCAGCAGCGAACGCCGGTGCCGACATCATGCCCGCGGAAATCAGGGCAGCCGTCATGTATGCAGTCATCCGTTTCATTGCAGCCTCCAGCAGTGATCAATAAGTGTTTGCCCTAACTCAGACGGGCCTGACGACAGGATGTTCATTTTTTCATGCAACTCTTTGAAAACATTCTGTATCGCCAGAGTTACATGAGTCGCAGATCAGCAACGTAAAAGCCGCGGAGCCACGCATGACGGGCGTCATGACGGCTGGACGTGCATACAGCTTGCACTACGACTTTGGAAATATCTGTAGCATGCCGCGTAAAGTCTGCACGCGCTTTGCGGAGAGCCACGCCACCTGTTGCCGCCGCTATCGGTATGTCGCCACTGGCCTTCTCACAGGCTGAATGAGGGCGGCATATCGTGAAGTACCACATAAATCGCGCGCCGACGGGCAGCAAACTCCCGGCGACTGGCTTAGTCTTGAAGGAGAGTCTGTCATTCGGGGTGTGCCATTCTCCTGTGCAACCTGCTTCTGCCGCCAGGCTGGCTATCCCAGCTCATATCATTCGCCGCCGGAGGACTGCCATGTCCACGCACATACCGTCCGCGCAGAGACTGTCCTCGCAGGTACTGTCCTCACAGATACGGTCCGCGCCGCCTCGACTGCTCACGCACCGCAGGCTGACGCCGGGCCTGATGAGCCTCATGCTTCTGGCCCTGCTGCCGGCCCTGATGCTGAGCTCGCCGGTGCATGCCATCAGCCTGCTGGATTCGGACGCCGACCTGAACGCGCCCGCCGAGACATCCACTGGCGCGCCACCGCCACCGACCTCACCGGACACCGCGGAGACCACCATGACCGCCGCCAATGTCGACCCCGCCGCCAACCCGTTGTTGGGCGAGACCTGGAACCGACGCTCGCTGGTGCTGATCGCGCCGGATGAGCAGGACCGGGATCTCGAGCGCCAGCGCGAGGAACTGCGCGCCACGCGTGGCGAGATGCAGCAACGCGACATGACGCTCTATACGCTGATGGGTACGCGCGGCATCCACGATGGCGTGCCGATGAGCTTCGAGGAGGTGCGTGCCCTGCGTGATGCCATGCAACTGCGCGAGGGTGCGCCCTTCACCGTCATCCTGATGGGCAAGGACGGCGGCAAGAAGATGCAGCAGGAAGGCTTCGTCTCCCCCGACCAGATCTATCAGGTGATCGACAACATGCCGATGCGCCAGCGCGAAGCCAGCCAGGCAGCGCGCAAGGCTCCCCAGGGAACCGACGAGCACACCTCGCCCGAGCCCTTGAACGATGAGGACTGGCAGTGGGAGGAGTGATCCTCTGTAAGAGCGATCTTCTGTGAGGAGCGACCTTCTGTGAGGTATGAAAAAGCCCCTGCCAGCGTGCTGACAGGGGCTTTTTACCGTCTGCGCGACTTCAGCGCAGCACGCCTTCCTCACGCAGCAGCTTGAGGATTTCCGCCGCGCCTTCCTCGGCGCTCACGCCTTCCAGACGCTTGCCACCACCTCCTTCGGCCTTGGCGGCCGCGGCCTTGAAACGATCACGCGCGCTGGTCGCCTTGATACGCTTCAAGCGCTTGGGTCGCTTGCGAGCTGGCG
Organism: Cobetia sp. MB87; assembly: GCF_011319755.1. NCBI lineage: Bacteria > Pseudomonadati > Pseudomonadota > Gammaproteobacteria > Oceanospirillales > Halomonadaceae > Cobetia > Cobetia sp. MB87. The sequence continues at coordinate 289,534 of NZ_VFBC01000008.1, read as the reverse complement.
CCACGCTGAAGGCCTCCGCCAGCACGTCATGGGCAAGCTCACCGCTGGCCACCGCGGCTAGCTCGCCACGTCGCGCCTGACCAAAGGCTGATTGACGCGCCGCCGGTGCGGCGGAGTCGACACTGACAAGCGCCGGCAGCTTCACGCGCAGACGCCGTCGCTGGCCGCGCGGCAATGCCTGCAGCGCAGTCAGCTGCTCGCCATCACAGCTTTCGATCGCGACGATGCCCTCCACCAGCGGCCAGCCAAGGCTCTCCGCCAGCAGATGCGGCAGCAGGCCACTGCCCTCGCCGGTCTCGCCCTGACCGCCGCACACCACCAGCTGCGGTGCCGCCTGCTTGAGGCGCGCCACCAGCAGCGGCCAGACATCGATGACCGGTTGATCAATGGCAGCCGCCTGTGAATCGACAGCTTCAAGGGTGTTGGGCGTCACCAGCGTCAACGACTCCAGCCCCATGCCCAGATAGCCGCGCAGCGCCTGGTCCTGTTCGCTACCGGGGATGATCTCGCTGCCACTGGCATGCCAGGCGCTGAGGCTGACGGCACCGGGCGCAGACTGGCGCTCCAGCGCCAGACACAGTTCCAGGGCGCGGGCGTCCTGCTCGGCACGCCGCAGACGCCCCGAAACCGGGTGCTGACCCAGCGATACCAGACTCACGACCTCAAGCGGTGCCGAGGCCTGCTGCGCAACGGACGAACGATCTGCCTTCATGTCCTTCTCCTTTCCCCTGTCGCAGGCGCGAGTTCAGGCCGCGTCGGCGGCAAGCGTGGCGGATGACGTACTGGATGATGTAGCTAGCGCAGCAGGCGCCTGCTCCACCGACGGGCCATCACCGCAGGCACTGCGTTCGGCCTCGAGCTGCTGACAGAGACTGGCCAAAATCGCCCCGGCATCGCCGATCACCGAGAGATCCGCGCGCTTGACCATGTCACAGCCGCCATCGGTATTGATGGCCACCACCTTGTCGCAGCGCTGGATACCCTGCAGATGCTGGATGGCCCCCGAGATGCCCACCGCGACATAGACCCGCGCCGTCACCCAGGTACCGGTGGCGCCGACCTGACGGGCACGCGGCATGAAGCCGTCATCCACCGCCACCCGCGAGGCGCCTTCGGTGGCCCCCAGCAGGCTGGCGGCACGGTGGAAGCCATCCCAGTCGCGAATGCCGTTGCCCGCCGAGAGAATGAATTCGGCCTCGCCCAGCGCGATCGCGGAGGGATCAACGGCCACCGGGCCAAGATCTTCGATCACGTCTGGCATGACGCGCGCGGCGCTGGCCGGCTCCCACTCGAGCGGCAGCGCGGCGTGGCGCACATCTTCCACCGGCTCGGCGCATTCCGCCTCGCACAGCAGGATACGGGTCAGCGGACGGGTCAGGTCCTGATGACCATTGCCGCTGCGCCCGGTGACGTTCACCTCGGCAAGCTCGCCACGCCCGATGGCAGCAAGCTCGCCGTCGAGCTGATAGGCGTTGCCGCTGGGCCGCGCCAGCGCCTCGCCCTGGCACAGCAGGCGCGCACCGAGACGTCGGCCGCGTTCACCACCGCCAGTGCGGGATTCCGGCAGCAACCACAGCCGTGGTGCCAGGCGTGTATCAATGGCCTCAAGCTCCGCCAGCTGGGCCAGCGGCGCGTAGCCATCGTGGAGAATATCGGCAAAGTGCAGCCAGCGATCGGCACCCGCCGCGCCGAGTCCGACACTGTCGGCGGCGTCACCCTCCTCACGCAGCGTGCCGAAGGTGACGGCCAGCACCGCGCCCTGATGGGCGGGGTCAGCATCGGCGATCTGACGCGCCAGCCCCAGCACATCGCGGTCGTGACTCGAGAGTCGCCCACCGGTCATGTCCGGCACCACCGCGATCAGGAAGGCAGGTGATGCGATCTCGACTAGCGGTAGCACACGCGCCTTGGCCACGACGGCGGGCTGGCCAGCGCCCGCCGCGGCAGGCCCGGAGCGGCCACTGCGGTCGATGCGTTTGCGGCCATTGGCGGCGATGAAGTGGCCGACATGCGGGTCGCGACGCATCACGCCCTTCGGGCCCATCCAGCGTTCCTGAGGGGCTGCCGCGCCGCGGCCCAGCGCCTGCAGCGCGATGAGGTGCTGCGGGTGCAGGCGATTGCGTGCCTGCTGCTCCAGGCGCGGGTCACGGCGTGGCAGTGGCTCGCGCTCTGATGGGTGTGGATGCTCGGTTGCTTGTGGCTGCTCTGATGCGTGTAGATCCGGGGAAATCGTCATGCCGCCACCTCCGCGTCAGTGGGCTGCGTGGTCGACGCCGCCAAGCCTTGCGTGGACAAGCCCTGAGTGGACGCCTCCGCTACCAGCGCCCGCGCCATCAGTTCCGCCAGATCCAGCACCTGGGGTTCAGCTTCACCGGCCGGTGCCACTACGCCTTCCAGCATCGCGGTGCACTGCGGGCAGCCCACCGCCACTACCTCGGCGCCGGTCTCGCGCACGTCACCCATGCGCATGTCGGGGATACGCTGCTTGCCGGGGATGTCCGTCACCGGCGCGCCGCCGCCGCCGCCGCAGCAGCGTGAGCGGAAGCCGGAGCGCTGCATCTCGCGCACTTCCAGCCCCAGCGCCGCCAGCAAGCTACGCGGCGCCTCGAATTCACCGTTGTAGCGACCCAGATAGCAGGGGTCGTGCCAGGTAACCGAGCCGAGCGTGGCTAGTCTGGTGGCATCGAGGCTCAGACGACCCGCCGCCAGCAGCTCGTTCATGTAGCTGGTGTGGTGGTTGACGAGGTAGTCGCCACCGAAGGCGGCATATTCACGCCCCAGCACATGGAAGCTGTGCGGATCGCAGGTGATGATGCGCGCGAAGCGATACTTCGACAGGGTGGCGATATTGCGCGTGGCCAGCGACTGGAAGGTCGCCTCATCCCCCAGACGACGCGCCACGTCACCACTGTCACGTTCTTCCGCGCCGAGGATGGCGAAATCCACCCTGGCGGCGCGCAGTACCTGCACGAAGGCACGCAGCGTGCGCTGGTTGCGCATGTCGAAGGCGCCATCGCCCAGCCACAGCAGCGCTTCCACCGGACGCGGATCACGCGCCGCCTCGCGGGCGGCCTGCAGCTCGGCGATGCGCGGCAGGTCGAGATCCGCCGCCCAATGCAGGCGCGCTTCGAGCGCGAAACCGCCCGGATTGTCGGTGGCGATCAGATTGTCGAGCACCTCGACGCCCTTGCCCGGTGTCGCGCCCTGCTCCAGTGTCATGTGACGGCGCATGTCGACGATGGCATCGACGTGCTCGATCATCATCGGGCACTCCTCGACGCAGGCGCGACAGGTGGTGCAGGCCCACAGGGTTTCCGGCTCGACCAGTACCTTGAATTCGTGGATCAGCTTGTCGGCGTCTGCCGGCTTGCCCGCAGCGCCCGGTGCCGCCTTGATCTGGATCGGCCCAGAGGCAACGGTCTGGCTATCAGAGTCAACGGTCTGACCTGCCGGCCGAGCATATGGCGATGCCCCGACGATGGCCTGTTGCGGGCCGCCACCATGCTGACCGACAGCACGCTTCGGCTCGTCGCCCGGATAGGGCGAACCGGCGTAGGCGGCATCACTGCCACCGGCCATGCCCACGACCATGTCCTGAATCAGCTTCTTGGGATTGAGCGGCTGACCGGCCGCGAACGCCGGACACACCGCTTCACAGCGCCCGCACTGCACGCAGGCATCGAAGCCCAGCAGCTGACGCCAGTTGAAGTCGGCAGGCTTGCCGACGCCCAGCGGCGCCTCGGGATTGGAAAGATCCAACGGCAGCAGCGCGCTGTCGCGGATGCCGGCGCTGTCACGGGTGCTGAAACGTGCCGGACGCCGATGGAAGGCCAGATGCAGCGCCCCCGCGAAGGCATGCTTCATCGGCCCGGTGATGCGCGAGCCGCCACCTGTCATGCCGACGATCATCTCGAGCAGCCCCCAGGCGATCCCCGCCACCAACACCAGCCCGAGGATACCGCCGGAGATCATGCCGCCGACGCCTTCCGGCAGCACCAGTGACAGACTCATCACGAACAGACTGGTGGAGAACATCAGCAAGCTCTTGGGCAGGCGCATCCACGGGCCACGCGACAGGCGCGCCGGCGGGTCGAGACGACGACGACGCACGAACAGCGCACCAGCGAACATCGCGCCACTGGCCAGCAGCAGCAAGACGCCCAGCCAAGCGGAGTCGATGCCGAAGCCGTAGACCACCACCATCAGCAGCGCCGCGGCCACGAAGCCACCGCCGGTGGCGACGTGGGTATTGGCCATGTAGCGGTCCCGCGCGACCACATGGTGCAGGTCCACCCCGTAGCGGCGCGGCACCTTGGCAAGACTCGCGATCAGCTCTCCCACGTTCATGGACGTGGCATCCGCCCGCCCCTGGCGCCACAGACCGATGCGCTTGACCGCGCCGACGGCGGCCAGCGCCAAGGCGGCGAAGATCAACACCGACAAGACTGTTTCGTTCATAGCCAAACCTCCCACCTATGTGTCAGACGCGATCAGAAATCCTTGCACAGGCGCAGGGCGTCATAGATGGCGGCGTGGGTGTTGCGCGGTGCATTGCAGTCGCCGAGACGGAACAACAGGTAGTCATCCCCTTCGGTGGCCTGACTCAGGCACGGCTGCGGCTTGATGGCATAGAGCGACTCGACGTCGATCTGGCCCTTGTTGAGTGAGCCGTCCTTGAAGGCGTAGTAGAGCGCTTCATCCGGGCGCACGCCGTTCTCGACCACGATCTGGTCGACGACGCGCTCTTCCAGCGTGCCGGTGTACTCGTTCTCCAGCACCGCCACCAGCCCCTCGCCCTCGCGGTAGACCTCATGCAGCACCATGTCGGAGGTCATCACGACTTCCTTGGCATACAGGCTGCGGTAGTAGGTCGGGAAGGTGGTACCGCCGACCGCCGCGCCGGGCTTGATGTCGTCGGTGACGATCTCGACCCTGGCGCCCTTGTCGGCCAGATAGTCGGCCACCGAGACACCGGAGAATTCGCAGATGCTGTCGTAGATCAGCACGTTGCTGCCCGGCGCGACGCGCCCGTCCAGCACGTCCCAGGAAGAGACGATCAGGCTCTTGGCCGGGTCTTCGTCGTAGCCCCAGGATTCGAACTGCTCCATGAACGGACGGCCGCCCACCGCGAGGATCACCACGTCAGCGCGCAGGTCACGGATGGTGGCCTCATCGGCGCGCGTACCCAGGCGCAGGTCAACCTTCAGACGTGCCAGCTCCAGCTGATACCAGCGCGTGATACCGGCGATCTGGTCACGCTGCGGCGCCTTGGAAGCCGTGGTGATCTGGCCACCCAGCTCTTCCTTCGCCTCGAACAGCGTCACGGCATGGCCACGCTCGGCACACACGCGAGCCGCTTCCATGCCGGCCGGACCGCCGCCGACGATGACGACCTTGCGCACCGGCCCGCTGGTCTTCTCGATCTGATGCGGCAGGCCCATGTATTCGCGTGACGTCGCGGCATTCTGGATGCACAGCACGTCCAGACCCTGGTACTGACGGTCGATGCAGTAGTTGGCACCGACGCACTGCTTGATCTGGTCGAGCTGGCCCATCTTGATCTTGGCGATGATGTGCGGGTCGGCGATGTGGGCGCGGGTCATGCCGACCATGTCGACATAGCCGCCTTCCAGGATGCGCTCGGCCTGGTTGGGGTCCTTGATGTTCTGGGCGTGGATCACCGGAATCGAGACGACTTCCTTGATACCGGAGGCCAGGTGCAGGAAGGGTTCCGGTGGGTAGGACATGTTGGGAATGACGTTGGCGAGGCTGTTGTGGGTATCACAGCCCGAGCCGATCACGCCGAAGAAGTCGAGCAGGCCGGTGGCATCGTAATAGGCCGCGATCTGCTTCATGTCGTCGTGGGACAGGCCATCGGGATGGAATTCATCGCCACAGATACGCATGCCGACCACGAAGTCGTCGCCGACCTCGGCGCGCACTGCCTTGAGCACCTCGATACCGAACTTCATGCGGCCTTCGAAGCTGCCACCCCACTCATCGGTGCGCTTGTTGACGCGCGGGCTCCAGAACTGGTCGATCAGGTGCTGGTGCACGGCGGACAGCTCGACGCCGTCCAGGCCGCCTTCCTTGGCACGCCGCGCCGCCTGGGCGAAGTCGGCGATGATGCGCTGGATCTCTTCCACCTCGATGGTCTTGCAGGTGGAGCGGTGCACCGGCTCGCGGATGCCGGACGGCGACATCAGCGAGGTCCAGTCGAAGCCGTCCCAACGCGAGCGACGGCCCATGTGGGTAATCTGGATCATGATCTTGCCGCCATGCTTGTGCACGGCATCGGCCAGATTCTGGAAATGCGGAATGATGCGATCAGTCGACAGATTGACGGAGCTCCACCAGCCCTGCGGGCTGTCGATGGAGACCACCGAGGAGCCACCACAGATGCACAGGCCACACCCACCCTTGGCCTTCTCTTCGTAGTAGCGCACGTAGCGCTCGGTGGTCATGCCGCCATCGGTGGCATACACCTCGGCGTGGGCGGTACTGACGACGCGGTTGCGGATGGTCAGCTTGCCGATCTCGATCGGCTGGAAGAGTGCGTCGAATGCCATGGTGAGAGCTCCTCGCCGGGGAGAGCACCGCCTTGTCACGCTGGCCTGGCCTGCCCACCGCCACGAGTCGTGGCGGTGGGGTTGGCGTCAGGCGTCTTGCATGTCAGGAAAGGCGGCGCTCAGGCGTTGCGTTGTCGTTGTTGTGTATGTGGTGAGTGTCGTGACAGAGAGATGATCGGGCAGTCGGCTTGTGCTGTTGCCTGTTGCCTGTTGCCTGTTGCCTGTTGCCTGTGCCAAGTCTGGGCCTCGGCCTTGACCCGAGCCATGGAATAGAGAGTGGCGGATCCGAAAACGTCACACTGTTCCGGGAGCGACCTCGAAATACCCCACGTCACAGCCTTCCTCACCACCGCTCTGGGTCTGGGCGGCGACGGTGCGCAGCTCGCTGCCACGCGCGGCCAGAATCTGGTCCATCGCGCCTGCGAACCAGCCGGTGAACATGTACTCAAGCTTTGTGCCGGTCTTGCCCTGCTGATAGACGAAACAGGAGTGTTCCAGGCGCACCTTGCAGGTGCCGCGCTCCAGATCGATCTCCTCGGTGATGAACAGGCCCCAGCCGCGCTGTGACAGACGCTTCATGTAATGCTCGAAGACCTCCACCCCGACCAGGCCGTGCAGCTCGGCTTCCTTCTCGCACCAGTGCCAGGCGCTCTTGTAGCCGGCGTGGTAGAGAATCTCGGCGTACTTCTCAACGCCCAGCGCCTCTTCCACCGCGACGTGGTTGTTGATGAAGAAGTGACGCGGCACGTACAGCATCGGCAGGGCGTCGGAGGTCCAGACGCCTGTCTCGCTATCCACTTCGATCGGCAGTTCAGGGGCCATCTTGCTCATGTCGGTATCCTCGAAAGGGGGCTTAAGGGAGATGTAAAAGAGAGTTCAAGAAAGAGATCGGGAAAGAGAGATCAAGAAAAGGCACGGACAGCCAGACTCAGCCGCCCCAGACGTTTTCCAGCGTGCGCAGCCAGTTCTCACCCATGATCTTGCGCACCTGATGCTCACTCATGCCGCGACGCAGCAGCGCCTCGGTCAGATTGGGGAACTCGCCGATGGTGCGGATGCCTTCCGGATTGACGATCTTGCCGAAGTTGGTGAGACGACGGGCGTAACCCTTGTCGTGGGTCAGCCACTCGAAGAAGTCCTGCCCATGACCCTGGGTGAAGTCGGTACCGATGCCGATGGCATCCTCGCCGACCAGATTCATCACGTATTCGATGGCCTCGACGTAGTCGTCGACGGTGGCGTTGACGCCGGCCTTGAGGAAGGGGGTGAACATGGTGACACCGACGAAGCCGCCGTGTTCGGCGATGAAGCGCAGCTCGGCATCGGACTTGTTGCGCGGGTGGTCCTTGAGACCAGCCGGCGCGCAGTGGGAATAGCAGACAGGCACCTTGGATTCGAGAATGACTTCCTCGGAGGTCTTCGAGCCGACGTGGGACAGATCACACATCACGCCGACGCGGTTCATCTCGGCGACCATCTCGCGCCCGAAGCCCGACAGGCCGCCATCGCGCTCGTAACAGCCGGTGCCGACCAGATTCTGGGTGTTGTAGCACATCTGCACGATGCCCACGCCGAGCTGCTTGAAGACATCGACATAGCCGATCTGGTCTTCATAGGCGTTGGCATTCTGGAAGCCGTAGATGATGCCGGTCTTGCCTGCGGCCTTGGCGGCGCGGATGTCGGCGGCGGTGCGCGCTACGCAGACCAGATCACTGCTCTCGGCGATCAGCTGGTTGCTCTTGACGATGTTGTTGACGGTCGCCTGGAAGCCTTCCCACACCGAGACGGTGCAGTTGGCCGCGGTCAGACCGCCCTTGCGCATGTCCTCGAACAGCTCGCGCTGCCACTTGGCGATCACCAGACCATCGATGACGATGCTGTCATCGTGCAGGGCGCGGGCCGCATCGGACCCACCGAAGGAGGAGGAGAATTCGGACATCATGTCGCTCCGGCGCTGGGCAGGCGGCTCTGGAAGTCAGGTCACTGCCCGTACCCGGCGGACAGGGCCTGCCGGAGCACGATCTCCAGCAGGCTGTGCCAGCATAGTCCTGCCCTCTTTCCCCTCTGACGCCAGATGCGACCCGTGGCTATCGAATCGCGTCAGGGCTGTCGTTTCTGAAACGACGACGCCCCGACTCGAGAGAGCCGGGGCGTCGTGGGACAGCCGAGGGTGTAGCGTCACGCTGCTCAATGCGCGGGGGACAGCTCCTTCAGCGAAGGCAGCAGGTCCCAGCTCAACCAGCCACGCGGCTGTTCCAGGCGCTTGAGATAGCCCATGCCGAGATTGTTCATCTGACGACGTGTCCAGCTGGCACGCCGCTGGATATAGGCCGAGGGCTTGCCGGCATTGAAGCGGAGCGGATTGGGCAATACCGCCGCCAGCAGGCTGGCCTGGTAGGCGGACAGGCTGGCGGCATCGGTATTGAAGTGATGCTCGGCCGCAGCCTCGACGCCGAAGACGCCCGGCCCCCATTCGGCGACGTTCAGGTAGACCTCGAGAATGCGCTCCTTGGGCCAGATCACCTCGATCAGGATGGTGAACCAGACCTCCAGCCCCTTGCGCACCCAGCTGCGCCCGTTCCACAGGAAGACATTCTTGGCGGTCTGCTGGCTGATGGTACTGGCACCGCGCAGGCGCTCACCGGCCAGCCGCGCATCGATGGCCTTGACGATCTGATCGACATCGAAGCCGTAGTGATCGGGAAACTTCTGGTCTTCCGAGGCGATCACCGCCAGACGGGCATTGTTGGAAATCTGCTCCATCGGCACCCAGTCATGCTGCAGCGCCATCGGCTCGCCGGTGACCAGGCCATAGCCCCACTTCTCCAGCATCACCATCGACACCGGCAGCGGCACGAAGCGCAGCAATACCACCAGGCCGATGCAGGCCACCATCCAGCAGGCGACGACCTTGAATGCCCACACCGCCAGCCAGCGCAGACGCTCCATCGGGCGCATGCCGGCACGCGGCACCGGGCGGCGTGTCGCACCGCGCCGTACACCCGCCACACGCTCCGTGCCTTCCTGCCTGCGTTGCTGTCCTCGTGCCATCCCTTGCCGTCCCCTGTCGTGGCGCGTCATTCCGCCGCCGAGCCATTGTCATGTCAGCTACTGCTTCCTGGTGCCTTCGAGTGTACCAGAGCGTGCCGGTGGCTCCTGTGAAAACGACAACGCCCCTGCCACAGAGGCAGAGGCGTTGGACGTTGTGGGAGGCTGGTCAGTTGGGCAGGTGTCAGCCCTGCAGACGCACGCTGGCGTAGGTCGGCTCACCGCGCGCATTGGCCAGTGCCAGAATCGCCGAGGAGACGGGGGACTCGCTGGCCGGTTGCAGAGGGGCATTGCCGCCCATGCTCTGGCCGATCGACTGGTGCAGCAGCCCTTCCAGACTGGCGACACCGGTCAGCTGATGGTCGCCATCGGCGCGACACGGTACCTCCAGCACGCTGACACTGCGCTCGCCACCGATGCGCTCGTCACGCGGCGGCATGCCGAAATACTCGCGGTAGCACTTGGAGAAATGCGGCGTGGACACGAAGCCACAGGCCGAGGCCACCTCGATGATCGACAGCGCCGTCTGCTTGAGCAGCTGACGCGCGCGGGTCAGGCGCAGCTTGAGGTAGTAGCGCGACGGCGAGCAGTGCAGATAGCGCTGGAACAGACGCTCCAGCTGACGGCGCGAGACATCGACATAGTGCGCCAGCTCGTCCAGGCCGATGGGCTCTTCCAGATTGGCTTCCATCAGCGCGACGATTTCCAGAAGCTTCGGCTGGGTGGTGCCCAGCACATGCTTGAGCGGCACGCGCTGCTGGTCCTGCTCGCCACGCACGCGGTCGCAGATGAACATCTCGGAGATGCCCGCCGCCAGCTCGCGGCCATGCTCGCGACCTATCATGGTCAGCATCATGTCCATCGGCGCAGTACCGCCGGAGGCCGTGGCGCGGTCCTGATCGATGGAGAACAGTCGCGTGGTCAGCGGCACGCGCGGGAAGGCTTCCTGCATCGCGGCCAGACACTCCCAGTGGATGCTGGTCTCATGGCCTTCGAGCAGCCCCGCCTGGGCCAGCGCCCAGCTGCCGGTGCAGACGGCACCCAGCTTGCGGCCGGCACGTGCCTGCGCCTGCAGCCAGCTGACATGCGGGCGATGCACGGAGCGCTGGATACCGACGCCACCGCACACGATGACGATATCCAGCGGCGGGCAGGCCTCGGTGGAGGTATCGGGCGTGACCTGCAGGCCATCGCTGGCGCGCACGGGGGCGCCTTCCAGCGCCACGGTATACCAGCGGTACAGCTCGCGTCCGGCCAGCTGATTGGCCATGCGCAGCGGTTCCACCGCCGAGGCCAGCGAGATGAGCGTGAAGCTGTCGAGCAGCAGGAAGCCGATGGTCTGCGGCTGACGCGTCTCGCCGGCCATTCCTGCAGCGGATGAGTGAGCTTCGTACGGGCGGGCGAAACGGCCACTGGTCAATGCCATGAGGGGAGTCCTTCTCTATATCTGCTTGAGTGGCAGACCGGGGGCTCGTGGTGCCCTCTCCCGTGGCCTGATGAGGCCGGCGGGGGTCCGCAGTATTATCGTTATTGGGTCTCAGCAGGGAGCGAACCTTGGAGGTCGGCTCCAGCAGCGACGACATCGGCGATCGGCCCCATCAGGGGAAGGTCAATAAGCGACCTCTGCAATTCCGATAGCGTCAGGGATGTCGTGTTTCACTGCCTGGACGTCGTGCGTTGTCCACCTCTCGACAGTAAACCATCGCGCCTGCATGGCGCAGTGACTTTATCGCCGCTGTGCAGCAAATCATCGTTGCCGTACGGCACAGAATAACGCCTGAGTTGGCTGCCACTGACGCAGCATAAGCAAACGCCACCAAAACGGGCTTTCATGCCTGAAGGTTCTGAAAGACACCGCTTCTCATGACGAAAAAACGACAGTCCCGCTATCCATCAATCGATAGCGGGACTGTCGTTTCTGTCTTTCACGCAGTGTCTCTGCTCGGCGAGCGATCAGCTGCGATGGGCACTTTCACACCTCAAAGCAGGTGCTTTGAATGCTTTTTCATTTCTACCGGCGACCACACTCACACCTCAAAGAAGGTGTTTCGCGTGGTAGGTCAAATGCTCATCGATGAAGCTGGCCATGAAGAAGTAGCTGTGGTCGTAGCCGGGTTGACGGCGCAGGACAAGCGGATGATCCAGCTCGGCGCAGACCGCCTCCAGGCGCTCCGGCTTGAGCTGCTCCTCGAGGAATTGATCATTCTCGCCCTGCTCGACGAACAGCTCCTGACGCGCGGCGCCGCTGTTGCTCGCCTGCTTGACCAGCTCGCAGGTATCCCACTGCGCCCACTGGGTGCGGTCATCCCCGAGATAGCCGCTGAAGGCCTTCTCGCCCCACGGGCAGGCCATCGGATTGGCGATCGGCGCGAAGGCGGAGACCGAGCGATAGCGGCCCGGATTCTTCAGCGCGCAGATCAGCGCGCCGTGGCCGCCCATGGAGTGGCCGGAGATGGACTCGCGTTCGCCATCCACCGGGAAGTGACGCTTGACGAGCGCCGGCAGCTCCTCGGTGACGTAGTCGTACATGCGGTAATGGCGCGCCCATGGCTCGCGGGTGGCATTGACGTAGAAGCCGGCACCGCTGCCGAAGTCGTAGCTGTCGTCTTCGCCGGGCAGGTCCACGCCACGCGGGCTGGTATCCGGACAGATCAGGGCGATGCCCAGCTCCGCCGCCTTCTTCTGCGCGCCGGCCTTCTGCATGAAGTTCTCGTCGGTGCAGGTCAGCCCCGACAGCCACCACAGCATCGGCACCGGGCCCTGTTCGGCCTGAGGTGGCAGATAGATGGCGAACACCATGTCGCAATCCAGGCTGCCGCTGCGGTGACGGTAACGCTTGAGCCAGCCGCCATGCACCTTGTTGGCGCTGACCAGCTCGAGTTGTTCGGTCGCGGTCATCATGCTCTCCCTTGTGATATCGCCCGTGAAAACGGCGTCGGCAAGCCGACGCCGTTTCGCGTTCCAGACCTCTCCGGGCAACACGCGTTTTCGTGTTGCCCGGCGGCAGTTCAGCCCCGGATCAGAAGCTCAGCACGGTACGGATCGACTTGCCTTCGTGCAGCAGATCGAAGGATTCGTTGATCTTCTCGAACGGCATCTGGTGAGTGATGAAGTCGTCCAGATTGATCGCGCCGTCCATGTAACGCTCGACGTAGCCCGGCAGTTCGGTGCGTCCCTTGACGCCACCGAAGGCGGAGCCTTTCCAGACGCGTCCGGTCACCAGCTGGAACGGACGGGTGGAGATCTCTTCACCGGCACCGGCGACGCCGATGATGATGGATTCGCCCCAACCCTTGTGCGCGCATTCGAGCGCGGCACGCATGACATTGACGTTGCCGATGCACTCGAAGGAGTAGTCGACGCCGCCGTCGGTCATCTCGACGATGGCTTCCTGAACCGGCACGGACAGCTTGCTCGGGTTGACGAAGTCGGTGGCGCCGAACTTGCGGGCCAGGTCGAACTTGTCTTCATTGATGTCGATGGCGATGATGCGCGACGCCTTGGCCATCACCGCGCCCTGGATGGCGGCCAGACCGATGGCACCGAGGCCGAAGATGGCGACGGTAGCACCCGGCTCGACCTTGGCGGTGTTCATTACCGCGCCGATACCGGTGGTGACGCCACAGCCCAGCAGGCAGATCTTGTCCAGCGGCGCTTCCTTGGACACCTTGGCCAGCGAGACTTCCGGCACCACGGTGTATTCGGAGAAGGTAGAGGTGCCCATGTAGTGGTGCAGCATCTTGCCATCGAGAGAGAAGCGCGAAGTGCCGTCCGGCATCAGGCCGCGACCCTGGGTGGCACGCACGGCGCTGCACAGGTTGGTCTTGCCGGAGAGGCAGAACTTGCACTTGCCGCATTCCGCGGTATAGAGCGGAATGACGTGATCGCCCGGCACCAGGCCAGTCACGCCCTCGCCCACTTCCTCGACGATACCGGCGCCTTCGTGGCCCAGCACGGACGGGAACAGGCCTTCCGGGTCTGCGCCGGACAGGGTGAACGCATCGGTATGGCAGACGGCGGTATTGACGATGCGTACCAGCACCTCACCGGCCTTCGGCCCTTCGACATCGATCTCGACCAGTTCCAGCGGCTTGCCGGCTTCCAGCGCAATCGCAGCACGTGATTTCATGAATCTCTCCTAGTGAGCATCAATAGCGGTAAACTGGCTGCCAATCTCATGCCCCCTGGCGTAGTGACGACCAGCGCGGAGGTCACCCTGAAAGGTAGCAGCACCTGACAGGTTGCATAGATGAGTCGCCCGGGGGACTCCCCACGCGACAGGCACTGGGCTCGTCCTTGCGGTTCATCCTTGCGGGCTTGGCATGGAGCACAGTCTACGCAGTCATGCGGGTGGGATTAAGCCGTCGGCACTCAGATGATTATTGCCACTCAACAACAATGAAAGAGGAGCCAGCATGCAGCGCTGGGACCGTATCGAAGCCTTCGTGGAAGTCGTCAGAATCGGCTCATTTTCCGGTGCCGCCCGTCATCTCGGGGTGTCCAGCTCACATGTCAGTCGTCTGATCAGCCAGCTGGAAGCCCAGCTCGATACCCAATTGCTCTACCGCACCACCCGTCAGACGCGTCTCACCGATGCCGGACAGGTGTATTTCGAGCACTGCCATCACCTCTTCGATGGCTTCCGCGCCGCCGAACAGGCCATCGGTGACTTCCACGCCCGCCCCAGCGGCGTGCTCAAGCTGACCAGCGCCACCACCTTCGGCGAGCGCTACGTCGCGCCGCTGGTCAACGACTTCCAGCTGCTGCACCCGCAACTGGAAGTGCAGATGCACTTCACCAACCGCCCGGTGGAACTGATCGACGAGGGTTTCGACGTCGCCATCCGCATGGGCGTGCTCAAGGATTCCTCGCTGATCGCAAGGCGGCTGGTGGACCGCCGCGAATTCGTGGTCGCCTCGCATGACTACTTCCAGCAGGCGCCGCGCCCGCACACCCTGGCCGAGCTCTCCAGTCACCGCTGTCTGGCCGGTTCCAAGCGCGAATGGCTGTTCGAGGTCGAGGGTCAGCGCCGTGAGGTGCGCATCACCGGCAGCTGGCAGGCCAACTCCGGCCCGGCGCTGTTGGACGCCACGCTCAAGGGCCTTGGCCTTGCTCAGATTCCCGACTATTACGTCGCGCCCCATCTGGCCAGCGGCAAGCTGATCTCGGTGCTGGATGAGTACCAGGTGCGCGATACCGGGGTGTGGATCGTCTATCCCCGCCACCGCCACCTCTCGCCCAAGGTGCGCCAGTTCGTCGATTTCATGGTCGAGCGCTTCGAGGGCGGCATCCCCGGTCTGGTGGGCTGACGACCAGGGCGCGAAGGCCTGAACCGGCCGTCACTTTCCCTGGCCACGACGACAGACGGGCTGCCGATTGGCAGCCCGTCTGTCATTGCACTCACCATACTCATCAGCGGCGTCAGGCGCGCTGCGCGCCGCTGCCAGGTACTGCCTCGGGCAGATGTACTGGTGGTGCCTTGACCAGCAGCTTGCTGGCCACGAAATAGACCAGCGCCCCCAGCAGCGAGCCGGTGAACCAGCCGTAGTCGTAGAACCAGGACAGCCCAGGCTGCGAGAAGCTGATCACCGTCAGTCCCACCGGCACGAAGAAGGCGATGAAGCCCGCCGGATTGAAGGCCGGATAGGTGCTGCCATCCAGATAGAGCGCCGGCAGGTCGAAGGACTGACGACGGATCACGAAGTAGTCGACGATCATGATCCCCGCGATCGGCCCCAGCAGACTCGAATAGCCCAGCAGCCAGTTGGAATAGAGGCTCTCGAGACTGACGTCCGAGACGATCCAGCCCATCTTCTTGATCAGCTCGAAGCCCATCAACAGCACGCCGACCAGCCCGGTCAGCAGTACGCCGCGCGTCTGGTTGATGAATTTCGGCGCGATGTTCTGGAAATCATTGGTCGGCGAGACGATGTTGGCGGCGGTATTGGTGGAGAGCGTCGCGATGATGATCAGCACCATGGCGATGGCGACCCAGCCGGGGCTGTCGATGCGACCGATCAGGTTGACCGGGTCAGAGATGGTCTCGCCCACCAGCGAGCTGGAAGCGGCCGTCAGCACCACGCCGAGCGCGGCGAAGAAGAACATCGTCAGCGGCAGGCCGATGATCTGACCGACGATCTGGTCCTTCTGGCTCTTCGCGTAACGGCTGAAGTCAGGGATGTTCAGCGACAGCGTCGCCCAGAAGCCGACCATCGCGGTCAGGCCCGCCATGAAGTAGCTGGCCACGCCATCGCCTTCCGGGCGATTGGGCGGCTGGGCCAACAGCTCGCTGATCGAGGTATGCGGCAGCGCCCACACCATCAGGCCGACCCCCACCGCCAGCAGCAAGGGCGCGGAGAGCGTCTCCAGCCACTTGATGGATTCCGCGCCGCGAATCACCACGAACAGGTTGAGCGCCCAGAACACGAAGAAGCCGATGACTTCGCCTACCCCGCCCAGCGCCTTCCAGTCGGCCGAGAGGCTCGACAGCAGCAGGTGGATCGCCAGCCCGCCGAACAT
This sequence comes from Cobetia sp. MB87, assembly GCF_011319755.1. NCBI lineage: Bacteria > Pseudomonadati > Pseudomonadota > Gammaproteobacteria > Oceanospirillales > Halomonadaceae > Cobetia > Cobetia sp. MB87. The sequence continues at coordinate 273,398 of NZ_VFBC01000008.1, read as the reverse complement.
CGTCTGGATACCGAACCAGCCACAGGCGACCACCGCGCGAATCATGCACGGCACGTTGGAACCGATGATGCCGAACGATGAGCGCAGCACCACCGGAAAGGGAATCCCGAAACGCGTACCGGGGAAGGCATTGAGAGTCAGCGGAATCAGCACCACCAGGTTGGCGATCAAGATCGTGAACAGCGCCTCGCCGACGCTCAGGCCGAAGTAGGCGGTCAGGACGCCACCCAGGGTGTAGGTCGGCACGCAGATCGACATGCCGACCCAAAGTGCGGCGATATTCCAGCGCGACCAGGTGCGTTCGGCACTTCTGGTCGGCGCGATATCCTCGTTGTAGCGCGGGCTGCGGGCGACATCCTGTGCCACCACCAGCTCGATCATTTCCTCATTGCTGCGCACCATGTGCGAGCGCGTCTGTGTCGGGGCCATGAGTCCTCACCTGTTCAGCTGTTGTTATTGTTCAGGGTGATGCACTGCGCTTGCCTTGTGTCACTTGTCGTTTCGTCTCTGCCTCACCTTCTCCGTCGCTTTTCTGACTCCTCCTTGCTCCTCCCCGTTCGGCACACTTCATCAGGCACACTTCATTCAGCACTGCATGCAGAAGATTCTGCGGCAGACGAAACTGCGGCAGACGAATCTGCGGCAGACGAATCTGCGGCAGGCCGTGTAGAAGAAACACCTTGCGCAGTTTATGTGCAAAACCCTGTGGCAAATCGCATGCCGACGGCCGGATTATTGCCGACAAATCAAACCTGTCTTGCAAGACAACTTGAGATGCAGTGGCGCGTATTGACATGCATGACGCCTGTCAGGTGGCGACAAGCCGTGTTCGCGCCAACTGTCAGTATGGTCAGGTTCCAAGCTGGTGCAAGGCGGTCTTGTGCAACACCCCCGCAAACGATCACAAGCCACTGTTGTGGATCGTCTTTTCCTCTGAAAGCCGCATGAACCACGCTGATATTCCAGGCACCACAATGGTGAAATATGGTCTTTTTCGGGATAAAACCTCTTTGATAACAACAAGATGAATCCACAAGACTTTATTTGGCACTTCATCTTGCCGAACGCGGGAACACTGTCTAATGTTCATTAAGCTGACTGGTAAGACAGGATTTAAATCGGACCTTTCCTGACCCACGATGCCTGCCAGCGGCATGCAGACTTGCCAGGCAGGCGGCGTGTTTTTCCTGGGGCCATTTCGCGCTATCCCTGCTCACCCGTTCAGCCCACCAGCACTCATTGAAGACAACAACAACCGGCGCCAAGCGCCCGATGAGGAAGACATGTCGAACGATTCCCGCATCTCCTATACCGAGGATGCCGGCAAGCTGCGCTGCGCCGTCATCCAGATGGGACTCAACGTCTCCACCGACCTCGAGCCCGCGCAGATCCGTGATGCCATGAACGAGGCCCACCTGCCGCTGATCGACCAGGCCGGTGAGGCAGGCGTCAAGATCCTGTGCTTCCAGGAAGTCTTCAATCAGCCCTATTTCTGCCCGAGCCAGGATGCCAAGTGGTATGCCGCCGCCGAGCGCGTGCCCGACGGCCCCACCGTCACCCTGATGCAGCAGTACGCGAAGAAGCATCAGATGGTGATCATCGTGCCCATCTACGAGGAAGTGCAGCCGGGGGTGTACTACAACACCGCCGCCGTCATCGATGCCGACGGCAGCTATCTGGGCAAGTATCACAAGACCCACATCCCGCAGGTGGCGGGCTTCTGGGAGAAATTCTTCTTCAAGCCGGGCAAGTCCGACTGGCCGGTCTTCGACACCGCCTACGGGCGCATCGGCGTCTACATCTGCTACGACCGCCACTTCCCGGAAGGCTGGCGTGCGCTGGCGCTCAACGGCGCCGAGATCATCTTCAATCCCTCCGCCACCGTCGCGGGCCTCTCCCAATATCTTTGGGAGCTGGAACAGCCCGCCTCCGCCGCCGCCAATGGCTGCTACATCGCCGCCATCAACCGTGTCGGCCATGAACAGCCCTGGGATATCGGCGAGTTCTACGGCTCCTCCTACTTCGTGAATCCACGCGGCCAGATCGAAGCCCAGGCCAGCGCCACCGAGGATGAGCTGCTGATCCACGACCTCGACATGGCGATGGTGCGCGAGGTGCGCAACAACTGGCAGTTCTTCCGCGACCGTCGCCCCGATGCCTATACCCGCCTCACCGATGGCGAGTGACGGACCGGCGATCTTCGCCACCAGCACGACAACGGCGACGACAACGACAACGACAACGACAACGACAACGACAACACGACCTGACACTCAATGCCGGACAAGGCCGCGCGATGCGGCCGGGAGAGATTCATGGCAATCCTGATCAAGGGCGGCAGCATCCAGACCCACGAAGAGCGCTACACCGCCGATGTGCTGTGTGACGGCGAGACCATCACCGCCATCGGCACCGACCTGGACGTCCCGGACGACTGCGAAGTGATCGACGCCAGCGGCTGTCTGGTGATGCCCGGCGGCATCGATCCGCACACCCACATGCAGCTGCCCTTCATGGGCACCGTGGCCAGCGAGGACTTCCAGAGCGGCACCGCCGCGGCACTGGCCGGCGGCACCACCATGATCATCGATTTCGTGATCCCCTCCCCGCAGCAACCGCTGATGGAGGCCTATCACACCTGGCGCGAGTGGGCCGAGAAGTCGTGCTGTGACTACAGCTTCCACGTCGCCGTCACCTGGTGGGACGAGAGCGTCAGCCAGGACATGCAGACGCTGGTTTCCGATTACGGGGTCAACAGCTTCAAGCACTTCATGGCCTACAAGAACGCCATCATGGCGCCGGATGACACCCTCGTCTCGAGCTTTGCGCGCTGCCTGGAGCTGGGCGCGATTCCCACCGTGCATGCCGAGAACGGCGAGCTGGTCTACCACCTGCAGCAGAAGCTGCTGGCCGATGGCATCACTGGGCCCGAGGCACATCCGTTGTCACGCCCACCGCAGGTCGAGGGCGAAGCCGCCAGCCGTGCCATCCGCATCGCCGGCACTCTGGGCACCCCGGTGTATCTGGTTCACGTCTCCACCGCCGATGCGTTGGAGGAGATCCGCTACGCGCGTGAGCACGGTCAGCCGGTCTACGGCGAGGTGCTGGCAGGCCATCTGCTGATCGATGAAGAGGTCTATCAGAACAAGAGCTGGGAATTCGCGGCAGGCCACGTGATGAGCCCACCGTTCCGCTCGCTGGAGCACCGCCAGGCGCTGTGGGGCGGCATCCAGTCCGGTGACCTGCAGACCACCGCCACCGATCACTGCTGCTTCTGCGCCGAGCAGAAGGAGATGGGCAAGGACGACTTCTCGAAGATTCCCAACGGCACCGCCGGGGTCGAGGACCGCATGGCGATGCTGTGGCACGAGGGCGTCAACACCGGGCGCTTCTCCGCCGAGGACTTCGTCGGGCTGACCTCCACCAATGCGGCCAAGATCTTCAATCTGTATCCGCGCAAGGGCGCGATCCGCGTCGGCAGTGACGCCGATATCGTGGTCTGGGACCCCAACGCCGAACGCACCATCTCGGCCAAGACTCATCACCAGAACATCGACTTCAACATCTTCGAAGGCCGCACGGTCAAGGGTATCCCGCGTCACACCATCAGCCGCGGCGACTGGGCATGGCGCGATGGCGAGCTGCATGCCAAGCGCGGCCACGGCCAGTACGTCGAACGCCCGCCCTACCCCAGTGTCTTCGACCAGCTCAAGGCCCGCGCCGAGAGCAATGTCGTCAGTGCCGTGGATCGCAGCTGACGGACGACGAACGGCCAGCCTGAGACCAGTACGAAACGGCTGAGACCAGTACGGCACGACTGAACGGCGGCCTGGCGGCGCACCTGACGCGCTGCCGGTCCCTTAGCACTTCCAAACAAGCCGCTGCCAGTCAAGAAGCGCAACCCGACTCGCCTGCAAGACCAACAACAACGACCCCGCGCCTGAGCGCGGGCAGGAGCCACACCGTGACCACATCCTCCACTCCTTCCCACTGGGCCCCGTCCGGGCTCGCGGAAGAGGCGCTGAGTGCGCGTTTCACAGACCTGCATCCGGCGCTCAGCAAGCGCCAGGCCTTCATCGAGAGTTCGCGTTGCCTGTATTGCTATGACGCGCCCTGCATCAAGGCCTGCCCGACCAGCATCGACATCCCGACCTTCATTCGCCGTATCCACGATGACAATCTCGAAGGCGCCGCCAGCGAGATTCTCGATGCCAATATCCTCGGCGGCAGCTGCGCCCGCGTCTGCCCCACCGAGATCCTCTGCGAGCAGTCCTGCGTGCGCAATCAGGGCGATGAGTGCCAGCCGGTGCTGATCGGCCTGCTGCAGCGACATGCGCTGGACAACGCCCAGTTCGAAGCCCACCCGTTCACGCGGGCAGCGAGCACCGGCCGACGTATCGCGGTGGTCGGCGCCGGGCCTGCCGGACTTTCCTGCGCCCACCGCCTGGCGCGTTTCGGCCACGACGTGGTGATCTTCGAGGCCGAGCAGAAGGCCGGCGGCCTCAACGAATACGGCATCGCCCGCTACAAGCTGACCGATGACTTCGCCGCCCGCGAGGTCGAATTCCTGCTCGAGATCGGCGGTATCGAGATCCGCCACGGCCAGCGCCTCGGCGACAACCTGGCGCTGGCCTCCCTGACACGCGAATTCGACAGCGTCTTCCTGGGCCTCGGCCTTGGCACCAGCCATGCCCTCGGCCTGACCGGCGAGAATGCCAGCGGCCTGATGGCGGCCACCGACTTCATCAAGGTGCTACGTCAGAGCGGCGAACTGAACGCCCTGGCGGTGCCCAGGCACGCGGTGGTGATCGGCGCGGGCAACACCGCCATCGACATCGCCGTGCAGGCCAAACGCTTGGGCGCGCAGACGGTGGACCTGGTCTACCGGCGTGGCGAGGAGCAGATGTCCGCCACCCATCACGAACAGGAAATCGCGCGCGCCAATGGTGTGATGATCCACACCTGGGCGCGCCCGCTGGCCATCGATGTGGCAAGCGGCAGTGAGGGTGGTGGTGATGCCGCGCTCAGTGCGATGCAGTTCGCGCGCACGCGGGTCGAGGATGGCCGCCTCGTCGATACCGGCGAGACCTTCACGCTGGCCTGCGATGGGGTCTTCACCGCCATCGGTCAGGGCTTTGATGACGCGAGCCTGAGCGATACCCATGCCGCAGGGCTGGCCCGCGAGGGAGCGAAGATAGAGGTGGACGAGATGCTGCGCACCAGTCTGCCGGGCGTCTATGCCGGCGGTGACTGCATCGCTCGCGGGCAGGACCTCACCGTTCAAGCCGTCGCCCATGGCAAGCTGGCCGCCGAGGCCATCCATCACGATCTGATGCTCAAGGTGGAGGCCGCCTGATGACCATTCATACCCCGCTCAATGATGACAATGCACGCCCGGCAGGCGCTGGCGCGGCTGACGATCACGTCACCAGCTACAAGGCCGATCTGTCGGTCAACTTCGCCGGTATTCGCGCCCCCAACCCCTTCTGGCTGGCCAGCGCCCCGCCCACCGACAAGGCCTACAACGTGGTACGCGCCTTCGAGGCCGGCTGGGGTGGCGTGGTCTGGAAGACGCTGGGGGAAGACCCGGCGGCAGTGAACGTCTCCTCGCGCTATTCGGCGCACTATGGCCCGAATGGCGAGGTCAGCGGCTTCAACAACATCGAGCTGATCACCGACCGCTCGCTGGAGATCAACCTGCGCGAGATCACCCAGGTCAAGAAGGACTGGCCGGACCGCGCGCTGATCGTCTCGCTGATGGTGCCGTGTGAGGAAGAAGCCTGGAAGACCATCCTGCCGCAGGTCGAGGCCACCGGCTGTGACGGCATCGAACTCAACTTCGGCTGCCCCCACGGCATGCCGGAACGCGGCATGGGCGCGGCGGTGGGCCAGGTGCCGGAGTATGTCGAGCAGGTCACGCGCTGGTGCAAGACCTACAGCTCGCTGCCGGTAATCGTCAAACTGACCCCCAACATCACCGACGTGCGTGAACCGGCCAAGGCCGCCTGGCGTGGCGGCGCCGATGCCGTCTCGCTGATCAACACCATCAACTCCATCACCCATCTGGATCTCGACCGCATGGTCGCGCATCCCATCGTCGGCGACCGCAGCACCCACGGCGGCTATTGCGGCAGCGCCGTGAAGCCCATCGCGCTGAACATGGTGGCCGAGATCGCACGCACGCCGGAAACCGCCAACCTGCCGATCTCGGGCATCGGCGGCATCTCCAACTGGGAAGATGCCGCCGAATTCATCGCCCTCGGCGCGGGCAGCGTCCAGGTGTGCACCGCGGCGATGCTGCACGGCTTCCGTATCGTCGAGGAGATGAAGGATGGCCTGGGGCGCTGGATGGACAGCAAGGGCTATCAGCGTATCGACGAGTTTTCCCGCGCGGCGGTGCCCAACACCACCGACTGGAAGCAGCTGGACATGAACTATCAGGTGATCGCCCGCATCGACCAGGACAAGTGCATCGGCTGCGGACGCTGCTATATCGCCTGCGAGGACACCTCGCACCAGGCCATCCTGCATCTGGCCAAGGACAACGGCACCGCCCGCTATGAGGTGAAGGACGCCGACTGCGTGGGCTGCAACCTGTGCGAGATCACCTGCCCGGTCGAGGACTGCATCACCATGGAAGTGCAGGACACCGGCAAGCCGTACATGAACTGGATGGAGGACCCGCGCAATCCGCATCGCGCGGCCTGATCGTCTGGTGCTCCCCTGATCCCGGGGAACAGCTAGCAATAGATGAGAATCAAAAAGGGGCTGCCAGCAATGGCAGCCCCTTTTTTATTGGCTTGATGACCCACCAATTATGACAATGATTAGCTTAAGGACAATGAAATCATGAAGTCACCTGCTGACTCAGGCAGACAATCCGACGCCCTTCAGCAGCACCCGCGTCACGTTCTGCACCGCCTGCTCGAATTCGCGATCACTCAGCGCCTTGCCCTGATTGAGCACCGCGATCTGGTGGTCGAAGTCGGCGTAGTGCTGGGTGCTGGCCCAGATCATGTACAGGTAGGCAGAGGCATCGACGTTGTCGATGCGGCCCTCGCCGATCCACTGGCGCAGACGTGACTTCTTCATCTCGGCCCACTCGTCGAGCCACACCGTCAGCTCTTCGCCCAGCACCGGCGCGCCCTGCATGATCTCGCTGGCCCACACCTTGGAGCCATAGGGGCGCTGGCGCGAGTGCATCATCTTGGCGCGGATGTAGGTGGAGAGCACCAGCTGCGGGTCGTCATAGGCCTCGAAGCACAGCGCATCTTCCTTCCACAGCGCCAGCAGACCATCGAGCACCGCGCGATACAGCGCTTCCTTGGTGCTGAAGTAGTAATGCAGATTGGACTTGGGCAGCTCTACCTCGGCGGCAATATCGACCATGCTGGCGCCGACATAGCCCTTGAGAGCGAAGATCTTTTCGGCGGCGAGCAGAATGCGGCCGACATTGTCCTTGCGAATCTGAGACTTGCGAGTGGTCATGCGATCCCCTGACGCGGTGCTGGCAGTGCGATGAGAATATCACAACCGCACTGCCAACATGTCTGAGCCGTCAGGTTTCCCCGGCATCCGCTCAATGGCGGCGGTTGCCCTGACAGCCCTTGCTCGCAGGGGGCTGCAAGGCGCGCAGCCGAAACGTCACTCGAAGACCGCGCCATCGATGAAGCCATCCGCCGGCATCGGCACCTGGCCCGCCTCGCCGCTCAGCCACCAGGGGGCCGGGTGCGTGCCTTCGCTGCGCTCATCCGCCACCGGCACCACCATGCCCAGCTTGCGGGCCGCCGTGCGGTAGAGGTCCGGGCGCACACAACGTGTCAGCGTCGCCTCGAGATCCTCGTCATTGAAGCCCTGCAGATGCCCCCAGCGCTGCATCTGGGCGATGTACCAGCGAGTCTGGGAACGCCACGGGAAGTTGGCTGCGTAGCGATGGAAGATGGTCCAGCCAGGGTTGTGCTGCTGAAACTCCTCCACCGACTGCTCGACATCGACATCCTCCAGCCCGCGTGTCACCACGCTCATCGGCACCTCCGGCATGCCCTCGTCGTGCAGCCACTCGGCGGCTTTCGCCCGATTGCCGGGGCGGTCCAGCCAGGCGCAGGCATTGAGCAGCGCGCGAATCAGCGCCTGATGCGCCAGCGGATGCTGCTCCGCCCAGTCCTCGCGCACGCCCAGCACCTTTTCCTGCCCGAAGCGCCAGATATCGTGACTGCCTGCCACCACCTGCCCCATGCCCTGCGCCGCCGCCAGACTGTTCCAGGGCTCACCGACACAGAAGCCATCCAGCGCGCCACTGGCCAGCTGTGCCGCCATCAGCGGCGGTGCCACGGCGCGCATCTCGACGTCGCGGTCCGGATTGATGCCGCCCGCTGCCAGCCAGTAGCGCAACAGATAGCGATGCGAGGAGAACGGGTGCACGCTGGCCAACTTGAGCAGCGGCTCGCCGCGCTGCTTGCGCTCGCGCACATGCGCCGCCAGCGCCTTCGCGACCTGCAACGGACTGGAGAGGTCGTGGCCATCCTCGCCGAGGGTGGCCATCAGCGCGCGTGACAGCGTGATGGAGTTGCCGCCCAGATTGAGCGTCATGGCACTGATCACCGGCGTGGCGCGACCATCCAGGCCCAGGGTCGAGGTCAGCGGCATCAGCGCCAGCATCTGCGCGCCCTGCAGCACACCGGTCTGCAGGTCATCGCGCAACGCCGCCCACGAAGGTTGCCACTTGAGTGTCACCGCCAGCCCCTCCTCGCGGAAAAGCCCCAACTGCTCAGCGACCACGAAGGGCGCGGCATCATTGAGTGGCATCAGGCCCAGCGTCAGCTGATGGCCATTCAGGGGTACATCTGTGGGCATCACGCACACCTCTTGAACGATCGAGAGAGAAGGACAGTACGGCGACCGGCTCAACGCCGTCGCGCGGCCTTGAGCAGCTCATCGGCCAGCTCATGCAGGGCCAGGCGCCGGTTCATGGCGGTCTTGCGCAGGTATTGGTAGGCGGCATCTTCACTGAGCCCGCGCGTCTCCATCACCACGGCCTTGGCGCGATCGACGCTGCGGCGCTGCACCAATGTGGTCTGGGTACGGTTGAGCTCCCCCTTGAGCGCACGGTGCGCCTCGAAGCTGGTGATGGCGACCTCGACCATGCTGCGCACCATCGCTGGCATGACGTGGTCCACCACATAGGCCGAGACACCGGCGCCGGCCGCCTCACGCACGAGGTCCGGGGCATCTTCACTGGCCAGCATGATCATCGGCTTGGGATAGCGTCGCCCCAGCTGGCCGAGATGCTCCAGGGTGTCGCGGCTGGGCAGATCGGCGTCGATGATCACCGCATCGGGTTGATGCTGCTCGACCAGCGCGTGCAGGTCCTCGTGCTCGTCAACGCGCAGCGCTACCTCGAAGCCAGCACTCAACAGCGCCTGCTCCAGCGCGGCAGAGCGCTCACTGCGGACATCGACGATCAGCACGGTCACGGGCATGTCAGGTTTCCTTGAGTCGGGCATGAGTCTTGCGGTACACCCAAGCAGGATTCGTGCCGCAATCTGGTGCAACCTTGCGGCCAAGGGCCTTCGCAGCCGTCGAGCCGAAAGCGCCGCTGCACTGCAATGAGGCACGCGCCTTGCCGGCGCTCTCAACGCCACTCGCGTGCGCCAGACTGGTACCTCGCGCCTTGCCGGCGCACCGCCAGCGCGCATCGAGTGGGCAGCCATCCCGTGATACCGCCTGCGCAGGCCAAGCCACTGCCATCGCCAAGGCATTGATCTTCTGGGACTTGTCCCGACCATACCCCCGCAACTGGCGCGCTACTTGCTTTGTTCCTGTCACTTGCCGCACAGACGCTCTGCTGCCGGCAACCATGGCATCACCGACTGCTGCCATCGCTATCCATGACGTGGACCAGGCTCTTCGGAGTACGAGTGCGTCGAACCAGGCCCCTCAAAGACGAGGCGCCCTTGCTGTCGTTCATTCACAGCCGTTCGACCACTCGCCGAGCACACCTGACTTCGTGCCCGGCACCGACGCTGAATCAGGAGCCCACTCATGGATATCCGCAACAAGGCCAGCCGCATCCGGCTGTTCAGCTTCAACACCCCGCAAATGCGCGCCTTCCACATGTCGTGGTTCGCGTTCCACGTCTGCTTCTTCGGCTGGTTCGGCATCGCGCCGCTGATGGCCGTGGTGCGTGACGACCTTGGCCTGACCAAGACCCAGATCGGCAACACCATCATCGCCTCGGTCGCCATCACGGTGATCGTGCGTCTCGCCATCGGCGTGCTGTGTGATCGCATCGGGCCACGCAAGGCCTACACCTGGCTCTTGTGCCTCGGCTCGCTGCCAGTGATGTGCATCGGTTTCGCCGACAGCTTCGAATCCTTCTTCCTGGCCCGCCTGGCCATCGGTGCCATCGGCGCCTCCTTCGTCATCACCCAGTACCACACCTCCGTGATGTTCGGCCCGAATGTGGTCGGTACCGCCAACGCCACCACGGCGGGCTGGGGCAACCTGGGCGGCGGCACCACCCAGATGCTGATGCCGCTGGTGATGGCAGGCCTGCTGATGCTGGGCGTCGAGCAGACCCTGGGCTGGCGTCTGGCGATGATCGTGCCGGGCATCGTGCTGTTCCTCACCGGGCTCGCCTACTACTTCTTCACCCAGGATGCGCCGGACGGCAACTTCAGCGAGCTGCGTGAGCGTGGTGAGCTGCCCAAGGCCGAGAAGGAATACAGCATGCGCGCCACCTTCGGCGCGGCGGCACGCGACATTCGCGTCTGGGCCCTGTTCCTCGTCTATGGCGCCTGTTTCGGGGTCGAGCTGACCATCAACAACGTCGCCGCCATCTACTTCTTCGATCATTTCGATCTCGATCTCGCCACCGCCGGTCTCATCGCGGGTCTGTTCGGCCTGATGAACCTGTTCGCCCGCACCCTGGGCGGCGTGTTCTCCGACCTGTTCGCCCGCCAGTCCGGCCTCAAGGGCCGCGTGCGCTGGCTGTTCATCGCGCTGCTGTGTGAAGGCGTCGCGCTGGTCGGCTTCGCTCAGATGGAAACCCTCGCGGTGGCCATCGGCATCATGCTGGTCTTCAGCCTCTTCGTGCAGATGGCGGAAGGCGCCACCTTCGGTATCGTGCCCTTCGTCAATCGCAAGGCACTCGGCGCGGTGGCCGGTATCGTCGGTGCGGGCGGCAACGCAGGCGCGGTCGCCGCGGGCTTCCTGTTCCGCAGTGAGGAACTGACCTACCAGGAAGGCCTGATGTACCTGGGCATGGGCGTGATCGTGATCTCGCTGTTCGCGCTGCTGGTGCGCTTCAGCGCCGCCACTGAAGCCGAGGAAAGCCGCGCCTATGACGCCGCCGTCGCGGACCGCAAGCAACAGCGCGAGCAGCAGCCCGCCTCGGCATAAGCGGACGTCTTTCTCCCCGAGCCAGACACAAGAAGGCCCCGCCTCATGGGAGGCGGGGCCTTCTTGTGTCTGGTGACGACTCAGATCAGCGGCGACTCATCGCGGCGCTGGCAGCCGAGCCTCAGCTATCGGTGGCGTTCTCGACGCTATCACCGGCTTCCTCGACGGCGTTGTCCATCTTTTCACCGGCCTTCTCCATCGGGCCTTCGTCCTCGCAACCGGCGAGCGACAGGCCACCGAGACCGAGCATGGCAATCATCAGCGAACTACCCAGAGTCTTGAGCTTCATGATGTCTCTCCTTGAATCATCGGTCGGAATGACGCGACACCTGCCTTCACATGCAGGCTGCCACGTGGTGTTACCCATGACATGGAGCGGGAGCCTTGCAGTTTCAAGGGTCACGCAACACCGAGTTGCTCGTTGCTGTCCACAACAACCGCTCAGAGCTGATCAGATCACCCACTCCAGACGGCTCAGATACCAAGCTCAGAGAAGGTATCGGGAAACTGCACTTCTCCGCCCAGCCCCTCCAGATAGTCCGGCAGCAACTCGAAGGCGACGAAGGAACCCGGCACGTCGTCATGATGGCAGTAGAGCCCGTAATGACACGCCGGATGAAAGCCCAGGTGGGTATAGAAATCCGCATGACCAGCCGCCACCACAGCCCCCGCTCCCAACAGCCGACAGCGCTTGACCGCCGAGATCACCAGCCGCTTGCCGATGCCGTGACGCTGATGCTGGGGCAGCACCGCCAGCGGTGCCAACGCCATCAGCACGCGGTCCGGGTAGCCGGAAAGCGTCACGCGCGACACCATCACATGCCCCAGCAGACCGCCCTCGCCTTCACTGAGATGGCGGCCGGTCTCCGGGTCGGTGACACGCTCAGCCACCAGCGAGATCTGCGCCAGATTGCCCCGGCGCAATCTGTCACCCAGGCGCGCTTCACGATGGCCGGCAAAGACGGACTCATGAATACGGTAGATGCGTTCATGATCAATGAGACGTTCTTCACGGATGCGAAGGTTGTCGACGGCGTTGGCAGTCATCACGAGGTACCGGATCAGCGCCCTGCCGATCAGGGACGTTACCTCAAGCTTAGCCACCGCCCGCAGCGGCTGCGAGCGTCAATCTGCTGCTCAAAAAGCACGAAGCCCGCCGTGGTGGCGGGCTTCGCTTGGGGTGATATCAAGGTCGCATGGCAGATGAAATACGTGGTGCAGCCTCCCTCAGAGAGCTGCTGATCACGCGACCTGACACTGCCCCGCTCAGCTCTTGAGACGACGCGCGCGGAAGGAGCGCCCCTTGAGCTTGCCGTTCATCAGCTGGGTGAGTGCCGACTTGGCGACATCACGCTCCACGGCGAGGAAGGTGGTCCGCGCCAGCACCTTGATCTTGCCGATCTTGCTGCCCTCCAGGCCACCGTCACCGGTCAGCGCGCCGAGGATATCGCCGGGACGCAGCTTGTCCTTCTTGCCTCCGTCGATCTGCAGCGTCGCCATGCGCGCATGGAAGGGCTCACGCGTCAGCATGCTTTTCGAGGGCAACGGCTCGGCTTCCAGCGTCTGCTCGAGGAAGTCTCCCAGCTTGGCCAGACGATAGTCTTCCTTCTCGGTGTAAAGCGTACAGGCGATGCCGGAACTGCCGGCGCGGCCAGTACGCCCGACACGGTGTACGTGGGCATCGAGATCACGCGCGATCTCGTAGTTGAATACCGCGTCCAGCGCTTCGATATCCAGCCCGCGCGCCGCGACATCGGTAGCCACCAGAATCGAGGTGCTCTTGTTGGCGAACATCACCAGCGTCTGATCACGCTCACGCTGCTCCAGATCACCATGCAGTGCCATGGCACTGAAGCCGTGCTCATTGAGGGCATCGCTGACTTCCTGCGCCTGACGCTTGGTGTTGCAGAACACCACGCTGGATTCCGGGCGGTACTTGAGCAGCAGGATACGCAGCGCCTCGAAACGCGCCTCGTCATCGGCGACACGGTGGAACAGCTGACGAATGCTGCTGTCATCGTGGGTGGAGGCCACCTCGATGCTGACCGGGTCACGCAGCATGCGCTCGGCGATCGGACGCACGCCATCGGCGAAGGTCGCGCTGAACAGCAGTGTCTGACGCTCTTCCGGGGTCTCGGCGACGATGGCATCCAGCACCTCGGCGAAGCCCATGTCGAGCATGCGGTCGGCTTCGTCCAGCACCAGAGTATTGAGCTCGACAAGGCTGAGGCTGCCCTTGCGCAGGTGCTCATCCACGCGTCCCGGCGTACCGACGATGATATGCGCGCCGTGTTCCAGCGAGCCCAGCTGCGGGCCGAAGGGCGCGCCGCCGCACAGCGTCAGCACCTTGACGTTGTGCAGGCCGCGCGCCAGACGACGGATCTCGCCGGCGACCTGATCGGCCAGCTCACGGGTCGGACACAGCACCAGTGACTGCACACGGAAGCGCGAGACCTTGAGGCGCGACAGCAGGCCCAGCCCGAAGGCAGCGGTCTTGCCGGAGCCGGTCTGGCCCTGGGCGATGACATCGCGCCCTTCCAGCATCGGCGGCAGGCTCTGCGCCTGAATCGGCGTCATGGTGTGATATTCGAGCGTGGCGAGGTTGTCGAGCAGCTCGGGCGCCAGCGCCAGAGAGGCAAAGGCAGGGGTGGCGGTGGCGTCAGTCACGGGGACATTCCTTCAATCGATGAACAGGCACGAGCCGAACGGGCTTACGCGCGGGCGCAGAGCATAGCAGAGCATGGCCACCAACGCCTGCCACGGATGTCTGCGCCTGATACCTGCTCCCCAGGCGAGATAGCCTTTTTGAGCAACGCCCTCTCTTGCTCGCCAGACTCGCCTCTCAGCACACCGTATGAGTCACCTCGAATTCAACTCAACTCAAAGCATGATTTTCGTCACGACAGGATTCGATTCCTGCCAAATATCATTTATTAATTATCGTTAATTAAACAAAATGGCCAACGGTCAGTTGGCATGGTACGGAAGCCAATATCAGACGTTGGCTGAGTCGCTGCGTATTTCACGCCGTGCATTTCCTGCAGCGCACTTCATGAAAATGGCGCTGGCATTCGTGACGGGTTAATCATCAAGACGTTCTTGTTATCTGCCTCAGACTATCAGTGCCAATGACACACCAGAATTGGCGCATACCGAGATGGGCCCACCCCCATGCCGAGCATGAGGAATGCCACCTCTCATCAGTGATGTACTGCGGGATACCGCTCGGCTACCGCAGCGGTGCCGCTGCGCGCCCAAAGGTTCTATCTGAATCTATGTCTTGAATATCAACGACTTGCAGATAGCGAAATGCTGTCCGTGCCGCACAGACGTTTTCAGTCTCGGGGTGGTCTCCCGAATTGGATCGTTGCAAGCGTACTGACCGGCAGCGCAAAGCCGCTCATCACACTGGCCATGAAACCGGTCATGGAACCGGTCATGGAACCGGTCATCAAGCCCGGCCCAAGGCACAGGTCGCTGATACACAGAACCGGCAACACCATGGAAACACCAATGACGTGAATCCTGTTACTTCATCGCCACAATGCACGTCACCACGCATAGGAAAGTTGCTGTAATAGCGTGAGAAAGAGAAAACGATATCGCACTGACAGATGATATTTACCCTCTGCAACACCACGGTCACCGCTGCCCCGACAACAGGGGAGCAGCAATAGAGCGGCGCAGTCATCAAGCCGCCAGCTGTCAGAGGGGGTCACACCTCTCTACCGAAACAGCCACTAGATGTCACTACGACCCAGGGAGCAAGACGACATGAAGGACCTCTCAAGAATCACGGGCTACGGATGTATCGTGGCCGGTGTCGGCCCGGCAGGCATGGGATTTCTGTTCAATGCCCTCAAGACAGGCCAGATCACGACACTGGCCCGCCACGGACTGCTGATTCTCGATGCTGGCGGCACCCACGCCAGCGGCAAGCTTGGTGCTGGGCGGCTGGGCGAATATCGCATCACCGCCAACTCGGTCGGCGATGTGTTCCTCGACTGCCTGCGCGACCCGGCACTCGCCGACGTGCTGGCCCCGCTCGAAGGCGAACCCTGCCTGGAGCGAATCCGGGCCGATCCCTACTCCTCCCCGCGACTCGATGAGATCGGCGAGCTGCTGGAAGCCGCCAGTGCCCTGGTATTGGCGCACATCACCGCCCTGCCGGGCGTCGAGATGTGGTGCGGCACCAGCCTGGATACGCTGCGATACCTCGACGGCACCAGCATTCTGACCCTCTCGCATGAACCGGAAGTGGCCCAGCGCACGTCGCGGCTGCGCACCGAGAACCTGGTACTCAACCTGGGCGGCCAGCAATGCCCGGAGCGATTGACCCAGAGCCTCAATCGTCAGGGACTGACACCGTCGCGGCGGGCACGCATCTACAGCGGGGATGAGCTGTTGCGCATGCCGCCGGGACAGCTACGCAGCCTGTTGCTGCCACGACTACGCCGTGGTGGTCGTGTCTGTGTGGTGGGTGGCTCGCACAGCGCCTTCTCGATGCTCGACGTGCTGGCCGACGCGCTGCGCAACACCCGCGTCAAGGAGATCACCCTGCTGCATCGCTCGCCGATTCGGCTGTTCTTCGAGAATGCCGAAGAGGCGCGCGCCGCAGGCTATCACTATGATGCCGAGCGCGATGTGTGCCCGATCAGCGGTCGCATCAATCGCTCCGGCGGGCTGCGCTACCGGGCACTGGCCATCGGTCAGGAAATTCTGGCCACTGGCCGCATCGAAGAGTGCGCGATGGACATCCAGCTGGTGCAGACCGGCCCCGGCAGTGCCCAACGCCTGGAACTGGCCAGCGAAGTGCTCGCCGACGCGCCCATCGTCGTGCAGTGCAATGGCTATCAGCCGATTCTGCCCACCATCAGCGACGCCCATCATCAGCCCATCACGCTGCGCGAAGTGAATGGCGGTCTGGATTCCGATGCCAACGGCAACCCCTGTGACATCCACGGCCAGCGTCTTGCGGGCCTCTACATGTTCGGGCTGGGCGCCGGGCTTGCCGTCGACCCGACTCTGGGCAGTGAAGCCTCCTTCGATGGCCGCATCTATGGCGTATGGCAGTTCCACAATCACGCCAGCCTGCCGGCCCTCCACGCCATCATCGCGCGCAACGCCAGTGACGATACACTCGCCAGCGACAAGACCAGCGCCAGCAGTGTCGTCAGCGAGAAGGCCAGCGCGGACAGCCCCGCGCAGGCGACCGAGTCCGAGGATTTCTCCAGCGCTCTCAAGGTGCTGAGTGACTCACTGGGCCTGCAGCAGAAATCCCGCATGGCGTAGCAAGGCATGACGTGACCTGAGCAAGCACAGTGCTGCCTGTGGACCTTGCCATCAGATGATTACGTAATGCCGGTTATGGAGCACAGCAGATACAATCATGGGCTTTACCATCAGCACATAAGCCAACTGATTGCCTTTTGGATAAACATAACAAGAAACAACACATAACAACGCTGGAAACCCCACTCTCCACGGCGCAAGCAACAAAGGCCACACGAAGACGTACGATGGCGATACTTCCCCACACAAAAGCGCCGCTCGGGCATGTCCCGAACGGCGCTTTTGTGTGTCATCTCATCAAGGGAAAGGGCCGAACCTTGCAGCCAGTTCGGCCACGGCCACTTAGCGTGCCGCTTCTTCCTCAAGGCGCGCCTGCTTGCCGCCGAGGGTGAAGCAGGTGTCGATCTCGCGCAGCATGAACAGCGCGACACAGGCCGCCAGCATCGGCCAGGCGGCGAAGAACAGCAGGTGATCGAACGGGTCCAGATACTGCTTGAAGGCAGAGAAGGTAGACCCGGCGTGCAGCAACAGCACCAGACCGTAGGTGAGGGTCTTCTTCACGCCGGTGACGAACAGCAGCAACAGCATCATCTCGACGACGGCAATCGCGATGACGATGCCTTCGCCCAGGCCACCGATGGCATAGAACTTCTCGAAGATGGCGGCGGCGTGGCCAGGATTGAAGAACTTGTCCAGTGTCCACATCGTGATCACGAGGAAGACCCCGAGGCGCAGCAGCAACAGGGAAATGCGGATTCGATCGGCGTACTTCGTCATGTCAATTCTCTCCAGGGGGGATGGTCCGGCGCTGCAACGCAGCGGGCACGTCCTGCTGTGTACGCACGAAGTGGCCGTCTGGTTGCATCGATTGATGATTTGTCTCGCAGGATTAACCACTTGGCAGCGCAATCCCGCCTTGAGGCCTCTTGACGCAAACACCTGCCACATCGGAGGGATTTAGCCTCCGCGAGCTGCCATGGTGGGGCGCGATGGCAGCAGTGACTGCCGCGCAAGCGGCGCTGACTCTCCCGCCATCCAACACTCTGCCTTTCTCGCTGTCTGATCCTTCAGCGGCAGTCGCCTTTGCTGCCTCGCCCTGAGCCTAGCCCTTCGGCCCTAGCCCCTCGACCCTAGACCCTTGACCGGCCTGCCGGTTCGCCCTTCGCTCTGGAGTTTATCCACATGGCCTCCAAGATTTATCACCCGTCTGCCTGCCCGTCGTCAGACGCTTCAATGCCGGACTCTTCAATAAAGCTCCCTCCTGCGCTGCGCCGCTGGCAAGCGTCCGAATCTGGCGATTCGCACCTGCCGCCCCACATTGCCGAGGCACGCTTTCCGGCCTTGAGCGCCCAACTTCTGGCGCATGCCGCGCGCATTGCAGCAGAACGCGAGCGCGGCGAGATTCTCGACTACGCCTGTGCAATGAGTGCGGTGCCGACGGTGATTCAGGAGATCTGGCTGGCCAGTGGCGAGCTTGAGACATTCGCATTACGCGAAGGCATCCAGGTCGAGAGCCTGGCGGAGCTGCTGGGCGAGCACACTCCCACTGCTAGCCCCGCCACCGCCGCACAAAGTGGCGTGCCAGCGCGGGTCGTGAGGCCACTTGATACTTTCGACTGGCTGCATCTGGCGCTGGAGCAACTGTTGCAGATACATCAGGATAAGCACCGTTTACACTCAGACTGATGTATCTCGGCGCCAAAACTCGTATGGTGAGTAGAGAGGCTCGGCCTGTCGTCGATCAAGACGACGCGC
The DNA here is from genome assembly GCF_011319755.1 of Cobetia sp. MB87. Classification (NCBI taxonomy): domain Bacteria; kingdom Pseudomonadati; phylum Pseudomonadota; class Gammaproteobacteria; order Oceanospirillales; family Halomonadaceae; genus Cobetia; species Cobetia sp. MB87. The sequence goes on along the minus strand of NZ_VFBC01000008.1, from coordinate 254,951 downwards.
GAGCCTCTAGCACGACTGTCATATGCACGACTGGAACGCATTTCTGGTACGAGCAACAAGGCACGACATCAAGCACAGCACGCGGAGCAGAACATCACGATCGATCATTGAAAACGACCAGCCGAGGAGGTTCACATGAAGGTCTACAAACCTGAATGGCGTTGCACGCTCGACGTGACGGAAGGCCCCGACCCCACCGCCCGCTGGAAAACACGGCTTGCCTGGCGCCTGCGCGCCCTCGCCGACCGCTTTGATGGCGGTAGTCGTACGATGAAGATTGACTGCAATGTCACCCCGGCGCTCACCCGCGAAGAGGTCGACACCTGCCTGGGCAAGGGCTTCGCCCTCAGCCAGAATCTGATGCTGCAACTGGCCAACCACAGCGCCTGCGAAGATGTCCTACGCGACGCCAAGGCCGAGCTCTACGAAGAAGAGCAACACCCGATGTAACGGTCTGATCTCAGTAGAACCCCGCAGATCAGCCCATCGGTGAACGTAGTCCGCAAGACGCATGAAAAAGCCCTCCCGGCGATGCCGGGAGGGCTTTTTTAATTTAATCTTATTAATTAAGCAACAGTACCATGCTTAGCACGCACTTCATCTACTTTATCTGCAAGCTCACACAGCTTCTCTGAAAATTTAGTATGATCATTATCACTTTCTTGCTCATAGGATATAACTTGAATATTGTATTGAGATCTAATAGACTCTCTTATTTTATATGCGTACGATCTCGATCCAACAAGGGCATAACTTGGGTTTGAACTATCTGTTTCAATATTATTATTCTCTAGAAGTAAATTGATATCTGGATCTTCTATCCCACACCCTATAAACAAAACTGTATTCACCTTATAGAGAGAAGATGTAAGTTCAAAAAACTGACGATGCTTTTTTCTGAGCTTAAAATAATCAGAACGGCTTAATATTGTTTGAGATGAATGTTTAGCGCATCCGTGCATTTTAACAAGTATAGTTCCTGGAGACCTTATAGCATCCAGCAACCCATCGCGCGTATGATCAAATTGAGTAAAAGAGTCATTACCAGAATTGTCTATTAAAGACGATTCCATCAGCGTATCAAAATTAGTAGTGGAAATAATCTTAGGAGCTATATTTACAATCACCTCATGTGATGCAGAGGGCTTAAACCCACTCTCTATAAACACTTCCCTTATTTTAGCATTATATTCTGCATCACTACCTTTAGTGCGAATTACCTCGCCGGCATCTAAGAATTTCTTATGCTCAAGAAACTCATTAACTAATTGTATATCATTAGCCTCTGTCAATGTTTTTTCCTTTAGATAATCTAAAAGATCATGCCAACTTGGTAGTCTATCCCCATTCTCATTAGTTGACTGACTGGATATACCAGAACCTAAATGAATTATACATCGCTTCTCAACCAATTCACGCACAAGAGAATCAGGCCACATTAGCAACACCTCCAATATTCCTCATAACCTTTTCGGTTATAACATCAAAGGCTTTGATATAGTTCTTCGCTTGTGCATATTGAGAACCAGCCATTCCATCGGATGAATTGAGGTTTGCTATAGGCGCCCCAACATATTGAGACAAGGCCAAAATCCCGAACATATGAGGTATTTCGCCTAAATTTAGCTCTAAATGTGAATGGATACTCGGTTTCTTGTACCCCCCCATATTTTGTTGAACTTCAGGTTCGAAATTATCAATGATTCTTTGATATGCTTGTGTTGTTCTCACATTACCTTGAGCATCTTTTCTTGAAATATATGACTGCAATGTATAGCCTAAAAAACCACTATCTATAGATACTTCTTCTTTAACACCAGATCCAATTTTCTTCCATACAGTAGGCTTTTCTTCTTTAAATCTGACAATCCTCTCATTATAATATGATACCCAGCCATCAAACCATTGCCTAATATTCTTTATTGCCACCAAACTAAATATATCGCAACTCATTGGAGATATAAAATAGTCAGAAGCCAATAGAGCAGTTCTATTAATAGCACCCAAGCTTGGGCTTAAGTCGATAAACACATAGTCAAAATTTCCATCTTGCTGCTTCAGCAAAGTATTTATCCAATTTGATATTCTTATCCCACTTACATTATCCGGATTAGAAAGCTCATTCCACTTCTTACTTAATATATCTTCAAACGAGGCTAAAAAAGGATTGCCAGCTATAATAGAAGCACCAAATCTCTCACAAACAACAGGAGTTATCTTAGTATTTATCTCACTGCTACCAAGCTCATAATCATCAAAAGCATCTACAACCGTGCCATACTCTTTATCAAGATCACTATCATAATAAGGAGCTATGACCTTACTTGCCAGCTCATCTCCTAACATATAATGTGTGATATTAGCTTGGGGATCAAGATCTATAACTAACACTTTCTTATCATAGTTAAGTGCAACATGCGTGGCTAAATTGGCACAAAACGTTGTTTTTCCTACTCCACCTTTGTTATTAAATATTGCAATAGTCTTCATAAATCCTCGCACTGTTAATTTGTACTTATGCTAGACAATTATAGAAATGAGCGTTATAGCTTAAACTTAAGAGCATCACCTATAAATCATCAATATCTGTAAAAACAGACACTAAATCAATTTTTATAGATTTTCTACATAAAAATTCACGTTTCTTAACACAAGATCTATAAGCTCAAACTTATCCAATATGCAAATAACAAAGCACTATAAGAAAACTTTAAAAATAGAGATTTTGTAATAACTCATATACAATAAAAATCATAGCCCTATACCCAACCTCAGGCCTTCCATGTCCATTTCCGCGCGTCCTTCCAAGCTGAGTCTGCCTCAGGTCAATCCCGGTGTGACGACGGTACTGGAGTATCTACTGCTCAAGTTTCCGGCGATTGCCGAGTCACGCTGGCGCGAGCGCATGGCCGAGGGCAAGGTGCATCGCGATGATGGCTCGCGGATTACCCCAGAGTCGCCCTACCAGCCACACCTGCGCGTGTTCTATTACCGCGAGGTGGCAAGCGAGCCGAGCATTCCCTTCGCGGAGCGGATTCTCTATCAGGATGAGCACATTCTGGTGGCCTACAAGCCGCACTTTCTGCCGGTGACTCCCGGTGGCCTGTACGTGAATGAGTGCCTGCAGCAGCGGCTGCGCAAGCACACCGGGATAGAGGCGCTGCAGGCGGTGCATCGGCTGGATAGAGTCACGGCGGGGCTGGTGCTGTGCTCCGTCAATCCCGACACGCGCCCCCTCTACCATCAGCTATTCAAGTCGCGGAATATCCACAAGACCTATCAGGCCATCGCCGAAATACACAGCGAGGAATCCCTGGTGGGCCAGCAGTGGGAGGTGAAGAATCGTCTCGAACAGAGCGAGCAACGCTTTCGCATTCATGTCACCGAAGGCGCGGCCAACAGCCACTCGGTGATTCGCTGCGTGCAGCAGACTGACCACCAGGCATTGTTCGAGCTGCACCCTGTCACCGGCAGAACCCACCAGCTACGCGTGCATATGCAGACGCTGGGCTGGCCGATCCTGAATGATCGCTACTACCCCGAGCTGCAACCGCTCTCGCCGGATGATTACGCGCGCCCCCTGCAGCTGCTCTCCAAGGGATTCGAGTTCATTGACCCTGTCACCGGCGAGGAAAGACGCTTCGAATACGACGGTGACCTGACACTGGCGTGAGCCGTACATGCCCCGTGGCTGTCGTCGCCAGCCGACGCACAGGGCACGGCATGTGCACAAAGAAATCATCGGGTGAAGGCTTCCTGCTCGACGTCAGGCGGGCTAAGGTTTTCCTTCGTCCCCGGAAAATAGGCCCATCGATGTCCCGACGTCTCGTAGTGACCGGAGGAGCCGCGCTGGCCGCGCTCCTGTCCTTCCCCGTCCTCGCACAACAAGGGCACGATGGGCCGCCGCCCGATCACGATGGCCCGCCGCCGATGTCAGCGGAAGACCAGGCCCTGAGCGAGGCGCTGCGCGCGCGAATGGGCGATACTAGCACTCAGATGCAGAGCGTGCCGATCCCCGAGAGCACCGCCGAGTGCGGCGACACGCCAGGTTATGAGCGCATGCTGTGCCTGATTGATCTGCTCAAGGCCGACATCTCCGACGATGCCATCCTGCATAACCTGCAGCATGACTACTCCCTCGCAGAGGCCGAGAACTGGAGCAACCTGCCAGCCGGTGCCTTCCCGAAACGCCCCGGCGTGCTGCTGGGCGAGCTGAGCATCAAGCAGCGCGGCCTCGTCAAAGCCATCATGCTGGAAGCCACCGGCCATGCGCCGGATGAAGGCTTCGACGAGATGATTCAGACGCTCAACGCCGACGACTACATCAACACCGTCAGCACCGACTACAAGGCCGGTTACTCCTCCTACAACACCAAGTTCGCCTTCCTCGGCACACCGGGTGAAAGCGGCACCTGGGAGCTGTACTACGGCGGCCACCACATGGCCTTCGCCAACACCTACACCGACGGCAAGCTGGCCGGGGCCACCCCCTCCTTCCGTGGCGTGGAACCCTTCCCCTATTTCGAGATGAACGGCCGCGTGAACGAGCCGCTGACCCAGGAACGCGATGCCTTCGCCACCCTGCTCAGCTCGCTCTCCGAGGATCAACAGGCCGAAGCGACGCTGGAAGGCACCTACCGTGACATCCTCGCTGGCCCCCAGGCCGACGATGCCATCCCCGATAGCTATGAAGGCATTCCCGTCTCCGAGCTGGATGACGACCAGCAAGCGCTGCTGCTGAAGGCCATCGAAACCTATGTGGATGACATCTCCGCGCCGGAGGCCAAGGCCTACATGGCGAAGTACACCGCAGAGCTTTCGGACACCTACCTCGGCTTCTCCGGCACGCCGCAGGTCAGCGCCGAGAACGATTACGTGCGTATCCACGGCCCCTCGCTGTGGATCGAATTCTCGTTGCAGTCGAACAAGTCCACCGACAAGGTCGGCAACCACCCGCACTCGGTATGGCGGGATCGCACCGACGACTACGGCGGCCAGACCGAATGATCCGGCACGTTTCCTGGCGCACCGCCCTACTTGTCCTTGCCGTGATCTCCCTCGGCTATGGGGCCAGCGGGGCGGGAGGCGGCCTCATCGAGACGGCTCACGCCCACGCCCTGCCCGGCAGCGTGCTGACATTCGAGCAGCAATCGCAAGAAACGCTGCACCTCACGCTCCAATTCCCGCGTGAAGACCTGCTGATCGCCGCGCCGGCACTGGCAGCCCTTGGTGAGCAGGCACCAGGCCAGTCCCTGCCACAGCCACTGGTGGACCAACTCGGCGACTACCTCAGTCACCACCTCGCGCTCTCCGAGGATGGCAACAGCCTGCCGCTGAGGCTGAACGGGGCGCATATCGCATCTACCTATCAGCCACAACTCGGCGACTACGTGCTGGTCATCACCGAATGGAACGTGACGACCGAAAAGCCCGAACCGGACTCACTGCTACTGCAATACGATGCCGTGATGCACGAAGTCCGCAATCACCGCGCCGATGTCTACTGGCAGACTCCCGACGGTGCCACCCGCCCACTGGCCGGCTTCGGCTTCTTTCACTCTTCTCACGGCGTCCGGCTGAACCTGCAGAAGGCCAGGAAGGAGACAGCCGAGCAGAAGTGAGCAAAGCGGTAAGAGATCTCTGAATCGCGCCCACAAAAAAGCCCTTCCGGCCAATGGCCAGAAGGGCTTTTTGCTTGCTGCGTTCTCGTCTCGATCAGCTCAAGAGACCATCTCGACAGAACGCTGCCTCAGCTCAGCGAGGGGTGATCGTCAGGTGATCATTCCCACTCGATGGTGGCCGGCGGCTTGCTGCTGACGTCATAGGTGACGCGCGAGACGTGCTCCAGCTCGTTGATGATGCGATTGGAGACCTTCTCCAGCAGCTCATACGGCAGGTGCGCCCAGCGGGCCGTCATGAAGTCGACGGTCTCGACGGCACGAATGGCGATGACCCACTCGTAACGACGGCCATCGCCGACGACGCCAACGGACTTGACCGGCAGGAAGACGGCGAACGCCTGGCTGGTCTTGTGATACCAGCCGAAGTTGTGCAGTTCTTCGATGAAGATGGCGTCGGCTTCACGCAGGATGTCCGCGTATTCCTTCTTCACTTCACCGAGGATACGCACGCCCAGACCCGGCCCCGGGAAGGGGTGACGGTAGACCATGTCGTAGGGCAGGCCGAGTTCGAGGCCGACCTTGCGGACTTCGTCCTTGAACAGTTCGCGCAGCGGCTCGACCAGTTCCATCTTCATGTCGTCCGGCAGGCCGCCGACATTGTGGTGGGACTTGATGACGTGGGACTTGCCGGTCTTGCTGGCAGCGGATTCGATCACGTCCGGGTAGATGGTGCCCTGGGCGAGGAAGTCGACGTCCTTGAGCTTGGCGGCTTCGGCATCGAACACTTCGATGAAGGTGTTGCCGATGGCCTTGCGCTTGGCTTCCGGGTCGCTGACGCCAGCCAGCTTGCCGAGGAAGAGGTCTTCGGCATCAACACGGATGACCTTGACGCCCATGTGGCGAGAGAAGGTTTCCATGACCTGGTCGCCTTCCTTCTTGCGCAGCAGACCGTTGTCGACGAAGACGCAGGTCAGCTGGTCGCCGATGGCCTTGTGCAGCAGCGCCGCGACCACGGAGGAGTCGACACCGCCGGACAGGCCGAGCAGCACCTTGCGGTCACCGACCTGGGCGCGAACGCGATCGGTCAGGTCTTCGATGATCTTGGCCGGGGTCCACAGACGCTCGGACTGGCAGATCTCGATCACGAAGTGCTCGAGGATGCGCTGGCCCTGCAGGGTGTGGGTGACTTCCGGGTGGAACTGCACGCCGTAGAACTGCTTCTCTTCCCACGCCATGGCGGCGATCGGGCAGCTCGGGGTGGAGGCAGTGACGGTGAAGGTCTCCGGAACCTTCGCGACCTTGTCACCGTGGCTCATCCAGACGTCGAGCAGCGGGCGACCTTCGTCGTCCAGGTGGTCCTTGATGTCCTTGAACAGCGCGGACTCACCATCGACACGAATCTGGGCATAGCCGAATTCGCGCACGTTGGAGCCTTCGACCTTGCCGCCGAGCTGCTCGGCCATGGTCTGCATGCCGTAACAGATGCCGAACACCGGCAGACCCATCTCGAACACGCACTCGGGCGCACGCGGCGAGTCCAGCTCGGTGACGGATTCCGGGCCACCGGCCAGGATGATGCCGTTGGGGTTGTACTCGCGGATCTCTTCTTCGGTGATGTCGAAGGCACGCACCTCGGAGAACACGCCCAGCTCACGCACGCGACGCGCGATCAGCTGTGTGTACTGGGAACCGAAATCGAGGATCAGGATCTTGTGGGAATGGATGTCTTGCATCTTCAGTCTCTCATTGGGGAGTCGTGAGACCCGCTTCGGAGCTGCGAGGGAGCGCAGGGCCGAAACAATCTGGCGTCGAGGGTAGCCGATACCGAAAGTTCGTTCGACCCAAGCAAAGCGGGAACCCGTGTTGGGCTCCCGCTTTGCGTCGCGCTTCGCTATGTCTCAGTCGCGCCGATAGTTGGGCGCTTCCTTGGTGATCTGCACGTCGTGGACGTGGGATTCGGCGAAGCCGGCACCGGTGATCTGCACGAATTGCGGCTTGGTGCGCATCTCTTCGATGGTCTGGCTGCCGGTGTAGCCCATGGAGGCACGCAGGCCGCCCATCAGCTGGTGCACGATGGCGCTCATCATGCCCTTGTAGGGCACGCGGCCTTCGATGCCTTCCGGTACCAGCTTCTCGACGCCGGCGTTCTTGTCCTGGAAGTAACGGTCGCTGGAACCCTGGGTCTGGGACATGGCGCCCATGGAACCCATGCCGCGATACGCCTTGTAGGTACGACCCTGGAACAGCTCGACTTCACCCGGCGCTTCCTCGGTACCGGCGAGCAGGCCGCCGATCATGACGATGCTGGCGCCTGCGGCGATGGCCTTGGCGATGTCACCGGAGAAGCGGATACCGCCATCGGCGATGACCGGCACGTCGTACTTGGCCATGGCGGCCGCGACGTTGGCGACGGCGCTCATCTGCGGCACACCGACACCGGCGACGATGCGCGTGGTGCAGATGGAACCCGGGCCGATGCCGACCTTGACGCCGTCCGCGCCGGCTTCTGCCAGGGCTATGGCGGCTTCGGCGGTCGCGATGTTGCCACCGATGACCTGAATCTTCGGATGATGCTCCTTCACCCAGGCGACGCGGTCGATCACGCCCTTGGAGTGACCGTGAGCGGTGTCGACGACGATGACGTCAACGCCGGCTTCGGCGAGCGCCGCGACGCGGTCCGGGGTTTCCGGGCCGGTGCCGACGGCGGCGCCGACCAGCAGGCTGCCGTTGCTGTCCTTCGCGGCGTTCGGGTAGGTCTTGACCTTCTCGATGTCGCGAACGGTGACGAGACCGCGCAGGCGGAATTCGTCATCGACGATCGGCATCTTCTCGATGCGGCTTTCCTGCAGCTTGGCCTTGATCTGCTCGAGCGGGGTGCCTTCCAGCACGGTGACCAGCTTCTCGCGGCCGGTCATGATGCCGGCGACGGTGTCGCTGAAGTCAGGCTGGAAACGCATGTCGCGACCGGTGACGATACCGACCAGGTATTCACCCTCGACCACCGGGAAGCCGGAGTAGCCATGCTCCTCGGACATCGCCAGCAGATCCTGGATCTTGGCCTTCGGGCTGACAGTGACCGGGTCACGCACGATGACGCTCTCGTGCTTCTTGACCTTGCGGACTTCCGCGGCCTGCTGGGCGATGCTCATGCTCTTGTGGATGATGCCGACACCACCTTCCTGCGCCATGGCGATGGCCAGGCGAGCTTCGGTGACGGTATCCATCGCAGAGGAGATGAGCGGGATATTGACGCTGATGTCGCGTGTGAGACGTGATCTCAGGCTGACGTCCTTGGGGAGGACCTCGGAGTAGCCGGGGACGAGAAGAACGTCATCAAACGTCAGAGCTTCTTGCGCTATACGTAGCATGTCGAACGCCCAGTAGCAGTTTATGAGGGATGCGCGAAAGCCGCAGTGCAGGGCCCGATGGACAGGCGCCATGACTACGGTTCTAGCGGTTGCTGCGAGGTAATCACCCATGATAACCCATTCGCCCCACTCGAGACAAACGTCGCAGGCTATCAAACTCGCAACTTCTCGTCCCGATGGCACTAACCATCTGGTCAACTAAAGCCACGGATGGCGCGGCCTGCGGCCTGGCGGGCAGTGAGAGCGTAACGGCTGCCTGCCAGGCCGCAGGCGACCGTCAGGGCGTCGGGGCGCCGCCCGAATAGGCATCGAACCAGCGGGCGAGGAAGTCATTGCGACGCGCGTTATCCAACATGCTCAATGACGAGGCATCCAGCGGTTGGGGATACAGCCGCTGCCCGACCTGGTCGCGCAATGACTGGGCGGTGAAAGGGCCGGTGATGTCATCCCGGATGCTGTAGAGCGGCGTCTCGCCGGCCACGACGTGCTGACCTTCCCGCCCGATGAGGAAGTTGATGAAGGCACGCGCCTGCTCCGGGTGCGGGGCATCGCGGTGGATGAAGGCGGTGCGCATCGAGATCAGCGCATAGTCAGAGGGCATCTGCACGATGATGTCGGGATGCGTCTGCGCCCACTGCAATGCATAGGAGCCCAGGAGGTTGTAGCCCAGCCAGTAGCGCCCGTCACTCAGACCTTCCAGCATGCGCTGGGTGCTGGTCTCGAGAGTGGCATCAACCCGCCCCAGCGCCGTGACCAGCTTCCAGAAGCGTCCAGAATAACGGGAATCCTGCAGGTAGAGCGCATAGCCCAGTGCGCTTCTGGAGGGCGAATAGGCCACTACCCGGCCGGCCAGCGTCTCGGCATGCTCTGTCAGCAGATTCAGGACATCGGCATGCGAGACAGGCGGCAGCATCCTTGCGGCGAGGTCCAGCCGATAGGCCATCACGATGGGTTCGAAGGTGAAGGCGAAGACCTCATCGCGCCACTTGGCCCACTCCGGCCACTGTCGAGCCTCGTCGCTGTCGAGTCGCTGCGCCAGCCCCTGATTGACCAGCGCCACCTGCCAAGGCATTGCCGAGCTAAGGATGATGTCTGCCTGCGCATCTGCTTGCTGGGCCAGGGCATTGACGGCCATCGAGCTGCGGTCGCGGTAGTCGAGCTCGACGTCGGGATAGCGGCGCGAGAACGCCGCCAGCAAAGGAGCCGCGACCTGCCGGTCCATCGCCGCCTCGATCACCAGCCGTGCCTGGGGTGGCGCCGCAGATGCCATGGTTGGCTGAATCAGAGAGAACATGCCAATCCCCGCCCACAGCACAAGCCACAGGCGGCTCGTGACTCGGCAGGCCCGGGTGGGAACGATGGAGGAAACGATAGCGAAGGCCATGGCGCGCAGCCTGTCAGGCATGAACTTCATAGCTGTCTCCCCGCAAAGCGAATGCGCACGCACAGCCCCCCTGGGTCGCGATTGCTGATCTGCAACTCGGCCTGATGACGCCGGGCAATCGTCTCGACGATCGCCAGCCCCAGCCCCGAACCATCGGTGTCCTGACGTCCGGCGCGCTCGAAGGGCTGACAGAGTCGTTCCAGCATCTGTGGATCGACGCCGGGGCCGTTGTCCTCGATGCTCAGCACCACTCCCCTGCCCTCTGCCTCAAGGACAAGTCCCAGGGTGATCTCGCTACCCGCCGGGGTGTAGCGCAGCGCATTCTCGATCAGATTGCCGATCATCTCGCGCAGCGCCCACGCCTCGCCTATCACGCAGACCGGCTGTGAGGGCAGTTCAGCCATCCCCAGGTCATGCTGGCGCGCGAGATCGTGATCGACCCACTCCATCACCACGTCGCGAAGCAAGTCAGCGAGGTCCAGCGCGTCCTGCTGCGTGGGCAGTGCCAGATGACGCAGCCGCGTCAGGTTCAGCAACTGCCCGGCCAGACGACTGGTGCGTTCAGCGCTGGCATGGATATCGCTCAAGGCCTGATGCCACTGGGTCGGTGAGTCGCTGCTCAGCGCGAATTCGGCAGCATTCTGCACACCCGCCAGCGGTGTGCGCAGCTGATGGCTGGCATCGGCGGTGAAGCGCAGCAGGGCATCACGTGACTCCCCCTGACGGGCGAACAGCTGCTCCAGTGTCTCGACCAGCTCGCGCATTTCCTCGGGCATGGTGCCCGACAGCGGGCTGGCATCCTGCGGTTGGCGCCGACGCAGCTGATGACGCAGTCGCTTGAGCGGCGTCAGCGCCAGACGCAGGGTGATGAAGATCATCATGGCGGCGAACAGCCCCATCACCAGCATGCGTCCCGTGGCGCGAATCATCAGCTCACGCGCCAGTTGCTCGCGCCCTTCGGTGGTATGGCCGACCCAGACCTGCACGCGAAACTGCCGCTCCCAGCCTGCCGAGCGCACGCTGCGCGCGTGCAGCCGCCAATCGACGCCCTGATAACGCATGTCATGCCAGACATCGCCTTCGGCCGCCTCGCGCTGCAGCCCGGACGGCAGAGGCATGTCGAGATTGTTGGCCAGTACCCGACCCTGATCATCGATCAAGCGATAGAAGACGCGCTCCTGATGGCGCGTGGAGAGAATCTTGAGCGCGGCGGGCGGCATCATGATGCGCGGTTTGTCATCCTGCCACTGGATGGCTTCTGACATGGCGAGCAGCGCATCCTCGAGCTGATTGTCGAAGGCGCGCTGCGCCGAGCGCTGACTGGTGGCCCAGGCGTCGATCATCAGCAGGCCACCGACGATGAACATCATGCTCAACAGCCAGCCCAGCAGACGATCACGCAACTTGCCGTGGATGATCATCCGGCGTCTGTCAGCTCGAGACGATAACCCAGCCCACGCAGGGTGCGGATCTGCACTTCACTGCCTGTCAGACGCTTGCGCAGGCGGCTGATATAGACCTCCAGCGCGTTGGAGCCCACCTCGCCATAACCGAACACCTTGCCTTCGATCACCTCGCGCGACACCACCTTGCCGGCGTGCAGCATCAGACTTTCCAGCAGGCGTCGTTCGCGTGGCGGCAGGTCCAGCGTCGCCTCACTCAGAGTGAACATGCCGCTGCTGGTCGACAGCGACAGTGGCCCGAAGCGCACACTGTTGTCGCAGCGCCCCTGACTGCGCCGCAGCAAGGCACGTACGCGCGCTTCCATCTCCACCAGCGAGAACGGCTTGGCCAGGTAGTCATCGGCACCGAGATCCAGCCCGCGCACGCGGTCATCGACACCGTCCCGCGCCGTGATGATCAGCACCGGCGTCAGGTCATTGCGCTGGCGCAACTCCGCCAGCAGGTCCATGCCCTGCCCGTCGGGCAGGCCGAGGTCGAGCAGGATCAGATCAAAGCCGCCCTGACGCGCGGCATCGCGCGCGGGAGCCAGAGTCTCGAAGGCGTCGATGGAGAAACCCAGCGCCGAAAGACTGCGCTGCAGGGTGCGGGAAATGAGGGGATCATCCTCGACGACGAGCAGGCGCATGCATCCAAAGTCTCAGTGAGATGAAGGGAAAGTGACAGGTTGATGAAAGGTCGCGCTCCTAACATGCCGGTATCGCAATCACGCATGCGATGCATTGCCGAGACAGCGCCATCCTGCCGCCATGAACATAAAGCAAAAGGCGCTGCGAAGACAAAAACAACAGCCATCAGGAGCACACCATGCCCCAGTCCCGATACCTGCCCTCCTCACTTCGCCGCTTCACCCCACTGCGCCTCGCCGCCGCGATGGCTGTCCCCATCGCACTGGCCACGGCAAGCCTTTCGGCCACGCCCGCCGCGGCCGCCGACAAGAGCGAATGCATCGCCCCGGCCAAGCCCGGTGGTGGCTATGACCTCACCTGTCGTCTGGCCGCCAATGGCCTGCTGGAAACCGGCATCATCGACTCGCCGATGATGGTCACCTACATGCCGGGTGGCATCGGTGCGGTTGCCTACAACCACGTCATCGGGGTGCGCAGCGATGACCCGAATCTGCTGGTGGCCGCCAGCACCGGCGCCGCCGTCAATCTGGCGCTGGGCAAGTTCGGCAAGTTCAGCGCCGATGACGTGCGCTGGGTCGGTGCACTGGGCGTCGACTATGGCGCGGTGGTCGTCAATGCAGACGCTCCCTGGCAGACCCTCGATGAACTGATGCAGGACCTCAAGGCACACCCCAGCGAGATTCCCTTCGGTGCCGGCGGCACCATCGGCAGCCAGGACTGGATGAAGGCCGCGCTGATCGCCAAGTCCATCGACGTGTCACCGCGCAAGCTGCGTTACGTGTCCTTCGAGGGCGGTGGTGAAGCCCTGGCGGCACTGCTGGGCAATCACATCAAGGTCTATACCGGTGATCTGTCAGAGCTTCAGTCACAGCTTTCCAGCGGCAAGATTCGCGTACTCGCGGCGCTATCCGAAGAGCGTGTCGAAGGCGCCTTCGCCGAGATTCCCACGGCTGCCGAGCAGGGCTACGACGTGACCTGGCCGATCTGGCGCGGTTACTACATGGGCAAGGACGTCAGCGATGCCGACTACGACGCCTGGGTCGAGCGCCTCAAGCAGCTGAGCGACAAGCCGGAATTCGCCGAGATCCGTGAAGCGCGCGGCCTGTTCCCGATCCAGAAGTTCGGCGCGGATTTCGACACCTACGTGAAAACCCAGATCGCTGGCTTCAAGAACCTCGCCAAGGAAGTGGGACTGACAAAATGAGACTCGCCGCCGATCGCATCCTGGGCTTCGCCCTGATGGGACTGGCGGCGTTCATCGTCGCCCAGTCCCTGAGTATCGAAGTGCCCTTCGCCTACGACCCGGTAGGCCCCAAAGCCTTTCCCATCGGCCTCTCGATCCTGATGGCCATCTTCTCGCTAGTGCTGATTCTGCGCCCCGGCCCGGAAGGTGACTGGCCATCCGCCAGCGTGTTGATGCAGCTGGGGCTGGTGATGGTGATTCTGATCGCCTTCGCCTTCTTCTTCGTGCGTCTTGGCTACCCCATCACGGCCGTTGCCACGATCACCGCCATCGCACGACTGTTCGGTGCCAGCTGGCGCGCCGCCTGCGTGACCGGGGTACTGATGGCCGGCGCAAGCTACGTGCTGTTCACCGCCGTGCTGGAAATCTCGCTGCCGACCGGGCTGTGGTTTTCCTGATTCCGAGAGGGCTTTCTCATGTTTGATTTCATCATCCAGGGCTTTGGCGTCGCACTGACGCCGCTCAACCTTGGCCTGGCCTTCACCGGCGCCTTGCTGGGCACCCTGTTCGGTGCCCTGCCCGGCATCGGCCCCATCAACGGCATCGCCATCCTGATGCCGCTGGCCTATACCCTCGGCCTGCCTGCAGAGTCGGCACTGATTCTGCTGGCAGGTATCTATACCGGCGCCGAATACGGCGGCCGGATGTCGAGCATCCTGCTCAACGTACCGGGTGACGCCGGGGCCGTGATGACCACCCTCGACGGCTATCCGCTGGCCAAGCAGGGCCTGGCGGGACCGGCACTGGGCATCTCGGCGATCAGCTCCTTCGTCGGTGCCAGCATCGCGATCCTGGGTCTGACCCTGTTCGCCCCGCTGCTGGCCAAGGTAGCCGTGCAGTTCGGCCCGGCGGAACTGTTCACCATGATGGTGTTCGCCTTCGCCTCCATGTCGGTGATGATGGGCAAGGACCCGGTCAAGACCGCACTGGGCGCCATCATCGGCGTGCTGATCGGCACCGTCGGCGTCGATTCCGGCACCGGTATCCAGCGCTTCACCTTCGATATTCCCGACCTCTACGACGGCATCGACTTCGTGGTACTGATCATTGGCATGTTCGCGATCAGCGAAATCCTGCTGATGCTGGAGAGCCGCCTGCAACACGGCAAGACCGGCGCCCTACCTGTCATCGGCCGCGTGTTCGTGACGATGAAGGAAATTCTCTACTGCAAGGGCGCGATGCTGCGCTCCGGCCTGCTCGGCTTTTTGATCGGGGTGTTGCCGGGCACCGGTGCCTCGGTGGCGGGTGCCGTCTCCTACACCACCGAAAAGCGCGTCAGCGACAAGCACAACACCTTCGGTACCGGCGACATGCGCGGCCTGGCCGCGCCGGAAGCCGCCAACAACGCATCCGCGGCGGGCTCCTTCGTGCCGATGCTGACTCTGGGCATCCCGGGTTCCGGTACTACCGCCGTATTGCTGGGCGCACTGATGCTCTACAACATCACGCCCGGCCCGATGATGTTCAGCGAGCATCCCAAGGTCGCGGGCGGCCTGATCGCTTCACTCTATATCGGCAACATCGTGCTGTTGCTGCTCAACCTGCCGCTGGCCGGCTTCTTCGCTCGCGTGCTGACCATCCCGCGCTGGGCACTGGTGCCGGGCATCGTCATCCTGTCCTTCGTCGGGGTCTATCAGCTGCATTCCGACATGGGAGCCATCTATCTGATGCTGGGCATCGGCGTGCTGGGCTACCTGCTGCGCAAGCTGAATTTCTCGCTGGCCACCATCGTGCTGGGCTTCGTGCTCGGCGGGCTGATGGAAGAGAACCTGCGTCGCGCCCTGGCCATCAGCGGCGGGGACAGCAGCATCCTGTGGCAATCCGGCATCTCGCAGGGCCTGTGGTTGGCCTCACTGGTGCTGCTGCTCGGGCCGTTCCTGCTGTCACGACTCGGCAAGCGCAAGACTCAGACGGCCTGACCCAGACCCTCTCTGTGGCAATCCCCAAGCCCCCGCTCTCCTTCAGGAGTGCGGGGGCTTTTTGGTGGCAGAGCCATCGCCTGTGGCATCATGTCCACCTCACTCGGCCAAGCTTCCGCCCCGCGCCCTCACTCGCTCCCATACAAGGAATGTCGCGTGTTCGAAACCTCGTCTGCCGCCAACGCCATCAGCGTGACCCAGCTCAACCGCGAGGCCAAGGGCCTGCTGGAGCGAGGCCTGGGGGAGCTCTGGATCGAGGGGGAAATCTCGGGTTTCTCGCAGCCACGCTCCGGCCACTGCTACTTCACGCTCAAGGATGACAACGCCCAGGTGCGCTGTGCGCTGTTCAAGAGCCGTGCCCAGTTTCTGCGCGAGAAGCCCAAGGACGGAGATCGGGTGCGGGTGCGCGCCAAGGTGTCACTGTTCGAGGCGCGCGGCGACTATCAGTTGATCGTCGAGGCATTGCAGCAGGCGGGGCTGGGGGAGTGGCTGGCGCGACTGGCGCGCCTCAAGGAGCAACTGGCGGCCGAGGGCGTGTTCGCCAATCAGCGCGCCCTGCCCCATCCGCCGCGCCATCTGGGCGTGATCACCTCCGCCACCGGTGCGGCGCTGCAGGACGTGATCGCGGTGACGCGCAAGCGCTGGCCCCAGGCGCATCTGAGCGTGTTGCCGGTCGCCGTACAGGGGCCGCAGGCGGTGCCACAGCTGATTCGCGCGGTGGCGATGGCCAATCGCGACAGCGACTGTGATGCGCTGCTGATCACGCGCGGCGGCGGCAGCCTGGAAGACCTGTGGGCCTTCAATGACCAGCATCTGGCGCGCGCCATCTTCCACTCGCGCCTGCCGGTGGTGGCGGCCATCGGCCACGAGACCGATACCACCCTGGCGGAGCTGGCCGCCGACCTGCGTGCGCCGACGCCCTCCGCCGCAGCCGAGGCGTTGTACCCGGACCAACGCGCCCAGGTGCAGCAGCTGAGTGCCCTCAAGCAGCGCCTGTGGCGCGCGCAGCGTGCCCGCCTCGACCAGGCGGCGCAGCGTCTGGATCATGCCCGCTCGCGCCTGCGCCATCCGGCCCGTGAGCTGGAAACCCAGCGCCAACGGGCCCGCGAGCTGGAACGCCGCCTGCACGCCGCAGTGCGCATGCGCATGACCCGTGAGCAGCAGAAGGCCGACCAGTTGACCCGCCGCCTGCAGCAGGCCAGCCCCGCGCGCGACATCCAGCGCCATCGTCAGCAACTGGCGATGCTGACCCCGCGCCTCAACAACGCCCTGCCACGTCGCCTGGCCGCTGACCGTGAACGCCTGGAAGGCGCGATGCGCGCACTGAATGCGGTCAGTCCGCTCAATGTGCTCAACCGTGGCTACGCCATCGTCGAACGCGTCGGCAGCAGCCAGATGCCGGCACCCGGCGACAGCAAGGTGATTCGCGCCGCCCACCAGACCCAGCCCGGCGAGATGCTCTCCATCCGCCTCGGCGAAGGCCGCCTGGCCGTCGAGGTCAAACGCCGCTACAAGCCGCGCCCCTGATCCTCTGATCGGCACTGTCGCGCTACCAAACCGAAAAAGCCCCGCTACCGGAACCGGTAACGGGGCTTTTTCATGGGCGCTTCACGTCAGACACATCGAGCCGCTTTTGCACTCACGCTTTATGCGCGTGGCCTTGCGAGAAGCTGCGGGCCGCTTTTGACCTCATGCCTTTCGCGCGGCAGCGGGCGCGTTAGATCAAAAATCAGGCGGACCCTGCTCGGCGCCCGGCTTGAACACACCTGGCTCCAGATCATGACGCCCCAGCAGCTTGTAGAAGTCGGTGCGGTTACGCCCGGCGATACGCGCCGCCTGGGTCACGTTGCCTTCGGTGATCTTCAGCACCTTGATCAGGTAGCTGCGCTCGAAGCCGGCACGCGCCTCGGAGAAGGACGGCAAGGCGTTCTCCTCCGCGGCCAGCGCCTGGGAGACCAGCGCTTCCGGAATCATCGAGGAGCTGGTGAGCGCGACACACTGCTCGACCACGTTGACCAGCTGACGCACGTTGCCCGGCCAGGCACTGGAGGCCAGCAGGTTGAGTGCTTCCGGCGAGAAGCCCTTCACGAACGGCTTGTGGCGCGCGGCGGCCTGGCTGATCAGGTATTTGGCCAGCAGCGGCACATCCTCGGCACGCTCGCGCAGGGCGGGCAGCTTCAGATTGACCACGTTGAGGCGGTAGTAGAGGTCTTCGCGGAAGTCGCCATCATGCATCGCCTTGTCGAGATTGCGGTGCGTGGCGGAGATGATGCGCACATCGATGGGCACCGAGGTGGTGGACCCCAACGGGCGAATCTGACGCTCCTGCAGTGCACGCAGCAGCTTGACCTGCAGCGCCAGCGGCATGTCGCCGATCTCGTCGAGGAACAGGGTGCCGCCGTCCGCGGCCTGGAACAGGCCCTGATGGGCACTGACCGCGCCGGTGAACGAGCCCTTGGCGTGACCGAACAGCTCGCTTTCCAGCAGCTGTTCCGGCAGCGCGCCACAATTGATGGCGACGAAGGGACGCGAGGCACGCGGGCTGGCGTTGTGGATGGCCTTGGCCATCAGCTCCTTGCCCGAACCGGACGGACCGGTGACCAGCACGCTGACATCGGATGCCGCTACCATGCGCGCCTGCTCGAGAATCTGCTCCATCTGCGGGGAGCGAGTGATGATGCCAGCGCGCCAGGCATCGTCACCCTCCTTTACGGGCGGCGCCTGGGCCAGCGCCTCATCGATGGCGGCGAACAGCTCGTCCTTGTCGACCGGCTTGGTCAGGAAGCTGAACACGCCCTGACGGGTGGCGCTGACGGCATCAGGGATGGAGCCGTGTGCGGTCAGCAGGATGACGGGCATACCCGGCTGACGCTTCTGCAGCTCACCGAACAGGGCCATGCCATCCATTTCATCCATGCGCAGGTCGGACAGGACCAGGTCTGGACGTGCGGCTTCGAGACGGCTGAGCGCCTCGCGGCCACTGCTGGCCGTCGTGACCTTGAAGCCACGGCTTTCGAGACGCATGCCGAGCAGCTTGAGCAGGCTCGCATCATCATCGACGAGCAGAATATGCGCTTGTGCGTATTTCACACTAACTCTCCTTGCGACACCCGAGGGCCTGGGGACATCGACGTCGGGGCCGCACAGTCTTGCGTCATGCAATCACGGGGATTGAGTGACAGGGTCGTGGCCAGAGTCTGCCGCTGATGGCTCAGGGCGTGCTCTGGCGGCGCGAATTGATCGATTCTTCGATGGCCGTCAAGGCTTCCAGCTTCTTGGTCAGCTGGGCGTTCTCGGCGCTGAGCTTGCGACGGGCACCGTCATTCTTGTCACGCTCGGCGATCAGACCGCGACGCTCCTCGAGGCCATTGAGCCACTGGCGAAGCAGCGGCTGCAGGCGGCTCGGGGCGGTGGGCAGGTCCGCCTTGTAGAGGTCGGAGGCCAGCTGCCAGTCCGATTCATCGCCCCAGCTGAGCACGATGGCACGCGCGAGGCGACGGTCGTGACGGTTGCCTTCCAGCTGCAGCAGGGTGCTTTCGCGCCAGCCGCTGTTGCCACGCTGGGCCTGCAGCGCGAAGGCGACCCATTCATCCAGCAGACAGTCCTCGCCGGTGAAATCCGGCAGATCACCGGCGCCGTAGCAGCTCTCCCGCACACTCGGGCTGACCACTTCCGGCTCGCTGCCCGGCATGGTGATATTGGTCAGGGCGCCACAGGCGCTAAGCGTACTGAGCAATACGCCTGCGGCCAGGCGCATCAGTAGTCGTTGACCCTTCATCACTTCAGTTCCTTGCGTGCTTGATGGCGTTCAATGACGCCATTTCATGTGGTGTGGACTGCTGATCCGCCCCGGCGGCATCCCTGTCTGCCTGCGGTTCATGCTCACTACCTTCCCCTGACGTCAGCGAGCGACTCGGTGTCGGCAATGTCAGCCGGAAGCAGACATCCGCCTTGGGGTCATCCACCAGCGCCAATTGACCAAATTGGGCGCGGGCGCTGTCAGCGGCGACCGAGAGACCGATACCCGAGCCCTTGAGCGGGCCCTTGCGCTTCACCGCGCCCTGATAGAAGGGCTTGAACAGGTGGTCACGGTCCTGGGCGGCGATGGGCTCACCGCTGTTGGCGACTTCGATGACCAGCTTGCGACGTTCCTTGCGGGCTCTCAACCACAGGTCACCGCTGTCTTCGCCATAGGCGATGGCATTGGAGATCAGGTTGTCGAGAATACGCCCGGTACGCGGCCTGTCTGCCTCCCAACTGAGGCTGGCAGGCGGAAGATGCACGCGCATGCCCTTCTTTTCCAGTGCCAGGCGATGTTTTGCCAGCACTTCCTTGAACACTTCATGCACATCGAAGCGGCTCTGTTCGAGGCCTTGATTGTGCTGCAGCAGATTGTAGTCGAGGAGTTGCTCGATAAGCTTCTGCAATTCCTTGCTGGAATCATCCAGCAGGCCAAGAATCTCGGCCTGGTGCGGACTCAGCGGCCCGGCGACCTCATCGATCAGCAGGCCGGTACCTTCGCGGATGCTGGCCAGCGGGGTCTTGAGCTCATGCGACATGTGGCGCAGGAACTGCTGCTTCTGCTCCTCCAGCTCATCCAGACGCGTCGACAGCCAGTTGAGACGCTCACCCAGCTGCACCAGCTCTGCCGGCCCCTTGATGACGATGGGTCGCTCGCTGTCGGTGCCGCTGCCCAGGCCATTGATGCGGCGCTCCAGCTGCCGGATGGGACGGATGATCAGCCAGGTGAAGAACAGCATCAACAGCAGACTGATGGAGACCAGCGCGGCGGTCTGCCACCACAGCTGATTCTTGACCTGGGAGGCGCGAGCGCGGATGCCTTCGATACGCGCATCGACGAGTTCACGCGTGGAGTTGAGCAGGCCGCTGGCCTGGATCGAGAAGGGCCCGAAATCTTCCAGATGACGACTGACCTGGTCGACGCTCATCTCGGGCATGCGTTCGAGCTGTGACAGCGTCGCCTTCAACTCGCTGACGCGGGGATCCCCCTCGCCCAACAGCCGCGCCTGCTCATCCAGCAAGGTGCGGAAGCTGTTGGCCTTGTCGGCGTAGATCTTCATCAGATCGGGATTTTCCAGCACGGCGTACTGGCGGGCGCTACGCTCCATCTCGACGGCGAGATTGGTCAGCGTGCGGGCGCGGCGGGTCTGGTCGACGGCCTGGCGGGCACTGACATCCGCCAGTTCCGACAACTCCGACAGCGCCTGCCCTGCTTGAAACATGAGCACGGCAATCGGCAGCATCACCACCAGAAATGCCATCAGAACCAGCTGCGGCAGCGAGCGGGGACGCCAGCGTCGTGACACTGTGGAGGCCATGGAAAGAACTCTATGCAAGAAAGGGGTGGTCATCATCGAATCACGTCTTCCTAGAATACCAGAGTTCACCAGCGTCCATCGCGGTTGCCAGTTCGTTAATAAATATGACTCTTATTCAAATCATCACGCTGCCACGAGACAAACCGGCCCATTGGCAACGTTTCGCATGAAATTGTTGGCCATTCAGCGCTAGACGCACAAAAAAAGAGGGCCGGCATAGCCGGCCCCAAGTACGCAGGGAACTGAAGGGTCAGTCATCACGTGGTGCCTCTGGTACCTGGAGACCAGAGGCACCACGTGATTGGCGGGTCTGACAGGTGGTCTGCCTGTCAGGCCCGGGAGAAAAGAACGTCACCTGGTGGTCGCTCCAGGTCAGTTGACGTTCACGCCGGACAGCGTCCGCGCTCCCTATCGGATGTGAAGCAGGGGGCAACACATCGCAATGTGGATGATCGAGTCGGGTGGCTTGCCGACTTGCCCGCCTCGATCGTCAATTCGGGGATGACGGCAGCCAATCTCTCCGGCTACCGCATCGGTTTCGGGCATCCTTGCCCGGGCGTCCTTGCCCTCAAGATACTGTCCATGCCCACCAGGGGCCGTACCTGTCTCATCGCAACCTGAAGTCACACATCGCGTGGAGCAGACGCTTGGCCTGTCAGCGATCACGGAGCGCACAGGGTAGTGAGTACCGTCATCGCTGGAAGGCCAGAGAAAGGGCCGATGATGCACCGCATATCTCTTGCTCACGGTAACTATTGCCAAAGGCGTGCCATAAACACGAAAACACATTACAAAACAATGACTTGAAATGTATATCATGGCGACTTACATGCCAATGTTGCCCCGGGCGGCACACAGCGTCATGTTTTACTGGCCGATTCGTCGCGATTTGCCAACACATATACGAGGCATGCTGTTTTCCCTTTTAAAATCAATGCCTTGAAACGTCTCCTTTGCAAGACAGCTGCGCAAGGGGTGAGGGGAAACTGCGACACCTACGCAAGAACACCCGCTGATCTGCCCTTTTCGAGGGAGTCATCAGCGGGTGTTCTCTGAGCGATTCACAGTGGCAGGCAAGCGAGGTGTGACTAGAGCGACTTGAGCAATACCTTGGAGTTGCGCGCCGAGTTGTAGGCCTCACGACGCATGGGCGGCAAGTCTTGCAGGCCAGCCGACACGAAACCGTGCTCGATGAACCAGTGAACGGTGTGGGTCGTCAGCGCATACAGACGCTCGACGCCAGCGCGACGCGCGCGCAGCTCGATCTCGGCCAGCAGCTGCTCGCCGCGCTGTCCGCGGCGATAGTTATCATGCACGGCCACGCAGGCCAGTTCGCCCATGGCGGCGTCACGGCTGAGATGCAGCGCCGCGCACCCGATGACCATGCCATCGCGCTCCAGCACCACATAGTCGTCGATCTCATGTTCGAGACGCTCCCGCGAGCGGGCCACCAAGATGCCACGCTGCTCCAGCGGCCCCAGCAGCGCCAGCAGGCCACCGACATCCTCGAGCCGGGCCTTGCGCAGCTGCTCGTAGCCCTGGCGCGTGATCATGGTGCCGATACCGTCACGGGTGAACAACTCACCCAGCAGGGCGTCACGGTCGCGCCAGCTCAACAGGTGAGTGCGCCCGACGCCATGCCGTGCGGCGCCACAGGCAGCGGCCAGATGGCGCGACAGCTCGCTGTCGTCATCGCGGGGCGGCGCCATCAGCGCGGCCTCCTCCGGATTGAGCTGACGCAGCAGCTCGCCGTCTTCGCCGAACAGGCCCTCCCCTTCGCCAAGCAGGATCAGCTTGTCAGCGGCCAGCGCCACGGCAGCGTGTTCGGCGACCTCAGCGGCGTCCAGATCGAACACCTCACCGGTGCTGGAATAGCCCAGCGGCGGCAGCACGACGATGGCCTGCTGCGAGAGCAGCCCCTGGATCGCCTCGCTGCGCACGCGACGCACCTCGCCACCATGCAGGAAGTCGACGCCATTGCGCACGCCCAGCGGCTTGGCCATCACCAGATTGCCGGAGACGGCGGAAAGCTCCACGCCATGCAGCGGCGTATTGGGCAGCCCCTGGGACAGACTGGCCTCAAGGCGCAGGCGCAGTGTGGCGACCTGCTGCTCCAGGTGGCCGAGAATCTCGCGCGTCACCACCCAGCGGCCCTGATGACGGTCCGCCTCGACACCGGCAGCCTGCAACGCCTCGGCCACCTGCGGGCGCACCCCGAACACCACCACCAGCTTCACGCCGAGGGTATGCAGCAACGCCAGATCCTGTATCAACTGCGTTCGTCGTGACGAGGACAGGGCATCGCCCTCGATCAGAATGACGAAGGTACGGCCGCGATGGGCATTGATATAGGGAGAGGAGTTGCGAAACCAGTCCGCGAAGGGGAAACGCGTGTTCAAGAGCCAGCTCCGGGCAGGAGAGAGGGAAAATGGCATGTCAGGCATGCCCATGAATCATCATATCAGCGCCGCAGCCTGCACGGCGAGCGGTGCCCCCTGACATCCATGTGTCAGACACGAGAAAGGCGACCCGAAGGTCGCCTTTCTCGTTTTCCCGTTCATCTCATGCAGAGCGTCTGCTCGAGCCAAGGCTCAGGCTCAGAACCATGCATCGGCTTAGCCGAACATGCCCTTGAACATGAAGAAGAACAGGATCGACAGGATCGCGCCGGCCGGCAGAGTGATCAGCCAGGACATCACGATGGTGCCGATCACGCGCAGGTTGAGCGCAGCCATGCCGCGTGCCAGACCTACCCCCAGCACCGCACCGACGAGGGTGTGGGTGGTGGAGATCGGCAGGCCGGTGCCGGAGGCCAGCACCACGGTGGAGGCCGCCGCCAGGGTGGCCGCGAAGCCGCGTGACGGCGTCAGCTCAGTGATGCCGGTGCCGACGGTGGCGATGACGCGGCGACCATAGGTGACCAGACCGAAGACGATACCGCCGCCGCCCAGTACCAGCACCCACCACGGCATGCTCGCCTTGGCGCCGATCTGACCGGCAGAGTCGACGACGCTGATGATGGCCGCCAGCGGACCGACCGCATTGGCCACGTCGTTGGAGCCGTGGGCGAAGGCCATCGCGCAGGCGGTGAACATCATCAGCAGGCCGAAGACCTTCTCGACGCCGCTGAAGTCGAAGTCGTCACCGGTGGCGCGATTCTTCTCCTTGAGACGTGAACGCGCGACCTTGCGCTCCATCAACACGCCGATACCCATCACGATGGCGCCGATGACGACGGCTAGCAGCAGGCTGGATTCGAAGCTCAAGTGCAGGCCGACATGCTTGAGGCCCTTGACCATGGTCACCATCGAGATGATGAAACCGACCAGGAACATGTACATCGGCACGTAGCGCTTGGCGGCCGCGAACGGGTCTTCGTTGTCGAAGATCAGCGTCTGCACGGACTTGAACAGCACGAAAGCGATGGAGCCCGCCAGCAGCGGCGAGACCAGCCAGGAGGCTGCGATCTGACCGACCTTGGACCACTCGACAGCGTCCACGCCCAGCCCCGCAGCGGAGAAGCCGACGATGGCGCCGACGATGGAGTGGGTGGTCGAGACCGGCCAGCCCTTCATGGAAGCGATCAGCAGCCAGATACCGGCGGCCAGCAGCGAGGCCAGCATGCCGTAGACCAGGAACTGCGGATTCTCGATCAGCAGTGACGGGTCGATGATGCCCTTGCGGATGGTATCAGTCACCTCACCACCGGCAAGCCAGGCACCGAGGAATTCGAAGATCACGGCGATGATGATCGCCTGCTTGATGGTGATCGCCTTGGAACCTACCGAGGTTCCCATGGCATTGGCGACGTCATTCGCACCCACACCCCATGCCATGAAGAAGCCGAACAGGCAGGCAAGAATGACGAGCACATCGCCGTATTGAGCAATGATGGACATAGAAGACTCTTGGACAGATGGCAGGACGTCCTGATGGCGCTCAGCGCGCCATCAGGATCTGCAGTCGGGTACCGACCTTTTCCGCTTGGTCAGCCACATCGCCGACCCAATCGATGATCTTGTAGAGGAAGATCACATCGACGGGCGGGAGACTGGCTTCCAGCGAGAACAGGGTCTGGCGGATGGCGATCTGCTGTTCGTCGGACTGCTTCTCGAGCTCATGCAGCTCGTTGATCAGCTTGTCGACCAGCTCGCTCATGTTGCGCCCGAAACCGGACTCGACGAGGTCTTCCAGTTCACCCAACGCACGACGCGCCTGGCAGACCGATTCGACCGCAGTCTTGAGATACTCACGCATGGCGGGCACCAGTGCGGCGGGTATCTGCATATGACGACCCAGCATGATCCCGGCGATGTCCTTGGTGACATTCGCGATGGAATCCTGGACATGGATCAGCTCGAGAAGGTCGGAGCGCGAGACCGGCAGGAACAGCGAGTTGGGCAGGTTGAGACGCAGCTGCGTCTTCAACTCGTCCGCTTCACGCTCCAGCCTGCTGATAGTCTTGCGAATGCTGGCTGCCTGCTCCCAATCACCCTGCTCGCAGGCGTCGAAGAAGGTCAGCAAGTGCTGGGCGCACTCGTCGGTCTTGATGATGTGGGTGTGCAGCGCCTTGAAAGGCGAGCGCCCGAACATCGA
Organism: Cobetia sp. MB87; assembly: GCF_011319755.1. NCBI lineage: Bacteria > Pseudomonadati > Pseudomonadota > Gammaproteobacteria > Oceanospirillales > Halomonadaceae > Cobetia > Cobetia sp. MB87. The sequence continues at coordinate 229,391 of NZ_VFBC01000008.1, read as the reverse complement.
AGAGAAAGGGTTGGTCGTTACCATAGTGGCCGTCGGCGTTAAGGATTGACGCGCGGAGTGTAGCAAAGCCTTTGTGACGATCACATAACTTTCATCGTAACGTCATGATACCGCCATGCTGTTGTAGTTTACGCAACAACAGCGGCAGTTCGGGGGAACACGAAGGATTCCAGAGGAGAGATTGTCTTGTAGCGGCAGGACCCGTGGTCGCTGGCTTGATCCACTGTTCTTAATATAACCAAGGACGTGACGACAGGCAATTGCTGTCACTCCAATGTCATCATGCTGTCACACAAGTGTGATCACACCAACACGCCGACGCTCACCATGCCCTTGCCACTCCCCGTGCTTGCCTTGCCGCGGGCCAGGCGCGAGCATGAGACACATGGGCCTTCACCACCATGCACCACGCTTGCCGAAGGCTCTGCGGTCCTGGCGCCGCTGTCACCCTCATCCGTCAGCATCCGCCTTCTTTCATCTGTACAGGGAGTGCCCATCATGGCGCAGGAAATCGAACTCAAACTGGCACTGTCTCAACCCGTCATTGATCGCGACGCCATTCTGGAAACACTGACGAGCATTGCAGAGCTGGCAACGGTCACCCCTAGGCGGCGCTGGCTGGCCAACACCTACTTCGACACCCCCGAGCATGCGCTGGAGCGCGCGCGCATGGCGCTGCGTCTGCGCCAGAGCGGTGAGGACGCCGACAGCACGGGCGCCCTGCGCCAGACGCTCAAGACCAGCGGCGAGAGCCATGGCGGGCTGCATTCTCGCGGCGAATGGGAGTGGGAGCTGCCAGAGGGCCAGACCGGCCTCGACCTCGACGGCCTGCGGGGCCTGCCGCCCTTGCAGGCACTGGAAGACGGCGCCCGCGAGCAGCTGCTGAATGCGCTCGCGCCCAGTTTCAGCACCGATTTCGAGCGCCATGCCTGGCAGCTCGACGTCACGGCGACATCTAGCGACGAGAATCTGAGCGATGAGCAGGTCACCGTCGGCGTCGAGATGGCGCTGGACCTGGGCGCGGTGAAGGCCGGTGGTCGCGAAGTGGCCATCCAGGAGATCGAGCTCGAGCTGACCGGCGGCGAAGAACTCGCCCCCGAGGTGAGAGAAGGCGTGCTCTGGCAGCTGGCGGATTCACTGGCCAGCCGCCTGGCACTGCGTCCGGCAGATGCCAGCAAGGCCAAGCGCGGCGCGGCGCTGCGGGATGGCGAATGGCATGAGAAGACGCTGGATACCGCTGACCCGGGCGCGCTGCTGTCCGCCGCCATCGATGCACTCGATGCCCACGCCGACCGTCAGGCGAAAGACGACCTCAAGTGGCACGCGCATGCGCTGGCCGCCCTGTCGGCGCTCGCAACACGGCTGGCCGCTTGTCAGCATCCCGGCCATATCCATGCGGTGGCGCTGGTCGAGGCGCTGGAAAGCAGCGACGGCGACGCTTCACAGGACTGGGCGACTCGCGACTTCGGCCAGCACAGCCTGTCACTGCTCGCGACACTGCGCAGCTGAACCTCAGCACGACACTGACTGCCCAGCTGCCAGGCGCTAGACCACTGACTGATGGACAACGGCCGGGCAGTCACTGAAGGTCACACACTGAGACATCCCCGATACGCCCTGACATACATCCGGCGTCGTCACGCCCGTCAAGGAAGCCTGCATGCCTGAACGCCAGGGCCCTGCCAATGAATATGGCAGCACTCCGCAAAGCCCCCCAGCGGCCCCCTCGCACCCCAGCGACTACGAGCCCGCGACAGGTCGACTGCGCGCGCGACTGTTCCATTGGATCTTCGAATCCGACACCAAGGCGGCCAAGGCCTTCGACATCGGCCTGATCCTGATGATCTTCGCCAGTGTCGCCGTGGTGATGCTCGACAGCGTCCCCTCGCTGAATGCGCAATACGGCGAACTGTTCCGCATCATGGAGTGGGGCTTCACGATCATCTTCACGCTGGAATACGCCGTCCGCCTCTACTGCCTGAAGCATCCCGGCACCTGGGCCAAGGGCTTCTACGGCGTGCTCGACCTGCTGTCGATCGCGCCCACCTGGCTGTCGCTGCTGATACCGGGCGCCCAGGCCCTGCTGGTGGTGCGCGTGCTGCGTGTGCTGCGCCTGTTCCGCGTGTTGCGCCTGATGGCCTTCGTCGGCGAGGGCCGCATGCTGGTCGAGGCCATGACGCGCAGCCGGCGCAAGATCCTGCTGTTCTTCATCACCGTGCTCAGCATCGTCACGGTGTTCGGCGCTCTGATCTATCTGATCGAGCCGCCCGAGGCCGGCTTCACCTCCATCCCCAAGGCGCTCTACTGGGGCGTGGTGACGCTGACGACGGTGGGCTATGGCGACATCGCGCCCATCACGCCACTGGGGCAGTTCATCTCGGCGCTGATGATGATTCTCGGCTACTCGATTCTCGCCGTGCCCACCGGGGTGTTCTCGGCCGAGGTCCTCAACGGCCTGCGCATGCAGCAGACCAGCGACGAAGCCTGCCCGGGCTGTGGTCGTGAAGGCCATGACCGCAACGCCAAGTACTGCAAGTTCTGCGGCACCTGGCTGGATGAGGACACCCGCGACCCACGCGAGCCGGAACCGGAGCCGGAACCGGAACCGGAACCTGAGACAGACTCAGACCCCGAACCTGGATCTGGATCTGGACCAGAGCCCGACGCCGAGCCGCCAGCGAAGGAGGAAACCGCGTCCCCAGGTGACGACTCCCCCGACCGCGACCGCAGCTGACGAAGCCGAGTGTCACTCAGCCCACGACAACGCCTCGGAAATGACAATGCCTCAGAAATGACAACGCCCCCGCGACCGCAAGGTCCGGGGGCGTCTTCGTATGGCAAGGCGATGTCAGCCAGCGCCGTGAAGCGCTACGCTGTCGCGATCACTCCGTGAAGCTCGAGATATCGCCGCGCCCTTCACGCACGATCACCGGCGGCAGCTCGCGCAGGTCCACCACACTGGTGGTCTCGAAGCTGCAGGCGCCGCCGTCGATGACCAGATCCAGCGCGTGTCCGAAGCGCTCGCGAATCTCTTCGGCGTCCGTCATCGGCAGCTCCTCGCCCGGCGGAATCAGCGTCACGCTCATCAGCGGTTCGCGATGGGTTTCCAACAGGGCGTGGGTGATGGCGTGGTCCGGCACGCGCACGCCGATGGAGCGACGCTTGGGGTGCAGCAGCAGACGCGGCACTTCGGAAGTCGCCTGCAGGATGAAGGTATAGGCGCCCGGCGTGTGACTCTTGAGCAGACGAAAGATGGCGTTGTCGACCTTGGCGTAGGTGCCGATTTCCGAGAGGTCAGAACACACCAGGGTGAAGTTGTGCTTGTCGTCCAGCTGACGCAGGCGCTTGATGCGCTCGATGGCCTTCTTCTCGCCCAGATGACAGCCCAGCGCGTAGCCGGAGTCGGTCGGATAGGCAATCACGCCACCCTGCTGGATGATGGCGACGGCCTGATCGATGAGGCGTTTCTGGGGATTTTCGGGATGAATCTGGAAGAACTGTCCCATGCGGTGCTCCTTGCGTCTGGGCACCAGCCCGGCAGGCGGACTGGCGTCACGGTGATCTCTTGATATCACATGGAGGCAGCGTCGGCCGCAAAAAAGGGCGCGATGCGCGGATGACACCACACGGGCGGCACCTTGGTGCGCGGCGGCGGACTCATGCTGCCAGGCGCCAGCGGGCCGCCGGGGAAGTGGAAGTCACTACCGACGGAGGCATAAAGGCCCAGCTCATCCAGCTGACGCGCCAGGTCTCGCGCGCGATCGATATTCTGGAAGCCGCTGACCAGTTCCGCGCCTTCGCCACCGGCGGCAATGAAGTCACGCAGCAGCTCGCCACGCTTGGTGCGCGTCAGCTTGTAGCGCATCGGGTGCGCCATCACGGCGATGCCGCCATCGGCACGCACCCAGCCCACCGCCTCTTCCATCTCTGGCCAGTGCGCCTTGACGTCGCCCTTCTGGCCCGCGCCCAGATGCCGCTTGAAGGCGTCCTGCAGGTTGCGTGCAATCCCGGCCTCGACCAGCGCACGGGCAAAATCCGGGCGTGACAGCGGGCGGTCGCCCGCGCCACTCAGCGTGGCCTGCTCACGGGCGCGCTCGAAGGCATTTTCGAGCCCGAGCCTTTCCATGCGCATGGCGATCTCGTGGCTGCGGCGCTCACGCGCCTCGTGCTGCTGCTTGAGGCCGGCACTCAGCGCATCGCCGGCCCCCTCGGGCATCAACGCGACGATGTGGATGGTCTGGTTGCGCCAGCGCACTGACAGCTCACAGCCGGGCAGCAACGAGATTCCCTCGGCGCGGGCGGCCTGCTGGGCCTCGAAGATGCCTTCCATGCTGTCGTGATCGGTCAGTGACATGCGTGACAGACCGCGCCGCGCGGCCAACGCCACCAGCTCTGTCGGTGCCATGCCGCCATCGGAGGCGGTGGAATGCATGTGCAGGTCGATGTCCGGCACCTCGATATCGGAATCGAAGCGCTGGGGCAGCGGGCGAAACTCGATCGGCTTGCGGGATGCGGAAATCGGCGAAGAGTCGGACGGGACGTCGGACACGGGGAACCTCTCGGGATGAACGTCTGTACCACGCGATGCCTGAGATGCAGGCGATCCAGCGCGACAGACGTCGGGCAGTATTGGCTGCGATGCGCGCCCGGAGATACAGGGGCTTTGTCAGCAGGCAGCAATGGCGGCAGAATGAGCACATGCAGGCAGGGGTGCGCCGCTGGTGTCAGACAGGATACCACTCGCACAGGCCCTTGCCTTCCCGACGGCTGCGTCGTCGTGTTCAGGAGTGCGCATTACCCATGAAGATGTTGCTCGACTTTCTGCCGATCGTGATCTTCTTCGCCGTCTACAAGATGACTGGCGACATGATCATGGCTACCGCCGTGTTGATTCCCGCGACCCTCGCGCAGGTGCTGTACATCTATTGGCGCCACAAGCGCGTCGAGAAGATGCAGCTGGTCACTCTCGCGCTGGTCGTCGTGCTGGGCGGCGCGACCGTGCTGTTCGGCAACAGCTCCTTCATCCAGTGGAAGCCCACCGTGGTCAACTGGCTGTTCGCCGTCGCCTTCCTGCTGTCGCCGCTGTTCGGCGGCAAGCCGCTGGTGGAGCGCATGATGGAAAAGGCGATTCAGCTGCCGCGCCCCATCTGGCACCGCCTCAACCTGGCCTGGGTGGTATTCTTCCTCGCCATGGGCGGCCTCAACATCTACGTCTTCAGTCACTATTCGGAAGACATCTGGGTCGATTTCAAGCTGTTCGGCATGCTCGGTCTGACACTGCTGTTCGTCATCGTTCAGGGCGTCTACCTGTCCCGTCATATGGTGCAGGCCCCTCAGGAAGAGAACGCTTCCTCGACCAATTCTCAAAAGGATGATTCGTGATGCTCTACTCCATTGTCTGTCAGGACGTCGAAGGTAGCCTCGAAGCGCGCATGGCGGCGCGTCCGCCGCATCTGGCACGTCTGGAAGCGCTGCACGCCGCCGGGCGTCTGGTCATCGCCGGCCCCAACCCGGCCATCGACAGCGAAACCCCGGGCGAAGCCGGTTTCAGCGGCAGCGTCATCATCGCCGAGTTCGATTCTCTCGAAGACGCCCAGAAGTGGGCCGATGCCGACCCCTTCGTCATCGCCGGTGTCTATGCAAGCGCCGAAGTGAAGCCCTTCAAGCAGACCCTGCCCTAGCCCGGCGCCCGGCCGGTCATCTGACCGGCGGTTTCTTTCTGACGACGGACAGCCTGGCTGTCCGTCGTCTGCGTTGCAGGCCTTGCCTTGATGCTGTCTCACTCTGATGCTGACTCGCTGTGCCGCTCTCCCGCTCGACCTCCTGCCAGGAATGCCCGTGAACGATCGCCCCTCCTCTACCCGCCAGCCCGCTCCCGGCCAGATCACTCCCGATCCGTCAGCTCCTGATCTATCAACTTTCGATCAGCCAGCCCCTGATCAGGCCGCCGCGTCAGCCCGAAAGACGTCGCCTCAGGACACCCCGGGCACCGCGGCACGCAAGCCTGCCACGACGCCGCCGAGCGCGATCGAGCCGGTCACGGCGCCCGGCGTGGTGCCGAACGTGCCGCTGGCGCCGCTGGCGGCATTGGAGGAGGCGCAGCTCGAGTGGGACGACACCGCGCCACAGGCCACCGATTACGGCGATGTGTACTTCTCGATCCACGATGGCCGCGCCGAGACCGTACACGTCTTCCTGGACAGCAACCGGCTGAGCGAGCGTTTCCGTGACTGGCGGGAAGCGCGCCCCTTCGTGATCGGCGAGACCGGCTTCGGCACCGGCCTCAACATCCTGTGCGCCGCCCAGCGCTTTCTGGCCACTGCACCCGCCGAGGCACGCCTGCATGTCGTCTCGGTGGAAAAGCACCCGATGCAGGCAGCGGACCTTGAACGTGCGCTGTCCGCCTGGCCGGATCTTGCCTCACTGGCGAAGCCGCTGGTCGCTCAATGGCCGTCAGCAGTGCTCGGCGTGCACCGCCTGTGGCTGGATGAGCGCATCACCCTGGACCTGCACTTCGGCGACGCGGTGGAGCGTCTCTCACGGCTGGAAGGTGGTGTGGATGCCTGGTTCCTCGATGGCTTCTCACCATCGAAGAATCCGGAAATGTGGTCCCCCGAGCTGTTCGCAGCCATGGCGGGGGTCTCGCAACCCAGCGCGACCTTCGCGACCTTCACCGCCGCGGGCTTCGTGCGGCGTGGCCTGCGCGCGGCAGGCTTTGTCTGGCGCAAGGTGCCCGGCCACGGCATGAAGCGCGAGATGATCTGCGGCGAGCTGGACGAGCCGACCGCCGCCGCGCGCGCCGCACTGATGGGGCTTGATGCCTCTCCCGTGTCCGGTCATGCCCCCGTGAAGGAGCATGCGGTGCGTGGCGCCCTCCACCCACTGCGCCGGGAACAGCCCTGGACGCAGCCTCCCCAACCCGCCGCCATTTCTCGCGAGACGCATGTCGCGGTACTCGGCGCGGGCATCGCCGGCACCAGCTGCGCCGAGGCGCTGGCAAGGCGCGGCGCGAGGGTCACGCTGATCGATGCCGAAGCCCCCGGCGCGCGGGCCTCCGGCAATCGCCAGGGCGCGCTCTACGTCAAGCTGGCCGCCGAGACCAATCCCGCCAGTCGCTTCCAGCTGGCCGCACTGCAGTACAGCCGTCGCTGGCTGGCAAGCCTCGACCCCGAGCAGACCCTGTGGTCCGCCAGCGGCGTGCTGCAACTGGCCACGAGCGAGCGCGAGCGCAAGCGCCAACAGCGCTTCCTCGACAATCACCCGCTGCCCGAGGCGCTGATCACGCCTGTCAGTGCCAGCGAGGCCAGCCGAATCGCCGGCAGCGAGATCACCTTCGACGGTCTCTTCTATCCGGTGGCGGGCTGGGTGCGCCCCAAAGCACTCTGTCAGCACCTCGCCGCGACGCCGGGTATCCGCTTTCTGCAGGCGCGCATCGAGGCGATTCAGTTGCTGGGGGCTGGGGAAGGCAGAGAGCAAGGCGGAAAGACAGACAACGGAGCGCCACGCTGGCAGCTGGAAGCCAGCGACGGCCACTGTCTGGAAGTGGATCAGCTGATCGTCGCGCTGGGCGAGCAGACTTACCTGCCCGAGCCGCTCGCACACCTGCCGCTGCAGCCGATTCGTGGCCAGGTCAGCGAGATCACGGTAGCGCCCGAACAGGCAGCAGGTCTGCCCATGCTCGACAGCGTGGTGTGTGCCGGTGGCTATGTCTCGCCCTGTCAGCGCCACACCGATGGCAGCGTGACCTTGAGCTTCGGCGCGACCTTCGCCCCGCGCGATGAGGATGACTCGGTACGTGAGGCCGACCACGCCGCCAATGTCGCCGAGCTGCGCAGTGCCCTGCCCGCCTTCGTCGCCGCATGGGAGCAGGCGCGTGGCGTCAGGCTGGAAGACGATGCCTGGCAGGGGCGTGTCGCCTGGCGCGCCGCGAGCCCCGACAAGAGCCCGCTGGCCGGCCCGGCACCGGACGCCGCGCAATGGCGTGAGGACTACGCCGCCATGGCCTTCGATGCGAAAAAGCGCGTGCCACAGTCGAGCGGCGCCCACCTGCCCGGCCTGTGGCTCTCCACCGCACACGGCTCACGCGGCTTCACCACCGCCCCGCTGTGCGCCGAACTGATCGCCTCGCAACTGTGCGGCGAGCCGCTGCCGCTGGAACGCGAACTGGCCGAGCACCTGCACCCGGGACGCCGCCTGATCCGCGATATCGTCCAGCGGCGCTGAGAGGTCGGCATCACTCAGGCCTGACGGCACTGTCTGGACAGGGCCTGACGGTCGATGACCTGATAGGTGAAGGATGGCCGGCCGATCTGACCGTAGTGGAAGGCCTCGCTGAGCATGCCGCAGGCCGCGAGATGGCGCAGGTACTTGCGGATGGTCACTCGCGACATGCCGGTGGCAGGCAGCAACGCCTCACTGGTGAAGCTGCCTTCCTCGCGCGGCAGCGCCATGATGGCACTGGCCACCAGGGCAAGTGACGCCGCCGTCACACCCTTGGGCAGGCGGCCATCTGGAACGGTACCCGAGGTAGCAGCGGCCATTCCCTGAACTGCGAACAGCTGATCCAGCTGCTGCTGGCTGACCTCCCCCTCGAGGCTTTCCAGCTGCTGGCGGCCGCGTTGTGCCAAGGCCAGGGCCTGCTGAAAGCGAGCGAAGCTGAAGGGTTTGACCAGGTAGTCGCATACCCCGAGCGCATGTGCGCTACGTACCGTATCCGCTTCGCTGGCAGCGGTGATCAGGATCACCTGGATATCGGGGGCGGCGTGGCGCCTCAGCCATCGCAACACTTCCAGCCCGCTGCGGCTGCGCAGGTAGACATCCAGCAGCACCAGGTCCACCGCTTCCTGCGCCAGTACGTCGAGTGCCGTCGCGACATCCTCGCACTGGGCCACCAGGCGCATGCCGTCGATGCGACTGAGGTATTCGACATTGAGACGCATGACCATGGGGTCGTCTTCGACTATCAGCACACGCATGCGCTCTGGCTCCTTCGTTGTGCAAATTCCGGCCGCAACGCCATCCCGTGATGCACGGCCCCCTATCAGGGCGCCGCGCCAGTCAGCAGTCGGCAAGGCAGGGTCAGCTCGACCAGGGTACCGCCGCCCGAGGGCGCATAGAGGTGCCATTCGCCCTCGCGCGCAGACACGATCTCCTGCACCAGCGACAGGCCCAGCCCGCGCCCTTCCCCATGACTGCTCACCCCCGCCTCGCGTGCCGTCTGCCTCAATTCCGTCGGCATGCCGGGGCCATTGTCCGCTACGCTGATCGACAACTGCGCCTCTGCCGACGGGTCCAGTGATTCCAGCATCAACCCCAAGGTCACAGACGGGGCGTGAGCGTCAGCGCCCACCTCCTCCAGCGCTTCGAAGGCATTGTCGAGCAGATTGCCGATCACACTGACCAGATCATGACTCAGACTGCGCTCCAGTACCGGGAACTCGACCGGAGCCCCCTCTTCCGGCGACATTCCCTCATCATGGCGGCCATTGGAGCATTCGATCTCCAGCTCGACATTGAGTGTGATGCCACGCTCCCGGGCCTCGCTGTGCTTGCCGATCAGAAGACCTGCCAGCAGAGGGTCCGCGATGCGCTCGGCGGCCGCGGCATCCGCCGGCAACTCCCGCTCCACCAGCAACGCCAGATAATCGCGCAGTCCGGCGAGATCCTTCATCTGCGTCAGCCCGGACAGTACGTGCAGTCGATTGCGAAACTCATGGCGCGCGGCACGCAGTGACTCCGCCTGGCGGCGAACGCCTGTCAGCTCCTCGGCGAGGCGCTGCATGCGATCATACTCACGCAGTACCAGCACGCCGCCCATCAGCAGCTCGCCATCATGCATCCGCTGGCAACGCGCCAGCAATCGCCGCCCGCCACAGGTCACCTGCCGCAGACGAGTCGCTTCCTGCTCGCTCACTGGCAGATGGCCAGCGAGACACTCGCGCATGCCGGTATCCGGCAACCCGTCATCGAGGCGCTGCCCCAAAGTCGGCAAGGCTCCCAGCAACTCGCGCGCCGCGGCATTCACCAGCGTGATCCGCCCCTTGGGGTCGACCACGATGATGCCTTCTTCCAGGCTGGCGAGCACCGCCTGATGCTCCTCTACCAGACGCGCGATGGCGGCAGGCTCAAGCCCCTTGAGCTGTCTGCGCAGATAGCGCGCCAGTCCCAGTGCGCCCAGCGTGCCGAACAGCATCAGTACACCCAGCCCGAGCAGCAGCTGGCGCTTTTCGTCGGCCAGACGCCGCCCCAGGGAGTCCAGCGTGATGCCGATGGCCACCGCACCGACGACGGAGCGCTCACCGCCCTTGGACGCGGTCGCCATGACCGGCACGAAGCTGCGCAGGCTTTCACCGAGCGTACCCCGGGATTCGGAGAGATAGGAGGCGCCGGCCAGCGCACGCTGCTCGTCGCCGCCCTGGAAGGGCTGTCCGATACGTGCGGGATCCGGGTGACTGAGCCGCAAGCCATCCGGGCGCATCACCACGATGAAGTCGACGGCATTCTCCTGACGCAGTCGCTCGATGCGTGCCGCCAGGCGGCTGTCCGCGACAGGAGGCGCAGCCTGCGGCGAGCTGGCCTCGCTCAGGGCGGAACGCACCTCGGGCAGACGCGCGATACGCTGGGCAAGAGCGGCAATACGCTGGCCCTGAATCTCGCGCTGGGTCCGCTCCAGCTGGGTACTGAAGAGCCAGGCCGCGACCAGCAGGCTGACGATCACCATGCCGGCGGCGAGCAATGAGGTCAGCGCGCTCAGCCCGGGATGAGAATGTCGCAGCACGCACGACACGCCCTCTTCCCCCTTGGTGGCATGGTCAATCGGCCTTGCGCATGGGCGAGCAGCAGTCAGCGGTTTCATAAGTTTCAAAAGGCTTTCTTTAATTCGCAAAACTTGGCCCTCGGGAGTCACACCGTAAGCTCCCTGTGGCGCACACCCGGTGCGCGAACATGATGTCTCTACCCCGTCCCAAACGATCCCGCGATGCCACGCCAGCGCATCCGGGCATGACAACAGGTCCTGCAACGACAGAGTGCAGGACAAGGAGCATGCATGACACATTCCTCGCAGACCGCCACGGCCACGCCTGCCGCAGAGTCCCCCTGGCAGAAGACGCGCATCTTCGGCATGTCGCTGCCGATCTTCGCCCTGTCCTTTCTGGTCCTGATTGCCGCCATCGCCACCGATACCCTGCCTGCCGGCATGATCGGCGCGCTGCTGGTCATGATGATTCTCGGTGAGCTGCTGGGCTTTCTGGGCGACCGCCTGCCGATCATCAACAGCTATCTGGGTGGCGGCGCCATTCTCGCCATCTTCGGTGCCGCAGCGCTGGTCTACAGCGGCTGGCTGCCGCAGGACGTCACGGCGAATGTCAGTGAGTTCATGAAGGCCGGTGGCTTCCTGAACTTCTACATCGCGGCACTGATCACCGGCAGCATTCTCGGCATGGACTCCCGTGTACTGGTCAAGGTCGGGGCCCGTTTCGCGCTGCCACTGCTGTGCTCGGTGCTGTTCGCGGCGCTCTTCGCGATGCTGGTGGGCTGGGTCATGGGCTTTTCGCCCAAGGATGCCGTCATGGTCATCGCCCTGCCCATCATGGGCGGCGGCATGGGCGCAGGTGCCGTGCCGATGAGCCAGATCTACGAGCACCTGCTGGGGCAGCCGGCCAGCTACTATATCTCGATCCTGGTGCCGGCACTGGCGCTGGGCAATGTCTTCGCCATCATCATTGCCGGGCTGCTCAACGGGCTTGGCAAGCGCTTCCCGTCGCTGACCGGTGGTGGCCAGATGATGCCGGGCGTCAATGTCCGCGAAGAGAAGAGTGCGCCTGATCTGTCCCAGCTGGGCATCGGCATGGTGATTGCCCTGAGCTTCTTCGTCGCCAGCCAGATTCTCGGCAAGGTCATTCCGCTGCACCCCTACGCGCTGATGATCATCGCGGTCGCCGTGCTCAAGTGCGCCAACCTGGTGCCGGAGAACATCAATCAGGCCGCCGCCCAATGGTTCCGGTTCGTCGCAGGCAACTGGACCTTCGCGCTGCTGTTCGGCATCGGCGTGGCCTACACCGATCTGGGCCAGGTGATCGATGCCATCACCGTCACCTACGTGGTGATCGTGTTCGGTGTCGTCGCTGGTGCCGCCTTCGGTGCGGGTCTGGTGGGCAAGCTGGTCGGCTTCTACCCCATAGAATCTGCCATCACCGCTGGCCTGTGCATGGCCAACATGGGCGGCACGGGTGACGTCGCCGTGCTCTCGGCGGCCAATCGCATGCAGCTGATGCCCTTCGCGCAGATTTCCTCGCGCCTGGGCGGAGCCTTGATCCTGCTGATCTCAAGCCTGGTCGTACCGATGTGGTTTGCCTGATCCGGCCCATCGCCAGACGCCACTAGCCGCACCAACTGGCGCAACGACAGGCGCTGCATGAACGACAACGCCCCCGGCTTGTGCCGGGGGCGTTGTTATTTCCAGCCCCGGGGGCAGGGCATGCTCACCCCATCATGTCAGCTGACCGGGCTCAGTCGCCTTCTTCCTCATCGTCCGCCAGCTGGCGACCGAAGGATTGCCATTGCTCCAGCGTCATCACCTCGGTGGATTCGGTGCCGATGTCATGGACGATCAACAGCTTGCCGCGTGACAGCTGGCCTTCCAGCTCCGCGACCCAGCCGGCCATGCCTTCACCGACATCGGTGGTGTCGTAGCCCTGACGAGTGACGAAGGCTTCCAGCAGGGCACGCCGTGTATCGGCGGGCAGCATGGTCTGCGGCACCTCGATGAAGCGATCCTTGGGATCCATCTGATCAAGCGGCATCTGGCTCATGGGTAGCTCCTGTCCATCATCAGGGTGGCGTGACGCCGCCTGCGGTGCATCATTCAGCGTATCCGTACTCATGCATCCTCTCCCGCGCTGTCTTGCGCACTGTCTTGCGGATTGTCCTGCCGTGCATCAGCCCCGGATTCCCATTCGGCCAGGCGCGCCACGAAGGTCGCTTCGTCCAGCACCGTGAGGCCCAGCTGCATGGCTTTCTCCAGCTTGCTGCCCGCTGCCTCACCGGCAACCACGCCAGCGGTCTTCTTCGAGACGCTGCCCGCCACCTTGGCGCCCAGCGCCTGCAGACGCGCCTTGCCTTCATCGCGCGTCATGCTGTCGAGGCTACCGGTCAGCACCCAGGTCTGGCCTGCCAGCGGCTGGGGACGCTCACCGATCTCGACCTCTTCCCAGCTCAGGCCACAAGCGAGCAAGGCCTCCAGCGTCTCGTTGTTGGTCGGCTGCTGGAAGAAGGTATGGATATGCGTGGCGACGATGGGGCCGACATCCTCCACTGCCTCCAGCGCGGCCTGATCGGCTGCACGCAGCGCCTCAAGCGTGCCGAAGTGCGTGGCCAGGTTCGCGGCGGTGGCTTCACCGACTTCGCGGATGCCAAGGGCATAGATGAAGCGCGCCAGGGTAGTGCTGCGGCTCTTGTCCAGCGAGGCGACCAGATTGGCCGCGGACTTCTCGCCCATGCGCGGCAGCTCGGCGAGCGTGGCAGCGTCGAGATGGAACAGGTCCGCCGGCGTCTTGACCAGTTCGCGCTCGATCAGCTGCTCGATCAGCTTCTCGCCGAGGCCATCGACATCCAGCGCCTTGCGACTGGAGAAGTGCTTGAGGGCTTCCTTGCGCTGCGCGGCGCAGATCAGTCCGCCCGCGCAGCGTGCCACCACCTCGCCTTCGAGGCGCTCGATCTCGGAGCCACACACCGGGCAGCCGTCCGGCAGCACGATGGCTTCGCGGCTGGCACCTTCACTGGCGACCCGCACCACCTGCGGGATGACATCGCCGGCGCGGCGGATGATGACGCTGTCACCGATCTGTACGCCGAGACGTTCCACCTCGTCCATGTTGTGCAGCGTGGCGTTGGAGACCACCACACCGGCGACCTGCACCGGTGCCAGACGGGCGACCGGTGTCAGCGCGCCAGTGCGTCCGACCTGGAAATCAACACCTTCCAAGGTGGTTTCCTGCTCCTGCGCCGGGTACTTGTAGGCGATGGCCCAGCGCGGTGCGCGCGCCACGAAGCCCAGTTCACGCTGCAGACGCAGTGCATCGAGCTTGATGACTGCGCCATCGATGTCGTGATCGAGGCCATCACGCTGCTCGCCGAGGCGACGGGTGTAGTCGATGATGCCCTGGGCACCGCGCACCACCTCAAGCTGCGGGCTGGTGCGGAAGCCATAGTCGTTGAGCAGCGCCATCAGACCGGAATGATTCTGGCCGGCCTCGCTGGCGAGCAGCGCATCATCTACTCGCGCGACCTGATAGGCGCAGAATTCCAGCGGACGCGAAGCGGCGATGTTGGAATCCAGCTGGCGCAGGCTACCGGCGGCGGCATTGCGCGGGTTGGCGAACACCTTGCCATCCTCGTCGCGGCCGCGCGCGTTCAGCGCCTCGAAGCCTGCGTGGCTGATGTAGACCTCGCCACGTACTTCCAGCAGCGCCGGCAGATCATCACCCCGCAGCTTGAGCGGAATCGAGCGGATGGTGCGAAGATTGGTGGTGATGCCTTCGCCGGTGCGGCCATCGCCGCGCGTCACGCCCTGCACCAATACGCCGTTCTCATAGATGAGCGACACGGCCAGGCCATCGAGCTTGGGCTCGCAGCAGAAGCTCAGTTCATTCCCCGCATCCTGGGCGTCTCCCAGCTCCAGCGTTTTCGCCGCACGCTGCACGAAGGCTCGCAGCTCATCGTCATCGAAGGCGTTGTTGAGCGACAGCATCGGCACCGCATGCTGCACTTCCTCGAAGCCGCTGGCCGGCGCGGCTCCGACACGCTGGGTAGGCGATTCCGAGCTGATCAGCTGAGGATATTCGGCTTCCAGCGCTTCGAGACGTCGCAGGCGCGTGTCGTAGTCAGCATCAGTCAGCGTCGGATCATCCAGCACGTAATAGCGGTGGCTGGCCTCAAGCAGCTCGCGATGCAGCTGCGCAACCTCCTCCATCACCTTGGCTGGCACGCCTTCCAGCGCGGCCGGTGCAGCGGAGCGAGAAGCGCTCGAGGCGTTGGAATCATCGGCGGGCGCCGAAAACAGATCATCCTGGGCTGACATGACACTCACTCGATACAGTGGCTCGCCAGCACTGCCAGAAGACAGCGCTGAGCGACCTGAAAACGGGTGGCGAACCCTCCGACCTGACGCCCTTGCAAGAGCTTGCAAAGACTTGCAGGCGGAGGGGTCGCCTTGATGCTGCCATTGTACTCAATGCGACCACGAGTCCGAACCTTCAAGCCGTCTGTACTGTGACCAGGAACGAAAACGCCAACGGCGACCCGAAGGTCGCCGTTGGCGTTCTGGCATGACTGGTCGACTCAGAGAATGGCTGGGGAGTCGATCAGTTGGCCTGGTAGCGATGCAGACGATTGCGGCGCTCGAACTCGTGCACCTGCTGGCGCTTGAACTCGATGGTCTGGGCCGTCATCACGCTGTGGTTCTCGTCTTTCAGCTCACCCCCCAGACGACGCACCAGCAGCATGGCGATCTCGACCATGGTCTCGAAGGCGGCGGAGGTGTCGTCCGCGCCCGGCAGCGGCATGAGGAAGGTGACGCCATCCAGCTGGCTGTCCACCATCTCGGCCGGCTTGAAGATGCCCGGCTTGACCACGTTGGCCATCGCGAACTGCAGCGGGCTGTCATCGTCATCTTCCTCGTGGCGCAGGAACAGCCCCATCTCGGAATGACGCAGACCACAGGCCAGCGAGATACCCAGCACGTCTTCACCGCTGAAGCCCTCATCGCCACGCGCCATCACCGAGATGATGATGACTTCACTGGCGTCGGCCAGGGTGTCACGTGCGAGCTGGTCATCGACCTGATTGCGTTCGGCACGCAGCACCAGAGGATGACGATCATCCTCGGGCGCTGTCGCATCGGCAGCAGGCGCGACGGCCGCTTCCAGTGAAGGTTCCTGGCGCTGGGAAGCACTGCTGGCGACATCGGCCGGCTTGCCAGCGGAGGACGCCTCAGTCCTGACATCCTGACCTTCCTCGATCTCGGCCATCGGCTCGAGATCATCGGCCTGGGTGGAGGAGACGCTGATGCTGTCGTCCTCGGCGGTGATCACCGGCTTCTCATGGAAGTCGTCTTCGCGCGCCGTCTCGGCCTGCTCACTGGAGGCGCTGCCGAGCACGGGCTCACGATGCGCATCGTCGTGCTCATGCTCGTCGTCGCGCCGCGCGCCCAGACTGGCCGTCACATCGCGCATTGACTGACTGGCACGTGCACCGAAGGCAGCCGCACGCTCGCCGAAGCCCTTGCGCTCCGGCGCTTCACGACGCTCCATGGGCTGCGCCGGACGACTCGGTTGAGTCACCCGCGAGGCCTTAATGCCATGAGCATTGTCGAGCACGACATCTTCCTCGTCCTCGGCATGCGTTCCGGAATCGCCAACCACCCGGTAGCCGCCGTTCGGCAGCTCCCAGTTGTCACGTTCTTCCTCTTCTTCCACCGCGGGATTGCCCGCATCGTCGGTGGAATCCTCTGTACCCGCTCGATCCAGTCGGGGTACTCGACGTTGACGTTGGAGCCTGCGCACACCGTCAACGACGATGATTGCGACCAGCACCAACCCCAACAAGATGAGCCACTCTCTCAATTCCATGGGTCATTAGCCTGTTTGCTTGGGCACCATGCACGTGAACAGCATAGCGCGATTGCAGAAAAAGGGGACATTTTTTCGAATGTCAATCCTGTGGTGGTGACCTGCGCAATCGCCCTTCAATTATCCCTGACTGACACTATGACGCAAACTCGTAGTGCTTTCGATCTCTAGATGCAACACGATCTTGCCAACTAGGCCGCCAAGGCGGCCACTGGCTACCGCGCCGGAGGATGACCTTGCCCTCCTGAACGGCTTTTCCCTCACGCTTCGGCAAGCACGGCAGCTTCTTCTATCCCTACAGAGACAAGGCGCGAGACGCCGGGTTCCTGCATGGTGACACCCATCAGCCGATCTGCCGCTTCCATGGCGATCTTGTTATGGGTGATATAGATGAACTGTACGCTTTCCGACATCTCCTTCACCAGCCTCGCATAGCGTCCGACGTTGGCATCATCCAGCGGTGCATCCACCTCATCGAGCATGCAGAACGGGGCCGGATTGAGCTGGAAGATGGCGAAGACCAGCGCCAGTGCCGTCAGTGCCTTCTCACCGCCTGACAACAGGTGAATGGTGGAGTTTTTCTTGCCCGGTGGCCGCGCCATGATCGCGACTCCCGTCTCCAGCAAATCATCACCAGTCAGCGTCAACCATGCGGTTCCGCCCCCGAAGATCTTGGGGAAAAGCGCCTGGATTCCGGCATTGACCTTGTCGAAGGTGTCCTTGAAGCGCACCCGCGTTTCCTGGTCAATCTTGCGGATGGCGCGCTCGAGGGTCTCCAGCGCCTCGCTCAGCTCGGCATGCTGGGCTTCCAGGTAGTTGCGACGCTCGGCCTGCTGGTCGTATTCCTCGATGGCCGCCAGGTTGATGGCCCCCAGCCGCTTGATGCGCTCGCCGATCTGCTCGAGGTTGTGACTCCAGGCCGATTCGGTGGCATTGGGATCCAGCTCGTCCTCGAGCTGCGTGATCGCCGCCTCGTCATAACCCAGTTCCGCCAGTTGCTCGTCCTGCGCATCGCCCTTGAGGGTCAGCGCCTGCACCTGCATGCGGCCTTCCTCGAGACGCTGGCGAATCCCCTCGAGATTGCGCTCATGAGTCTGACGCGACTGTTCCGCCTGGCGCATCTGTTCGACCAATTCATGAGTCTTGTCACGACAGGCGTTGAGCTTGGTTTCCTGATACAGACGCGTCTCGAGCAGCATCTCGAGCTTTTCGCGCTCCTCTTCCTGCGGCAGCGAGGCCTCTTCGCGGCTGGCCTCGAGCATCTCGATACGCTCGGCGAGCTTCTCGCGCTGCTCGACGGCTCTCATGCGCTGGCCCTGCATGCCATCACGCTCGGTGGTCAGGCGCTGACGCTCCATGTCGAGACGGTTGACCTGCTCACGCGCGGGCGCCAGCTGGGCACGCAGCCCGGCCAGCGCCTCCTGATGTTCGCGCCGTGAACGCTCCAGCGACTCACGCGACTGGGCGTTGTTCTCGACCGCCTCCAGTGCCTGCTGCCAGCGCTCACGTGCCTCTTCCAGCGTCAGGGCCTGAGTCTCGCGCGTTTCCGCCAGCTGCTCGAGCTCCTCATCCAGCTCTCGGGCGCGGCCATCGACATGCTCCAGGCGGCTGGCGATGCCGGCCTCCTTGAGACTGAGTTCACGCTGGCGCTCGCCCAGCTCCCGCTCTTCGACGCGCAGATGCTCGAGCTGCTGCTCGGCGCCGGCAATCTGTTCGGCGGCTGCGGCCAGTCGCGTCTCGATCTCCTCGAGACGCTCATCCAGTGACTCTAGCTCCAGCACCACCTGCTCGAGGCGCGCCCGCTGGGCGATGACGCTATCGGCACGTTCACCGGCCACCTGACGGCGGCTCCAGCCTCGTCCGAGCCACAGACCGTCCGGTGTCAGCACGCTCTCGTGCGCGGCCAGCGAATCACGCCTGGCCCAGGCGGCGGCCTGCGACTCGACACAGTGGATACTCGCCAGCCAACCGGCCAGGGCATCCGCGCCGCTCACCTGCGCCGCCAGAGTGCCAGCGGGGCGGGCTGTCGCGCTGGACGCCGGCGTGCCATCGACCAGCAACAGCTCGCCGCCGGGCAGCTCATCCATCAGCGTGGCCAGCCGAGACGGCTCGCTCGCCGCCAGACGCGCCTTGAGGAAGGGGCCCAGCACCCAGGCACTGGCCGATTCCCAGCCCTCGGCGACCTCGAGCCCCTCGGCCAGCGCCGGGGTCTCGGCGAGCCCGTGCTGCTCCAGGTGGCTCGCCAGACTGTCATCGTCATCACGCAGTGCCGCGTCGATCAGTGCCTCGAGCGAGGCCTTCTCACCCTGCAAGACGTTGCGACGCTGGCGCAGCTGATCACGCTCACCATCCAGCGCCAGACGATCGGCCTGAGCCTGCTCACGGGCTTCACTGGCCTGCTCGCGACGCGACTCCAGCGATTCGCCGCTGAGCGACAATTCATCGAGCTGCTCGCGCAGCTCCTCACGCGACTCGCGCAGCTCGGCGACATCGGGCAGCTCCGCGAGTTGCTGACGACGACGTTCGCGCTGGCGCTCGGAGTCGGCGATGGCATTCTCGAGCTGCTGAATCTCGCTCTGGGCGCGCTCGGCGCCACGCTGGGATTCGTTGTCGGCCTGACTGAAACGCTCCCACTCGCTCTGGCTGTCCTGGCGACGCTCTTCGGCCTCTTCCAATGACAGCTCGAGCCCTTCGAGGGTCTCGCGGGCCAGCTCGAGTTCCGGGGCGATGTCTTCCAGACGTGCATCGATCATCTCGAGACGCTCGCCGTCCTCGCCCTCGACACGCTGGATATCGCTCAGCTCGCGCCTGGCCATATCGAGATCCGCGGCCAGCTGCTGCTCACGGGTCCGAGCGTGCTCGAGGCTCTGCTCGAGACGCGCGATCTGGGCACCGGTCTCATAGAAGGCGGCCTGATGCGTTTCCAGCTCTCCGGCCAGCTCGTCGTGCTGATAGCGCTGCTCTTCCAGCTGGCTCTCGCACTGACGCTGACCGAGAATCTCGCGCTCGACACCGGTTTCCAGCTCCGCGACGCGTGACTGCTGCTCGCGCTGCTGCGCACGCAGGCCACGCCGACGCAGCACGGCCAGCTCGCCCTTGAGGCGGTATTCGTCCTGCTTGAGGGTCTGGTAGCGCCTGGCGGCTTCGGCCTGACGTTTGAGGCGTTCGAGCTGCTTGTCGAGCTCCTCGCGCAGGTCATCCAGGCGCTCCATGTTCTCCTGGGTGCGCTTCATGCGATTCTCGGTCTCGCGGCGGCGCTCCTTGTACTTGGAGATGCCGGCGGCCTCCTCGAGGGTGCTGCGCAGGTCATCCGGGCGCGCCTCGATCAGCTGCGAGATCATGCCCTGACCGATGATGGAGTAGGAGCGCGGCCCGAGACCGGTACCGAGGAAGACATCGGCGATATCGCGACGACGGCATTTCTGGCCATTGAGGAAGTAACCGGACTGGCTATCGCGCGTCACCAGACGTTTGACGGCGATCTCGGCATACTCGGACCAGGCACCGCCGAGGCTGCCATCGGCATTGTCGAAGGTCAGCTCGATGGAGGCCTGCCCCACCGGCTTGCGCCCGGTGGAGCCATTGAAGATTACGTCCGTCATCGACTCGCCGCGCAGGTTCTTGGCGCTGGACTCGCCCATGACCCAACGCACAGCATCGATGACGTTCGATTTCCCGCAGCCGTTGGGGCCGAGAATCGCCGTCATGTTGCTGTCGAAGGGCACGGTGACCGGATCGACGAAGGATTTGAAGCCGACCAGCTTGATCGATTTGAGCCGCATTGCGCCTGGCGCGTCCTTGAGTCGAGACAAAGAAAATCTGAAGTAGAAAAACCTGCAGTACCACGGCGGACAGGCCTCTGCATGAAGGGCTTGCGCAATGACGGGGTAAACAGGTCCTTACAACGAAACAGGCGGTCATCGAGGATATTTTCGAAAAACCAGCGCGCAGTCTACCCAAAAGCGGCGATGGCCCCAACCGGCGCGATGACAAAGCCTGCCGTCACAACGCCGAGCCGGGGCCTTGCGGGACTTATTGAGCGACGACGTGATCGATCTTCAGCGCCAGCGGCGCCTGTGAAGCATCAATGCTGGTATCAGAGCTGGCATCAGAACTGATGCCAGAACTTTCCTCGCCGCCGGAGTCGGCCCCTCGCGTGACGATGACATTCTCGAGCTTGCCTTCAAGATCCCCCGGCTGAGCCGCCGGCTTGCCTGAGGGAGAGATGCGCGCGACCAGATTGACGCTCTCTGCCATCGAGAGCCGCGCCATCGGGGCCATGGCATTGTCATCCGACAACGTGACCGTCAGTGGCAACTTGTCAGCCGTGGTGCGCACTACCGCCAATGGTGGCAGCTTGCCCTCAGCATCACGCGCCACGATGAATACGGTCGCGGCATCTGCACTCACGGGCATCGCTGCCAGCTGCGCCTTGAGCGATGAATCCAACGAGACTTTCAGTGTCAGGCGAGCCGTGCTCTTTTTCATGTTCTGAGTAGTTGCAGCATCCTGATCAGCCGCCGCGTCCTGACCCGCCGCTGCCGAGGCATCCAGGGCAACCGAGGCATCGACCTCACCCGCGCTGGCCATGCGCTTGCGAGCAGCACTGATGCCTTCGCGCAGTGCCTTGGCGGCATCGGGATTCTCGAAGCCGGCAATCGCCTTGCGCCAGTAGTCGATGGCCTCGGGATAGCGGGCATGGTCGAAGGCCTCGATGCCCAGCAGACCGAGTACCGTGGGCTGACGCGGATCGGCTGCCAGCACCTCATCGGTCAGTCCCTGCACCTCATCGGTCAAGGTACGCTGGGCGGCGAAGAACTTGAGCTGCGCCAGCTGCGCGATCAGCGCGGGCACGCGACCTTCGAGCGCGATCAACGCCTCGAGCGACTGCATGGCCTCGTCGAGGCGCCCGGCATCGCGGTAGAGCGGGAACAGCGCCATCCATACCTTGGCGTTGTCGGGCTGGGCCTCGGCCTCGGCACGCAGGCGCGCGAGGCGCGCCTCGAAGCTGGCGGCATCATGGATCGGCGTGGCGGCGATCGCCTGCGCCAGCGCCAGGTCTCCGCTCGCGCCTTCGCGCTGATACCAGTAGAGCGACCCCGCCACCATCGCCACCAGCAACAGGGGCACCAGCAGGCGTCCACTGCTTGCGGGCTTGAGCGGAGAACGTTTCAGGGCTTCGGCGTCTTCCAGCAAGCTGCGTTCCAACTCGACCCGCCCTTCCGCCAGCGCCGTGTCATCCAGCTCGCCCCGCGCATGGCCGCGCTCCAGCGAGGCCAACCGGCGGCGGTAGACGCGCACGTTCTCGGCGCCGAGGCTGTCGTTGTCCTCGAAGGCCTGCTGGTCAACATGCACGCGACGCGCGCGACGCAGCGGCAGCAACAGCAACCAGCCCGCGGGAATCAACAGCACGGCAATCGCCAGCCATAACAGAATCATGAGCGCTCCTTGGCGTTCGGCGAGCGGTCTTGGGTGCCTGATACCTGCTCATCACTGGCAGCCTCAAGCTCATCGCTGGACTGTCGATGCGTATTGAGCAGTGCTGACAGGCGCGCCTGTTCCTCGGGGTCCAGTGCGCGCACCCGCGCACGCCGCCGAGCGCGCACGATCAGCGCGACGATGATGAGGCCGAGCAGAATCAGCGCCGCCGGGCCGCCCCACAGCAGCCAGGTACGGCCATCAAGGCGCGGATTGTAGAGCACGTACTCACCGAAGCGCGCGACCATGAAATTCTGGATCTCGCTGTCACTGCGTCCGTCCTTGAGCAGGTCGGCCACGTTCTGACGCATATCGCCGGCAATCGGCGAATCCGAGTCGCCGATTGCCTGGTTCTGACACTTGGGGCAGCGCAGGGCTGCCGTCAGGCTGTCGTAGCGCTTCTGCAGCACGGGGTTGTCGAACTGATGCACCTCGATGGCAGCCTGTGCCTTGCCAGCTGCCAGCCATGAGAGAAACAGCAGCACGACCAATGCCTGCACCAGCGGGATGGCAAAGCTCTTGAGGACAGGCTTCATGAACGGGCCTCATTGCGGCTCTTGTTGTCGGCAGCCGCTGGCTCGGCGATTCGCTCCAGCGTCGGCATGATCACATCGCGGATGTCTTCCGGGCGGATATAGCCGGTGTGGTGATAGCGAATCACGCCCTCGGCATCGACCAGGAAGGTTTCCGGTGCACCGTAGACGCCAAGATCAAAGCCCAGCGTGCCATCGGGATCGAAGATGTTGAGACTGAAGGGATTCCCGAACTCCTCAAGAAACTCATGCCCCTTGGCGCGCGTGTCCTTGTAGTCGACGCCGATCATGCGCACGCCACGATCGGCGAGGTCCAGCAGCTGTGGCATCTCATGCTTGCAGGTCGGACACCACTCGCCCCACACATTGACGAGACTGACCTGGCCCTTGAGCAGCGAGGCATCGATGCGCGCCTGCGGGTCACTCAGCGTGCTGAGCGAGAATTCGGGGAAGGGCCGCGACAGCAGCGCGGAATCTCGCGCATAGGGGTCATCATCGAGGCGCTGGTAGAGGAAGGCACCCAGCCCCACCACGACCAGCAGCGGCACGAACAGCACCAGACGACGAAGATTCATGGGCGAGCCTCCTGCGGGGTGAGTGAGGGATTGTCGGTCACCGTGCTGGTCTCGACACGACGACGATAACGGCGATCCAGCACGGCGATCACACCACCTGCGCCCATCAGCAAGGCGCCCAGCCACAGCCAGCGCACGAAGGGTTTGACCTGAATCCGCACTGCCCAGCTGTCGTCATCGAGCTTCTCGCCCATGGCGACGTAGAGGTCACGCGTGAAGCCGGCATCCAGCGCGGTTTCAGTCATCGGCATGCCGCTGGCCAGGAACAGGCGCTTCTCGGGATGCAGTGTCGTCACGGGGTCACCATCTCGGCTGACTTCCACCGTGGCACGGTCCGACAGGTAATTTGGGCCGCGATACTCGCCAAGCTCGGTCATGCGGAATTGATAGCCGCCCACGCTGACCTCCTTGCCCTGCACCATGCGCACGTTCTCGGCGACTTCGGTATTGGAGACCAGCGTCACGCCGACGATGGTCACCGCCAGGCCCAGGTGCGCCAGCTGCATGCCCCAGTAACTGGGCGTGAGTCGCTTGAGTCCTGCCCAGCGCCCCGCCTTCGAGGCACTCTTGTCCCACAGGTCGCGCAGCAGCGGCAGCACCACCCACAGCGCGATGACCAGCCCCAGCGCCACCGAGAGACTCCACTCGATATCCAGCAACAGCGGCAGCAGCCCACCGATCACGAGTGCCGCGCAACCGGCCAGCGCCAGGCGGCGCACGAGCTCGCGCCCTGGCATCTGCTTCCAGCGCGAGGCCGGCCCGAGGCCCATGAAGGCGCACAGCAGGGTGGTCAGCGGCACGAACAGCGCATTGAAGTACGGCGGGCCCACCGAGATCTTGCCCAGCCCCAGCGAATCCAGTACCAGCGGATAGAGAGTGCCCAGCAGCACGGTAACCATCATCACCAGCAACACGAGATTGTTGACCAGCAGGAAGGCGTCTCGCGAGAGCCAATGGAAGCCCAGCGTTGAGCGCACACGCGGTGCGCGCAGCGCGAACAGCAGCAGCGAGCCACCAACGGTGATACCGAGCAGCACGAGGATGAACAGCCCGCGGTCCGGATCACTGGCGAAGGCGTGCACCGAGGTCAGCACGCCGGAGCGCACCAGGAAGGTGCCCAGCAGTGACAGCGAGAAGGCGAAGATCGACAGCAGCACCGTCCAGCTCTTGAAGGCACCGCGCTTCTCGGTGACCGCCAACGAGTGGATCAGGGCGGTACCGGCCAGCCACGGCATCAGGGAGGCATTCTCGACCGGGTCCCAGAACCACCAGCCGCCCCAGCCAAGCTCGTAGTAGGCCCACCAGCTGCCCAGCGCGATGCCGACGGTGAGGAAGGCCCAGGCGATGTTGGTCCAGGGGCGCGCCCAGCGTGCCCAGGCAGCATCGAGACGCCCGCCCATCAGCGCTGCCATCGCGAAGGCGAAGGCTACCGAGAAGCCGACATAGCCCATGTAGAGCATCGGCGGATGGATGATCAGGCCGATGTCCTGCAACAGCGGATTGAGGTCCGCGCCATCTGTCGGCATGTCCGGCAATAGGCGTGCGAAGGGATTGGAGGTCAGCAGCACGAAGGCCATGAAACCAGTCGAGATCAGTCCCATGATGCCCAGCACTCGCGCCAGCATGTCGCGCGGCAGATGACGCGCGCCCAGCGAGACGGCAAAGCCCCAACCGGCCAGAATCAGACTCCACAGCAGCACCGAGCCTTCGTGGCTGCCCCAGACGGCACTGAACTTGAAGTACCACGGCAGCTGACTGTTGGAGTTGTTGGCGATGTAGGCGACGCTGAAATCATCCAGCAGGAAGCTCGCCGTCAGGCAGGCATAGGCGATCAGCACGAACAGGAACTGACCCCAGGCCATCGGCTGGGCGAAGCTCATCCACAACGGGCGACGTGTGGCGGCCCCCGCCAGCGGCACGACAGCCTGCACGAGGGCCAGACAGGCACCCAGAATCAGCGCGAAGTGGCCGATTTCCGGCAGCAGTTGCGTCACCATCACTGGGCCTCCCGCGAAGCTTTCTCGACCACGGAGGAGCCGGTCATCTTGTCGCTCGACTCGTTCCCAGCCATGTTCCCGGTCCTGTTGCCAGACACATCGCGCCCGGAGGCCTTGAGTGCGTCGGATACCTCCGGCGGCATGTACTTCTCGTCATGCTTGGCCAGCACTTCGCTGGCCTCGAGATGATCACCATCGAAGGTGCCCATCACCACCACGCCCTGCCCTTCACGGAACAGGTCCGGCAGGATGCCCTGATAATGCACCGTCACGTCATGATCGAAATCCGTGACGGTGAAGATGGCATCCAGCGTCTCGTTGTCGCGCCTGACACTGCCATCACGCACCATGCCGCCTGCGCGGAACTGGCGCCCCTGGGGCGCCTCGCCATTGGCGATCTGCGTCGGGGTATAGAAGGCGTTGATGTTGGCGCGCAGGGCATAGAGCGTCAGGCCGACCGCGAGGGCAGCCAGCAGCACGATGGCCGTGACGATATACAGGCGCTGCTTGCGTTTGGGAGTCATGGTCAGGGCTCGGTCAGGGCAAGGGACAGTCATGCCTCTCGCGGCCAGCGGGACGACTGGCACGGGAGGTCGAGAATGGATTCAGGAGCGGGCGGATTCCCGACGCAGGCGACGGCGGATATCGGCCTCCACCGCGCGACGGGACAGCCGCGTGGCGATCACCAGCCCCGCGAGGCACGTCGCCGTCAGCCCCCAGGCGGACCACACATACAGTGCATGGCCGCCCATGGCGAAGAACTCGCTGACACTCGAGAAAGCGACATCGGGCAGGCTCATCAGTGATCACCCTCTGTGGAAACGGAGCCCGCAGGCGAATTCTGGCCGGGGCGTGAGTCCGAGTGCGGCCTCAGCAGATCACGCACCCACTGCTTGCGGCTCTCGCGGCGCAGGACTTCGACGCGAGTGCGCATCAGCACCAATGCACCGAACAAGGCGTAGAAGCCGATCACCATCAACAGCAACGGAATCCACATGCTGGCCGGCATCGGCGGTGCTTCGCTGAGCGTGAAGGTGGCCGATTGATGCAGTGTGCTCCACCAGTCCACCGAATACTTGATGATCGGGATATTGACCATGCCGACCAGCGCGAGGATCGAGGCCGCACGCGAACCGCTGTCACGACTGGCAAAGGAGCCACGCAGCACGATCACGCCCAGATACAGGAACAGCTGGATCAGCATCGACGTCAGCCGGGCATCCCAGATCCACCAGGTGCCCCAGGTGGGAATGCCCCATACCGAGCCGGAAAACAGTGCCAGCGCCGTCATCAAGGCGCCGACGGGAGCGGCAGCCGTGGCGACCATGTCGGCCAGCTTGATCTTCCACACCAGGAAGAGCAGCGCGCACACCGCCAGCAGCATGAAGCACGACTGGGCGAGAATCGCCGCCGGCACATGCACATAGATGATGCGGAAGCTGTTGCCCTGCTGGTAGTCAGCGGGCGCGAAGGCCAGCCCCCAGACACTGCCGGCCACCAGCGCGATGATCGCCAGCGCCCACAGCCAGGGCAGCCAGCGTCGGCTGGCTGTGAAGAAGGTCGCCGGTGCGCCCATGCGATGCAGCCACGGCCACAGTCCGCCCTTGCGGGGGCGAACCTTGTGGGCAGGCGCTTGAGGAGAGTCGGAATCGGCGGTCACACGGGCCTCTTGTCAGGGGCAATGAAGAGCCTTGCGAATGCCCGAGAATACTCGGGCAGCGTCATGCAGTTCTTGATCGGGCTAGCCATTGATGCTCAGCCTGAGTCCGGCGGCGATGGCGAGCGGCGCCAGCAGCAGGGCCAGCGCCAGCATCGCGCCCAGAATGGCCAGATGCGCCAGACTGGGCATGCCGTTGACGGCGCTCTGTACGGCGCCGGCACCAAAGATCAGCACCGGGATGTACAGTGGCAGGATGATCAGCGAGAGCAGCACACCGCCGCGCCGCAGCCCCACTGTGAGCGCCGCACCGATCGCACCGATCAATGACAGACTCATGCTGCCCAGCGCCAGCGAGGCGATCAAGATGCCGAAGGTGCCGCTCGGCAGCCCCAGCATCACGCCCAGCAAAGGTGCCATCAACGCCAACGGCAGGCCGGTCAGCAGCCAGTGGCCCGCCACCTTGGCCAGCACCAGCAACGGCAATGGCTGCGGTGTCAGCAACAGTTGCTCGAGGCTGCCGTCTTCCAGGTCCTGCCGGAACAGGCCATCCAGTGACAGCAGCGTCGCCAGCAACGCCGCCACCCACAATAAGCCCGGTGCCAGCGTCGCCAGCAGCGCCTTGTCCGGTGAGATGCCCAACGGAAACAGCGTGATCACCAGGGCGAAGAACACCAGCGGATTGATTAGCTCACTGCGTCGGCGCAGCGCCTGACGCAGGTCGCGCGCGAGGGTCGCCTTGAAGGCACCGGCCAGCGAACTGGTGGGCGGGGCCTCGGGCAGTGCCGTCAGCAGCTCATGATTCATGCCGAGACGCTCCCTCTCGAATCCACGCCTGAGGCTTGCCCCAGACATATCCGTCGCAAGCGCGAGGCCTGTGAGAAGCGATGATGAGTCGTCATCACCACGCTGCCCCCACGCTGGGCGTGGGCCAGCAGCAATGCCTCCAGCGCCTGAACGCCGTCGCGATCGATGGCGGTGAAGGGCTCGTCCAGCACCCACAGCCGGCGTGGCGTCAGATGTAGTCGCGCCAACGCGATACGCCGCTGCTGGCCGGCGGACAGCTGCTGGGCAGGCACATCCTCGAAACCGGCCAGCCCCACGGCGTCCAGAGCCGCCCAGGCAAGCTCGCTACGAGCCCCTCCCCCCTCCTGCGACTGACCACCAAGTGCCTGATACCAGGCGAGGTTTTCCAATGCGGTCAGGGCACCCTTGATGCCGGGCTGGTGGCCCAGATAAAGCAGTGAGCCCAGAAAGTCATCACGTATCCGCGAGGTGGGCTGGCCGCGCCACAGCACTTCTCCCTCGTGATCATGGAACTGCCCGGACAGAATCTTGAGCAGGGTCGTCTTGCCACTGCCATTGGGCCCTTCGACC
Source organism: Cobetia sp. MB87 (assembly GCF_011319755.1). Classification (NCBI taxonomy): domain Bacteria; kingdom Pseudomonadati; phylum Pseudomonadota; class Gammaproteobacteria; order Oceanospirillales; family Halomonadaceae; genus Cobetia; species Cobetia sp. MB87. Next base: position 201,146 of record NZ_VFBC01000008.1, on the reverse strand, counting down.
TGCAGGATCTCTCCCGCATGCAGCGAGAGATCCAGCCCCTCGAACAGCCAGCGCTCATCACGCTCACAGCCGAGCGCCACGACCGTCAACAGAGGCGGCGCGCTACAGACTTCATCGCTGGCAGGCTGGCTGGGCATCCCGGATTCTCGCGGCTGGGCCATCGCGGAGTGCGACATCAAGGGCTGACCCCGAAGGGTCACTGCGTGCCATTCTACGAGCTGAGGCCGACACTGACCACCGAGCAGCCAATCGCCTGACCTCAGGGCCCCGCCATGACGGGCAGTCAAGCACTCGAGAAATAAATCAGCGACTTGTGATGCACATTCATACGACACACTTTCGCTGAATTGGCGCCGGTCAATTCGCTCACCTCTTGCCACTTCGCGAGAGCTTGCTATGATGCAGACACTGTATACAAAAACAGTATCCATACAGTACCTTCATCACACGCCTGCCGAGTGCAGGCACAGACTGATCGGGTCGGCTCAACGCGTTGTCAGCATGTCCGCGGAGCCTAGCAGGCGACAGATGAACTCAGCCTGACGACCCTCCACGCTGCACCGCAGGCCGACGCACCATCCGCGCCGACCGCATGGCATCAGGGGATAGCTCATGTCACGTCTTCACGCTCCGCACTACCTTCAGCGTCTTCACAACCTGCCGCTCAATGACCAGGCCTGGCAGGAAATCACCGCCAGCGACATGATGGATATCCCGCTGCTCGGCAACATCACCGCCGGCATGCCCATCGAAGCCATCGCCGACTGCGGTACGGTTGCCGTGCCGACACGCATGGTGCGCCGCAACACCTACGCCCTGCGCGTGCGCGGCCACTCGATGATCAACTGCAATATCCATGATGGCGACATCATCATCATCGAACGCAGCGAAAGCGCCGAGAACGGCGAGACCGCCGTGGTGATGATCAATCAGCAGGAAGTGACGCTGAAGAAGCTGTATATCGAGAAGACCGGCGTGCGCCTGCAGCCGGCCAATGACAGCATGGCCCCCATCTATCTCAAGAATGCCGATATCGAAGTGCTGGGCATGGTGATGGGCGTGGTCCGCGGCAATGCCGTCACTCACTGAGAGCGATGCTTTGGTAAGATGGCAAGATGAGCTATCAGATACCAGCACTGGCGCCCGAGGCGCACCATGAACACAGCATCGAGATCGAGAAGAGCCGCTTCATCGCCTGGCTGGCCCATGCCCCGACGCCAGACGGCATGACGCGGCTGCTGGCCCAGGCGCATCTCGCCCACCCCAACGCGCGCCACCACTGCACGGCGTTCATCGCCGGGGCGCCGAATGAGCAGAACGCCATCGGCTTCTCCGATGATGGTGAGCCGGGTGGCACCGCCGGCAGACCGATGTATCAGGTGCTGGAAGGCAGCGGCGTCGGCCAGGTGGCCTGTGTGGTGATCCGCTACTTCGGCGGCATCAAGCTGGGTACCGGTGGCCTGGTGCGAGCATACAGCCGCGCGGTGCTCGAGGCGCTCGAGCACCTGCCCACCACGACCTTCACACCACGCACGCCCAGGCGCCTGAAGGTCGGCTTCGCCCATGAAGCCGATGCTCGCCACTGGCTGAGCGGCTACGATGTACCGGTGGATGCCAGCGACTATGGTGCCGATGGCGTGGTGTTGACGGCGGGCTGGCCGCAAGGCGGTGCCCAGCCGCCGCTGGAAGAACTGCATGCGCGCCTCAAGGGCGCACTGGAAGTGCTCGAAGACCAAAGCTGAGCGTTTCCGACAACCTGCCCCCCCTCCCCCCAGTGACCTCTGCTTCCCGATAGCACAAACACCACCGCCGCTCCTCTCAGAGCGGCGGTGGTGTTTTCGTTCTGCATGCTCACCCCATGTGGCTCAACTACAGCGGATACATCGGGTCAGAGAGCATCTACGTAGTTGGCGATGCTGGTCCTCGCCTCTGACAAAGCCCCCACCTTTTGCTCATCGCCCATGTTGAGGCCTTCAGCGTATATGAAGTGCTGCTCGGTGATGCCCATCAGCCCAAGCATGGATTTGAGATGCGGAGTCTGGGAGTCCAACTCACTGCCCGCATACATCCCGCCACGTGCTGCCAATACCAGTGCCTGCTTGCCTTCCAGCAGACCTGACGGCCCCTTCTCGGTGTAACGGAAGGTCTCGCCGGCACGCAGCACTCGATCGAACCACGCCTTCATCTGCGTCGGCAGGCCCAGATTGTAGAGCGGTGCCGCGACGACCAGCAGGTCTGCCGCTCTCAGCTCGGCCAGAAAACCATCGGACAGTGCGGCGAGCTTGCGTTGCTCGGCGCTGCGCTCATCCGCTGGCGTCATCCAGGCCTGCATTTCCACGCCATCGAGATGCGGCAGGTCACGCTCGACCAGATCATGGTGCGTCAGCTGAAATGGCTGCCCGGAGGCCTCGAGCGCACTGACGAAGGATGTGGCCAGCGCACGTGAATTGCCCTTGTCAGCGAACAGGGAAGCAGACACCAGCAGGACATTGAGCGAAGCTTTTGACATGTAGAGGGTCTCCATCAAGGTGAGGCGCGATCCTGTCGACAGTATTCGACCCGATCCGCATGCACAGCATGATAAATGAAACATTCCACACGAAAAGCGACTTAAATCGCCTATATCATTCGAAAAAAACGAACACTGTAGCCAGTCCCGCCCCTCATTCGACCGCCGGCTGATAACGGAACGCCTCGCCACAGCCTTTCAATTCCTGCCCTGCAATCGTCAAGGTCGCCGTCAGGGGATAGGGCGCGCCCTGCATGGAATCGAAGCAGGCACCCGGCGCGACCACCAGCTGCAACGGCTCGCTCTGCTTGCCGTCAGTCGGGAGCTGCGCCTTGAGCACACGACTATCGCTTGCTTCGCGGGCGACCCGATAAGGCAGCTTCACCACCTGAACACCTGACGAGCGAGCATCAGCCTCTGCAGAGCGCTCGGATGCCTGCGCCTCGTGTGGCGACTCGAGCAAGCCCTGCATGGCCGTCAGCGTCAGCAGATTGTGCTGGCTGTCGAGACTGACCTGCCAGCCCGGCTCATTGCCCTGCGCCACCAATAGCGGCTTTTGCGTCGTTGGATGAATCACACGCCGATCATCCTGCACACATTCCAGATTGCCGCGGGCATTCTGCAGCATCGCCTCGGAACCCTTGAACCACACCTCCAGCCCCTCTTCGCCGGGCAGTGCCTTCACTTCACCGGACGCCTGCCCGGCCGGCGATGCACCGGCATTGGCCTGATAGCGCGCGCCCGAGGCACTGACGACCCGCTCCAGGGTATAGGCATGCCGCCGTGACCACAGCCGCAGCCAGTCATGAGACGTCTCGGCGTCACCTTCGCTGAAGGCCATCAACAGATCCTGCGCCGGAGTGCAGCGCCATACCTGATACTCGCTCGCTCGGGGCGGGGGCAGAAAGCTGGAGGGCAAGGTCACGGCAGCGGCCTTGCCCAGCGACTCCACACTGGGCGGCGCAGGCTTCTCCGCCACTTCATGCACCACGGGACCCGGGTCCTGCGCGGGGGCCGGCACCTTCAGCGGCGGCTGGCCAGCACCCACCCCTGTCGTGGCGTCCTGACTCCACGGCAGGGAGGTACATCCGGCCAGTAGCATGGGCACCGCCAGAGGCGACAGGCGCAAGCCTGCTCGCCCGGCAGCGATCACCCCTGGCGTGAGGCTCGTGGCCCACCTATGAGGCAACGCACGGGAAATGGCAAAAAGACGACAGCAATGACGTGACATGATGAACCCTCCCTGGGCATGTCGGACGACAAGATGCAGCGCAGGACTCGCGCGACGAGACACTGCGGCATGGCTGGACTTCAAGGCGGAGACGGCGGCCTTCCTGGCGCACTCTGCCAAAGTCTATCAAGCGCAGTGAGCCTTGTGGGGATGGGAATACACTGTTGGCGCAAGACACGTGCCCTGCCGGCCTTGCATGACACCCTCCTGGCATCCGACTCCGGCCCCCTTCTGTTCCAGCGCCCCTAGTGATACGCGAATCGCCATGAATATGAGACAGTGTCATGAGCGCCCTCTGGCAGCCGCGCTTCATGATGGTGACCTTCCACGACGTACCTTTTTCAACCTCTCAACATGAGCACCATTCATCATGCTTGAATTGCGCCATCTGCGTACCCTGCTGGCCCTGCGTGATGCAGGCTCGCTGGTCGAAGCCGCGGAACGTGTCCACCTCACCCAGTCCGCCCTGTCCCATCAGTTGAAGGACCTCGAGGAGCGCCTGGGCGCGCCGCTGTTCATCCGCAAGACACGGCCGGTAGAATTCACGCGCGCCGGACAGCGCCTGTTGTCGCTGGCAGAGCAGGTACTGCCGCAGTTCCGCATGGCTGAGCGCGACATTGCCCGCATGGCGGGAAGCGAGCAGGGCCGACTGCACATGGCCATCGAGTGCCATAGCTGCTTTCAGTGGCTGATGCCCACGGTGGATCGCTTCCGCGATCACTGGCCGGAGATTGAAGTCGATATCCCCTCGGGCCACAGCTTCGCTCCCCTGCAGGCATTGGGCCGTGAGCAGCTGGACCTGGTCATCACCGCCAACCCGGTGGAGATGACCGGCATCCAGTACATCCCGCTGTTCCGCTATGAGGTCATGCTGGCCGTGGCACGCCAGCATGCATTGGCCATCAAGGGCCATGTGGAGCCGCAGGACCTGTGTGACGAGACCTTGATCATCTATCCGGTCGAGCATGATCGCCTGGACGTCTTCACCCAGTTCCTCGAACCGGCCAATGTGAGCCCGCGCGAGATCCGCAGCGCCGAGATGACGGTGATGATGATGCAGCTGGTCGCCAGCGGCCGCGGCGTCACGGCGCTCCCCAACTGGGCGCTGGCCGAATATCTGACACGTGATTACGTGCGTGGCCTGTCGCTGGGCGACGGTGTCTGGGCGACACTTTACGCCGCCGTCAGAGAAGACCTGCTCGGCACGCCGTGGATGGACGACTTCCTGCGTACCGCCCGTGAGACATCATTCGAGGTGCTGAGTGGCGTGAAGCCTGCCTGATACCCGGGCTTCAGCGCTTACGAGGGATAGATACACGAAAGCCCCACCACTCGATGCCTTGCGGCCTGTCGAGTGGTGGGGCTTCTTGTCATTGCTGTTCACTGCGTATTCGCGCCATATCACTACGGCTTGCGCGCAAGACTTTTCTTCAGCACAAACAGAACCGCCCCAGCATGAGCTGGGGCGGTTCTTGACATCTATCATCTCAAGCGGAAAGCATTCCGCAATGAGTGATGATCAGTCGATAGCCTTGACGTTGGCTGCCTGCAGGCCTTTCTGGCCCTGAGTCACGTCGAAGGAGACCTGCTGGCCGTCCTGCAGGGTCTTGAAGCCATCAGCCTGGACTTCGGAGAAGTGAACGAACAGATCGTCACCACCGTCAGCCGGAGCGATGAAACCAAAACCTTTAGCGTCGTTGAACCACTTAACTGTACCTGTAGCCATGAGAAATTCCTCTCTGATTAGCATGTTTGAAATAACGGGCATTACCCGAAGAGCGTGGGCAAAGCAAAACCATGCATCAAATCAGCGAGGCTTCTCGGGGCGCTCAAGGCGATTTACCGAGCAGCACAGGCGACTGAGTGGTGCGTCTTGCTATCCAACAGGGGCTACATTGCACGCTAACCCATGATCACGTCAAGCCTTTTCGACAATCACTTCACACAGTCGCCAATCGATGCCACTCAAGCCATGTCAGAAAACCACCTTCCGGCAGCTGCAGATTCGGCGCATCGGTCCCCAGCAGCAGGCGGTCCCCCTCGAGCGTGACCCGCCGCACGAGCGTCACCTCATCCCAGTCGGCGATCGTGGCCAGCGACAGATGATGGCAGACCTCCTCCCGCTCACTGTCCCACTGCCAGCGCCCACAGTAGGCAAAGCCTTCACGAAAGGCGGCGACCAGCTGATCATCCGTCGGCGCCATCCCCAGAGGCTGACGGTCACAGGACACCAGCTGCACACTCATATAGCCATTGGCCATGTAATGCAGCTGGCCCTTGCACTCGCCCAGCGGCTCCAGCTCGCGTCCATCCGGCCAGGCATACCAGAAACGCTCGAGCCGCCATGCGCCGATCAAGTCAGGATGCAGTGACAAGGAAGATTGCCGCATGGCCGATTCCTCAAACGGTCGTGATCAGGTGGTGTGCTCGTCCTGGAGTGACGGCGGCTTGACCGGCGGCAAGGGCACAGGCGCCTTGCGTTCCAGCTGACTGGAGGTCAGTGGCAGCAACAGGCTGAAGCGTGCGCCCTTGAGCGACCTGCCCTTGTCCACCACCACACTGCCGCCGTGGGAATGCAGGATCTTCTGCACGATGGAGAGCCCCAGCCCGTAGCCGCCGGAGGCACGCGTACGCGAATCATCCAGGCGCGCAAAGGGCTTGAAGACCTTCTTGCGGTCTTCCTCATCGATGCCGGGGCCATCGTCCTCGACATCGAGCCTGACCACCTGCGGGTCACTGGTGATGCGCACCAGCACACGGGAGTCCGCATGCCGGCAGGCATTGGAGACCAGATTCTGCAACGCCCGCTGCAGATAGCGCGCCTCGGCCTCGACCTCCAGCGCCTCACCTTCGATGCTCAGCAGCAATTCAGGGTGCAGCGGCGCCAGCGTCTCGCAGACCTGCTCCGCGATCTCACGGCAATCCACCATGCCGAGATCCAGCTGGATACCGGCGGCATTGTTGAGGCGTGCATAGGTCAGGATCTCGTCGATCAGCTTGTCGAGCTCCTCGATGTCACCGTCTGCGCCCTTTATCTGACGCTGGACGAAATCATCATCGACCATGTCCTCGATCATCTGCAGTGCGAAGCGGATACGCGCCACCGGGGTACGCAATTCATGCGAGACCGCTCGAATCATGTCCTGCTGCGCGCCCAGCAACCCCTGCACCCGCTCGGCCATGCCATTGAAGGCCATGCCGAGACGCCCGAGAAAGTCATTGGACTCGATGCGCACTCGCGTATCGAGATAACCGCCCGCAATGCGTGTCGCAGCCTTTTCCAGGCGCGTCAGGCGCGCCTCCAGTGAACGCACCACCAGATAGATGACGCCGCCCAACAGACTGATGACCGCCAGTATCATGGCGATGATCAAGGCCGGCGGTGTTGTCTCGAAGCCGCGGATGGGCCCGACCTTGAGCATGGTGCGGTCACCCAGACGAGTATAGAGCGCCATCGCCTGACCGTGACTGGCCACGTTGAGCACCACCCGACCGGCCTCCAGGCGGCTGGCCTGCTGCGCATCGAGGTTCTGCGGAATGTCCGGCAGCAGCGCGAAGGACAGACCGGAGGCCTGCTGCAGCCGGGCCAGCAAGTCGCTGCGCTGCTCGGCATTCATGGGCTGCAGGGTGTCATGCAGCGACACCATCAACCCGCGCAACTGCCGCTCCGCGAGATGCAGCAGCCGGAATTCCAGCACTCTCTCTTCGCCCGGCACCGCCATCAGCAGCTGCCAGCCGGCGTCATCATGGGGCCGCACCAGCGGCCGCCCTGCTTCAAGGCGGCGCTGCTCCCACCAGCTGAGGTCAAAGACCGCCGCCGGTGCCAGCAACAACCGCCCATCCAGCAGCCGGGCGGTCCGATTGAGGAAGGCGCCGCGCTCAGCTTCCGGCGTGGCCGCGATCTGGCTCACCAGCAGGCGCATCGGCGCCGCACCCAGACGCGTCTGGTACGCCTCCAGCCGGACCATGTTGGTCAGCTGAAAGCCGCCCAGCGCGATGCCCAGCGTGAGCACCAATGCCACCAGCAAGGCGACATAGACACGCAGGAAGATGCTGTCGGAGAGAGCCCGGCGCATCGTCTAGAGGTCCTTGACGAACAGGTATCCCTTGCTGCGCACCGTCTTGATCCGCTCAGGATGATTGGGGTCATCGCCAATCTTGGGGCGGATGCGCGAGACACGCACGTCGATGGAGCGGTCCTGGCCGTCGTACTTGATGCCGCGCAGCGCAGAGAAGATCTCCTCGCGCGTCAGCACGCGACCCGCGTTCGAGGACAGCAGCCACAGCAGGTCGAACTCGGCACTGGTCAGCTCGATGCGCTCGCGCGCCAACCATGCCTCACGGGTGGCGTTGTCGATCTCGAGATCATTGAACACCAGGCGCGTTTCACCGGCGGCCACTTCGGGGCCATCGGCGCGACGCAGCAAGGCTCGCATGCGTGCCAGCAGGACACGCGGCTGCACCGGCTTGGGCACGTAATCGTCGGCGCCCATCTCCAGACCCAGCACCTGATCCATGTCATCGGTACGCGCCGTCAGCATCAGGATCGGCCCGGCGAACTGAGGCCGCACGCGACGACAGATGGACAGGCCATCCTCCCCCGGCAGCATCAGGTCCAGAATCACGATGTCGGGGCGCAGACTGATGATCAGGTCCACCGCCCGCGCGCCGTCGTTCTCGACGCTCACGCGGAAGTTGTTGGCTTCGAGGTATTCGCGCGTCAGTGTCGCCAGACGCTCGTCATCCTCAACAATCAATACATGTTCTTGCGCATTGGTATCCAAGGGCATTCCATCCGCATCGTTGGGTCAACGTGGCCAGCAGCTCACAAGCAGTTACTTTCCTGTGCCACGTCGTAACCTTTTCAGGGTGATTTGTCACGAATGATACGCCAATTTGGGCGTTTACGCGCCAGCAGCGCAGGCACCATCTGCTTTGACGGAGCGCAGAAAATTTAACACCTGAACTCTTGACATCCTCCAGCGGCAAGGCCGGATTTTCAACCACACCTTACCCACAAGTTATCCACTTGCACGCCCCACCAAACAACACTATCTTGTGTCCAAAATCAGCTCACACCCCATATGTAGGGTTTTGGCGACGTCGACACCCATAGATCATGGCGACGATTGTCAAGCCCCGAAAGCATGAATCAGCGTATGGGACGGCAGTCACGCAAGGCTGCTGGATCCGTGTCTCATGAACGATATCAGGCTCAGCCCGGGCGTCGATTGCCCCGTCTGAGCCTGATCGAGTTTCTCGGCGACAAGGCTGACGACGACAGAATGTCCCCGGCCGCAGACGGGAATTTCCAGCCTGCGACCCGATACGAATTGCCCTCGAGCCCTAACGGGCAACGATTCACCTTCAGACGATTCAGGAAGGCGTCATGGATTCCACTTTCAGCACCGATCAGGCGACAGTCGACGTGACTGCCCCCCAGCGCCTGCGCGTCATCAAGCGCAATGGCGATGTTGCGGCCTTCGACGCCAGCAAGATCTCCGTCGCTCTCTCCAAGGCGTTCATCGCCGTGGAAGGCGATCAGGTCGAGTCCAGCTCGCGCATCCGCGACCTGGTTCAGCAGCTGACCAGCCAGATCACCGACGCCTTCCAGCGTCGCATGCCTGACGGTGGCACCCTGCACATCGAAGACATCCAGGATCAAGTCGAGCTGGCGCTGATGCGCTCCGGCGAGCACAAGGTCGCCCGCGCCTATGTGCTGTACCGCGATGAGCACGCCCGTGCCCGCAGCGCCCAGAGCGAAGGCATCGCCAAGCCGCACCCAACCATCAATGTCACCCACCTCGACGGCAGCGTGCGTCCGCTGGATCTGGGCCGTATCGAGACCCTCGTCTTCGATGCCTGCGCCGAGCTCTCCAACGTCGATGCCCAGAAGATCGTCGATGACTCCCTGAAGAATCTGTACGACGGCGTGCCGGTCGATGGCGTGTCCACCGCGCTGATGATGACCGCGCGTACGCTGGTCGAGAAGGACCCGAACTACACCTACGTCACCGCCCGCCTGCTGCAGGACAACCTGCGCCGCGAAGCCCTGAGCTTCCTCAAGGTCGCTGACGAGGCCACCTTCGGCGAGATGAAGGAGCACTACCCGGTCGCCTTCAAGGCCTACATCGAGAGCGGCATCGCCTTCGAGCAGCTGGATGAGCAACTGGCCACCTTCGATCTGGATCGCCTCGGCGCGGCCATCGATCACACACGTGACAACCAGTTCACCTATCTCGGCCTGCAGACCCTGTATGACCGCTACTTCCTGCACCAGAACGACGTGCGCTATGAGCTGCCGCAGGTCATGTTCATGCGTGTCGCCATGGGTCTGTCCCTGAACGAGGAAGACCGCGAAGGTCGCGCCATCGAGTTCTACGAGCTGCTGTCCAGCTTCGACTACATGGCCTCCACGCCGACCCTGTTCAACGCCGGTACCCGTCGCAGCCAGCTGTCCAGCTGCTACCTGACCACCGTGCCGGACGCCCTCGACGGCATCTACGGCGCCATCCGCGACAACGCCATGCTCTCCAAGTGGGCGGGGGGTCTCGGCAATGACTGGACGCCGGTGCGTGCGCTGGGGTCCTACATCAAGGGCACCAACGGCAAGTCCCAGGGCGTCGTGCCCTTCCTGAAGGTCGTCAACGACACCGCCGTTGCCGTCAACCAGGGTGGCAAGCGCAAGGGCGCCGTCTGTGCCTATCTGGAAACCTGGCACATGGACGTCGAGGAATTCCTCGACCTGCGCAAGAACACCGGTGATGATCGTCGTCGTACCCACGACATGAACACCGCCAACTGGGTGCCGGACCTGTTCATGAAGCGTGTCTTCGATGACACCGAGTGGACCCTGTTCTCGCCGTCCGACTGCCCGGACCTCCACGATCTGTACGGCGCGGCCTTCCAGGCGCGTTACGAGCAGTACGAGGAGATGACCCGTCAGGGCCAGCTGAAGCTGTTCAAGCGCGTCAAGGCACGTGATCTGTGGCGCAAGATGCTGTCCATGCTGTTCGAGACCGGCCACCCGTGGATCACCTTCAAGGACCCGTGCAACCTGCGCAGCCCGCAGCAGCACGCCGGTGTCGTGCACTCGTCCAACCTGTGCACCGAGATCACCCTCAACACCTCCGAGGACGAGATCGCGGTCTGCAACCTGGGCTCGATCAACCTGGCGCAGCACGTCATCGACGGCAAGCTGGACGGCGACAAGCTCAAGAAGTCGGTGCGTACCGCCGTGCGCATGCTCGACAACGTCATCGACATCAACTACTACGCCGTACCGCAGGCACGTCGCTCCAACATGCGTCACCGCCCGGTCGGCCTCGGTATCATGGGCTTCCAGGACGCGCTCTATGCACAGTCCATCGCCTATGCCTCCGAAGAAGCCGTGACCTTCGCCGACGAATCCATGGAACTCGTCAGCTATCACGCCATCGAAGCTTCCAGTGATCTGGCCGCCGAGCGTGGTCGTTACGAGAGCTTCGACGGCTCTCTGTGGAGTCAGGGCATCCTGCCGATCGATTCCATCGAGAAGCTCAAGACCGAACGTGGCGCCGACTACATCGAGATGGACGAAAGCCAGACCCAGGACTGGGACTACATCCGTGAGAAGGTCCGCACCCAGGGCATGCGCAACTCCAACGTGATGGCGATCGCGCCGACCGCGACGATCTCCAACATCTGTGGCGTCTCGCAGTCCATCGAGCCGACCTACCAGAACCTGTTCGTCAAATCGAACCTGTCTGGCGAGTTCACCGTGGTCAACGCCTACATGGTCAACGACCTCAAGGCGCGCGGCCTGTGGGACGAGGTCATGATCAACGACCTCAAGTACTACGATGGCAGCGTCCAGCCGATCGAGCGCATCCCGGAAGACCTCAAGGCGCTGTACGCCAACGCCTTCGAAGTCGAGCCGAAGTGGATCGTCGAAGCCGCCTCGCGTCGTCAGAAGTGGATCGATCAGGCCCAGTCCCTGAACCTGTACATCCAGGGCGTGTCCGGCAAGAAGCTGGACGTGACCTACCGCATGGCATGGTTCCGTGGCCTCAAGACCACCTATTACCTCCGTGCTCTGGGTGCGACCGCCGTGGAGAAATCCACCGTCGATCGCAGCAAGCACAACGCCGTCGGCAACGCCCCGACTCCGGCACCGGCTCCCGCGCCGACGCCGGCACCGGAAGCCAAGCCGGAACCGCGCGGCATCGAAGACTTCCTGCAAGGCAAGAGCGGTCAGCGTGCCCCCTCCGCCAGCAACATCGATGAGCTGGGCTGTGAGGCCTGTCAGTAAGCGATTGCGCCAGACCCGAGTCCGCTGACGCTGACTCACCGCCTGCCAGGACACACCTTGCAGGCGGACTGCGGCAAACCCTCAAGACCGAGCCTGGCTCGGTCTTGTGCCGCCACCAACAATCACTGCCTCCTGACATTACCTCGAAACAAGCCCGGGCCTGACTCCCCTCCGGGAGCCACGCCACTCGATGGCGCTCGCGTCGTAGAACGCACCGCCCCTGCCTTTTCGTCACGCTGACTGCCCGCGTGACCATCACCGAACACGAGGAACGCAACATGTTGAACTGGGACGATTTCCACGAAGACGAAGCCCCCGCTGCCGAGAAGCCGGCGACAGCCAAACCGGCGCCGCAGTCCGAAGCTCCCGCTGCTGCTCCGGCGGCTGACGCTGTCGTCGCGAGCGAGAACAGCGAAGGCTACGCGATCAGCGATGCCGAGCGCATCGCCCGCGCCCAGCAGGCGCTGGACGATCTCGACGTGGCCAAGGGTCTGGAAGAACTGGAAATGGGTGCCCAGCGCATTCAGGTCGACGAGAAGCGCATGATCAATGCCCGCGCCGACGTCAACCAGCTGGTGCCCTTCAAGTACGACTGGGCATGGCAGAAGTACCTCGACGGCTCCGCGAACCACTGGATGCCGCAGGAAGTGAACATGAACGCGGACATCGCGCTCTGGAAGAGCCAGGACGGTCTGACCGAGGACGAACGTCTGATCGTGATGCGTTCGCTGGGTTACTTCTCCACTGCCGACTCGCTGGTCGCCAACAACCTGGTGCTGGCCGTCTACAAGAACATCACCAACCCGGAGTGCCGCCAGTACCTGCTGCGTCAGGCCTTCGAAGAGGCGATCCACACTCACGCCTACCAGTACTGCATCGAGTCACTGGGCATGGACGAAGGCGAAGTCTTCAACATGTACCGTGAAGTGGACTCCGTGGCGCGCAAGTCCGCCTGGAGCCTCAAGCACACCCAGGCGCTGGCGCGTGCCGACTTCCACACCGGTACACCGGAAGCGGACCAGGAATTCCTGCGCAACCTGATCGGCTTCTACGCCGTCACCGAAGGCATCTTCTTCTACTGCGGCTTCTCCCAGATCCTGTCCATGGGTCGTCGCAACAAGATGACCGGCGTCGCCGAGCAGTTCCAGTACATCCTGCGTGACGAGTCCATGCACCTGAACTTCGGCATCGACGTGATCAACCAGATCAAGGTCGAGAATCCGCACCTGTGGACTGCCGAATTCCAGGACGAAGTCACCCAGATGATCCTGGAAGGCACCCAGCTCGAGATCGAATACGCGCGTGACACCATGCCGCGCGGCGTACTGGGCATGAACGCGGCCATCATGGAGGAATACCTCCACTTCATCTGCAACCGTCGCCTCGCGCAGCTGGGCCTCAAGGAGCAGTTCCCGGGCGCCAAGAACCCGTTCCCGTGGATGTCCGAGATCATCGACCTGCGCAAGGAGAAGAACTTCTTCGAGACGCGCGTCACCGAATATCAGGTCGGCGGTGCCCTGAGCTGGGATTGATCGCTGATCACTCCCTCTCCCGGAGACAGGCACGCGACTGACGCCTGTCTCCGCTGAGCACCCCAACGGGCCATGTCATTGATATGGCCCGTTTTTGCGTCCAGCGCCCGCACAGGGTAGGCTTCGCGCCGTCCCGACTCTCCCCGGCTTCACGTGAAAGGAACGAACATGCAACTCGGTATCATCGGACTCGGCCGCATGGGCGGCAATATCGCTCGTCGCTTGATGCGCAATGGCCACGAAGTGGTCGCCCATGATCGTGACGCGGCAATCGCCCAGTCACTGGTCGCCGACGGTGCGACGCACGTCGATAGCCTCGTGGAACTGGTTCAACAGCTCGAGGCGCCGCGCGCCGTCTGGGTCATGCTACCGGCTGGCGAGATCACCGAGCAGACCATCGCCACGCTTGCCGAGCTGATGGAAGCCGGCGACACCATCATCGATGGCGGCAACACCTTCTACAAGGACGACATCCGCCGCGCCACGGCCCTGAAGCTGAAGGGCCTGAACTACGTCGATGTGGGCACTTCCGGCGGCGTGTGGGGCCTGGAGCGCGGCTACTGCATGATGATCGGCGCCGAGAAGGCCGTGTTCGAGCATCTCGAGCCGCTGTTCGACACCCTCGCCCCGGGCTATGGCGACCTCGAACGCACCAAGGGCCGCAACGCCCCGGATGAGCGCGCCGAGCGCGGCTACATCCACGCCGGTCCGGTCGGTTCCGGTCACTATGTGAAGATGGTCCACAACGGTATCGAGTACGGCCTGATGCAGGCTTACGCCGAAGGCTTCGAGCTGATGCAGAGCAAGGGCTCCGACGCGCTGCCGGAAGATCAGCGCTTCGACCTCAATCTGGCCGATATCGCCGAGGTCTGGCGTCGTGGCAGCGTGGTGTCTTCCTGGCTGCTCGATCTGACCGCCCAGGCACTGGCCGGTGACGAGCGTCTGGACCACTACAGCGGTGCCGTCTCCGACAGTGGCGAAGGCCGCTGGACCGTCGATGCCGCCGTCGAGCAGGGTGTCGCGGTGCCGGTGCTGGCCAATGCGCTGTTCTCGCGCTTCAGCTCGCGCAAGGAAAACACCTACGCCAACCGCCTGCTGTCAGCGATGCGCTTCGGCTTCGGTGGCCATGTCGAGCCGCCCAAGAAAGACTGATCGCCTGCTCTGACACGCCAGACATGAAACGCCCCGCTCATGGAGATCATGAGCGGGGCGTTGTCGTTTGCAGAGTCTGCTGGCAGAGCGGTGGAGTGTCAGCCGCCCTTTGCCAGCCCAGTCAGCCCTCAGCGTCGGCGACTGACGTTATCGGCCGCCGCCAGCGCCATCCACCGGCGTCAGCGTCATCTGCTGACCGCGCATGTTGATATCGAACTCCCCAAGGAAACTCATTCCCAGCAGCACCACCTCATCGTGCATGCCCGGCACGATGGCCCCGCGCACCTCGCGCTGGCTGAGCCCCGCCAGGCTGACGGCGTCCAATGTCGTCAGTGCGCCGTGACTGACGCCATTGGCGGTGGTGAAGCGCGCATCCCGCCCGCGTGGCAGCTGCAGACGCTCGGCCAACGCTTCGGACACCGAGACATAGGTGGCGCCAGTATCGAGCAGGAAGGTCACCGGCTCACCGTTGATCGTGCCGGGGGCCACGAAGTGCCCTGAGCGATTGCGCGACAGCGTCAGTGGCTCTCCAGATGACAGCGACTGGCCGGCCAGCGAGGCATTGGGCCGGGTGCGCTCATCAAGCTGGCCCTGAAACCACCACACCAGCATGGCGAGAATCAGCGCCCAGCACAGCACCAGCATGCCGACACCATAACGGCGGGTCGCGCCGCCTCCTGAATCACTCATCCACCACCCCGCAACAGCAGGCGCAAACCGACGGCGCACAGTGCGAACCCCAGTATCAACGGCACTCCGATCAGCCAGCCGCGCGTTCCCGGCAGGCTGGCCTCATGCGGGGCATCCAGGCGATAGACCAGTGCCATGCTCTCCCCCACCGCGGGTGTCGGCGAGGGCACTGCCAGCGGCGAGATGATCTCGTGCCAGCCATCACGCTGATCCTGATAGCGCACCACGGGCGCATACTGGATCGACTCGATATTGAAGCGCCCGCCCGGCGGCAGGCCCGCCATCGCCAGGGCTTCATCCTCGCTGAGCCTGCCCCCCTTGGGCAGATGGATAGGGCCACGCCCTTCAACGTGCAGGGTGCGGTCGTGATTGATGACCTCGCCCATCACCTGTGCGCTGTTGCGGGCGAAGGACTGCGCCTGCTGCCAGCGATAGCCACCGAGCAGCAGCAAGGCGATGCCGATGATGATCAGTCCCCAGGTCAACGCCATGCGATGCCTCCTTGTGGTCGGTGCCATCATGCACGACGCGGTGTCGAGGTACGGGCATGGACGTCTTCACTTACATCATGGGCGACGCCCTGCTCCCGACCACCTGCCGCTTCCAGCCTCTCGCTCAGCGCATCGAACTGGCGCCAGCGCGCATGCGCCAGCGGCGTGACACCTTCGGCGTCCGCCAGATTGACGTCGGCACCGTGGGCCAGCAGCTGCTCGACGACCTGTTGATAATCAACGCTGCCATCCCCCAGTAGCACGGCCTCGATCAGCGCCGTCCAGCCGAGCGTATTCTGGTGATTGACGTCGACATCGGTCTCCTCGAGCAGCTGACGGCAGATATCGGCATGACCACGCTCACTGGCCGACATCAGCGCAGTGGAGGAGAAGCGATTGAGTACCGTCGCCGAGGCACCATGCGCCAGCAGCCGGCTCAGACAGCGGCCATAGCCGAGAGCGGCGGCGGCGAGCAGGGGCGTGTCATGCAGAGCATCGGTCTGCTCGCAATCGGCGCCGGCGGACAGCAGTGCCTCTACCGCTTCCGGCTGATTGGCCTGCACCGCGACCAGCAATGGCGAGCGCCCGCGATAATCCACGTCATTGACTCGCTCGTGCGCATCGGGGGCGGCCAATGCCTGCGCCAGGCCCTCCAGATCGCCATGCTGAGCACACATTGTCATGTCCTTCATCACCACCTCCTGACGCCCGGCGTAACGGATGCTTACTCTCTGACAGCCTATGCGATCCTGAGCGTGACCGTTAGCCCCGCCAGCGTTCAATCGGCGCCTTGAGCATCATAGATCAGGCACGGCGTGGCGAATGACAGGCAAAAAAAAGCGCTCCCGAAGGAGCGCCAGTTCGTCATCACCGCAGGGCGCGGCAGACGAGACTCAGAAACGAAGCCCGTCCAGCTGCCAGCCGGACACCGTCAGAATACGGTGTCGCCCCGGCCGCGCCCAATCATCTCTCGGGATGGCTGTGATAGCGCTTGACTATCAAAACAAGACCGACGATAAACGAGGCGACGCCCTGTCACTCCGTCGGCTGTGCCCCGACCAGCGGAGAGCTCGGCAGCCAGACGCGTGCCGCCAGCCCGCCCAGACTGGAGCGCTCCAACGCCAGCTCGCCCCCGTAGAGCGCCATCAGATCATCAACGATCGCCAGCCCCAGACCGGAACCGGAGCGCCCTTCATCAAGACGCGCCCCACGCCCCAGAGCGGCAGCGCCCTCTTCTTCATTCATGCCGGGGCCATCATCCTCGATGATCAACAACACGCCGCCATCGCGGGTCTCGCTGCTGACGCGCACTTGCTGGCGCGCCCACTGCAAGGCGTTCTCGAGCAGATTGCCGACCATTTCCTGCAGGTCCTGCGGGTCGACCCTCACGCTGGCGTCATCCTCCAGCGCCAGACTGAGCGTGATGCCACGCCGACTCGCCAACCGCCCGAGCCCCTCGAAGACCGGCCCCGCCGCCTCACGCAGGCTGATGCGCCCGCTGAGATGCGCGCCACCGGCGGCACTGGCACGCGCCAGGTGGTGACGCACGGCTTCATCGATGCGCCTGAGCTCGGCGTCGATCCGCGCACGGTCCTCGCCGTCAAAGCGCTCGGACTGCGCCTTGAGCACGCTGACCGGCGTCTTGAGGGCATGCGCCAGATTGCCGGCCGCCGCGCGACCACGCTCGATCAAGCGCTGGTCACGCTCGAGCACGGCATTGATGGCGCGGGTCAGCTCGGTCAGCTCCGGCGGCAGGCGGGTCTCCTCCAGCCGCTCCGCCTCGCCGTCGGCGACCTTCTTGAGGCGAGCCCGCAGGCGCCGCAGAGGCGCCAGCCCCCAGCTGATCTGGGCGGCAGAGCCGCACACCAAAAGCGATGCCAAGGCCACCAGCGCACCCGCCAGCAGCCACTCGAAGCGCGCGACCTCGGCATCGACCTCGCTACGACTGGCCGCCACCATCACGTGCAGTGGCTGATTGCGGCCGGGCAGGCGAATATCACGCTCGAGGGAGCGCAGCACCTGATGGCGCGGCCCCTTGAGGTCACGGCTGATGATGACGCCCTTGTCCATGTCTTCCAGCGGCGGCAGGCGTTGGTCCCACAGCGAGCGCGACGTCAGCACATTGCCGTTGCGATCGGAGATCTGCCAGTACCAGCCCGAGTAGGCCTGGTCGAAGCGTGGGTCGCCCAGCGAGCGTGTCAGGCCGGGGCGGCCCTTCTCGCGGTCGAACTGGATGGCGGCGATCAGCACCTTCGACAGCGACAGCAGGCGCTGGTCGAAGGCGGTGGTCACGGCATCACGGAAGCTCCAGGCCAGACCGAGCCCGGTCAGCGGCATGACGATCAAGGCAATGACCAGCGAGCCGCCCAGCAAGCGGCGGCCGACGGACAGTGGCTTCATGCGTCACGGCCATCCGTCGGCGCCTGTGTCTCGGCGTCCGGATCACGCAGACGATAGCCACGTCCGCGCAGCGTCTCGATGCGCTCGGCACCCAGCTTGCGACGCAGACGGCTGATCTGCACGTCGATGACGTTGGAATCGGGTTCGTGGTCGCGGTCATAGACATGCTCGACCAGTTCAGAACGGCTGACCACACCGGGCACGGCGTGCATCAGGTGCATCAGCAGGCGCGTTTCCTGGGCGGTCAGCGACACGGGGCGCCCCGCCAGACTGACGGTACCGCCGTGGGTATCACAGGCCAGATCACCCAGCTTGAGCACGGGGTGGGCATGGCCGCGTGAGCGACGCACCAGGGCGCGCAGACGGAAGATGACCTCGGCGGTCTCGAAGGGCTTGGTGACGTAATCATCGGCACCGGCAGAGAAGCCGGCAGCCTTGTCAGACCAGCGCTCCCGCGCGGTCAGTACCAGCACCGGCACCTCGATGCCGGCTTCTCGCCACTGGGACAGCCAGCGGGTGCCATCGCCGTCCGGCAGGCCGAGATCCAGCACCACGGCATCGTAGCTCTCGGTCTGGATCAGAAAGTCGGCGTCTCCCCCGGTAGTGGCATGCTCAACCAGAACATCGGCTTCTCCCAGGCGCGCCATCAGCGCTTCGGCCAACGGCATGTCATCTTCAACCAGCAATATCTTCATCGATTCTCGGGCTCCTGACGCAAGCGGCGTTCTACCGGTGGCGCAATGGACAATGGCACTAGCATACCGTTCCTCCGGGCCGCCAGGCACCCTCGGCGCCTTATCAAAGCCTGCGCTGGCACTGCCTGGCGCGGTCTCTGCCTGCCGTGCCCTACTGACGCTCGCTCTCGGCACTACCAGCGTCAGACGCAAGCGGCGCGTCGCCGGTCTCGGGCAGGGGCTCAGACAAGGAACCACTGCCAGCACGACGCATGGCATCGAGATTGACCCCGCGCACCTCACGTAGACTGCCATCCGAGGCACGCACGGTGAATCTGGCCATCTGGCCCTGCGGGCCGAGCATCTCGACCTCGTAGATCAGCTCGCCATGTGTCTCTTCGAGCTCCACCTCGACCACCTGCCCCAGCCAGTCACGCTCGAGGCTATCGAGCAGCTCGGACAACGAGATGACGCGTCCGGCGGCGACTTCATCGTGCAGGCTGCGCCAGCGCTCGCTGTCACATAGCGCATGCGGTGGCAGAGCCAGCGCACCGACCAGCAGGCTCCCGAGCCCGAGGCACAGCCAGACATAACGTTGCCGCCATTGACTGCCACGCGCTGCATTGGCGTCTGGCTGAGCCTTGTGGGGAGTCTGCATGAAGGGGAACCTCGTGAATGACGGCGGGGCTGGTGTGCGCCCATGGCGGACGCTTGCGCGTGGCGAGCAATCTAGCAACGGAATGTGCACTCAAACCTGCGTTGGAACAACGCGGACCACTCCGAGAGCAACCACTGACCCTGTGATGCAGAGACTGACAGGAGGCAATGAACCTCAGATGAATTCACGTCTCAGCGTCGCGCAAGGTCGCCTGGCCCACAGTGAGCGCCATGCCCAGCCATCCTTGAGGAGGGTGTCATGTCCCCATCAGCCGCGTCCCGTATTGCTCCCGTTCGTGAATCAGACTCCGCATCCCGGCAGCCGCCGGCCGCAGGTGCCGCCCCGTCTCGCTTCTGGCTCGCCAGCCGCGCAGTCCAGCACTGGCGACACGGCCTGGGCGTCAGCGCACTCGGCCTGATGCTGGGCTCGGCTCCCGCCTATGCCAATGGCATCGAGGACCTGCCGGTGCGCCATCAGTTGTCAGCGGCAGAGCTCTCGACCTCTGGACTCTCGGCCAATGGGTCCTCGACCACCAAGCACTCAAATGGCGACCGGGCGCACGCCACGCTCGGCAATGATGCCGGGAAGCCGGCGACGGATATCTCTGACGCCGCGTCCACTCAGGGACTTGCGCCAGAGCTGCTCACGCAGATGATGCTCCACGCCAGTCGCAAAGGCATGCTGGAATTCAGTACGCTGGATATCCGCGACGATCATGTTCAGTTCACGGGCTGGGGGCATAATGGGTGGCAGATGGAACTGGCCATCAATCTCGCCGATGGAGAATTCATCAGCGAAGCGCTGCGTCAGAGTGATTCCGCGCCCGGCAGCAAGGCCATCGATGGCGACAGCATGCGTCAGACCTTGAATTTTGCCGCTGTCGACGGCATCAAGAGAGTGCAGAGCGTCGAAGTCACCGCGCACTCCATCAAGATTCACGGGCGCGATGCGCAAGGCAGGCCGCAGAGGATGGCATTGAACATGCCGCTGCCGGGCAATGCTTTCAACCTCGCCGCCAGCGCATCCATGAATCCGGATTACAGGCCGTGAACTGATTGACCCGCTTGACCCGCAATCGTGCTTCATTGCGGTTCCGGGACTGGGCCCGACCGCCAGCGCTGGGTCAACGCCGAAGCCGCTTGACGGCAACGATGCCAACTTCGATGCTGAACGAGTCAACCGCCCGCCCGATGCCATCAGACGCCTCATGCAAAAGTGCGTCGCATCGAGCCCCACTTATCCATTCCCCGGCCCTGAGCACGAATGCCAGTAGCGCCGGAAAAGATAACCCCCTGTTTCCTGACCCGATATCCCCGACCACCCACTTTCACCTATCGGGTCATCCTCGCCCGGCCTGACGGCCCGGCTCTATCGTGGAGAAGACACATGCAAGGCCAACAGCACAACACTCTGTGGAACCAGGCTCGCCAATGGCAGGCCAATGCAGGCAACCAACGTCCCTCCAATGGCCTGTCCGGCCTCAAGCTGGTCGCCGCCTGGCTGATCGGTGGCGTGGTCATGATCTTCAGCCTGTTCGCAGCGCTGGTGATGATGGTACTCGGCATCATCATGCTGCCCTTCATCCGCCGTCGCATGAAAAAGCGCATGAGCGAGATGCAGCAGCGCATGCAGGAGGCCCAGGACAAGGCCAATGGCCGCCAGAACTATTCGCGTGATGCCACGCGTGAAGACGGCAGCAGCACCGAGACGCTGGACGGTGAGTACCAGGTCAAGGAATAAGCCCTGACGCCAGAGACCGCTGTACGTCTTACACCGGCCGTCTCGCAATGACTGTCCCGTAATGATCATCACGACGTTCGCCAAGAACGCAAAAGGCCGCCCCATGGGGCGGCCTTTTGCGTTGCAGCATCCTGAAGCTGCCAAGGCAAGCTCAGGCGTCTGACCATCACACCCGATAGACGCTGGCCGTCATCACCTTGGACATCAGGCGCATGGCGCTCTTCAGCGGCCCCGGGAAGCGATGACCACCGGCTTCCAGCGCCCACTGCTCATGATGGGCTTCGTCGATTTCCATCTGACGCAACACGGCGCGTGAGCGCTGATCACCCTCGGGCAACGTCTGCTGGTGCTTCGACAGGTGCTCGCCGACCAACTCTTCGGTCGCGGCCACAAACCCGAGGCTGACCTTGTCATTGATGGCTCCCGCCGCTGCCCCGAGCGCGAAACTCGTCATGTAGAACAGCGGATTGAGCAGGCTGGTATTGGCATCCAGCTCGACGAGTCGTGCATCGCACCAGGCCAGGTGGTCGATCTCTTCCTGGGCGGCCAGCTCCATCTGCGTGCGCGTTTCGGGCAGACGCGCCGTGAACCCCTGACCCTGATAGAGCGCCTGGGCACACACCTCGCCAGTGTGGTTGATGCGCATCAGGCCAGCGGCGTGCTGACGCTCTTCATCGCTGATCGCTTCGTCATGGATGTCGCCCGCCGGAGAGGGACGCGACGGCTGGGCGGCATGTGGCACCAGGGTACGCAGTACGGTGTCGAACTGATGGATCAACTGATCGGCGCGGCTGTGATGACGTTGCGCCGAAATGGCATCGGAATGCGGCATGGGAAGACTCCTGCACGGCGTGAGCAATGAGGCCATCTTACTCAAGCCAGCCCGCGACGGTAAGGGGCAGAGTGTCGCCGGGCGAGGCCTGACCGGCCCCCTTGCGCCGTGGCTTCCCCAATGAAAAACCGGCAATGCCGTTTTCACGACATTGCCGGTATGCGCCTGTGTGCCGCGCGCTTGTTATCGCTAGCCGCTACCTGCCCGCGAACCGCCGGTACAGGCGCCTGCTCTATGCCGGCTCAGCCAGCCGGCCATGTGAAGCGGCGACCACCCATCAGGTGCATATGAATATGATAGACCGTCTGGCCGCCATCTTCATTGCAGTTCATCACCACGCGATAACCGCCCTCGGCAAAACCGTAGTCCTTCGCCAGTCTGGCGGCGGTGTACTGCAGGCGCCCTACCGTGGCCAGCTGATGCTCCTCGATATCGTTGAGCGTGGCGATGTGCTGCTTGGGGATGATCAACACATGGGTCGGCGCCTGCGGATTGATGTCATTGAAGGCCAGCACCTCATCATCCTCATAGACGATATCGGCGGGAATCTCGCGGTTGATGATCTTGCAGAACAGACAGTCCATGACACCTTCTCCCTTGAAGTGAGGCTGCCCATGGCAGCGTGGCTTGCCAGCGTAGCGCCAGCCGGGCAACAGGCCAAGGGCAGAGACAGGAATACGCGGGCCAGCTTGCAGACAGGGCAATGTCGCCTTCAGGGAAACAGACTGATTCACCGCTGCCAGTGGGCGAATGAGGAAAACAGTAGGATAATCATTGTTATCCCGCTAACGAGAAGCCGTCTGTCATGCCCGTGTTCACTCGCCAAGATTCCTCCCTGCGCAAGGCCAACCACGAACTGGAGGCCGGCCTTGGCACTCACGGCGAGACACGACCGGCCACTGTCGGCTCCCCCGCCGTTGATCGCGCTGAGCCTACGCGCGCCGAGAAGGCGCAGGCGGCACTGCGTGCCGCGCCCAGGGTCGCGCGTGTTGACGGCGAACAGACCCCGGGCGAGTTCCTGCAGCGCGCCAAGGGCTTTCTCAAGGCCGAGGTCTATATCACGCACCTCAATGGCCAGGCGGTGGTCTGCAAGGATTACCGCCGCTATGCCGGCACGCCGGCGGCATTGGTGGCACGCTGGCTGGTACGCCATGAGCTGAAGATGCTCGAGCGCTTGGGCGACTGGACACACGCCCCTCGCGCCGTGGCGCGCCTGTCACCGCTGTCGCTGGCGATGGAGTACATCCCCGGGCCGCTGCTGAGTGATGCCGCCCTGGATGACGTGACGGATGCCCGCCTCAGTCAGCAGCTGATTCTCGTCGTGCAGCAACTCCATCAGCGCCAGATGGCTCATAACGACATCCGAGGTTCCAACGTCGTGCTGCGCGATGGCGTGCCGGTCCTGATCGACTTCACCTCTGCCGTGCGCCTGCCACGCCTGCCGGGCACGGCCAGCCTTGCGCGCATGATGCGCCGCTTCGATCTGCGCCACTCGCTGAAGCTCAAGCAACGCACCCTCGGCCTGCCGCTGAGCACCCGCGAGGCACGCCTGCTGATCCGCAGTGGCCGTCTGAATCGCACCCTGCGCGTCTGGAAGAAAGGCATCCTGCCGCGCCTCAAGGGTCGGTAGGTCACGACGCAAACCAGCCTCTATCCACGTCATCTCAGGTGGCAGAGGCTCATGAATCCTGCTTGAGCGCCTTGTCCAGTGTCACCTTGAAGCGCTCGAAGTCTTCCATCTGCGGCAGGTGTCCCAGACCGTCAAGCTCATAAAGCTCGGCATCCGGGATCAAGGCAGCAGCATGCTTGCCGAGCTGATCATAACGCCCCAGCTCGCGCTCCACCCCGTCCTTCTTCCAGCCGCGCCCCGGCGCGGTTCTGTCCCGCGTCCCGATGATCAGTTTCACGGGAACGGCAAAGTCCTCGAATTCCGTGATCACCGGCTGGGTGAAGATCATGTCGTAGGTCTTGGCATTGACCCACGCCATGGTGTCCTTGTCAGGCCCCTGGATCTGACCGGTGATGAAATCGGTGAGCGAGGAGTACTCGTCATTCCAGTCTCCGGCGTAGTAGTTCTTCTGCTGGTAGCGCTTGACGCTTTCCGGTGTCTTGGCCAGCTCGTTCTTGTAGAAGAAATCGGTGTCCTTGTAATCCTCGTATTCGAGATAGTTCTCGAGGCCGATCGGATTGACCAGAATCAACTCATCCGTCGTCTTCGGATACATCAAGGCAAAGCGACTTGCCAGCATTCCGCCCATGGAGTGCCCGAGTATGATCGAGTCCTTGATCCCCAGAGAATCCATCAGATCGTGGGTATGCTTCGCCAGGGCAGCGAAGGAATACTGGTAATCCACCGGCTTGGAGGATTTCCCGAACCCGATCTGGTCCGGAATCAATACGCCGTAGCCGAGGGACTGGAGATAGCGCGCGGTTGGCGTCCAGTAATCGGCGTTGAAGTTCTTGCCATGCATGAGCGTGACGACCGGCATGCCCTCGGATGGCGCCAGATAGATGTACGCCATCTTCAAGGACTGGCGCTGTGAATTGAACGCGAAGTAGTTCACGTCGAAGTCGTACGCATAGCCGGTCAACATGGCATCGTAGGAGAGTGACGAGGTATCAGCGGGCTGAGCGGCATAGGTATTGCCTGCCAGGAGCAGCAAGCTGGAGAAACACAAGGCCTTGATCGGGGACATCGATGATTCCTGTAATGAATGAAGACGACGCATGCCCGATGACGGCATCGCGCAGGTGCTGACTGGCGTCAGCGGAAACGCCGCTGCGCCAGCAGGCTTCTGACCAAGGGCGTGATGATCAGTTCAATAGCCAGTGCCATCAGCGCGCCCGGTACCACCAGCGTGTGAGGACGCGACATGAACGAGCCCTGGATCATCGCGAGCAGGAAGGGGAAGTCGACACTGCCGGGATCACGGAAGTGAATCACGACCATCGACTCGGCATCCGTCGGGATATCCTGCGGTTCGAAGGGGTTGGAGGTATCCACCGTCGGCACGCGCTGGAAGTTGATGTGCGTGCGTGAGAACTGCGGCTGGATGTAGCGCACGTAGTCATCCATGCGGCTCAGGATGGTGTCGACCACCGCTTCCTGGGAATGCCCGCGCAGCTTGGTGTCGCGATCGATCTTCTGGATCCACTCCAGATTCATGGTCGGTGCCACCCCGATCAGCAGATCGACATGACGCGCGATGTCATGCTCCGGCGTCACCAGCCCGCCATGCAACCCCTCGTAGAACAGCAGGTCCGTACAGTCCGGCAGCGACTGCCATTCGGTGAAGGTGCCGACCTTGTAGCCGGCCTCGATCATGCGCTTGTCTTCGGCATGGATGTAATGACGATGCGTGCCGGAGCCCTGCTCGCCATACTCGACGAACAGCGCTTCCAGACGATCGAGCTGATTGGCCTCGACCGCGAAGTGAGACAGCTCGCGCTTGCGCTCCGGCGCCTCCTGGAACATGCGCACCAGCTCATCACGGGTATAACGGTGAAAGGCATCCCCATCCACGTAGGCGGCATGAATCGCCTCACGCGAGAACATGCGCTCGAAGGTGCGCATGACGGTAGTGGTGCCCGCGCCGGAAGACCCCGTCACGGCGATGATCGGATATTCCCGCGACATCAGTTGGTTACCTGAGAAGACATGGCAGTGACGGCCTGCTCGATGGCGGTACTGACGCGCGCGCTCGGTTCCGCCAGCCCCTGCTCGCCAGCGAACACCAGCCCGACGCGCAGCGTCGCCAGTACCGCGTCATCGCTGACACGCAGCAGGCGGTGATGGACGCCAAGCCCCTTGCCGGACACGCTGTCGATGGCCGTTTCCACCACGAGAGCGTCACCCAGCCGGCCCTCGCCCTGATACTGCACGGCGAGATCCGCGACGATGCTCATCAGCCCATCGATGTTCCACTCGGGGAAGCCCAGCGCCTGCCAAGCCTGGCCCCGCGCCTCGTGCGCCAGGCTGACCACGCTGTCGTGGCCCAGGTGCTGGCCATAGTTGATGTCGCTGACCCGAATCGTCATCGGGTGGCGATGTACCAGGCGGGAAACCGGAAATTCAAGCCGGATACGGTCCATGCAGACTCCTTGTCGGCGAGACAGGAAAAGGGTTCAGGGCGGACGGCGACGCCATCGTTCGCCGCCGGTCAGCCTCAAGAAGGAATAGAGGATGACTAGGGTTATCGCATGCCCGACACCGCCATGACCAGACCCCGACACGATGGTCGTAGGCGCTCAGGGCGTCGAGAGACACCCCAACGACAAGACCCGGCCTGAGGCCGGGTCTTGTCGTGAAGCAGGCATGTCGCGGGGGGATGGCCCGTGCGACTCAGCGCTTTCAGCTATCGCCGCGCTCGCGAGCGATGGCGCGCCAGGCGATGTCGCGACGCACCAGCATGTCCTGCCAGCTGATGGCATCGACGCCTTCATAGGCACGCTCGGTGGCCGCCGCGACGCTGTCGCCCAGTGCAGTGACGCACAGCACGCGACCACCGCTGGTGATGACCTGGCCGTCCTTTTCGGCGGTGCCGGCATGGAAGACCTTGCAGCCGGTCGCTTCGGCAGCGTCGAACCCGCTGATGACATCGCCCTTGCGGTAGCTGGCCGGATAGCCACCCGCTGCCAGCACCACGCCGACCGCCGCGCGGGAATCCCACTCGCAGCTCTGGGTGTCGAGACGCCCCTCTTCGGCGGCCAGACACAGCGCGACCAGATCGGACTTCAGACGCACCATGATCGGCTGGGTTTCCGGGTCACCGAAGCGGCAGTTGTACTCGATGATCTTCGGCGCGCCCTGGGCATCGATCATCAGACCGGCATACAGGAAGCCGGTGTAGGGGTGGCCTTCGGCCGCCATGCCACGAACGGTGGGCAGAATGATCTCGTCCATCACGCGCTGGTGAACGTCAGCCGTCACCACCGGTGCCGGAGAGTAGGCCCCCATGCCACCGGTGTTGGGGCCGGTATCGCCTTCGCCGACGCGCTTGTGATCCTGACTGGTGGCCATCGGCAGCACGTTCTCGCCGTCGACCATCACGATGAAGCTGGCTTCCTCGCCGTCGAGGAATTCCTCGATCACCACGCGTGCGCCGGCATCGCCGAAGGCGTTGTCCTCGAGCATGTCACGCACCGCTGCGCGGGCTTCCTCGTCGCTCATCGCGACCACGACACCCTTGCCCGCCGCCAGGCCATCAGCCTTGATGACGATGGGCGCCGGATGGGCCGCCAGGTACTCAAGCGCCGCATCGACCTCCGCGAAGGTCGCGTAGTCGCCGGTCGGGATGGCATGACGCGCCAGGAAGTCCTTGGTGAAGGCCTTGGAGCCTTCCAGCTGGGCGGCTCCGGCCGTCGGGCCGAAGCACTTGAGACCCGCTTCGCGGAAGCGATCGACCACGCCGATCACCAGCGGCGCTTCCGGGCCGACGATGGTCAGCTCGATGGCGTTGTCACGCGCGAAGGCGACCAGCGCCTCGAGATCGTCAGCGGCAATCGCCAGATTGGTCAGCTTGGACTCGCGCGCCGTACCCGCATTGCCGGGCGCCACGAAGACCTCCTCGACACGGGATGACTGGGCGGCCTTCCAGGCCAGCGCATGTTCGCGGCCACCGCCGCCGATGATCAGGACCTTCATCTTTTCAACCTTCATGAGCCAGTGAGGATCAGGGCTACCCGCATGGCGCGAGCTACCGAGGAAATATCAGGCTGCGCATTATGGCAGAAAGGCGCCCTGCTCGGGGCGCCCCTTTTCACATCATGATGAATTTGTGTGAAAGCTGAGTCTGACACGGCGTCACACTCAGCGTCGCTCATCATCCGGCGGCATATCCGACTCATCAGGCGCCGCATCCGCATCGTCGGGCCGTGAGCGCGAGGAGTTCCTGCCAGCGCCCATGCCCCCTCCCATGGCCTGCTGCCAGAAGCGCAGATTCTCTTCGGCGACCTCGCGCATCATTTCCATCGGCGAGTGACGCATGGCCTGAGACCACTGCTCCTGCATGCGCTGCTGCTGCTCCATCATCAGCCGCGTACCCTGCTCCAGATAACCGGCCAGCGGCAACGGCTTGGCCATCGCGTAGATACGGATGAACTGCTCCAGCAGCTCGTTGGAGAAGACCTCGGCGTCGCCCTCGCCCTGCTCCTGCTCGATGATGATGGTCAGCAGGATGGTACGCGTGAGGTCCTCACCGCTCTTGGCGTCCTCGACCTTGAAGACCTCTTCCGCCAGCACCAGGCTGCGCAGGTCTTCCAGGGTCACGTAGCGGCTCTGCTCGGTGTCGTATAGGCGCCGATTGGCATATTTGCGGATCACTCGCACGTGTCAGGCTCCTGTCGATTTTTCTTCATTGTGCACTCAAGGGGGGGGACTGCAAGAAAAGGCGTCTCCACGCGTCAGCCATTGACGCCATGCCAACGCTGTCCCCGTCGGGACAGCAGGCACGACATGCTAGAATAACGCCCCGCTTGCCACTGTCTGCAAGCGATGCATCCCGCCCTCCACTGCCCCGGTATTGCCATGAATCTGATTTTGCTCGGCGCTGATGACCTGACCACTCAGGACCACGCACGTGTCACGGACCCGCGCCGCCTGCGCCATCTGCGTGAGGTGCATCGTGCCAACGTCGGCGACGAGATGACGCTGGGGGTGGAGGGTGGCCTGATCGGCCGTGGCCGCCTGGAGCGACTGGACGCGGACGGCGCCGAATTCAGCCTGACGCTGGACCGTCAGCCGCCGGCGCCACTCGATGTGCATCTGCTGCTGGCGCTGCCGCGCCCGCGCATGCTGGCACGCTCGCTGGAACACGTCACGGCATTGGGCGTGAAGCACATCACCCTGCTGCATACGCGACGTGTCGAGAAGAGTTATTGGCAGTCGCCGGAGCTCAAGGAAGACAAGATTCGCCAGCATCTGGTGCTGGGACTGGAGCAGGCACGTGACACCATCATGCCGACGGTGACCCACGAGAAACTGTTCAAACCTTTCGTGGAAGACCGCCTGCCGGCACTGATGGCACCGGCATCAGGCACGCCTCCCCGCGGCATCATCGCCCATCCGGGCATGCCGAATGAGTGCCCACGCGCCGTCCGCGAGCCGGTAATGCTGGCCATCGGCCCGGAAGGCGGCTTCGTGGACTATGAGGTCGAGAAATTCATGGCGGCAGGCTTTGAAGGGGTGCATCTGGGCGAGCGTATCCTGCGCGTCGAGACGGCCGTCACGGCGCTATTGGCACGTCTGGGCTGAAGAGCGCCAGGTCATAAAAGCAGGTCATGAAAGCAGCA
This sequence comes from Cobetia sp. MB87, assembly GCF_011319755.1. Classification (NCBI taxonomy): domain Bacteria; kingdom Pseudomonadati; phylum Pseudomonadota; class Gammaproteobacteria; order Oceanospirillales; family Halomonadaceae; genus Cobetia; species Cobetia sp. MB87. The sequence continues at coordinate 171,657 of NZ_VFBC01000008.1, read as the reverse complement.
GTCATAGCAGCTGGCCATGGCTGCAGGACGTAGAAGAGGTGCCAGTCGAGCCTGGATCTTCCCGGACGACTCGCGTGGCATCGACACCGCCTGATCACACATCGAAGCCCGCCAGATGCCGCCATTCCCCCCAGTGGATGGCGGCGTCGTAATCGAGCAGGCAACGCTCGAACCAACGCGCACCCAACCGCCAGTCGCCGCCGCGCTCCAGCCAGGCACCGGCCAGATACTTGCGCTCGGACCACGGCAACCAGCCTTCGCGTACCAGCACCTGCATGGCCTTGTCGGCACGGGCATCACCGGTTCGCCCTTCGCGCCAGCGCGCAAAGGCGTCGTCATTTGCGGCGTCTTCCCGCAACGCGGCGCCATACCAGGCGGCGCGAGCCTCCTCGTCCTTGTCGCGCAGCATGCGCTGCCAGCACTCGCGCTGCAGCACGATGGCCAGCAGCTGCTGATTGATCGCCTCATCACCCGCCTCGTGGCGGCGGGCATCCAGCACCTGCAGGATGCGGCGCGGACTGATGCAACCCAGCGCCAGCCAGGCTGCCAGGGGCCATGCATCCGCCGGACGCGCCATCAATTGCATATCGTCCAGCGTCTTCCCCGCCTCCCGCTGGGGTGCCAGCCCCGCCGGCACACCAGCGCCTTCGGCATCGGCAAGGTGCGATCGCTGATAGGACGCTCCTTCGATCGAGTCATCATCCCTCTTGCCGGCATCTCCCTTCGCCCAGGCCTTGCCCCACAGCAAGGTCGACAGGTGGGTGCGGGCGGGTTCCTCGCCGCCCTGCAACTCCGCAAGCCTGTCAGTCGCCGGCTGCCAGGCTTGCGCCGAGCCACAGATGGCATCCAGCGGCGGAAAGCCACGCGAGGCAGAATCGGGCCACGGCGGCAGGGAATAGGGCAGCCCCTGCAAGGGTGACTGCGCCTCGCACAGCGCGCGCCACTGCTCATCATTCAGCCCCGACGGGGAAGCCTCGCGTTGAGACAGAGCCGCGCGTTGAGACCGAGCCTCGCACTGAGGACGCGCCTGCAAGGCACCGGGTACCGGCGCCAGCACGGCCGAAGGCGGCAACATCAGGTCGGCCACCCCAGAGTCATCGCCACCACTGGCATGCAGCACCTGCGAGGCAAGCGCTGCGCAGGTCGCCAGATCCTCATGATCGCCTGATGCGCCTGTATCAGCAGAGTCTGTATCACGCAGATCGAGATGATCACCAGAGGGAGCCGCACGCTCGTCTGCGACAGGGGTCGCCCCGTGCGCATCACCCAGGCGCGCAGACTTTTCGCGGGGGAGTCTGCCCGGCAGCAGGCGATCAAGCAGCGGGCCATCCAGCAGCTGGCTATCGAAGGCGATCTGGTCAGGGGGGTGACAGTGGAGCCGAGTCGAGGCCGGCAGGCGGCGTGAGAGCTGCTGCAGAGCGCGGCTGTCTTCCGGCGCGGCGGCGAGGCTGACTTCCAGACACTGGACATCATGCCGGGCGACCTGCGTCAGCACTTCCTCGACGGGGTCCCCGACGCGCACCAGCAGGTCGCTTCCGCGGCGCAGCAGCATGCCACGCAGGTTCATCAAGCTCTGCCACAGCAGGCGCAGACGCGCTGGCCCCAGGCGTGGCAAGCCGTCGCTCGGCGCAAGCAAGCGACGGTCGAAGACATACATCACCAGCATCTGGTGCGGGCGACGTGACAGGGGCAGCGCGAACAGCGGGTTGTCTTCCAGCCGCAGGTCGTGACGCAACCACACCAGAGAGGTTTCGGGCGCATTGCCCGAATGCATGCTGGCGACCTCGTGCATGGTGACCTCGTACAGAATGACGTCGTGCAGATGACGTGGTGGAACGTATGGCGTGCAATATTTGTACAAGAAAATCGACATCTTGTACAACACTTCACAGGGTACATATCGCGTTCCGGCGGGTCGGGCATGCGCTGGCGAGGGGTGCAAGTGCGTGATACATTCGAGAGGTTAGGTCACGTTCCATCAATGTTTTCAACAAGATCGCGCAAGTGTCTCCACTCGAACACACACTTGTCATCCAGGGGCTTCAGGAGGAATACGGCCATGCTCGCAAGACATGACATGACCGCACCAACCCGGCATATTCGCCGTCTGCCCGTTGCGGGCAGCCGGGGACGCGCTGCGGACCTCATCCCATCCTGGATGCTGGCACCCCGTGCCGTGCGACTCCCCTTCCTGACGGATCCGCCCCTTGCGGCGGTAATGTCATGCCCGGAGCGATTGACGCGCTGAACCCGCGCCAGATCCTCCGCGCAGCCCGAGCCAGCCACTGCCACCCCTTGCTGCCGCGTGACGCATGTCGTGTCTCGCATGGCCCCATGAGAACGTCTTCCTGACAGAGTCTCGTGTGTCCGGCACTTCATCGCGGCAACCTGCAGTGCGCTCGCCTATCCTGTCGGCACCCAGTGGCCGAAACTCCGCCTCCCGATCTCGAAGCTGGCAGTCCGGCCCTGAGCCTGTGTCTGCGCAGCCCACGAATGACGGACTACGTACTACAACAACGACTGGAGCGAGTCTTCCATGACCCTGCTGTTGATCGTGCTATTGCCGTTACTCGGTGCCCTGGTGCCCTTGATGGCCAGAAATCTGCCCCGTGCACGCCTTGCCTGGCTGACCGCGGTGGCACCTGCCCTAGCACTCGGTATCGCCGTCTTCCACCTCGGGGACGTCTTCTCGGGCATGGTGCCCCAGTTCCATCTGCCCTGGATCGCGGAGCTGGGACTCAACCTGTCGCTGCGCTTCGATGGTCTGTCGGGATTGTTCGTGCTGCTGATCCTCGGCATTGGCCTGCTGATCATCCTCTATTCCCGCTATTACCTGTCGGGCGAGGACTCACTGGCACGCCTCTACAGCTTCCTGATGCTGTTCATGACCGCGATGCTCGGCATCGTGATGGCAGACAACCTGCTGCTGATGTGGGTGTTCTGGGAGCTGACCAGCCTGAGCTCCTTCCTGCTGATCGGCTACTGGTACCAGCTGAGCGAGGCGCGCAAGGGCGCCCGCATGGCGCTGACCGTCACCGGCGCCGGGGGCCTGGCATTGCTGGCCGGTATCCTGGTCATCGGGCATATCGTCGGCAGCTACCAGTTCGATGACGTGCTGGCCGCAGCAGACCAGATCCGCTCCCACGAGCTCTATCCGGTCGCGCTGGTGCTGGTACTGCTGGGCGCCTTCACCAAGTCGGCCCAGTTCCCGTTCCAGTTCTGGCTGCCCCACGCGATGTCGGCACCGACGCCGGTATCCGCCTTCCTGCACTCCGCCACCATGGTCAAGGCCGGTGTCTTCCTGCTGGCGCGCATGCACCCGGTGCTCGCGGGGACAGACCTGTGGTTCTACATCGTCAGTCTGACCGGTCTTGCCACCCTGCTCTACGGCGCCTGGTTCGCCTTGATGAAGCAGGATCTGAAGGGCGTGCTGGCCTTCTCGACCATCAGTCACCTGGGCCTGATCACGCTGCTGTTCGGCTTCAACAGCCAGATGGCCGCCGTCGCGGGTCTGCTGCACATCATCAATCACGCCACCTTCAAGGCCTCGCTGTTCATGGCCGCCGGCATCGTCGATCACGAGTGCGGCACGCGTGACATCCGCAAGCTCAATGGCCTGTATCGCTACATGCCGCATACCACGGTGCTGGCGATGGTCGCCTCGGCCTCGATGGCTGGCGTGCCGCTGCTCAACGGCTTCCTGTCCAAGGAGATGTTCTTCGCCGAAAGCCTCGATGCCCAGCTGCTGGGCGGTCTGTCGTGGCTGATTCCGGCATTGGCGACCCTCGGTGGCATCCTGTCGGTGGCCTACTCGCTGCGCTTCATCCACGACGTCTTCTTCAATGGCGAGCCGAAGGATCTGCCCAAGACCCCGCATGAGCCGCCGCGTTACATGAAGCTGCCCATCGAGGTGCTGGTGCTGATCTGTCTGCTGGTCGGTATCCTGCCGTCGCTGGTGATCAAGGATCTGCTGGTCAGTGCCTCCGCCAGCGTGCTGGCCGGACCGGTACCGGAGTTCAGTCTCGCCATCTGGCACGGCTTCAATCTGCCGCTGCTGATGAGTGGTATCGCGCTGGCGGGCGGCGTCGCCGTCTATGCTCTGCGCCACCATCTCTACTCCTTCCAGCGTCAGTTCCGCGCGCGCAATGCCCTGCTGGTGTTCGAGGCCAACGTGCAACGCCTCGTCAAGCTTTCCGAGCGCAGCATGGACAGCTTCGAGAATGGCTCGCTGCAGCGCTACATGCTGTGGCTGCTGCTGACCGCACTGCTGTTCGTCGGCATCGGCCTGCTGGCCGTGCCGCAACTGGGCGGAGAGCTTGAGCAACAGCCCTTCGATGGCATGCTGCTGACCGGCGCCGTGATCACCGGCCTGGCCGGCCTCGGCACCGCGATCACCCACCGCAAGCGCCTGATCTCGCTGCTGATGCTGTCCGTGGTCGGCCTGATGACCTCGCTGGCCTTCGCGCGCTTCGCCGCACCGGACCTGGCACTGACCCAGCTGGCGGTCGAGGTGGTGACGATGATCCTGCTGATGCTGGCGCTGTTCTTCCTGCCCCAGCGCACGCCCAAGGAATCCAGCGCGCGCCGCATCATGCGCGACGTGCTGCTGGCCAGTGCCTTCGGCGTGGTGGTGGCGAGCCTCAACTTCGCCATCCTGACCCGCCCGGTGGAGTCGATCTCCGACTTCTTCATGGCCAATGCCGTATCCGGTGGCGGCGGTCACAACGTGGTCAACGTGATTCTGGTCGACTTCCGTGGCTTCGATACGCTGGGTGAGATCACCGTTCTCGGTATCGCGGGTCTGGCGATCTTCAAGCTGCTCAACCGCCTGCGTCTGTTCATGCCGTCCAGTGACCTGGATGGCCGTGGCTGGTCACCGGATCGCCATCCGATGATCCTGGCCACCGTCTCCCAGACGCTGCTGCCGCTGGCACTGCTGGTCTCGGTCTATATCTTCCTGCGCGGCCACAATGCGCCGGGTGGCGGCTTCATCGCCGGTCTGGTGACGGCGGTCGCCATCATCCTGCTCTACATCGCACGTGGCGTGGACTGGACACAGCGCTGGCTGCGCTTCCCCTATCAGCCCGTCGCGGCGGCCGGGGTGTTGATCGCCGGCCTGACCGGTGCCGGCAGCTGGGTGTTCGGCTATCCGTTCCTGACATCCTCCTTCGGCCACTTCACCCTGCCCGTCATCGGGGAAATCGAGTTGGCCACCGCGCTGCTGTTCGACCTCGGCGTCTACCTGACCGTGGTCGGCGCGACCCTGATGATTCTCGCCAATCTGGGCAAGCTGACGACTCCGCATCGCCCGACCAAGGAGAAGATGTGATGGAAGCCCTCTACGCTACTACCACCGGCCTGCTGGCCGCCTGCGGTGTCTACCTCACCCTGCGCGGCCGCACCTTCCCCGTCGTGGTCGGCCTGACGCTGCTGTCCTACGCCGTCAATCTGTTCCTGTTCTCCATGGGTGGCCTGGCCATGCACGGCACGCCGGCCGTGGTCGGCTCAGGCTCGCCCACGGCAGACCCCCTGCCCCAGGCGCTGGTGCTGACCGCCATCGTGATCGGCTTCGCCATGACGGCCTTCGTGGTCATCCTGGCGATGCGCGCGCGCGGCGACCTGGGCAGTGACCACGTCAATGGCAATCGCCTGGATGATTCGAAAGAGAAAGAGGACACCAAGTGATGCTGCAACACCTGATTGTCCTTCCGATTGTCCTGCCACTGCTGGTGGGGGCGAGCCTGCTGCTGAGTCGTGCTACCTCACCGACCCTGCGCCGCACGGTCAGCCTGGTGGCTCAGGCATTGATGGTGGCCATCGCCATCGCGCTGGTCGTGCAGGCCAGTGATGGCACCATCCGCTACTACGCGCTGGGCGACTGGCAGCCGCCATTCGGGATCGTGCTGGTACTGGACCGCCTGTCGGCGACCATGGTGCTGCTCAGCTCGCTGCTGGGGCTGCTGGCCTGTCTGTACGCCACGGCGGGCATCGATGAGACCGGCTCCAACTTCCATGGCCTGTTCCTGCTGCAGCTGATGGGCATCAACGGTGCCTTCCTGACCGGCGATCTGTTCAACCTGTTCGTGTTCTTCGAGGTACTGTTGATCGCCTCCTACGCCCTGCTGCTGCATGGCGGCAGCAAGGCCCGCACGCTGTCGGCGCTGCACTATGTAGTGCTGAACCTGATGGGCTCGGCGTTCTTCCTGATCGCGCTGGGTATCCTCTACGGCGTGACCGGCACCCTGAACATGGCCGACATGGCGGTCATCGTCACCACGCTGGACCCGGGCCGTGCCGGCCTGATGGAAGCCGGTGGCCTGCTGTTGCTGGTGGTGTTCGGCCTCAAGGCGGCGATGCTGCCGCTGTACTTCTGGCTGCCGCGCGCCTATGCCGCGGCCTCGGCACCGGTCGCGGCACTGTTCGCGATCATGACCAAGGTCGGCATCTACTCCATCCTGCGCGTCTACTCGCTGATCTTCACCGACAATGCTGGCGCACTGGCGGACCTCGGCCGTGACTGGCTGTGGTGGGCGGGACTCGCCACCCTGGTGGTGGCGATGCTGGGCGTGCTCTCGGCGCGTGATCTGCGCACCCTGGTGGCCTATCTGGTGATGGTGTCGGTGGGCACGCTGCTGACGGCACTGGGCATGAACACGATCGCGGCAGACAGCGCGCTGCTGTTCTACCTGATCCACTCGACACTGGTCACTGGTGGCCTCTTCCTGCTGGTCGACGTGGTCGCCGGTCAGCGCGGCAAGGCCGGGGCACGCATCGTGCGCTCGCGCCCGCTGCTGCAGGCAGGCCTGCTGGGCGGCCTCTTCCTGATCGGCACCGCCGCCGCCGCCGGGCTGCCGCCGTTCTCGGGCGCCATCGGCAAGGCACTGATTCTCGCCTCGGCAACGCCGGAGCAACAGCTCTGGCTGTGGCCGCTGCTGCTGCTGGCCGGTCTGTGCTCGCTGGTCGCCTGCTCGCGCGCCGGCTCCAGCGTGTTCTGGCGCACCAGCAAGGCCGAGCCCAGCGGCGAGCGGATCGGCGCGGCGCGTGGCATCGCCACTGGCGGGCTGATCTCGGCCGCGCTGATGCTGGTCATCTTCGCGGGACCGCTGGCGAACTGGACCAAGGCCACCGCCGAGCAGCTGTCCAACCCGGCCCCCTATCTTGAATCCTTGCTCGGCAAGGACGCGGCACCCGAAACCGCACCGCCGCTGAAGGGAGATGTCTCATGATCAAGCCTCGTTCCCGTCTCTTGCCCACGCCGATGCTGTCGGTGCTGCTGCTGATCGTCTGGCTGATGCTGCAGAACAGCGTCGCGCCCGGTCAGATTCTGCTCGGAGCAGTGCTGGCCATCGCGATTCCCATCCTGACCTATCGCTTCTGGGAGCCGCAGCCCGACCTCCAGAAGCCCTGGCGACTGATCAGCTACTTCCTGCGCGTGATCATGGACATCATCATCGCCAACCTGCAGGTGTCTTACCTGATCCTCAATCCGCGCGCCAAGTTCCGTCCGGCCTTCGTGCGCTATCCGCTGGAACTTGAGGAGAAATTCCCGATCACCCTGCTGTCGAGCACCATCACGCTGACGCCGGGGACGGTCTCGGCCTATCTGACGCTGGATGGTCGCCACCTGATCATCCACGCGCTGGATGTCGAGGATGAGCAGGAGCTGATTGACGAGATCCGCCAGCGCTACGAGCGTCCGCTCAAGGAGATCTTCGAATGCTAGACATCGCTCTGTGGATCAGCATCGCGCTGTTCGCCACCTCGCTGGTGCTCAACGTCTTCCGGCTCGCCATCGGGCCGGACCTGCCGGACCGCATTCTGGCGGTGGACACCATGTACGTGAACTCCATCGCCCTGATCGTGCTGTTCGGCATCCAGCTCAACAGCAAGTCCTACTTCGAGGCGGCGCTGTTGATCGCCATGCTCGGTTTCGTCAGCACCGTGGCAGTCTGCAAGTACCTGCTGCGCGGCGACATCATCGAATGACCTGAGCGGAGACTCCCCATGCCCACCTGGTTCTATCCTGTCCTCGAAGGCGTGATCGCCTTCTTCCTGGTTGCCGGCGGCCTGTTTGCCTTCATCGGCTCTCTGGGACTGACGCACCTCAAGGACTTCTACATGCGCCTGCACGGCCCCAGCAAGACCACCACGCTGGGGGTCGGCTGCGTGCTGATGGCGTCGATGATCTACTTCCGCGCCACCACCGGCCACTTCAGCTTTCAGGAAATGCTGGTGTCCATCTTCCTGTTCATCACCGCCCCCGTGACCGCTCACCTGCTGTCCAAGGCAGCGCTGCACCAGAAGCTGGTGGCGGACAGCCGTACACGCAACGTGCCGGAGCGACTCGAAGTCGCCGAGGAGCCGGACGAGGTCAACGCCGAGGCCAGCGAATCCCGCCTGCCGTGATCGTCACTCGGCTCTCGCCAGGCAGGCTCTCATCCATCAGGCTCTGAGCCACGAGAGCGAATTCACGAGCGCTGATTCGCAGGAGTGGATTCACGAGCAGCAGACCAGCAACAGCAACGCCCCACCAGTCATGACTTGTGGGGCGTTTTCATTTCTCGGGCCATGGAAGCTTGACTGGCCTGCTGGTTACCAGCCCTGAGTATGCTGGCGACACAGCGCCTCGAGCAGATCGATATGGTCACTGCGATCATTGAGCGCCGGGATATAGCGGAAGTCGCCACCACCGGATTCGGTGAAGTAGCCGCGGTTCTCCTCCTCCAGCTCTTCCAGCGTCTCGAGACAGTCAGCCGCGAAGGCCGGCGAGATGACATCGACGCTTTCCAGCCCTTCACCACCCCACGCCTTCAGCGTTTCATCGGTGTACGGCTTGAGCCATTCGGCCTTGCCGAAGCGCGACTGATAGGTCATCGCCCACTCATCGTCGCCAAGCCCCAGCGCCTCGGCCAGCAGCTGGCTGGTACGCTCGCATTGCGTCGGATACGGGTCGCCCGCCGTCGCATAGCGCTTGGGAATGCCGTGATAGCTCATCAGCAGGCGCTTGCCGCGCCGGCCTTCCTTCTCCCAGTGCTCACGCACACTGGTGGCCAGCGCCGCGATGTAATCCGGGTGATCGTGATAATCGCGCACGAAACGCAGCTCCGGAAGATGCGGGCACGGCTTGAGCGCACGCGCCAGGCGATCGAAGACCGCGGCGGTAGTCGTGCGCGAGAACTGCGGATAGAGCGGCAGGATCAGCATGCGGTCCGCACCACGGCTGGCGAGCTTGCGCCCCACCTCTTCCATGGTCGGCTTGCCATAGGTCATCGCCAGTTCGACGGGAATGTCCTCGCCCAGCGACTCAGCCAGGCGTGCTTCCAGCGCAGCGCGCTGACGCTTGCCGATCGCCATCAGCGGCGAGCCGTCTTCCGTCCATACCGAGGCGTAGGCCTCGGCCACCTTCTTGGGACGCGTCGTCAACACCAGGCCATGCAGAATCGGCAGCCAGAGCAGACGCGGCAGGTCGATCACGCGCACATCACCAAGAAACTCCGCGAGGTAACGGCGCACCGCCTTGGGGGTCGGGGCATCGGGGGTGCCGAGATTGACCAGCATGACGCCAAAACGCGGGGTACTCATGGATGATGGACTCCTGACAAGGGGCAAGAAAAGAGGTGAAGCGGCAGCGCATCCACTTTCATCGACAGCGCAACTACTTTCACTGACAGCGCAGCTACCTTCACCGACAGCGCAGCCATGTTACCAGCTCACCCTGTGCGTGAGGGATGAAGTTATACTATCATCACGATTTGTATAGCTTTAAGACAATTATTGTCACAACCCTCCCGGAGTCCTCGTGCCCGATCCCACCCCCGCCACTCTGCGCCTGGCGACGCATCATGATTTCGCGCGGCCACTGGTGCTCATTCTCGGCGACCAGCTCAGCCATGATTTGGCAAGTCTCAAGCAGGCGCCCGCCGACAGCGTGATCGCCTTCTGCGAGGTCGAGGAGGAAGGTCGCTACGTGCCGCATCACCCACACAAGATCGCGATGATGCTGGCCGCGATGCGCCATCACGCCCAGGAACTCAGGGAGTGTGGCTGGCAGGTACATGAAAGCCGACTGGATGACCCGAACAACCTCCAGCGCCTGACCAGTGAGGCGGAGCGTCTGGCGACCCTGTATCAGTGTGATGGCGTGCTGGTGACCCGCCCCGGTGAGTGGCGGCTGCTGGACGACTTTCTGGCGCGACGCGAGGCCGACAGCATGCGCTGGGAAGTCCTCGAGGACACACGCTTCTTCACCACGCCGGCAGCCTTCGCCGGCTGGGCCGAGGGCCGCAAGCAGCTGCGCATGGAATACTTCTATCGCGAGCAACGCCGTGACACCGACCTGTTGATGGAAGGCAGCGAACCCGCCGGCGGCAAGTTCAACCACGACCACGACAACCGCGAACCGATTCCAGACGACTTCCACGCCCCGCCGCCGCCGGTGCATGCCCATCACGCGGATGCGACGACCCGCGAGGTGCTGGCGCTGGTCGCGGCGCGCTTCGGGGAGCAGGCCAGTGACGAGGATCGCCACTTCGGCAGCCTCGAGAACTTCAACTGGGCCGTCACGCGCGCCCAGGCCCGCTCTGACCTCACGCACTTTCTCGATCACTGCCTGGCAGACTTCGGCCGCTATCAGGATGCCATCGAGGACAGCGATCCCTTCCTGTTCCATTCACGCCTGTCTGCCGCGCTCAATATCGGGCTCTTGGGCCCGCAGGAGGTCTGCAGCGCCGTGGACGCCGCCTGGCGGCGCGGCGATGTGCCGATCAATTCGGCGGAGGGCTTCATTCGTCAGATACTCGGCTGGCGTGAATATGTGCGCGGCATCTACTGGACGCGCATGCCGGGCTACAAGCGCGAGAACCGGCTGGAAGCCAGCCGCAACCTGCCGGAATTCTTCTGGACAGGTGACAGCGGCATGCGCTGTCTGGATCAGGCCATCGCCAGCACCCGCGAGCATGCCTACGCCCACCATATTCGCCGCCTGATGGTCACGGGCAACTTCGCGCTGCTGTGCGGCGTGAAGCCCGAGGCACTATGCGACTGGTATCTGGCGGTCTACATCGATGCCTGCGAGTGGGTCGAGCTGCCCAATACGCTGGGCATGGTGCTGCATGCCGATGGCGGCCTGATGGGCTCCAAACCTTACTGTGCCTCGGGCAAGTACATCGACCGCATGTCCAATCACTGCGACAGGTGCCAGTACTCGCCGAAGAAGGTCACCGGTACGCATGCCTGCCCGTTCAACAGCCTCTACTGGCACTTCATCGAGCGCCATCGCGAGGCATTGTCGCGCAATCCACGCATGTCACTGGTCTACGGCAGCTGGCGGCGCATGAAGGACGACAAGCGCGAAGCCCTGCTGCAACAGGCCGACGCCTTTCTGGCTCGCCTCGACAGCGCCGCGGACTATGGCAGTGATGCCCATCGCGCCGGTTACTACACCGCGCCCTCCAGCCTCACGACCGACAAGGAATCCTCATGAGCCGCATCTGGCAAGCCAGCGCGCCCGTCACGCTTTATCACGATGGCAAATGCCCCCTGTGCCAGCGCGAGGTCGCCTGGCTGGGCAGGCATCCCAGGCGGGAGCGGGTCAGAACGGTGGATATCCGTGCACCAGATTTCTCGCCTCAGGCGCTGGGCTTGAGCTTCGAGACGATGATGGGACGCCTGCATGTACAGGACGCACGCGGGGAGTGGTATGTCGGCATGGATGCCAGCCGAGCACTCTATGCGGTACTCGGCTACCGGCGCCTGGTGCGCCTGTCGCTGCTGCCGGGCCTGCGCCCGTTGATGGACATGAGTTACCGCTTCTTTGCCCGCCATCGCGAGCGCATTGGCCGCTGGGTGCCTCAAAAGCATACCTGAGCCAGAGGCGCGGGCTCAGAAGCTCAACGGGATACGCGAGCTCAAGGGCTGATGGTACTGCGGCGGGCGGCCGATCATCTCGTCATTGGCGACCTGCGAGACCAGCCACGCCCGTGACATCCCGCCCCGCTTGAGCTCGCTGTAGACATCCTCCAGCGAGCGGAACAGCATCGGCTTGCCACGCTTCATCAGCAGCTCACTGCGCTCCTCCTCTTCCTCGCCGGCGGCTTCCAGCACCAGCTGGACCTGATAGAAACGGCTGGCGGCATGACTGATCACGCGCGCCTCCAGTGCAGGGTATTCGGCCATCAGTGACTGCAGATTGCTGGCAAAGATGGCGGACGGCGTGAAGATACTGGCGGTTCTGGACATGTAAAGACTCCTGCGCATCCATGAGGCTGCGCATGGCAAGGCCGTAAGACGACGACGTGGTACAAGGATAGCCCGTGAAAACAGGGGCTGGGCGGATCAGACACTCCGGCAGCCCAACGCTTCAGGATGAACTTCAAGGCTTCACGCCAGACTGATGGCCAGCGATGACAGTCATGGGGCAGGCGGATGACGATTGAGTGACTCGCAGGCGGACATCAACGCACTGGCGATGCACACGCCTCGATGACACGCCCGGAGTCCCGCGCCTTGGCCTCGCTCTTGAGCTCGCTCCAGCGCGCGGCAATCCGGGTCGTCTCGCACCCGGCAAGGCCATGCAGCGCCACCAGTGACAGTCGCGTCAGCGGGAAGAAGCGCGTGGTGTCGAAGCGGTCGTGGCCCTGAAAGCCTCCCGCTGCCAGTACATCGGCCGGATACAGGCTGGCGACCGCATGCTGGAATGCCGACTGCAGGCCAGCCAGGCGTTTCTCGAGCGCTGTCAGGCGCAATGCTCGGTGGGGTTCGGACATGCACAGCGTCATCACGAAGTCATCGCCGCCGACATGGCCGAGGAAGTCACCCTCCTGCAGCGCATCGCGCAATACCGTCGCCAGCGCCAGCAGCATGCGGTCGCCCTGCGCGTGGCCGAAACGGTCGTTGAAGGGCTTGAAGTTGTCGAGATCCAGATAGATCGCCGCCCATTCGGCACTGCGCGCGCTACTGTTCTCTCGCAAGTCCTCGCCCAAGCCCATGCCCGCGCCCTCGCCAGCCACGCAGTCGAGCAACTGCCGCTCGATCGGCCCATTGCCTGGCAGGCGCGTCAGTGGATTGGCCTCCTCGGCGCTGGCCACCTGCAGTTCCGTGATGATGCGCAGCAGATCCAGGGTGCGTCCCAGTCCCTGATAGCGTCCGCCTCGCGTGATGATGAAATCCTCATCGCGATCGCTGCCTTCGCGACCGGTCACCTTGGCCGAGACGCGCTCCAGCGTCTCATCTGCCTCGACGCGCAGCGGACTGGCCTGCATGACCTCATGGATCAGGCGACGCGCATGCAGCTCCGGCCCGAAACGCTGGCTCAGTAGCCCCAGCAGGCGATGGCGGATGATCAGCCCCACCGGACGTTGCTGTTCGTCCACCACGGCCAGCGACATGACCTCCTGCTCGGCATGCAGACGCTGGGCGACCTCATTGACGGTGTCATCCTGCTGCACTGGAGTCACGGCACGCGCCAGACTACCGATGCTGCGCCCAGGTGGCGGGCGCTGCTGAAGCATGCGACTCAGGTGGCGCAGATGCCGGTCGAGCGCGGCGCGCTGGCCGAGCGGGTCGGCCTCGGCTGGCGCGAACAACCAACCTTGCAGGTAGTCGGCCCCCAGCTGGCGCACGCACTCCATTTCCGCCTCATGCTCGACGCCCTCGGCGATCACCTGGCTGCCACTGCCGTGGGCGATATCGATGATCGAGCGCACGAAGCGCCGCTTGAGCGGGTCGGCATGGATACCACTGATGAAATGACGGTCGATCTTGACGAAGTCCGGCTGCACCGACGACCACAGCTTGAGGCTGGCATAGCCCTCCCCGAGATCATCGAGCGCAATGGCGAAGCCCATCGATTGATAATGGCTGACGGCTTCCCGCATCAGCGCCGAATCCAGCCCCGGCGTCTGCTCGGTCAGCTCGATCACCACCTGATGCGGGCGCAGGCCGAAGCGCCGCAGCAGGCGTCGCGTCAGGCCGGGCGAGTGGGCGCCATCCAGCAGCACGTCGGGAGACACGTTGATGAACAGCCGCTCCGTCAGGCCCAGCGTCGACCACTGCTCGAGCGCACGTTCGCGACACAGGCTGTCGAGCTCCACCAGGCGACCGTGCTCGCGCGCCGCCGAGAACATCGCCAACGGTGAGGCCAGCGGCCCCGCGGCATTCCCGCGCGCCAGCGCCTCATAGGCGAAGACCTCACGGCCGTTGGACGACACGATGGGCTGGAAGTGCATGCTCACCTGGCGCAGGCGCAACAACGCCTCCAGTGCATGACGGGATTCGACGACAGGCTGGCCATGAGCGGCTTGCAGGGACGGGGATGGGAGCATGTCAGAATCTGAACATGCTGATATGACAGAGGGATGACAAAGGTGCCGCGCGGCGCATGAGACGCCTCATCCGGCAGAGGGGAGGCTACACGCCAGATCGGCATCTTGCCCGGGGTGATGCCATGCCGGCCTGGCAGCCGGCATGGCGTGATTCACATGCGCCAGAGTGACGCTTACAGCGAGTTGGGGTCGATGGCCTTGCCCAGGGAGTTGCGGTCGATCCACTTGCCCGCCTTGGTCTCCTTGTAACGGAAGACAACCATGTCGCCGGCCACTACCGGCACTTCGCTGTCTTCGGTCTGGTAGCTGTAGCTCTCACCTTCCACGACCAGCGTGAAGCGGTAGAGGTCCGGCATGCCCAGCCACTCCTTGAAAGGCCCTTCACGCTCCAGGCTCTCCAGCGTGCCGCGGCCCTGCAGCTTGGGGGTACGTGCGCGTCCGCGCCCAAATCCACCTGCCATGCTATCTCCTCCCCGTCGGTACGGGTCTTGCGAGGCAACGGCGATGCCGCCGCCCGGGTACATGATTGACGCGCGTACGCATCACGTTATTCAGCGAAGGCCTGGCCATAACTGTCGGGTGCCAGGTCCTCGAAACGGGTGTACTTGCCGATGAAGGCCATGTGAACGGTACCGATGGGGCCGTTACGCTGCTTGCCGATGATCAACTCGGCCAGTCCCTTGTTGTCGGGATTGTCCTTGTTGTAGACCTCATCACGGTAGACGAAGGCGATGACATCGGCATCCTGCTCGATGGCGCCGGATTCACGCAGATCCGACATCACCGGGCGCTTGTTGGGGCGCTGCTCAAGCGAGCGGTTCAGCTGCGAGAGCGCCACGACCGGGCAGGCGAATTCCTTGGCCAGGCCCTTCAGCGAGCGCGAGATCTCCGAGATCTCGGCGGTACGGTTTTCGGAAAGGCCCGGCACCTGCATCAGCTGAAGGTAATCGATCATGATCAGGCCGATGCCGCCATGCTCACGCGCCATGCGTCG
This sequence comes from Cobetia sp. MB87, assembly GCF_011319755.1. NCBI lineage: Bacteria > Pseudomonadati > Pseudomonadota > Gammaproteobacteria > Oceanospirillales > Halomonadaceae > Cobetia > Cobetia sp. MB87. The sequence continues at coordinate 156,342 of NZ_VFBC01000008.1, read as the reverse complement.
ACAGCGCGAGCGCATCTCGTTGGGCGACAGCGCCGCGGTGTCATCGACGAACAGCTGCTTGTCCTTGAGCAGGTTGACCGCCGAGGTCAGACGCGGCCAGTCCTCGTCTTCCAGCTGGCCGGTACGCACCTTGGTCTGGTCGATGCGACCCAGCGAGGAAATCATGCGCAACATCAGCGATTCGGCGGGCATCTCCATCGAGAACACGGCGACCGGCTTGTCGCCGGAGACCACGGCATGCTCGACCAGGTTCATGGCGAAGGTGGTCTTGCCCATCGAGGGACGCCCGGCAATGATCACCAGATCCGACGGCTGCAGGCCGGAGGTCATGTCATCGAGATCGCGGAATCCGGTCGAGAGGCCCGTCATCTGTCCCTTGAGGTTGAAGAGCTCATCGATGCGGTCCACCGCGCCGGTCAGCAGCTGACTCATGCCCTTGGGGCCGCCGCTCTTGGGCCGCGACTCGCTGATCTGGAACACCAGGCGCTCGGCCTCGTTGACCAGCTCATCGGCATCACGGCCCTGCGGGCTGAAGGAGCTCTCGGCGATCTGGTTGGCCGCCTGGATGAGCTTGCGCAGCGTGGCGCGCTCGCGAACGATGTCGGCATAGGCCTTGATGTTGCTGGCCGAGGGCGTGTTGCGCGCAAGCTCGGCGAGGGTCGCCAGCCCGCCGACCGACTCGAGCTGGTCACGACTTTCCAGCAGCTCGGACAGCGTCACCACATCCAGCGGGCGACTGCCGCCGACCAGCTGAGACATGGCGTTGTAGATGAGTCGATGCTCATAGCGATAGAAGTCGTCGGCCACCAGCCGCTCGGAGACGGTATCCCAGGCGCTGTTGTCCAGCATCAAGCCGCCAAGCACCGACTGCTCGGCCTCCAGCGAATTGGGCGGCACCTTGAGCGCTGCCGTCTCGCGATCCTGATCCTGAATCTCGCTCATGCCTGGCTGACTCCTGCTGATGACTGACATGCCCGCGGGGGCTTCTAGTTTCACGTATTGACGCAAGCCTGCCAACCGCCGCGCCCACGCCGAAGCCTCTTCCTGACGGGGGCAGGCATTCTACCGGATTTTGTGCGTCATCGCCTCGCCGGCGACCAGTCAAATGCCACGCCGATGATAAATCGCGCCCATGAAAAAACCGCCTTCGCATCGAGGATGCAAAGGCGGCTTGGGTACCGCAGCAGTCACTACACCGGTTCACCGGCCAGTCACTGCAAATCAGCGATTACTCGCCGACCACGACCACACGGACAGTGGCAGTCACTTCAGCGTGCAGCTGCAGCACGATGTCGTATTCGCCAGTGTTGCGCAGCGGGCCTTCCGGCATGCGGACTTCGCTCTTGGCGATGTCGATGCCAGACTGGGCGATAGCTTCGGCCAGGTCACGCGGACCGATGGAACCGAACAGCTTGCCTTCCTCGCCAGCCTTGGCGACCAGGGACAGTTCGATTTCGTTCAGCTGAGCGGCACGCGCTTCAGCTTCGGACTTGCGCTCTGCAACCTGTGCTTCCAGCTCAGCGCGCTGAGCTTCGAAAGCTGCCTGGTTTTCAGCAGTGGCCGGAACTGCCAGGCCGTACGGCAGCAGGTAGTTGCGACCGAAGCCAGCCTTGACGGAAACCTGGTCACCCAGGTTGCCCAGCTTGCCAATCTTGTCGAGCAGAATGACTTGCATCTCGTAAACCTCTTATCGATGACTGCCGGCGAGACGTGCGCGAAAATCCGCAAAGACGTCCACAAGCGCCAACAGCAGCAAAATCAGAATCGTGGGCCAGGTGGTCAGCATCATGAAATAGACGCCGACGAGCCATAACCCGCTCATCCCCTTTAACCCGATGTAACCATGTACCAGGGCAATGCCCGCCACCAGCAGCGGTATCCAGATCAGCAGGAGCACTGCAGGCACATTGAGCAGTACGCCAATGATTCCGCAGGCTGCCAGTATCAGGATTTCGGGCAAACTCAGCCGAAAGGCATGGAATTCGCTGCGAAACCCACCCGGATTGTAGAGCCCGGACTGCCAACTGCGCGCCAGGGCCAGACAGCCCGTGGCGGCCAGCAGGACCACCAACCCGGTAATACCACCGATGACCAGCCCTGCGAGCTGTTCAGTCGGCACACCTTGAGCGGCAAAGTCGTTCAAGCGTGCGTCAAGCTCAGGGGCATTCTTTCGAATGCTCTCAAGCAGTGGACCGGCTCCGCCTGGTGGCAGGAATATCCCGGACTGCACCATCAGTGCCGCCGTCAGGCTGGCGCCTATCAGCGCCTCACCCCACCGCACGCGAGCGCGCAGCAGGGTGGCCATCAGGGTGACCAGCAATACGGTTGCCAGAGGTACCGGATCGCCTTGTACCCACCACCAACCGGCCGGAACAGCGGCGGCGATGACTACGGGTGCGGCAGGCGCAAGGCCACGCCGAAGCGTGACCAGCGCACTGATGGCGGCACTGAACCAGAAGAACCAGGGCACGATTCCCGTCAGCAATGCAATCGCGATGCATTGCAGGGGGCCGCGCATGGCCCAGCGTGCCAGTGCCAGCATCATGGTGTCGCCTTACTGGTGGCTGTCGCTGTACGGCAGCAGAGCCAGGTAGCGAGCACGCTTGATGGCAGTCGCCAGCTGACGCTGGTAGCGTGCCTTGGTGCCAGTGATACGGCTCGGGACGATCTTGCCGGTCTCGGTGATGTAAGACTTCAGGACTTCGATGTCCTTGTAGTCGATCTGCTTCACGCCTTCAGCGGTGAAGCGGCAGAACTTGCGACGACGGAAAAAACGTGCCATTGCAATGACCTCCTGGGGGTGCGGTATCAGTTAGCGTCTTGAGCTTCGGATTCGTCACGCTTGTCTTCGCGACGCGGACGCTTCTCTTCAGCCGGCTTCATCATCGGAGACGGCTCGATGGCCGCTTCCTTTGAACGCACAACCAGGTTACGGATGACGGCGTCGTTGAAACGGAAGATGGTTTCGAGTTCTTCAACCACCTCACCGGTAGTTTCGACGTTCATCAGCACGTAGTGGGCCTTGTGGATCTTGTTGATCGGGTAGGCCAGGTGACGGCGACCCCAATCTTCCAGACGATGCACAGTACCGCCGGCTTCGGTCACGATGGAGGTGTAACGCTCGATCATGGCCGGAACCTGTTCGCTCTGGTCCGGGTGGACCATGAACACGATCTCGTAGTGACGCATGGCTTGGCTCCTTTCGGTTTGACAGCCCCCACGGCGCGTCTCGGGCCGGGAAGCAAGGAGTGGAGTGATTACTACGGTTGTGCCATTCAGACCCGAAGGCCACGAAAGACGCGCGCGGGCGAGGACAGGTGCCCCCATGCCGCGCATTCACTGCAGACTGCACTTCACAGAACCGCAGTATTGTAGAGAGGAGTCAAGGGCTTGGCAAGCGGCCCATGAAAGACAGCCAACCCCATTCCGCCGGCCACCTCTCTCTTGCCTCTACCCTGCTCCTCCCTTGACTATCCCCTGCCGACAATTGCGTCAGCCGCGACGCTGACGCACGGCCTCGAACAGGCAGATGCCCGCCGCAACCGAGACATTGAGACTGGAGACGCTGCCCGCCATCGGCAGCTTGATCAGGCTGTCGCAGTGCTCGCGGGTCAGACGGCGCATGCCCTTGCCTTCGGCGCCCATCACGATGGCGACCGGGCCAGTGAAGTCGGCTTCGAAGGCCATGGATTCGGCTTCCCCTGCCGTGCCCAGCACCCAGACACCGGCTTCCTTCATGGCGTCCAGCGTGCGGACCAGGTTGGTGACCTGATAGACCGGCACCACTTCCGCAGCACCACAGGCCACCTTGCGCACGGTTGCGTTCAGTGAGGCCGACTTGTCCTTGGGCACGATGACGCCATGGGCGCCCGCGGCATCGGCACTGCGCAGGCAGGCGCCGAGGTTGTGCGGATCCGTGACCGAGTCCAGCACCAGAAACAGCGGAGCTTCTTCGTGGGACCAGCCATCGAGACGCAGCTTGAGGCCGGTCTCGTTCTCGGTGGCCAGCGGTGCACACAGCGCGACCAGTCCCTGATGGGCACCACCGCCGACGGCCAGTGCATCCAGCTCCTCGCGTGCCTTCAAGGTGACGCGCGAGCCGGCGGCACGTGCCTGCTCGATGATCTCGCTCAGGCGCAGCTCGGCCTCGCCCGCCTGCACCCACAGCTCACTGGGCGCACGATCTCTTGCCAGCAAGGCTTCCACCGCGTGCACGCCATAGACGGCTTCCAGCCCACCGGGGATCTTCGGCGCGGTGGCGCGTGCGCCGCCCTTGCGTGTCCCGCCACGCTCGTGACGCTGAGCACCGCTGCGCTCACTTCGGGAATGCTCACTTCTGGCGTGACTAGCACGCTCGCCGGCGGGCTTGCCGCGGCCGGGCTTGCGCCCCTTGTCCTGACTCATTGTGCCTTCCTGACTGATGACCCGATGGGCCCTGTCACATTGACGGAAACTGAGCTGCCGCCGACGCGACAGCCTTGAAATCATGCAGCCTGACGACTGCCCAACGCATCAGCCCCGACCGGAGCCGGGGCTGATGCAATGACGCGCGAGGAGCCGAGCCGAAATCAGCTACGGCCGTTACCGCGCCGCCCGCGCGAGCGCGAACCCCGCTTGCGCGACGGATCGTCCTTGCCAGCAGCGCCCATCGGCGCGACCGGAGCGAATGGGCTGTCGGCAGATTCCGGGCCACCCGGCACGGCCGGACGAGCTGCCGCCGGCGCTTCGGGCGCAGACTGCCGCTCATTGCTGGCGGACGGTTTGCGCTCACCACGACCTGAACGATCATTGCGCTCGCCACGCTCACTGCGCGGCTTGCGCGGCGGACGCTCGCCTGCCGGCTTTTCCGCCGCGGCCGCGTTGCCATTGCCTTCCTGACTGACTTCCTCGGTCAGGGACTTGAGGCGTTCGCGCTCACGCTTGCCGGGACGCCCCTTGGCGGCGGACTCCTTGCTGGAGGAACCACTCTTGCCGGCTGCCGGCTTGTCGCCCTCGCTGCTGCGTGCCTTGCGCGGCTTGCGTTTGGGACGCGGCGTCGGATCGCTGAGCATGAAGTCGATCTTGCGCTCATCCATGTCGACACGGGCCACCTGGACGGTGACACCATCACCGAGACCGTAGCTGACGCCGGCACGCTCACCCTTGAGGCGATGCTTCTCGGCCTCGTAGTGATAGTAGTCGGACGGCAGCGAGGAGATGTGCAGCAGGCCTTCGACGTAGTAGGCATCCAGCCGCACGAACAGGCCGAACTGGGTGACCGCCGCGACGGTACCTTCCAGCACTTCCCCGACCTTGTCCTTCATGAACTCGCACTTGAGCCAATCATTGACGTCACGCGTCGCCTCATCGGCGCGACGCTCGGTCATCGAGCAGTGCTCACCCAGCTCGAGCATCTGCTCGAAGGTGTACGGGCACCACTTGGTCGGGCGCTCGGTCACGGCATCTTCGGCGCGCAGCACGGTGTCAGTCTTGCGCGGACCACGGATGACGGAACGGATTGCACGGTGTACCAGCAGATCCGGATAACGACGGATCGGCGAAGTGAAGTGCGCGTAGGCATCGTAGGCCAGACCGAAGTGTCCTTCGTTCTGTGGCGAGTACACCGCCTGGGTCATGCTGCGCAGCATCACGGTCTGGATGATGTCGAGGTCCGGACGTTCGGCGATCGAGGCACGCAGTGCCTGGAAGTCCTTGGGTGCCGGCTCGTCACCGCCTTCCAGCGTCAGGCCCAGCTCACCCAGGAAGGCGCGCAGGTTGTTCAGGCGCTCCGGTGCCGGCTGCTTGTGGACACGATAGAGGGCCGGGAGATCGTGCTCATCCAGGAAGCGTGCCGTCGCGACGTTGGCCGCCAGCATGCATTCCTCGATCAGCTTGTGCGCGTCATTGCGGGTACGCGGCACGATCTGCTCGATCTTGCGCTCATCGTTGAACAGGATCTGCGTTTCGGTGGTCTCGAAGTCGATGGCACCACGCTTGTCACGCGCCTTGCGCAGCACGCCGTACAGCGCGTGCAGGTTGTGCAGCGACGGCAGCAGTTCATTGTACTGCTGGCACAGTGCCTGACCTTCCTCACTTTCCGGGTCGGTCAGCATGGTGCCGACCTTCTCGTAGGTCAGGCGTGCATGCGAGCGAATCACGGCTTCGAAGAAGCGGTAGTCGAGCATCTCGCCACTGCTGGCAGAGATGGTCAGCTCACAGACCAGCGTCAGACGATCGACATGCGGGTTGAGCGAGCACAGACCGTTGGAGAGCAGCTCCGGCAGCATCGGCACGACCTGACCCGGGAAATACACCGAGTTGCCGCGCACGTAGGCTTCCTGATCCAGCGGACTGCCACCACGCACGTAGTGGGAGACGTCGGCGATGGCGACCAGCAGCTTCCAGTTGCCGTTGTCGTCCTGCCAGGCACAGACGGCGTCATCGAAGTCCTTCGCGTCTTCGCCATCGATGGTGACCAGCGGCGTCTCGCGCAGGTCGATGCGGCCCTTCTTGTCTTCTTCCAGCACCTCGGCGGAGATGGTCGAGATCTGGTCTTCGACTTCCGGCGGGAATTCGCTGGGAATATCGTGGGAGCGGATCGCGATATCGATTTCCATGCCCGGGTCCATGCGCTCACCAAGCACCTCGACCACTTCACCCACTGGCTGTACGCGCGTGGCGGGCTGCTGAGTGATGCGCACGGACACCACCTGACCGTCCTTGGCACCATTGGCCACACGGTTGGGAATGATGACTTCCTGCGCGATGCGCGAGTTCTCGGGAATCAGCACACCGAAATCCGGCTCGGACTGACGATAGATGCCGACCAGGGTCTGGGTGTTGCGCGCCAGCACCTCGACGATGGTGATCTCATCGCGGCCACGACGATCACGGCCGCTGACGCGAGCCAGCACCTGATCACCATGGAAGACACGACGCATCTGGCGCGGCGGCACGGCGAGGTCCGGCTTGACGCCATCTTCGCGCGCCAGGAAGCCGAAGCCATCGCGGTGACCGACGACGCGGCCACGGATCAGGTCCAGCTTGTCGATCAGGGCATAGGCACCGCGACGATTGCGCAGCACCTGACCATCACGCTCCATGGCATTGAGGCGACGGCGCACAGCTTCCTGCTGCTCCTCGTCCTCGAAACCGAGCATGCGGCTCATGTTCTCGTGGGTAATGGGCTTGCCATACTCTTCCAGCTTGTCGAGCAAGAACTCTCGGCTGGGGATGGGCTTGTCGTACTTATGGGCTTCGCGTTCCGCGTGCGGGTCGTCGCTGAGCGTCCATTGGGTCATTAATCAGGATTCCTTGACGATGAATTCGAGACGGGCAGCGATCGCGGCACGGAATGACAGGTTGTCTCTCATCCGCGCATTATAGCCTCTACCCTTGGGCCGACCCAACCATTCCCCGCCACTCATCACGGCGGAGGGGCCATTCAATGCTTTCAATGGCGCTTCGGAGCCAGACTCTCAAGCCTGAAGACTCGCCTTTGATGAGCTTCATCTGGCTGTCCTCTCTCTACCCTCAGTCTATCCTCATGAAGCGAGAGAGGCTTTCTGTGGCTCGCTCAACAGGACATGAAAGAAAAAGCTTGCATTCCCGCAGTACATCCGTATTATTCGGCACCACTTGCCCAGATGGCGGAATTGGTAGACGCGCTAGCTTCAGGTGCTAGTGTCCGTATGGACGTGGAGGTTCAAGTCCTCTTCTGGGCACCAATTTCAGGTTTCATGTTGGCGTGACACACGCTAAGATGGATACCAGAAAACGGGTAAAGCATTTAAGTTTCAACGACTTGACTGCTAATCCGGGTCTGCGGGCCGAAACGAGTTCTGATGTCTGCCCAGGTGGCGGAATTGGTAGACGCGCTAGCTTCAGGTGCTAGTATCCGTAAGGATGTGGAGGTTCAAGTCCTCTCCTGGGCACCACGGACGTCAGACTCACAACGAACGACCCCTGTATCGCGCTTCGCCCAGATGGCGGAATTGGTAGACGCGCTAGCTTCAGGTGCTAGTATCCGTAAGGATGTGGAGGTTCAAGTCCTCTTCTGGGCACCACGATGCGCACTCGAACAGGGAACATGGCATCCACTACCAAGGATTTCATGCTCGTTCAGCTGCAAGACTCTGCTCTTGAGACTTCAGCACACAACTTGATGCCCAGATGGCGGAATTGGTAGACGCGCTAGCTTCAGGTGCTAGTGTCCGTATGGACGTGGAGGTTCAAGTCCTCTTCTGGGCACCATCAAGTTGATATCCGATGCATCCTCGCAGCGCCTGCTGCTCACATCGCGATACTCTCCCTCGCTATATCCTGACTGCCTCACCCTCTTGTTTTGCTCAGTCCCACAGCGCCCTGCGTTGTCTTTCGCATGTCGCGAAGAAAATACCGCCCTCCTCATGCGCAACTTGTCCACACCCATTACTACGCCTGGCGCTGTGGATAACTCTTTTCAGCTGCACCCCTTCAGTCGGCACCTGTCCGCCGAACTCCTTCAGTACGTTCCTGTCAGTCGGACCTTGGCAGCGCGCTCAGTAACGTGATGGCGTACGACTGAAACTGTCGACCTGCCAGCCATCGCGCACGACTTGTGCCTCGAGGCGCTGCTCGACGTCATCGGGAAGCTCATGGAAGAAGTCCAGCCCTGTCAGTGATTCGATGCGATCGATGCTGACCAGAAAACGGTCCAGCGGCTCATCGCCCCTGACCTGCTGTGGGAAGAGAAATGCCAGCGCACGCGGCACCTGCCGACCCGTGCCGGGCGAGATGATGATCTTGTAGAAGGCATCGGGAATCTCGATCAGATTGGGCAGCCGCTCGATACTGCCGCTGAAGACCGGCCCTGCCGTGATCCACAATGCGCCTTCGCGCGGCAGGATGCTGTCCATGATGGCGGCTTCCAGACGCTGCCAGAGCTTGCGATTCAGCGCCGGTGTCTGTGGCGAGATATTCGTCATGCGAAAGGTCTGATGCTGCGCCTTGACGCCGTAGATCTTGCCGATGGCGTAATTGGGCGCCAGGTGTCCACGGTCGTAGCCACTGTTGCGGTAGCTATCCGGCGTGACGGGCCACAGTGAGCGCCAGTCGCGCTCGAACTCGTCAGGACGCTCTCCCAGCCGCGAGCCTTGAATATTCTCGAGTCGCCATGTCACCCATAACGGGTTGGCGCGCAGATCAGACCAGCCCACCAGATAGGCATCACTGCGCAAGCCGCGCGCCAGCGTCTTCCAATCCAGTGAACGCGCCTGCGGCACACCCTGCCAGACGTAGAACTGCTGGTAGTCGCGCTCCTGCCACCACCAGAGCCCACCCCCTACCAGCGCAAACACCACGCTGACCCCGAAGCCCCGCCACAGCTTGCGACCGGCCGAGCGTATATCATCCATCACATCCAGCATCCCGCCATTTCCTTCTTGTCGTTGCAGTTACCTCGGCAAGGCATGCATTCATCATTTCGACATGGCTCGCGGGCCACAACGGCGCCATTCACGCCCCTAGATCGATTCCATCATGCCAGAGTTCTGCCAGCGAGGCTGACGGTTGCCCCAACTCAAGCCACAATAAGCAGGCAGCACCCGCTTGATGCACCATCGGCGAGCAGAGGCCTCCTGACAAATCTGCCAGAACACTGATGGCGCAGAACCTGACCACATGTTCAGCATCTGGCATGCCACCTGCATTCATGAATGCCAGCAAGCGGTCCGCAATGCCACACAGAGCTCCCTCAAGGCGCCGGTGGCCCCCGCGATACTGCAACGACTGACATGAAAGCGCCTCCTGACAGGCGAGCCGTGACCGCAGCACATCCCGACGGTTGTGCTCCATTGATGAGAAGGAATCCGACCATGGCCAATCAGAGCCGCCGTAACTTCATGCGCAACAGCCTGCTGGGGCTTGCTGCCCTGCCACTGGGCGCCGCCATACTTTCACCCCGCGCCCTTGCTGCCGACCTGCCGCGACTGGACACCTCCAATCCACAAGCCAAGGCGCTCAACTACGTGGAAGTCGCCAGTGAAGCCAAGGACCACCCCGCCTTCAAGCCGGGTTCGGACTGCGCCAACTGCATGTTCTACAAGCCCGAGAACGAAGGCTGCCAGCTTTTCCCAAGTCATAGCGTCGAGCCGAAGGGGTGGTGTCAGTCCTGGACCAAGCGCCCGGCCTGAGGTGCACAACCGGAACCCTCTGGCTGAGAGGACGAGCATGAGCACGAGAGCCGATTGAGACAAGAAAACCGCCGCGAGGGTGTCCTCACGGCGGTTTTTTCATGCCTGCCTTATGCTGATTGCGCGTCGGTCAGGTCAAGCATCCCTCGACACCCCCTCGATCCGCCATGAGCGTCACCTGACGCCCTGTCAGCCGGGATTGGCGTCCTCCGGCAGTGGCCACTGGTAGCGCCTTGCCACCTCATCGTTCTCCATCGACTCCAGATGGACAGGGAAGCCCCACAGCTGATGCAGATAGCGCATCACGGGGTAGACGCTGCGCGCCAGCGGGCGCCGATCATCCTGCACATGGCGCAGGGTCAGCGAGCGATCACCGCGAATGTTGGCGGCCCACACCTGGATATTCGGCTCACGATGGCTCAGCGCGTACTGCACGCACAGCGCCTCACGAATGCGCTTGTAACCACGACTGTCGTGAATGGCGTCGATGACGAGATGCTCATCGCTGTCATCATCGACCAGCGAGAACAGCTTGAGATCCCGGATCACCTTGGGCGACAGGAATTGCTGGATGAAGGACTCATCCTTGAAGTTGCGCATCGCGAAGTGCACCGTTTCCAGCCAGTCGCTGCCGGCGATATCCGGGAACCACTCACGATCCTCATCATCGGGGTGCTCACAGATACGCTTGATATCGGTGAACATCGCGAAGCCCAGCGCATAGGGGTTGATGCCGTTGTAATGCGGGTGATCGAAGCCGGGCTGCTGCACCACCGAGGTATGCGACTGCAGGAACTCGAGGATCACGCCCTCGCCGATCAACCCCTCATCGTAGAGCTGATTCATGATGGTGTAGTGCCAGAAACACGCCCAGCCCTCGTTCATCACCTGCGTCTGGCGCTGCGGATAGAAGTACTGCGCCAGCTTGCGCACGATACGCACCAGCTCGCGCTGCCAGGGCTCCAGCAACGGGGCATTCTTCTCGATGAAATAGAGCAGGTTCTCCTGCGGTTCCGGCGGATAGCGGCCGCGACGATGCAGGCCGAGGGGGTCATTGACCTCATCGATAACCTCATCCTCTTCGCCCGCCTGGGGAATCGTGGTCCACAGCGCATTCACCTGGGCCTGCAAGTAGGCCTCACGCTCCTGCTGACGCTGGACCTCCTCCTCCGGCGAGATGGCCGAAGGGCGCTTGTAGCGATCCACGCCATAGTTCTGCAGTGCATGGCAGGCGTCGAGCAGCTGCTCGACGGCGTCCACGCCATGACGCTCCTCGCACTCGGACACGTATTTCCGCGCGAAGACGAGGTAGTCGATGATCGCCGAGGCATCCGTCCAGGTGCGGAACAGATAATTGCCCTTGAAGAAGCTGTTGTGGCCATAGCAGGCATGCGCCATGACCAGAATCTGCATCATCAGGGTGTTCTCTTCCATCAGATAGGCGATGCACGGGTCGGAATTGATCACCAGTTCATAGGCCAGCCCCATCTGCCCTCGCCGATACGCCTGCTCCACCGACAGGAACTGCTTGCCGAACGACCAGTGATGGTAGCCGACCGGCATGCCGATGCTGGCGTAGGCATCCATCATCTGCTCGGACGTGATCACCTCGATCTGGTTGGGGTAGATATCCAGCTTGTACTGCGCGGCGATGCGCGCGATCTCGCTTTCGAAATGCTCGAGCAATTCGAAGGTCCAATCCGACCCGCTGGCCGGCTGGGTGTCTTCCAACCGGCTATCGATGCGCTTGCTCATTCGGTCATCAAGACCGCCATCAAGACCATGACTCATGAGGCCTCCTGGCCCGGCGCGACTGCCGGGCACGTCGCATGATGTGATCAGGCGCTGATGCGGCGCTTGAACAGCTCGCGGAACACCGGGTAGATATCGCCTGCCTCGACGATCTGCTGCATGGCAAAGCGTTCCGGAAATTCCGCCTCGACCCGCTCGTACTCCTCCCATAGCGCCTGATGGGCATGCGGCGTGATCTCCACATAGGCGTAGTACTGCAGGCGCGGCATCAGCTTCTTGATCATCAGTTCGCGACAGTTGGTGGAATCGTCGTCCCAGTTGTCGCCATCCGAGGCCTGTGCCACGTAGAGATTCCACTCACCGGCCGGATAGCGCGATTCAATCACCTCATCGAGCAGCGTGAGGGCACTGGACACGATGGTGCCGCCGGTCTCGCGGGAGTAGAAGAACTCCTCCTCGTCGACCTCCTTGGCAGCGGTGTGATGACGGATGAAGACCAGCTCGACCTTCTCGTAGTTGCGCTCCAGAAACAGATACAGCAACAGGAAGAAGCGCTTGCCGATGTCCTTGTGCGCCTGGGTCATCGACCCCGAGACATCCATCACGCAGAACATCACTGCCTTGTTGGACGGCATCGGCTGATTGATGAGGTGGTTGTAGCGCAGATCATAGGTATCGAGGAACGGCACCGCCTTGAGGCGCGCCTCGAGCCGCTCGATTTCCGCCTTGAGCTCACTGATGCGCACCTTGTTGCGCAGCACCGGGTCCTTGCGCTCCTCCTGCTCCAGCGCTTCGATAGCCTCCTTCAGCGCCCGCTTGATGGGGGAACGCATCGCGATGCGCCGCGCCTGCGCCGAGCGCATCGAGCGCACGATGTTGATACGTGCCGGTGTGCCGTCACGCGCGATCCCCGCGCGCACCGGGCGCACCTCTTCCATGTCCGCGATCTGCTTGCGCTCCAGATGCGGCAGTTCCAGCCCGTCGAAGACGAACTCGAGAAATTCCTCACGCGACAGGGTGAAGGCAAAGTCATCTTCCCCCTCGCCCTGGTTGGAGGCCTGACCCTCGCCACTGCCGCCCCCACCACCACCGCCGCCGGGACGGCGCATGCGGTCTCCTTCGACAAATTCCTTGTTGCCGGGATTGATCACACGCCGCTTGCCGCCCTGACCGTGCTGGAAGACCGGCTCGGAAATGTCACGCGTCGGGATGGAGACTTCCTCGCCGCGCTCCATGTCGGTGATGGAGCGCCGATTGACGGCATCCTCCACCGCCCGCTTGATATGACTGCGATAGCGCCGAATGAAGCGCTGTCGATTCACTGCACTCTTGTTGCGTGCATTGCTGCGTCGATCAATGAAATAACTCATTCGCCCTCCTTGCCGGCCCCGCCCTCAGCGGATGACCGGATGGCAAGTGCCGGCGGCAATCTTGCCCGCCGGCAGGCCTGTCGTCAGTCGGCAGGGCTTACTGCGACTTGCGTACGCGCAGGTACCATTCGGACAACAGGCGCACCTGCTTCTCGGTGTAGCCACGATCCACCATGCGCGCCACGAAGTCCTCGTGCTTGCGCTGGTCGGATGCCGAGGCCTTGGCATTGAAGGAGATGACCGGCAGCAACTCTTCGGTATTGGCGAACATCTTCTTCTCGATCACCGCACGCAGCTTCTCGTAGGACTGCCAGCTCGGGTTGGTACCGTTGTTCTGCGCCCGTGCGCGCAGCACGAAGTTGACCACCTCGTGACGGAAATCCTTCGGGTTGGAGATGCCCGCCGGCTTCTCGATCTTCTCCAGCTCCTCGTTGAGTGACTGACGGTCCAGCAGTTCGCCGGTTTCGGGATCACGATACTCCTGCTCCTGGATCCAGAAGTCGGCATAGGTCACATAGCGATCGAAGATGTTCTGCCCATACTCGGAGTAGGACTCGAGGTAGGCGGTCTGGATCTCCTTGCCGATGAAGTCGACGTAGCGGGGTGCCAGGTATTCCTTGATATAGCGCAGGTAGCGCTCGTGGGTTTCCTTGGGCAGCTGCTCCTGATCGAGGCGCTGTTCCAGCACGTAGAGCAGATGGACCGGGTTGGCCGCGACCTCACTGGCATCGAAGTTGAAGACCTTGGAGAGAATCTTGAAGGCGAAGCGCGTCGAGAGCCCATCCATCCCCTCGTCGACACCGGCGCTGTCGCGGTATTCCTGAATCGACTTGGCGCGCGGATCGGTATCCTTGAGGTTCTCGCCATCATAGATGCGCATCTTCGAGTAGACGCTGGAGTTCTCCGGCTCACGCAACCGCGACAGCACGATGAACTGGGACAGCATGCGCAGCGTATCCGGGGCACAGGGTGCCTGGTTCAGCGACGAATGCTCCAGCAGCTTGGCGTAGATCTTGACCTCCTCGGAGGCGCGCAGACAGTAAGGCACCTTGACGATATAGACGCGATCGAGGAAGGCCTCGTTGTTGCGATTGTTGCGAAATGCCTGCCACTCGCTTTCGTTGGAGTGCGCCAGCACCACACCATCGAAGGGAATCGCGCCCATGCCTTCCGTCGGGTTGTAATTGCCCTCCTGGGTCGCGGTCAGCAGCGGGTGCAGCACCTTGATCGGCGCCTTGAACATCTCGACGAATTCCATCAGCCCCTGGTTGGCCTTGCACAGCCCGCCGGAGAAGCTGTAGGCATCCGGGTCATCCTGGGCATAGAGCTCCAGCTGACGGATATCGACCTTGCCGACCAGCGCGGAAATGTCCTGGTTGTTGTCATCGCCTGGCTCGGTCTTGGAGATACCGATCTGATTGAGGCGCGAGGGGTAGAGTTTGACGACGCGGAACTTGCTGATATCACCGCCATACTCCTTGAGGCGCTTGGCGGCCCACGGCGACATGGCACTGCGCATGCAGCGCTGGGGGATGCCGTACTCCTTCTCGATCAGCTCGCCATCTTCTTCCGGCGAGAACAGCCCCAGCGGAGACTCGAAGACCGGCGAGCCCTTGATGGCATAGAAGGGAATCTGCTCCATCAGCAGCTTGAGACGCTCCGCCAGAGACGACTTGCCGCCACCCACCGGACCGAGCAGATACAGGATCTGCTTGCGCTCCTCCAGTCCCTGCGCCGCATGCCGGAAGTAGGAAACGATCTGCTCGATAGCCTCTTCCATGCCATAGAACTCGGCAAAGCTTGGATAACGGCGGATCAGCTTGTTGGAAAAGATACGGGAAAGACTGGGGTCCTTGGCGGTATCGATGACCTCCGGTTCACCGATGGCCGCCAGCATGCGCTCGGCAGCGCTGGCGTAGGCAGTAGTGTCCTGCCGGCACAACTCCAGGTACTCCTGGAGACTCATCTCTTCTTGCTGAATCCGCTCGTAGCGGCTCTGCACGTGATCGAAGATGCTCATGGAAGCCTCCTTGTCGCGACATCAGTCGCTGGGACCATCGCCGGGCCCACTCAGGTAAGACCGCAAAATTCGTTCGCCCGCTCAGCCTGGATAGCGTACGCAGGACGACTGCCTCGGCGTGTTTATCAGCATAGGTCGATATAGGGTGCTGGTGTCCAATACAGTGAATGAATGCATTCAACGAACTTTCCGCCGGCGGAGCCAGTTCTGCCAAGCACCGCAGGATCTACGGCAGCCAGTGGGTCAGCAGACACTACGATGGCGCCTGAACGCCCCTGACAACGCGTTGAAGAAAGCTTCGAAAGACGCGAAAACTCGACCAATGCTTCTGCTGTCGCGGGTGATTCACTCATGTCATGTTGCACCGCAGCACACCCTGAGCATAGGAACAGACTGACGGTTGACGCCAGTCACTCTCACGCCCAGACAACACTGCATACCAACCAGTCGAGCAATAATGGCCGCGCCCACACCTCGCATCCGACCACCTCCGTCACTCTTCATGCAGTCTCCTGACTCATCACAGAGGCCATGAAAACAACGACTGGCGACGGAGTGGCTACCAACCTGATCAGTCTCTTGCCTCAGTCACGCATGACGGTGATCAGACCGGACAGCAGGCCACAAAAAAATCCCCACCGCCGGGGCGATGGGGATCTCGAGGGAGGCGCTCACGCCTTCGGCACTGCCTGGATCAAGGAACTCACAGCACGTCGCGAATATCCTTGAGCAAGGCGTCGAGCAGCTCAGTGGTGGTATTCCACGAGCACACGAAGCGCGCACCACCCGCACCGATGAAGGTATAGAAGGTCCAGCCACGCTCACGCAGTGCCGTCAGCACGTGCTCCGGGAAGCTGGCGAACACGCTGTTGGCTTCACTGGGGAACAGCAACTCGATGCCCTCCAGCGCCTCGAGACGCTCAGCCAGATACTGCGCCATGCCATTCGCATGGCGGGCGTTGTTCAGCCAGACATCATTTTCCAGCAGCCCCATCCAGGGTGCCGCGATGAAGCGCATCTTGGAGGCCAGTTGTCCGGCCTGCTTGCAGCGATAATCGAAATCGCGTGCCAGCTTGCGATCGAAGAAGATCACCGCCTCCCCCATGGCCAGACCATTCTTGGTGCCGGAGAAGCACAGCACGTCCACACCCGCCTTCCAGGTCAGCTCTGCCGGCGAGACGCCCAGCGCGGCGCAGGCATTGGCGAAGCGAGCGCCATCCATATGGATCTGCAGGTCATGGCGGTCCGCCACCTCACGAATCGCCTGCAGCTCTTCCAGGCTGTAGACGGTGCCGACCTCGGTACACTGGGTCAGGGAGATCACGCGCGGACGCGGATAGTGGATATCACTGCGCTTGGTGACCAGCTGCTCGATGCCTTCGGGCGTCAGCTTGCCGTCGGGGCCCGGCGCATTGAGCAACTTGGAGCCGTTGGAGAAGAACTCCGGCCCACCACATTCATCGGTCTCGATATGGGCCAGTTCGTGGCAGATGACACTGTGGTAGGACTGGCACAGATGGGCCAGCGACAGGGAGTTGGCGGCGGTGCCATTGAAGACGAAGAATACCTCGCACTCGGTCTCGAACAGCTGACGAAAGCTGTCGGTAACCTGCTGCGTCCAGCGGTCATTGCCGTAGGCGAGATCGTCATCACGATTGGCCTGCATCATGTACGCCATCGCCTCGGGACAGATACCGGACGTGTTGTCACTGGCCAGAAAGCGTGAAGTGCACGTTTCATCGGCAGCAGAGGTCGCAGCGGGGGTCGGGGCAATGGCGTCAGTCGTCATGGGAATTTCCAGAGCGAGACAGGGGATCACCCTGTCCGGTGAAACAGACACGGCTCCCGGATGGCAGGAGCCGCTGCAGAAACCCCATCATAACAGCGCTGCACGCCGCCGCCAGTGGCAGGTGAATGCTGCACGCAAGCCACTGGCTGGCGCCTCGCAGGATGAGACACGCCAGATGACGCTCACCCCCGCCAGCCCCCTCAGATGGCCTGCAACGCCGGATACCCTCGCCGCCCCTGCAAGCCCCCGCTATGCAGCACGCGAATGCGCGTACCGCGTGCGATCAGACCATTGGCAAGATGATGTGCCAGCGCCGCAAACAGCTTGGCGGTATAGACCGGCTCCACCGCAACGCCCGTCTCGGCCTCGAAGCGCTGAATGAACCGGATCAACCAATCGGGCGCCTTGGCAAAGCCGCCGGCCTGCGCTCCCAACCACAAGCCCCATTCCGGCGTCTTCTGCTGGCTGCCACCGCTCTCTGCCAGCAGGCGACGCACACGATGATAGAGCTGATCACCGTGATTCATGGTTGGCACCCCGATGACTCTCAGCCCATCGCGCTCGCCCAGCGCACTCAGCACCCCGGCAAGCGTCGTGCCGCTGCCACAGGCCAGCAGCACCAGCTGAGGCGCGGATTCGCCCGCTACCGGCTCGGCCAGCGCCTGGGCCAACGGTGCAAGCCCAGCGACGCCCTCCACGCAACCGCCACCCTCGGGAATCCAGACCCCCTCGCCATGGCGGCTGGCAAAATCAGGCTGGTCGCGCTGCCGGTACTCGGCTCGCGAGACGAAACTCAAGCGCATGCCATTGTCACGTGCATCGGCGAGCGTGGGCGTCAGCGGTGCTTCAGGGTGCCCGCGTACCAGGCCATGCGTCTCGATGCCCAATCTAGCCCCCGCCGCCGCCAGCGCATGCAGATGGTTCGACCAACCACCCCCACAGCTGATGATGCCACGCTTCTCGCTCAACGCCTTGGCCAGCGGCAGGCGCAACTTCCAGGCCTTGTTGCCGGAAATCTCGCTGTCCAGCGTGTCGGCGCGCAGGCACTCGACGATCACACCGGCTTCATCGGCCAGCGGCCACGTGAGGCGCTCGACCGCTGGCGGCGTGAACAGATCCAGCAGGCTGTCCAGTGTCTCGGCTACCGGCGGGGAGGCGGCCTGCGACGATGAAGCCCGAGCATCCTCCCTGTGTGGCGGCAAAGGACTGTCCTCGGTGTCCGGCATCAGAGCCTCAGCGGTGGCATGGCGTGAGGCGGCAGCGTGCGGTGACATGAGCAGATCCCATCGTGGCGGCAAGGCAGAGACCAGAGCGCGTCGAGCCGCTGACGCGGCGTCCGAGACAAACTCTGAAGACGACAAAGCCACCACGGAGGCACATGCAGCAAAGGGCACGGCGTCCGCGGTGGCTTCCATCAGTCTAGCAGTGGTCAGGCTCAGCTCAACGCTGAATATCCCCATGCGTGATCGCGGTCAACTCAAAGGGCAGCTGCCGCCATGGTGCCCTGCGCGATCGCGCGCTTGGCATCCAGCTCTGCCGCCTTGTCGGCGCCCCCGATGATATGCAGCTCCACCCCCGCCGCCTCCAGAGGCGCCTTCAGCTCCAGCACCGAATCCTGCCCGGTGCACAGCACGATGCTGTCCAGCGCCAGATGCTGCTCTTCGCCATCGAGGCTCACGGTCAGACCTTCACTGTCGATCGAGCGATACTCACAGCCGGCAACCATTTTGACGCCACGCTGCTTGAGGGTCGCGCGATGCACCCAGCCAGTGGTCTTGCCCAGCCCCTTGCCGGGCTTGGAGGTCTTGCGCTGCAGCAGCCACACTTCACGCGGCGCCTGCGGCACCACGGGTGCCTTGAGGCCGCCGGGCGTGCTTACCGAGAGATCCACCCCCCACTCCTCGCACCACAGCTCACCATCCAGCGAGGGCGACGGCTCGACGTGAGTCATCAGCTCCGCGACATCAAAGCCGATCCCGCCAGCCCCGATCAACGCCACGCGCCGCCCGACCCGCTCCGGCGCACTGATCGCCTCGGCATAGCTGAGCACCTGCCCCCGCTCGATACCGGCTTCGACACCCTCGATATCCGGCGTCCGCGCCTTCACGCCCGAGGCCAGAATCACGGCATCGAATTCCGCCAGCATCTCGGCGGTGGCGCGGGTATTGAGTCGCACCTCGACCCCACAACGCACCAGCTTCTCGTTGAAGTAACGCAGTGTCTCGTCGAACTCTTCCTTGCCTGGAATACGACGCGCGAAATTGAACTGGCCCCCCACCTCGGACTGCGCCTCGAACAGCACCACGTCGTGTCCACGCTCGGCCGCCGTCACGGCAGCAGACAGTCCCGCCGGCCCTGCGCCCACCACTGCCACGCGACGCTCATGTCGCGCAGGCTCGATCACAATCTCGGTTTCATGACAGGCGCGCGGATTGACCAGGCACGAGGTCAATTTCATCTGGAAGGTGTGATCGAGACACGCCTGATTGCAGGCGATGCAGGTATTGATGATGGCAGCATCGTCCGCCCTGGCCTTGCTGACCCATTGCGGGTCCGCCAGGAACGGTCGCGCCATCGACACCATGTCAGCATGGCCCTCGGCCAGCACCGACTCGGCAACCTCGGGCATGTTGATGCGATTGGTGGTGATCAGCGGCAGGCTGAGCTCCTGCTTCATGCGCCGGGTCAGCCCCGTGAAGACAGCGCGCGGCACGCTGGTGACGATGGTCGGCACGCGCGCCTCATGCCAGCCGATGCCGGTATTGATCAGGCTCGCCCCTGCCGCCTCGATGGCCTTGCCGAGCGCGACCACTTCCTCCCAGGTGCTGCCCTCATCGACCAGATCCAGCATCGAGAGGCGATAGATGATCAGAAAGTCCTCACCCAGCGCGGCGCGAATGCCCGCGACGATCTCCACCGCCAGGCGGATGCGATTCTCGAAGCTGCCACCGTACTCATCCTCGCGCTGATTGGTGCGCCGACAGATGAACTGGTTGATGAAATAGCCTTCCGAACCCATCACCTCGACGCCGTCATAGCCGGCCTCGCGTGCCAGGCTGGCGCAGCGCACGTAATCGGCGATCTGCTCCTTGACCTCTGACGTGCTCAGCGCACGTGGCGTGAAGGGGTTGATCGGCGCCTGAATCGCCGAGGGCGCGACCTGATCCGGTGAGTAGGCATAACGCCCTGCATGCAGAATCTGCAGACAGATGCGTCCATCCTCGGCGTGCACCGCCTCGGTGACCTCGCGATGGTGCTCCGCCTCCTCCGGGGTGGTCAGCTTCGCGGCCCCCTGCATGACAGCCCCTTCCGCATTCGGCGCGATACCGCCCGTGACGATCAGCGCCACCCCGTGGCGCGCACGCTCACGATAGAACGCCGCCAGGCGCGCGAAGCCATTGGGAGTCTCCTCAAGCCCCGTGTGCATCGAGCCCATCAATACACGGTTCTTGAGCGTGATGTGGCCCAACGTCAGCGGACGGAAGATATTCGGATAGGCAGTCATTGCGGTCTCTCCTTGGCTGTCTCGAGCACCTCGGACAATCATTGTTATATCGCGCCGCCGCCATTCTCATCAGCAACACTCATGAGTCATGGTCATCAGTAACAGGTTGTCAGGACATCAACGACTGATGACAGATGGCAAACGGTCGTATGAAACGGATGATCCCAGTGTAGAGCATCGCGCCATGGGCTCAATACTCCCAAAGGCCACATTGCGAATGACGCCAGTAATGACATCAGCGAGATGAACAACCGCGCAGGACACCCAGCAACGGGAAAGAGCGAAATGTCGTGTTGTGCCCAGGGAAGGCCGACGAGACCGGAACATGACCAGGTCAACGAACAGGAGAGAGGAAAGGGGAAAGAACAGAAGAGGGCCGGACCTGTACTGAAGACTTTCCGACGGCCAGAAACGCAAAAACCCGAGCTCGAAAGCTCGGGTTTCACGAATTCTTGTAGATCGAATGGCGGACCGGACGGGACTCGAACCCGCGACCTCCGGCGTGACAGGCCGGCATTCTAACCAACTGAACTACCGGTCCGCATTGGTGGGTGATACTGGATTCGAACCAGTGACCCCAAGCATGTGAAGCTTGTGCTCTAACCAACTGAGCTAATCACCCAACACAAACGATCTTTGCTGCAAGCAGCGGTGATATCTCGCGATTCTGATGGCGGACCGGACGGGACTCGAACCCGCGACCTCCGGCGTGACAGGCCGGCATTCTAACCAACTGAACTACCGGTCCACTTCAGAACAACTCAACATCTGGCGCATGACAAACGAGAATGGCGGACCGGACGGGACTCGAACCCGCGACCTCCGGCGTGACAGGCCGGCATTCTAACCAACTGAACTACCGGTCCACGACAATCGTTTGCTTCTGCTGACGAGCCAGGCCATTTAATCAAGTAACGCTTTGAAAAGCAATGACTTTTTTCAAATGGTGGGTGGTACTGGGTTCGAACCAGTGACCCCCAGCTTGTAAGGCTGGTGCTCTACCAACTGAGCTAACCACCCCTGTCTCGTTGGCGCTGCATTCTACGGAATCCGGCCCATGAGTCAATACTTTTTTTACGCGCAATTTCAGCAATCGTCCGCGACAGAGTATTGATAAGACAGGACTTTCCCGCCGCATATCGCCTGCAGGCCAGTAAACATCAGCGTTGCGTCATCATTCTGACATGCCGCTGTCGTCGTCGAAGGCCAGGATAATGCCCCTCGCATGGTGGCGATTCACTGCCGCTTTCCGACCAATGCCGGGTGATTGGCCAAGGCCTGCGCCGCACGCGAAATCAGTCCTTCTCGAGTCTCACCACTCGCTTTTCGTGGCTTGAAATCATGTTCGCCATCATTCAGCCAAAGCAAAGTGAGGTTTTCCGGCAACGGATATGCCGTCACTTCCTCTCGAGTTCCGAAGGGATCGCGGCTGCCCTGACAGATCACGCCAGCCATCGGGATATCCGGCAGATGGTCGATGCGCAACTTGTCGGGCTTGCCCGTGGGATGAAACGGATAGCCCAGCGCGTACCACCCGACCGGCAACGGCGCATGCGCCGCCCGGGTCAACTCCACCAGCAGATGGGAGGCCACACGACTGCCCATCGACTTGCCGCCGACCAGCCAGGGCAGCGATCGCAAGGAGTCGACGGCCGCCACACACGCCATCAACGCCTGACACCAGCGCGCCATCTCCTCGATCAGCCCGGGCAGCCGGGGCGGCGGTCGGCGACGGCTTTCGCAGCGCATCCTGACGAGATAACCGAAATCGAATGCCAGCCACGCCATGTCCTGCATCAGGCAGGCAGCGCCGAACTGTTGATGGAAGTCGGTCTCACGCCCGGCGCCGGCACCATGCGCATGCAACAGCAGGGCACGCCCCGGTCGTCCATGGATCTCAAGCGGCCCCAGTTCCGCCAACCAGCCTCGCCACGGCCCTCGCGCGGCCAGCGCGTCGTGGGACATGGTCTGGCGAGCAGCAAGCTCCGAGGCGACATCGGCCAGGCTGGCGACACGAAAGCCTTCCTCGGCGTAAGGGCTGGGGACCTCAGCCGTATTGGACGCAATGGCATCTTCGTCCGATGATGAAGTGACGGCGGGCAAGCGAAATTCTCCTGTTGATCTCGTACGGCTCGCGCCAGACAACGCTGGAACCGATGAGGGGTAAACGCTGCATTCCAGCGCGAGGGATGGCCTGTCAGTCGGTCATGGTCGCGCGTGATATCGGTCAGCGCCAGCCCTGCCGCCCTGACAGGGGCGTCGATGACATGACCGCTTCCGCAGCGCCGCTTCCAGCACCGTCACCACCAGCACTGCGCTTTCGCCCACTGCCGACGAGGTCGTGATATGCGTACAGCTCTTGAGGCTTCGGCCTGTCATCCCCGCGTGAACCATCATCATCACGTAAGCCATGATTTTGCTCGCATGGCCGTCATCTGGGGCCTGCTCAGCCTCTGTCTGGCGGTGTGGCTCAACCTCATCTGGCTATGGCCATCACTGGGGCCGGAAGTGGCCTGGCTGAGCTACGGCCGCCTCACTCCCTTGCAGCACCACCTGCTGCTCTACGGTCTGGGCGGCTCGGCAGTGATCGCCGGCGGCTACTCCATCGCCATGCACAGTGTCCGGCAACGCGAATCACGCACGGACGCCAAGACGGCGATAGCGGATATCGCACTGCCCCCCTTCACGCTCAAGCTGATGCATTTCACCTTCCTCGGCTGGCAGGCCGTGGTCGCGCTCGGCGCACTGGCGATAGTCGCGGGCTACTCCTCGGGCCAGTACATGGCCGAAGCGCCCTGGCTCGTCGATCTCCTGATGACCCTCGTCTGGCTGGCCGTGGCGTGGGTCTTCTTCACGGTGCTGGAACAACGCACGCTGCGTCGCCTGCCGGTGGCCTGCTGGTACTTCATCGCCGGCCTGATGCTGGTGTTGATGCAGCATGTGCTGATCTCGCTCAGCGTGCCGATCGGCCTGCTGGAATCGGTTCCGCTCTTCACGGGCAGCCTCGAGGCACTAATCCAGCGCTGGCAGGCCGGGCCACTCCCCGGTGGCATGTTCGCATTCGGCCTCATTGCCTTGCTCCATCACATGGTGACGAGCCGCTCGCGGCTGCCGCTCTACTCGCACCGGCTGGCCACCACCAGCTTCTGGATGCTGGTGCTGCTGGTGACATGGGGAGGTGCTCCGCTGCTGTTCGCGAGCCCCCTGCCGGCCTGGAGCCAGACGCTGGGCATGGCGATGGGCCTACTGCTGCTGGCGCCGGGGCTGGCACTCAGCCTCAATGGCCTGATGACACTCAAGGAGGATTGGCACTCACTGCGCCGGGATCCACTGATCGGCCTGCTGGCGGTAGCTCTGGTCAGCTTCGCCCTTGCGGTACTTGAATACAGCCTGCTGTCACTGCCGACACTCAATGCCCTGACCTTCAGTGCCGCCAACAGTCTGTCGCCGGCAGCAAGCCTGGGGGTGATCGCGACAGTCGCCATCGTGATGGCCTACCACCTGCTGCCCCCGATGCGCTCCCTTGCGCTGCTCAGGACTCACGCCCTGCTGGCCATCATCGGCACCCTGCTGTGCGTTGCCGCCAGCTGGGCCACCACGCTGCTTCAAGGCAGCATGTGGCATGTGCTGGCAGATGACGGCAGGCCGCTATACACCTTGAGCGAGGTACTGGAAGCGGCCCGCATGCCGATGATGATCTCGCTGGGTGGGCTCGCCTGCTGGGCGCTCGGCATGCTACTGATGCTTCTCAACGTGACGCGCACCCTGGCTGATCACAAGAGCGAACGGCAAGCCGCTCATGAGCGCCGGCTCCCCAATTCCGGCTCGCGGAAGGCATCATCAGAACCTGCCACGCCCTCTGCGCCCCCCTCTACCACGCCCCCTGCCACATCCTCGGGAGGGCACTACGCATGAGACATGTCCTGCTCGAACGTCACGCCGGCCTGATGACGGCACTATGTCTGCTCACCATGAGCCTCGGCGCCCTCGCCCAGCTGGTACCGCTCGGGGCTCACCCCAGTCTCGCCAGCGCGCCTGAAGATCTCAGACCGCTGAGCGCCCTGGCGCTGGAGGGTCAGCGCATCTACCAACGCGAGGGCTGTCAGCAGTGCCATACACGCATGGTGCGCGATCTGACTGGCGATACGGCGCGCCACGGCGATGCGACGACCGCCCGGGAGCGCTACTACGGCCGCCCTTCGCTGTGGGGCGCCGAGCGCCGGGGGACGGATCTTAGCCAGCTGCCTGCGCAGCATGACGATGCCTGGCAGCGCCTGCACCTGCATGACCCGCGCAGTCAGGTGCCGGGCTCAGCGATGCCCGCCTACCCGTGGCTGTTCGAACGGGTGTTGAGCGGCGAAGGCATCGCGGCTCGCATGCGAGCCCTGCAAGGCCTGGGCGTGCCCTACGCGGAAGACGAGATTCTCGCCGCCCCCAATGACGTGCGTGGCACTGCCGAGATCACGGCGCTGCTCGCCTATCTGCAGCAGGCCGCCCCCGCGAACGGCATCGCCAGCCGTAGCCCATGACAGGACACCGCTCAGGAGACACGACATGAATCTACTGGAGGCAACTGGACTACCCCTGTTCTGGAATCTCTGGGTGCTGGCCCTCACGCTGGGCAGCCTGGTGCTGTTCGCCATGCTGGCACTGGGCAGCCTTTCGCGCGCAGCCAGCGGTGACAACGACGAGCGCGAAGGCGATGGCCCCATGCAAGAACATCGCATCAATGGTGTACGTCAGCCTGCCACACCAGCGCCACGCGCCTGGGGCATGCTGGCACTGGCGACGCTGGCCGCCGCGCTGATACTGCTACTCGGCGCTGCTGGCTAAGCACTGTTGGCCCAGTATTGCTGACTCACGCCTCCGGCTGAGGCAGGACGTCGCGGTATGGCCATGCTGGGCCAACCAGGCCTAAAGTTCACACACCTTGCAACGCCCACGGGTTGGGCAGGATAATGAATTAATAAAATCTAATATTATGGTGCCACGAAATTGCACTGCGCCAGCCGATGAGCGTTCAGACTCTGGCCGCTCGAGTCACTTCGGCTGAGCAGGGTAGCGGCGGGCGACAAGGCCCCGCCCCACCATTCGTCGTGCCCGATAGACCCCTCCCGCTGCCCTGCCCCAGGAGTAGCGGTGACATTCCTCAGGAGAGTCACCATGACGGCCAATGCACAGGCATCACACCGCTTGCGCGCCCATGAAGCACGCTGCCAGACCTGTTCGCTGAGTTCACTGTGCCTGCCACTGGCACTGAACATGGAAGATATCGACCAGTTTGACGCCATCATCCGCCGTCGCGCGCCACTCAGAAAAGGGGAAGTGCTCTTCACCCAGGGCGATGCCTTCGATTGCGTCTTCACGGTGCGCTCCGGAAGCCTCAAGCAGATCACCAATGAAAACAGCGGCATGGAGCAGCTGACCGGCTTCTACCTGCCCAGCGAGCTGGCAGGGCTCGATGCCATCGACAGCAATTGCTATCCCGGCACCGCCGTGGCGCTGGAGACCACCACCGTCTGCGAGATTCCCTTCGACCGCCTCAATGCACTCTCGGAGCAGATGCCGGAGCTGAGAACCCAACTGTTCAAGAGCCTGAGCAAGGAGCTGCACGAAGATCGCCGCATGATGATGCTGCTGTCGCGCAAGACAGCCGATGAGCGACTGGCGAGCTTCCTGGTCAACCTGTCACAGCGCTTCCGTCGCCGTGGCTATTCGCCGTACAGCTTCCGCCTCTCGATGGCACGTGCCGATATCGGCAACTATCTGGGGCTGGCCGTCGAAACCATCAGCCGCATCCTGACTCGCTTCCAGGCCCAGGGGCTGGTCGACATTCGTGCCCGCGAGGTGCATATCCTGCATCTGGATGGCCTGATCGAACTGGCCGAAGGCGAGTGTCAGGGCGGTCGCTGATGACGCCTGCTGGCAGCACACCACGCAGCGCGGCGCGGCGCTGATCGACTGCCAGTGCGCCATTTAGGCGCTACGCAAGGATAGAAGCCCGCCGCGCAATGTGCGTGGCGGGCTTCCAACTGACAGGCCAGCCGTCAGTCGTCGTGTCAGTCATGACAACCCTGACAGTCCTGACAGTCCTGACAGTCCTGACAGTCCTGACAGTCCTGACAGTCCTGACAGTCCTGACAGTCCTGACAGTCCTGACAGTTCTGACAGTTCTGACAACAGGGTTTGTCTCGGCCGCTCAAGCTTCGCTGGTGATCAGCGGTTCTCGAGGCGGTTATAGTCCAGCAGGCCCGCTTCGACAGGGCGATCAGCATAGTTGGTGCGCAGTACGCTGTCGGAGAACTCCCAGAAGCGCGGATCAGTCCGGCGCACCCCGATATCGGCCTGCAGGGCGCGATAGTCCTCTTCGTTCTCGAGTGACGCCACCCGCTCTGCCAGCCCCGTCAGGGTCTCAGGCGTCAGGCGCCAGAAGGCATTCGGGTAATCGCCCGCCACCCCCCGCAAGACATCGAGAGTGTCCTCTTCAGGACGGCGATTTTCCTCCTCATCGAACAGACTGGTGATGTTGGCGTGGGCGGAATTGCGCAGCACGCTGTAAAGGCGTGGCGAGTCATCACTACCATCCTCCAGCGCGACGATCGTCACCTCCGGCATCAGGCTGGCCGAGACTCCCCGCACCGCAGCGAGGGCCTGCAGCTCATGTCGCACATGATCATTCTCGACATTGCTCAGACTGCGCTCATGACCGAGTTCCGGCGCGAGACGCTCTTGCATGCGCCGCATCAGGCCAAGGCGAGCCTGGTCCGGCGATGACAGCTCCTGCGGCGTCCAGACGATGCCACTTGGTGCATCGAACTGCGGCGGCTTCTTGAACAGCAGCCCCCCAAGACCCGGGCTCACGTCGCGATACCAGCTGTCATGCACCGCCTTGCGCTCGCCTGCTGGCAACAGCACCAGCAGGTTGTTCTCGCCCTCCATGCGCAGGAAGTCCATGTATAGACGAGTGACCAGCTGATGCCCGAGATTGCCGTAGACATCGAAGCCGGCGACCAGCAGGTAGTGGATACGCTCCAGCATCGGGTAATCGATGATCCAGCCCGTCTTGGGCACGCCGCCGACCAGTCCCTTCATCACCGCGGCATTGTCGAAGTGACGATAGATGGTCAGCGCCGCGTTGGGGTTGCGCCCCTGGCCGGGGCCGTCGGCCCAGCCGCTACCGTCCCACATCACGCGCGTATCCAGGCGCAGGTCACCATCGAGATAGGCCTGTGACATCAGCCGCTGCTTGGCCTTGAGATAGGCGGTCTGCTTGCTCTCGAACTTGACCCAGGAGCTGATCGGCAACGCATTGCTGCTCTGCTCGGCGGGCAGGCTGAGATTCTCCCCTTCCTCGGCCAGGGTGCGCTCCACTTCCGGGTGACTGAACATCTTCGGGTCAGTGAAGCCGACCCAGAAGTGATCATTGATCACATCCACCGCGACCTGCCCGCGACAGACCGGCCCCTTGATGAAGCCCATGATGGTGTTCTGCGACTCATCGAGCATGAAGCGATAGCGTGACTCGGCGGGAATGGCCTCGAAGGTCAGAAAAGGATTCGAGGCCGTCTTGAGGTCGTAATCCGGCAGGTCATCCACCGGGTAATCCGGCGTCAGAAACAGCGCCCGCCAGCGCTTGAAGCGAGCATCGTTGAGCGCATAGGGCAGATGATTCTTGGCCAGGATCGTCGCGCGCTCCTGCCACAGACGGTAATAGACCCGCGGGCGCCCGGCGTCATCGTGGGGCATGCTCGCGCGCTCATCGGCGGTGTAGGAGGCGTAGGGGGCATCGTAGGGGCGACGCGTGGAGATGCGCTTGATCGGCTCGCCCGGCGGGGTACTGGAACGCACCAGCTTGAAGAAGATGGGCCGTCCATCCGCGCCCTTGATGCCCGGGAAATACACGTGGCTCAGGAAGAGGTGCTCGTAGATATAGCGATTCATCAGGCGTTGCTTGAGGCTGTCGCCATTGAAGAAGCGCTCGGCCTGCTCGATGTGCGGAATCAGTGCCTGGGGCAGCGGCGCCGGGCCCGTCATCTCGCCACCCTTGGCCAGCCAGTTCACCAGCGTGCGATGCTCGTCATCGCTGACCTGTGGCAAGGCGTAGGGCATGCCCCAGCCAGGATGGTCTTCGGCAAACTTGTCGTAGCCCTCGACAGGGGCACACACCTGACTGCGATTGAGCGACAAGTCGAAGCGGTCTTCCGGCAGCAGGCCGTCTTCCGTCACCGGCAGCGGTGCCTTGCGCTTCTGACTGAGCGCACGGAACAGCACACTGCCCTCCAGATTGGCGGCCGGAGAGTCGAAGCGCTCATTGAGCACCGGAGAGAAGTCCATGCTGCGCCACTGCTCGGTGGTGTCCGCATCCTCGAACATGCGCGTCAGATTGGCCGCCAGCAAGCGCGTGCCATCGTAGACCGGCGCCGGATTCATGCCGCGATCGATCCCGGCGGCCGATGACATCTTGAGCTGACAGGGAGCGTCGTAGCAGCCATGGCAGACCACACAGCGCGTCTCGATCACCGGCTTGACCTCATCCTCCCACTGGCGCCCGGCAATACTGTCGTGTGAGACCACCCGCTCACGCGGTGACGCGGGACCGAAGCGCTCATCGAGCTGATGAATCGCGACGGCACTGCAGCCCCCCAACAGTAGAACGAGCGCAATGCTCCAGCGCCAGCGCGGTATGCGCCACAGGCGTCGAAGTAGGTCCGGCATGGGGAACTCCAGCAAGAGGATGGGGTATCGGCAATCCGACAGATGATGGCGAAAGCGTACCATAAGCAGGCTCACGAACTCGCCAGGACTGCCTTTCCAAGCATAGTGAACAATGATGTCAGATTTTTTCTGGCGCCTCCGCATCCAACCTTGTTTTGACGGCGTATGACTTCATGACCCGCCTGAACGAGCTGTCTGACGCTAGCGGGTACCACGATGTTCCTGATCCATAATTCAAAAAATACGGGCCCTGCCCGATAGGAAGCCATCATGACCATGAAGAAGACCGTTACAGCCGCTACCTTCGCTGCCGCTGCCGCCGCGCTGTTCTCCACTGCCGCTCTGACCTCGCTGCCGGTGCACGCCGGTGACAATGCCGTGAAGTGCTCCGGCATCAACTCCTGCAAGGGCACCTCCGAATGCGCGACTGCCAACAGCGCCTGCAAGGGCCACAACGCCTGCAAGGGCCAGGGCTGGTCGTACACTGCCAGCGCTGAATCCTGTGTCGGCGAAGGTGGTACTGTCGTCGAGGGCTGATCCTCAGGCACCTCTGGCGAATTACCGACGGGAGGACGGCGCACCGTCCTCCCGTTCCTGATTCTGGTACTGGTTCTGGCTCTGTTTCTGTCCGGAAACATTTGCGGATGTCTTTCAGCGCTCCTGACTCGCCATCTGACTCGCCCTTTGCCGCACCCTCTGCCTTCGCTCAGAAGAGGACTCACGCATGACGACAGCTGTCACCGCTCGCCTGCCCACGCCCGCCAGCGCCGGCATCGGTCAGGGGCTGGGCCTGCGCCCCGAGTACTACCACGAGATTCTGACGACGCTGCCGGATATCGACTGGTTCGAGGCCATCAGCGAGAACTACATGGGCCACAGTGCCAGCGAATCCGGTGGCCTGAGCGCTGGCGGCAAACCACTTCATCATCTCGAGCGTGTCCGCGAGCACTATCCCATCGCCTTGCATGGCGTCTCGCTGTCCATCGGTGGCAGCCATCCCATCGACAGCCGTTACCTGCGCGAGTTACGCGCCTTGTGTGAGCGCATCGAACCGCTATGGGTCTCCGATCACCTGTGCTGGACGCGTACCGGCGCGCATCAGTTCCATGACCTGCTGCCGCTACCCTATACCGATGCCACCATCGACCATCTGGCCGAACGCATCGATCAGGTCCAGAACGCGCTCGGCCGCCAGTTATTGCTGGAAAATGTCTCCAGCTATCTGACCTGGCGCCCTGACGAGATGAGCGAATGGGAGTTTCTGGCCGAGGTCAGCCGCCGCGCCGACTGCCTGATCCTGCTCGACCTGAACAATGTCATCGTCTCGAGCCACAATCATGGCTTCGACCCGCTGACCTATCTGGACGCCATGCCGGCAGAGCGTGTCTGGCAGCATCATCTGGCCGGGCATGTCCGGCAGGAAGTCTCCGGCGGCGAGCTGTGCATCGACACCCATGACCAGCCCGTCCCGGACGCCGTGTGGACGCTGTACGACGCCGCGCGGGCACGCTTCGGCGATGTCGCCACCATGATCGAGCGCGACGACAACTTCCCGCCCTGGTCGGAGTTGATGCAGGAGTACACCGAGCTGCGCCGCCGCAGTGGTCGTCCGCTGGTGGATGCCACGCGCGCGAATCAAATGGCAGACCACGGAGGGCTGCGCGCATGACGCAAGCGAGCCCCGCAGGCGGTGCTGATCGCAGCGCCCTGATGCAACTGCAGGAGACCACGGGCGCCTACCTCGCGATGCCGAGCCCTGACACCCGCAGCGCGGCGGCCAAGGCCGTCATCAGTGATCAGCTTGCCAGCGCCGAGGAGCGCCTCGACATCTACGCGATGGCCTATCGGCTGCGGCTTTTCGAGGTCTTCGGCGGGGATTTCGAGGCCGTGCACACCCTGATCGGCGATGACGCCTTCGGGCTGCTGTGTCGTGACTACCTCGCGACCCACCCGCCGAGTCATTATTCGATTCGCTGGGCAGGCCAGCATTTCCCGGCCTTCGTCGCGGCGCGCGAACCCGAGCGCTCCCTGGTCACCGAGATGGCCGCCTTCGAGTGGGCATTGGGGCTGGCGCTGGATGTGGTGGACAGCACTCCGCTGAGTGTTGAGGCCCTGCAGACGCTGGCCCCCGAGGAGTGGCCAGAGCTGACCCTGGCAGCGCATCCGTCCCTCAAGCGCTTCCTGTTCCACTTCGATACGCCGGCCATCTGGAAGGCCATCGACGATGAAGAGCCACCACGCGCGCCGGTCGAGTCCGACACGCCCACGCCCTGGATCGTCTGGCGCCAGCCCACCGCTGGCGCGCCCGAGGTGCACTATCGCTCTCTCGAGCCGCTGGAAGACCTGGCTCTCGGCGCCATCCTCGCGACCGGAGACGAAGGCCTGAGCTTCGGCCGGCTCGGTGAGCTGCTGACGCCGCAGGTGGGGGCAGAGCAAGCCCCGGGCGTGGCGATCAACCTGCTGGTACAGTGGCTCGCCGCCGGACTGCTGATCAGGCCCTGACATCCGGCATCCGCGCGCTCGGCGCCACGCCGGACATGACAGCCAGCGGCGAAAGCCGGACAATACACGCCGACCTTCATTGCGATGGTCGGCTTTCGTCTTCCTGCTGCCGTGATGCCCATGCCCTCTTCTCCTGATGCTCCGCACTCCGACGCGCCGACGGCGCCTCAGACACCTGCGCCGATGGCGGACGCCACGCCCACGCTTCTCGAGGCCAAGTCTGCTGAAATGACTGAGCCTGTTGAGCTGACTGAACCCGCCGAGCCACTCGACATCCTGTTCCAGGATGAAGTGCTGGTGGTGGTTCACAAGCCATCGGGCCTGCTGGTGCACCGCAGCCCCATCGACAAGCACGAGACCGAGTTTCTGCTTCAGCGCCTGCGCGACCAGATCGGCCAGCATGTCTTCCCCGTGCATCGTCTCGATCGCCCGACATCAGGGCTGATGGTGTTCGGCCTCTCGCCTCAGGCGGCGCGCAAGCTGAGCACCGCCTTCGAGGAGCAGCAGGTCAGCAAGCGCTATCTGGCGATAGTGCGCGGCGTCGCGCCCGAGCAGCAACGCCTCGATTACGGCCTGCGCAAGGAAGATGGCAAGCTGCCCAAGGCCGAGATGCCGGAGCAGGAAGCCATCACCGACACGCGCCGCCTGGCACAGGTCGAGCTGCCCATCGCCATCGATCGCTATCCGCAGTCGCGCTTCTCGCTGGTCGAGGCCCGTCCGTTGACCGGCCGCCGCCATCAGATTCGCCGACACCTGTCACGCCGTGGCTACCCGATCATCGGCGACGCCAAGCATGGCAAGGGCAATTACAATCGCTACTTCGCCACGACACTGGAATGCCCCCGTCTGCTGCTGGCGGCTGTCGGGCTCGAGCTTCCCCATCCCGAGGGCGGCTGGCTGAGCCTGTCGTGTCCGCCAGAAGGTGCCTACGCGGCAGTGATGGAGCGCTTCGGCTGGCTGGGCCATCTGCCCGAACGCTACGCTGAACATCTGGCAGAGCGCCCGACCAGACACTGGCTCGATGCGACCGCCGGCGACCTGGCTGACTGAGCGCGTCCCTGCCGACTGCCACCCGTTCCCCCGAGATTCGCGAGCTGCGCATGACCACCTCTTCCGACACCCCGGAATCGACCGACATGAGCCCAGAACAGCAGAGCTCTGAAAATAAAAGCTCTGAAAACAAAAGCCCTGAAGAACAGAGCCCTGAAGAACAGAGCCCTGAAGAACAGAGCCCAGACCGCAAGCCCTCAGGCGAGCCGTCGTCCCACGACAGCACGCCCTCCGCCAGCGAACGGATGCTGGAGAGCTTCTTTGCGTCCGGCGCTGCCAGCCAGGCCCCCGCAGAAGACGACTACGACTTCCGCTTCGGCGGCATTCGCCGCCTCTACGGTGCCAGCGCCTTCGCCCACTTCCGCCACGCGCATGTCGCGGTGATCGGGGTAGGCGGCGTCGGCAGCTGGAGCGCCGAGGCGCTGGCTCGCTCCGGCATCGGTGAGATGACGCTGATCGATCTCGATGATGTCTGCGTCTCCAACGTCAATCGGCAGCTGCATGCACTGGATGGCCAGATCGGTCGTCCCAAGGTCGAGGTGCTGGCCGAGCGCTGCCAGCTGATCGCGCCGCAGATGAAGATCCACGCCATCTCGGCCTTCGTCACGCCGGACAACCTCGCCGAGCTGATACACGATGACCTCGATCACGTCATCGACGCCATTGACAGCGTGCCCGCCAAGACGGCGCTGATCGCCTGGTGCAAGCGTCGCAAGCTGGGCCTGACCGTGACGGGCGGCGCCGGCGGCCAGCTCGACCCGACGCGCATCCAGATAGGCGATCTCGCCCGCACCGAGCAGGACCCGCTGCTGGCGCGCGTTCGCTCACTGCTGCGTCGCGACTACAATTTCAGTCGCAACCCGAAGCGCCGATTCGATGTCGAGTGCGTCTATTCCGACGAGCAACTGACCTACCCCGGTGCCAATGGCGAGGTATGTGCCACCAAGCCCGGCGACAGCGCCACGCGCCTGGATTGCGCTGGCGGCTTCGGCGCGGCCACCTTCGTCACCGGCAGCTTCGGCTTCACCGCCGCTGCGCGCGCGCTGGCGCGCATCGCACGCCGCGGTGCCAAGGCCACGCCTGTCGCTGATGACGTGTCCGTGACTGATGGCATTCAGGCGCCGAACGCTGCCGACTGATACGCCTGCTTCTCGCTGCTGGCTTCACCGCTTCTTGCTTATCGCTTTTGGCTTCACCCTCAAGGAAATCGCCATGACTGACCTGCCTGCCATGCCGCCGCTGCCGGAAAATCGTCCCGTGCCGGGCCTCTACCGCCACTACAAGGGCGCGCAGTACGAAGTGATCGGCACCAGTCGCCACAGCGAGACCGAAGAGCTGCTGGTGGTCTATCGTGCGCTTTATGGTGAATGCGGGCTGTGGGTGCGTCCGCTCAGCATGTTCATGGAGAACGTCGAGATCCAGGGCGAGCCGGTGCCACGCTTCGCACTGGTCTCGGCGTGGTCCTGCTGATCCGCGGCCTTGCCGCGCCCACATCCTGACCGACCAGACAGGTGCATGCCGCCTGTCGGTCGCGGTGCTATACTGCGCCGCTTGTTTTTCCAGACATACGCATTGAGCCGCTTGCGGGCATGATCTGCCCACGCGGCTCGGCCACGCCCACACAGCGCACTGCCCGGCACGTCTGGCAGGCACTGTGAGCTGGTTCATACCACGTCAAGAGCGGAGGAAGCATGAGCGCACTGGTTGGTGTCATCATGGGATCAAAATCGGATTGGGCGACCATGTGCCATACGGTCGAAACCCTGGACGCGCTGGGGATCGAACACGAGGTAAAGGTCGTCTCTGCCCATCGCACGCCCGACCTGCTGTTCGACTATGCCGATACCGCTGCCGAGCGTGGCCTTGAGGTCATCATCGCCGGCGCCGGCGGCGCGGCACACCTGCCGGGCATGTGTGCCGCCAAGACCTGGCTGCCGGTGCTGGGCGTGCCGGTGCAGTCCAGCATGCTGTCAGGTGTCGATTCCCTGCTCTCCATCGTGCAGATGCCCGCCGGTATCCCCACCGGCACGCTGGCCATCGGCCGCGCCGGTGCCGTGAATGCCGCGCTGCTGGCCGCCAGCCAGCTGGCCAACAAGTACCCGGCCATCCGCACCGCGCTGATCAACTTCCGTGCCGAGCAGACCGACCGTGTGCTCGACAATCCGGACCCGCGCCCCGACGCACCCAGCCTGTCCCACGGAGGCGAGTAAGCCATGAGCCAGCCGTTCCGCTTCGGTATCGTCGGCGGCGGTCAGCTGGGCCGCATGTTGGCTCAGGCCGGCGCCGCCCTGAATGCCCGCTTCACCTTCCTTGATCCTTCGGATTCGCCCTGCGGTCGCGTCCACGGTCATCATCTCTGCGCCGATTGGCAGGATGATGCTGCCCTGACGCAGCTGGTGGCGGCGTCTGACGCCATCACCTTCGAGTTCGAGAACGTGCCGGCAGACGCCGTCGCGCGTCTGGCAGCCGAGCGCCCGACCTTCCCGCCGGCTGGCGCCCTGGATACC
The DNA here is from genome assembly GCF_011319755.1 of Cobetia sp. MB87. Taxonomy (NCBI): domain Bacteria; kingdom Pseudomonadati; phylum Pseudomonadota; class Gammaproteobacteria; order Oceanospirillales; family Halomonadaceae; genus Cobetia; species Cobetia sp. MB87. Next base: position 120,981 of record NZ_VFBC01000008.1, on the reverse strand, counting down.
GCGCGTGACCGCTGGAGCGAGAAGTCGCTGTTCATGCGTCTGGGCATCGAGGTGCCGCCGCTGGCGCTGGTCGACAGCCAGGCGGATCTTGAAGCGGGCGTCGCGACCATCGGTCTGCCCGCCGTGCTCAAGACACGCACGCTGGGCTATGACGGCAAGGGCCAGAAGGTACTGCGCGAGATGGCAGACGTCGCCGACACCTTCGCTGAACTCGGCAGCGTGCCGCTGATCCTGGAAGGCTTCATCGCCTTCGATCACGAAGTCTCGGTGATCGCGGTACGTGGTCGTGATGGCGAGACACGCGCCTGGCCGCTGTCGCGCAATGAACATCGCAGCGGCATCCTGCACTGCTCCACCCCGCTCGACTCCCACGGCCTGCAGGCCGAAGCCGAGGCGGCTGCCTTCAAGGTGATGCACGAGCTCGACTATGTCGGCGTGATGGCTTTCGAATTCTTCGTCGTCAAGGACGCCGATGGCAGCGAGCGCCTGCTGGCCAACGAAATCGCACCACGTGTGCACAACTCGGGCCACTGGAGCATCGAAGGCGCCGTCACCAGCCAGTTCGAGAATCACCTGCGTGCCGTGGCCGGCATGCCACTGGGCGAGACCGCACTGCTCACGCCCTGCGCGATGCTCAACATCATCGGCCGCATGCCGGAACGTGACGCCGTGCTCGCCATCCCTGGCGCGCGTCTGCACGACTACGGCAAGGCGCCGCGTGCGGGCCGCAAGATCGGCCATATCACGGTGCTGGCCGCCGACAAGGCGAGCCTCGACGCACGCATCGCGGCTGTCGAAGCACTGCTGGTCAACGAACTGGGCAAGTAAGCCGGTTCTGCGCCACTGAAGACAAAACGCCCCCGCTGCCATCGGCAGCGGGGGCGTTTTCGTTTCGACACAGCTCAGCGAGCCGCCACGGAATCAGTCGATCTCGTGGTGGATCTGCTTCTGCAGGTAAAGCTCGATACCGACCTTCTCGATCAGGCCCAGCTCGGTCTCCAGGTGATCGATATGCTCTTCCTCGTCGTCGAGGATCTTGCGGAACAGATCACGTGAAGTGTAATCGCGGACCTGCTCGGCATAGGCGATCGCTTCCTTCAGATCACCATGTGCCTGGTGCTCCAGCGCCAGATCGCACTCGAGCATTTCCTTGGTGTTCTCGCCGATGCGCAGCTTGCCGAGGTCCTGCAGGTTGGGCAGACCTTCCATGAACAGGATGCGCTCGATCAGGGTGTCAGCGTGACGCATCTCTTCGATGGACTCGTCGTATTCCCACTTGGCCAGGCGCTTGAGGCCCCAGTCCTTGTACATGCGCGCATGCAGGAAGTACTGATTGATGGCGACCAGTTCGTTGGCCAGTATGGTGTTGAGATGCTCGATGATCTTGGGATCGCCTTTCATGTCGCCATTCCTCTCTTGTCAGGGTTGCTGCTGCGTCAGGTTTCTGCTGCGCCTGATGACGGCATGCATCAGCCACAGCGCGGGCGCGTCAGGCACGCCCTATCGATCAGGTGCGGCAAGTATGGCGCAAAAACATGAATTTTTCGAGACATACCAACAAGTTATCGACTTTTAGGCGCAAATGGGAAAGATTGGTATCCGCGTTGTCATGTAGCGACCGACACCGGATTGCCTGGCGCGCACACGAAAACGCCCGCCACCCGGTCTTGAGACCGGGTGGCGGGCGTCAGGCAAGCGAGCACTTGCCGGGATTCGGCGAGAAAGGATCACGCAGCTGGGCAGCGCGGCGACTGAAGTGTCAGTCGCCGGCAGGCGAGCCTCGGCTCGAGCCTGCGTTACACCGCGTAGGCGAGATCCTCTGCCGGCATCATTTCACGCGCGACCGCTTCGCGAGTGATGGTCTTGGCCATGCAGGCACATTTGCCGCACTGGGTCGCGCATCCGGTCTGCTCACGGACTTCGCGGAAGCTGCGCGCTCCCTGTTCCACGACTTCGCGGATCTTGTGGTCTGACACACCTTTGCACAGGCAGACGTACATGGCTCACCTCGCTCACTCCAAGTGAGACAAATGTAAATGATTCGCAGAAACATGCGCAACACCTGACTGCAAAAAATTCTCATTCACACCTTATATCAACTACTTAGCGAGGCGATTTCTGGCCGGTTTCCGATTGCGGAACACACGATGTCTCAAGCAGGCCACATCAGCCTCACAAAGCGATTGCCGTGGGCAAAGCCAGCACCGTATAAAGAATGATGGTCCGTGGATGACAGAAAGGTAGGGTTGCGATTTCACACGAGGCCGCTAGTATGTATAACGATTTTTTATGCAATTCGAAAAACAATCGCACCAAAACATAATGAGTCTTCGCTAGCCGATCACTCAGGCGGGTCACTCGAACGCAGCCCAGCTCCTCGCTCACGGGAAGCGCCGCGTCACGATCAAGGCAAATGACTGCCACGCCCCGCCAGGCAATCAGGAAAGAACATGAACAGGACACTGCAAGAGATTCCGTCGCTCCGCCTCCTCATGGCCATGACCCGCATCGGCATGCCGATGATGGGCGCCATGCTGAAGCCGTGACCGGCCTGAATCCGTCTGCTGTTGCCCTATCTGCCGATTTCCGAACGCCAATCCGCAAGGAGCCCGATATCATGTCAGTACAACTCGCCACCGCCGATCATCACGCCACGTCCCACCTGCCACTTGATCTGGATGCCGTCCGCGACGCCGGCAGCTGCTTCGGTGACCATCACCGCCTGCCGCTGACCCCGCTGTTGCGCAATCTCTATCGTGAAGCCCGCCGTGAAGGCCTGGTGGATGAGCATTGCAACGCGCGTGAACTGATGAGCCATATCGCTCTGCCCCACGATCATGTGGTCACCCAGGAAATTTCCGATCGAGTCTGGCGCTACAACGTCGGTTACTCCAACACCGGCGAGAGCACGGAACAGGGCGACCTGAGCGCGGCGCTGGACTCCCTGAACGAGCGCACCCTGGATGAGCCGCTGCCGGGCGCCCTGCAGCGCCTGACCGAATCCTGGCTGTACCTGCCGGGCGAGCTGGAAAGCCCGCGTCAGGCCAGCGCCGACGTGCTGTGGCTCGACAAGCAAGGCCGCGCTCGCTACCGCCTGGATCAGGCGCGCCACTGGTTCGCCACCCTGCGCGACGAAGCCGTCGACATCGATGGCTGGCTGGCATGGCGCCTGACGCACCTGCCGCTGACCAGCGCGCCGGTGCTCGATACCGTCAGCGCCTTCACGCGTCTGGCGCGCCTCGATCACGATGGCCAGCGACCGATCGGTCAACTGTCCTTCGTGCGCTACCGTGAAGGCGTGCGCCTGGAAGGCATGGGCACCGCGGTGATCGACCTGCCGCGCGAGCTGCCCGAGACGGCGGCGCAGGAAGACAGCCTGGTGGTGTCACGCGCCAGCGTGGAGCGCATCATCACGCGTCTGGATGACCTGCTGGGGGTCTAATCTCCCCTGCACTCGCGGAAAACACAACGCCCCGCCAGTCGATGACTGGCGGGGCGTTTTTTATCTGGTTGAGGTCACTTCTGGCTGAGGTCACTTCTGGGTGAGATGGCTCCTGGAGGGGCTCGCTGCGTTCAGGCACGGCGTACGCGCCAGAGGCTCCCAGTTGGCGCCTCACTCGCGCCGCGACTTGGGCACCACCACCACGCGAGTCCCGGAGGCGATGTCCTGCCAGCTGCGCTGCTCAGGATCCCACAGCTGCCAGACGTACCCCAGCCCGCAGGCGCCCAGTGACAGCCCGGCAACCACGAAGCGTATCAGGCACTGCTGCAGCGTCGGGACATGACCCTGCGGTGTCTGGATGCGCAGTCGCCAGGCCTGCATGCCCAGCGTCATGCCACTGCGGCTCCAGCAGCCGCCGAAGAAGGCGAACATCGCCACCAGCAACAGGCTGCGGAACAGCGGTGACTGGTTGGCCTCACCGCCATTGACGGCAACCCCGATGAAGCCCAGCACGATCAACAACGCCATCACGAGGAAGGCGTCATAGACCACGCCGCCCAGACGCCGCATCAGGCCCGCAGGGCGTGCTCCCTGCGGGTCGAGACGGCGGCGAGAGTGCAAAGCGCCCTTAGCCACTGCGCCGGATCAGCAGCAGGCCGATCACGTAACAGGCCAGCATCGGTGCCAGCACCGCCCAGATGGGCGCGAAGCCGAACACCACCGAGGCCGGGGCGAGCAGGTCCTGCAGATACTTGAACAGCAGGCCCACCACGATGCCGTAGAAGACCCGTGTCCCCGCCGCCACCGTGCGCAATGGCCCGAACACGAAGGAGGCGGCCACCAGCACCAGCGCCGCCAGTGTCAGCGGCTGCAGAATCTTCTGCCAGAAGTAGAGCAGCGGCTGATTGGCCGACAGGCCCTGGTCCTGCAGGTAGCGGGAATAGCGCCACAGGTCGGAGGCTGACTGCTGCTTGGGGTCGCTGATGACCAGCTTGAGCAGGTCCGGCGTCAGCTGGGTGTCCCACTCGCGGGTCTCCTGCTGAGCTACCGTGGTGGCGCTCGGCTCGCCATCCTGAGACTCGAAGGTGGTGGTCTGCACCGCTTCCAGCGTCCAGCCATCGTCCTGCCAGACGGCGCGCCTGGCGTAGAGCGCCTGGGTCAGATGGCGCTCGTCATCGAAGCGATAGCGGGTGACGTTGAGCACCACATCATCGCTGCGAATCGAGCCGAAGCGGTAGTAGTCGTTGCCCTCGCGCTGCCAGCCGCCACCCTCGGCATAGACGGCGCCTGCGCCCTGCTGCTTCTCGGCGCGCCAGGCGTCGGCCTGCAGCTCGGTGACGGGGGCGACATATTCACCGACCGCCATGGTGATGGCGATGACCAGCCCCAGCGGCTTCATCACACCCCAAAGAATGCGCGTCAATGAACGACCGGCGGCACGCATGATGGTCAGCTCATTGCTCGAGGCCATGCTGCCCAGCCCGATCAGGGCGCCCAGCAGTACGCCGACCGGCACGAATTCGTAGAAGCGCGACGGCAGACGCATCAGCAGATAGAGGAGCACTTCAAAGGCGCCGTAGTCGCCTTTCACATCCCCCAGATCATTGATGTAGGTGATCATCAGGTCGAGCCCGAGAATCAGTACCTGCACCACCAGCATGGCCACCAGCACATTGCGGGCGATGTAACGGTCGAGACGATCAAGCAGCATCAGCGGCCACCTCCGCGGTTGTCGCGCCAGCTCAGCCAGATGCCGAGCGCCAGATAGACGCCGTGAATGGGCCACAGGCCGATGGCGGCCGGGTACTTCTCGGATGCGACGGCATTCTGCGCCGCGATCAACAGACTGAGATAGGTGATGTGCACGAAGATGGCCGGTAACAGGCGCGCAAAACGCCCCTGACGCGGATTGACGCGCGCCAGCGGCAGGCCGATCAGCATCAGGATCGGCACCATCAACGGCAGCGAGATGCGCCACTGCAGCTGGGCCTTGGCCTCCGGGAGATCGGAAGCCCAGAGCTGCGCCGTGGTCGCAAGCTCGATGTCTTCCTTGAGGGCCGCGGCGTCCTGACCCTCGGTGATGCGCACGCCGTAGCGATCAAAGCCCAGTCGCTGGGCGATCGCCTTGCCGGGCTCCACCCCGTAGCGCGTGCCGTCACTCAATACCAGATAGCGACTGCCGGTCTCGGGGCTGACTTCCTGGAAGGCACGCTCGGCGCGTACCACCGATTGGCTCGGCTCGCTGTCGGGCGTGCTGGCAGCATTGCTGTCACCTGCCTCGGCGATGAAGACGTTTTCCAGCTCGCTGTTGTCATCGCTCATGCTCTCGGCATAGACGGTGCGATTGCCGATTTCCTGGAAGCGTCCCGAGCCCAGAATCGAGAAGTCGGTCTTCTGTTTCTGCTGCTCGAGCAACAGCTCATTCTTGAGCGCGCCGGCAGGCGTCAGATAGAGACTGCAGGCCGCGACCAGCGCCGTGATCAACAGCGCCGGCAGCAGGGTGACACGCAGCAGTCGCTCCGGGCCGACGCCACAGGCGACCAGCACGGTGATCTCGCTGTTCATGTAAAGCTGACCGAAGGCCAGCAACACGGCGAGGAAGAAGGACAGCGGCAGCAGCAGTTCGAAGAACCCCGGCAGGTGATAGAGCATCAGACTGCCGAGAATCGACGCCGGGAAATCCCCCTCCGCCGCATCACTGAAATAGCGGATGAATCGGCTGCCCATGATGACAAGCATCAGCACCCCGGCCACGGCGGCCATGGTGGTGAGTATCTCGCGTGTCAGGTAGCGGAAGATGATCAAGTGGAACTCCTGTTTCCCGCTCGCAAGCGAGCGTGTTGACCAGATCGATGATAGCCGGTGGAGGAATGGTCGTGATCACATGAAGGCATCATCCCCCTCATGCATGGCGCGCAGCCTTTGCGTACACTGGCGGCACGGGTCTGAAGACTGGACGGGAGCGGCTCCCCCTCATGCAGCAGCATTATCCAGAAAGGATGCTGCCTTGTCGCGGCCACAGGCATTGCACGTGGACAGCCTGACATGATGGACTGCCCTCACTGGTGCATGCCAGCTCAGCTTGTCATGAGCGGTCTGCGCCCCCATCCAGACCATGACCCCGATGTCGCCGCGAGCCGGGCACGCCTGGCCTGACGACATCCTTCATCCTTGTACTGTTCATCTTCGTACCCTCACTCGCGCGCGTGGAGTTGCCATGGAATTTCCTGTAGTCACTGCCAATCCGGCCCAGCTTGAAACCGCCTGCATCGTGGTACCTGTCATCGAGGGCGACCTCACCGGTGCTGCGGCACGACTCGACGATGCCAGCGAGAAGCTGATTTCCCAACTGATCGAGCGCGGCGACTTCAAGCCCGAGCTCGGCAATACCCTGCTGGTGCCCTTCGCTCCGGGCCTCGGCGCTCAGCGCCTGCTGCTGGCCGGTTTCGGCAGTGAGGAAAAGCTCGACGAAAGCCGTTACAAGCGTGGCCTCGACGCCGCCATGACCGCTCTGCTCAAGCTGCCCATCGAAGACGCGGCCTTCGCTGGCCTCGAGCTGAATCTCGAGCTGCGCGAGGCTGACTGGATGGCGCGCATGATCGCCGAGAGCGCGCTGCGTACCGCCTATCGCTTCACCGAGATGAAGAGCAAGCCGGGCGAGCCCGTCTCTCTGACCCGCCTGAGCGTGGTTAGTGCCGACAAGCAGCGTCAGGCCGAACTGGAAGCCGGCCTGCGCGTCGGTGCCGCCATCGGCATGGGCGTCAATGAAGCGCGCACGCTGGGCAATCTGCCGGGCAACATCTGCACGCCGCGCTACCTGGGCGAGCGTGCCGAGCAACTGGGTGCTGCCTCCAATGGCGCCCTGAAAGTGACCGTGCTCGGCGAGGAAGAGCTCGAGGAGCTCGGCGCCCTGTCCCTGCTGTCGGTCGGCCGCGGCAGTGAAGAGCCGAGCCGCCTGATCGTGATGGAATACCGCGGCGCGGAAGACGAGAACGAAGCCCCGCACGTGCTGGTCGGCAAGGGCATCACCTTCGATACCGGCGGCATCTCGCTCAAGCCGGGCGCCGGCATGGACGAGATGAAGTACGACATGGGCGGCGCGGCCAGCGTGTTCGGCACCATGCGCACCGTGCTGGAACTCAAGCCGAAGCTCAACGTGGTGGCCATCGTGGCCAGCGCCGAGAACATGCCGGACGGCCGCGCCACCAAGCCGGGCGACATCATCAAGACCCTGAAAGGTCTGACCGTCGAAGTCCTCAACACCGACGCCGAAGGCCGTCTGGTGCTGTGTGATGCGCTGACCTACGCCGAGCGCTTCGAGCCGGCCAGCGTCGTCGACATCGCCACCCTGACCGGTGCCTGCGTCATCGCGCTGGGCAATCACGCCACCGGCCTGATCTCCAACGACGATGACCTGGCACTCGACCTGCTCGACGCCGGTGAAGAGGCCTGGGACCGCGCCTGGCACATGCCGCTGTGGGACGAGTATCAGGCACAGCTGGATTCCAACTTCGCCGACATCGCCAACATCGGCGGCCGGGAAGCCGGCATGATCACCGCAGGTTGCTTCCTGTCCCGCTTCGCGGACACCTTCCCGTGGGCACATCTGGACATCGCTGGCACCGCCTGGATGTCCGGCAAGCAGAAAGGCGCCAGCGGCCGCCCGGTGGGCCTGCTGACCCAATACCTGCTGGATCGCGAAGCGGAACTCAGCGCCCCGCAGGAAGAGACCGTCTGAGGCTTCGCATGCTCTCGATGGCGTGCTAGCGTTGAGACACGCGGGTCGGCACGCCACTCGGCACCGCTGACCCGAGAGGTCCTATAAAAATGATTCGACCCCCGGCGTTCCGCGTCGGGGGTCTCGCTGCTACGGAGACACCCACGTGACCAAAGGCTTCGACGTCCGCGCGTCCACGCAACCGGCGGATGCTGCCGTTCGTGACACCATTCTGGCCAATCCCGGCTTCGGCCGTCACTTCAGCGATCACATGGCCCATGTACGCTGGACCGCCGACGGCGGCTGGCACGGCCATGAAGTCCGCCCCTACGGCCCGCTGAGCCTCGACCCTGCCGCCTCGGTACTGCACTACGCCCAGGAAATCTTCGAAGGCATCAAGGCCTATCGTCATGAAGACGGCTCGGTGTGGACCTTCCGCCCCGAGAAGAACGCCGCACGTTTCCGCAACTCCGCCCGCCGTCTGGCACTGCCGGAGCTGTCCGACGAGGACTTCGTCGGCTCGCTCAAGGCCCTGCTCGCGCAGGACAGCGCCTGGGTGCCGACTCCGGCCAGCGTCAGTGACGAATGCAGCCTCTATCTGCGCCCGTTCATGATCGCCAGTGAAGCCTTCCTCGGCGTGCGTCCGTCGCGTGAAGTCGATTACTACGTGATCGCCTCACCGGTGGCGGCCTACTTCAAGGGCGGCATCAAGCCGGTCTCCATCTGGCTGTCCTCGCACTACAACCGTGCGGCCGCCGGCGGTACCGGTTTCGCTAAGTGCGGCGGCAACTACGCGGGCTCACTGGCCGCGCAGAGCGAAGCTTCCGCCAATGGCTGTGACCAGGTCGTGTTCCTGGACGCCGCCGAGAACAAGTGGGTCGAGGAACTGGGCGGCATGAACCTGTTCTTCGTCTTCAAGGACGGCCGCCTGGTCACGCCGCGCCTGACCGGCACCATTCTGGAAGGTGTCACCCGTGACTCCATCCTGACCCTGGCGACCGATCTGGGCCTGACGCCGGAAGAGCGCCCGATCAGCATCGACGAGTGGCGTGAAGGCATCGCCTCCGGCGAGATCACCGAGGTGTTCGCCTGCGGTACCGCCGCCGTCATCACCCCGGTGGGCGAGCTGGTCAGCGAAGACGGTCGCCTCGACCTGACCGCCAATGCCGGCGATGTCGCCATGCGTCTGCGCAGCCAGCTGCTGGACCTGCAATACGGTCGCGCCGAAGACACGCGTGGCTGGATGACGCGTCTGGCATGAGTGCACTGACATGAGTGCTTTGACATAAGCGCTCTGACATAAGTGCTCTGAAACACGTCCTCGAGCCTGCCCCCGGGGCTCGAGGGCTGATCGAAAACCCAAAGGCCCGCCTCTCTTGAGGCGGGCCTTTGGGTTTCTGGCGCGCGGATATCTGACTGCGGAAAGATGTCACGGGAGGCAGGCTGCATCGAAGCCACGCGGCGAGTGCGGTATCCTGAGCGCTCGAGAATTCCTTGCCCGAGCGGTGCCCATGACCCAGATCGACTTCTACATCCTGCCCGATACCACGCTGGAAGCCCGGCTGGAATTCGCCTGCCGCCTGGCCGAGACCATCCACGCCAAGGGCTTTCGCCTGCATGTGCATGTCGAGGACGAGGCGATGGCGCGTCAGTTCGATGAGCATCTGTGGCAGTTCCGCCCGGAAAGCTTCGTGCCCCATGCGCTGGACATCGATCTCGACATGGCCGCACGTGAGGCCGAACACGCCGACGACGTGCCGCGCCCGCCAGTGACCATCGGCTGGCAGGATGCGCCGGCGCCGGGCATCGAGGCGCTGCTCAACCTGCACCCCGAGATTCCCGAATGGTTCTCGCGCTTCGAGCGCGTCGCCGAGATCATCAATCAGCATCAGGATGTGCTGGTGACCAAGCGTGAATGCTGGCGCACCTACAAGTCGCGCGGCTATGCCGTGCGCTCGCATCAGCTCAAGGGCGTCAGCTGAGCGATACGCCCTGCGTCACTGGTCCGTATTGCAGGCACGCTGGAAGTTGACCATCAGATGCGTCATCCAGCGCTCGATATCGGCCATGCAGGGCGGACTCTCGCCGCTGTCGAAGAAGGCCTCGGGCAAGCCGCCTGCGGTCTCGCTGGCGTCACGCTCCCCGAGTCGCACTGCCCATAGCGGCAGTTCACGTGGCATGCGCTGGATCTCGGCAAACAGTGCCGCCACGTTCATGTCCGGCACATCACCGAAGATGACCAGGCACGGGCTGACATCACGCACCAGACGCAATGCCTGGGCGGCACTGCTGGCGATGATGATCTCCAGATTGGCGACATGACTGCCGATCACCTCGAGGCGCAGACGGTCCTGCGCCCGCGTGCTGATCACCAGCCAGCGACAGGGCACCGGCAGCACCTTGTCCGCCGACCACGCCGCCTGGACGACGCGCTCATGGGCGCTGACATCCGCCAGCGGCAACCAGACCCGGAAGCTGGCACCCTCGCCCAGCTCGCCCCGTGCCGTGATGTCCCCTCCCATCCGGCGGGCGAGTTCCCGCGACAGCGCCAGCCCGAGCCCGGTGCCCTCGATGCCTGAATCTTCACGCCCCAGACGCGAGAACGGCTGGAACAGCTGGACCGCCTGCGCGGAATCAAAGCCGAAGCCGCCGTCGGTGATTTCCACCCAGCCCATCTCCACTCCGCTGGCATTGTGCTCCTGGCCGATGGCCAGACGAATCCAGCCCCCCTCGCGGTTGTACTTGATGGCATTGCCCATCAGGTTGCCGAGAATCTGATCCAGGCGACGCTGGTCGGCATTCAGCCACAGTGACGCGCCTTCCAGTGACAGCGATAACGTCAGGTTGGCGCTCTCCAGTCGCGGCTGATATTGCCCGGCCAAGCGGATCAGCTTCTGGCCCACCGAAAGGGGCTGGCAATCCAGTGGCAGGTCACCGGCCTCCAGACTCGACATCTGCAGCACGTCCTCGATCAATGCCGACAGCTGCGCCGCCGCATGACTGGCCTCGTCCACGTAGCGGCGCTGCTCGCGGGTCAGGTCGGCTTCCTCGCAGAGCAGATCCGTGAAGCCCATGATGGCGTTGAGCGGCGTGCGAATCTCGTGACTGAAACTCGAGAAGAAACGCGACTTGGACTGGCTGGCCTCGGTGGCACTGTCGCGGGCCGCCTCCAGCAGCTTGAGTGACTGCTTGTGGCGCTGGATGTCCAGCGCCAGCCCGGTGGCGCGCTGCGGCCGGCCCTCATGATCACGCCGGGTGATCTGGCCTCGAATCTGTACCCAGACCCAGTGACCGCGCGCATGCCGATAACGCACGTCGCGCGCCTCGGCCCAGCTTTCCCCGTGCATGACCCGCCAGCGCGCCTCGAGCAGACCGACGAGGTCTTCCGGGTGCGTCATGGCGTCCAGATCCGCCAGATGCATGCTGGCGCGTACCGGCAGCCCCAGCATCAGGAAGAAATTCTCGTGCAGGTAGAGATCGTCCTGATCGAAGTCGTAACGCCAGGTGGCATCGCCGGAGGCCGCCATCACCATCTCGACGTGCCGCGCACCTTCGGCGCGTTCAAGCTCGATCTGGTCACGGCGCTGAGCCGCTTCGCGCAGCGCCTCACCGGCCTGGTCCAGCTCCTGCAGCTGGAAGCGCTCGCGTACCACGGGCTGGCCGCGACCGATGCGCAGCGCCATGTCGCTGAGGCGTGCCAGTGATTCGGACAGGGTGGCCGCCATGGCCTCGGCCCGCCAACGCATCACCACCAGCAGGGTGAAGAAGAACAGGATCAGCCCCACCAGCATCACGTAGCCCAACTGATTGAAGCGCTCATTCCAGATATCGATGCCGCTGCTCACCTGCTGCGCATCCACCACCGCCAGCAACCGCCAGTCGGTGCCCGGCACCGATTGCCAGCCGACCAGACGCTCACCGGCGAGCAAGGAAACGCTGCGCACGCCCTGCGCCTCATCCGAGATACTGCGCAGCAGATGCGCCATGGCAGGGGAGTTCTCGACATCATGCGCCGTATCGAGAAAGCGATCGTGCAGCAGCGGCATCGGCACGACCTCAGGGTCGGGCTGGGGGCCGAAATCCTGCTCGCCGACACTCGGCATGGCCATGACGACATCGTCACTCACCAGAATCAGGTAGGCGCCCCAGGGCAGCTCGGCGTTCTCGAGCCGCTCGACCAGGGCATCGAGGGTGACGTCGATCCCGACCACGCCTTCGAGGAAGTCGCCGCGATGGACCGGCATCAGCGTCGAGACCAGCCAGCCGCTGCCGACCGGATCCTGGTAGGGCGGCGTGATGACAGCGCCACGGCTCGGGTTGTTGCGATCATCCGCCAGATAGTAGAAGCCGTAGCTGGTGAGGTCGACGCCGGGCGTGAAGATGTTGCGGGTATCGGTCCATGGCAGCATGCGGAAATAGCCGTCGTAGCCGGAGAACCAGATCTGACGCAGCTCGGGTTGCGTGGCGAGCATGTCCGACATCTGGGCATCCATGGCCGAGAGGCGCACCACCTTGTCGTGGTCCTGCAGATAGCTGGGCACCAGCGAGGAGTAATAGGAGCCGGCGCCACCATCGTCCTCGGCGACGTACAGGGTGCCGTCGCTCGCACTCATGTGGCGCTTCAGCTCCTGCTCGCGTTGGCGGGCCGTCACGGGAGTGTCCATGTGACGCAGCGTGCTGCGCGCCAGCTGGCGGGCATCGCTGCGCCAGTCGTCCGCCAGCAAGCTGATGTGCTCTGCCTCGTAATGGGTCAGCTGCTCAAGCTGGGTATTCACCAGCTCACTGCGCGTGGAGTCCTGCTGCCCGGAGACCAGCCAATGCAACACCAGATAGCAGCCCAGCAGCGCCACCTCGAGCACCAGCAATGGCACCAGCGCATGACGCAGCAGTTCATGCCAGACCCAACGACGAGTCGGACGAGGGGCGCTGTCCGTGGGGCGAGGCTGGGACATTGCGGCTCCGCGAGCGTGAGGAATGGAAAGTATGCGAGGCGACGAGCCTCGGCGTCATGTAGTTGCGACAGGATACGGCATCAATGCGTGGATGTTGCCTGCTTTGTGCCTCTCCTCTCACCAGCACCTCACGGATCGACACTGGCAAGACCGAATGACGCCCGTCATCAGCAGCGCTATAATCGAGCCCATTTTCTGCCTGCGCTGCCCCGCTCACTGAGCCGGCGCGGGACGTCCCGCCCAACCGGATCATTTGCAGACCCATGGACAAGACCTACCAACCGAACGCCATCGAGACGCGCTGGTACGAGCGCTGGGAATCCGAGAATCGCTTTGCGCCGTCAGGCCAGGGCGAGAGCTTCTCACTGGTCATCCCGCCGCCCAACGTCACCGGCTCCCTGCACATGGGCCACGCCTTCCAGGATTCCATCATGGACACCCTGGTACGCTGGCGCCGCATGCAGGGCCGCAATACCCTGTGGCAGGTAGGCACCGACCACGCCGGTATCGCCACCCAGATGCTGGTCGAGCGCAAGGTCGCCGCCGAAGAAGGCAAGACCCGCCATGATCTCGGCCGCGAAGCCTTCACCGACAAGATCTGGGAGTGGAAGGAAGAGTCCGGCGGCAACATCACCCGCCAGCTGCGTCGCATGGGTACCAGCATCGACTGGAAGCGCGAACGCTTCACCATGGACGATGGCTTCTACAAGGCCGTTCAGGAAGTCTTCGTGCGTCTGCACAAGGAAGACCTCATCTACCGTGGCAAGCGTCTGGTCAACTGGGACCCGACCCTGCACACCGCGATCTCCGATCTTGAAGTCGAGAACCGCGAGCAGCAAGGCAGCTTCTGGCACTTCCGTTATCCGCTGGCCGATGGCGTCAAGACCGCCGATGGCAAGGACTACGTCGTCGTCGCCACCACGCGCCCGGAAACCCTGCTGGGTGACACCGGCGTGGCCGTCAATCCCAAGGATGAGCGCTACGCAAGCCTGGTCGGCAAGTTCATCGAACTGCCGCTGGTCGGCCGTCGCATCCCCATCGTCGCCGATGAACACGCCGACATGGAAAAGGGCTCCGGTTGCGTCAAGATCACCCCGGCCCACGACTTCAATGACTACGAAGTCGGCAAGCGTCAGGGCCATCTGCTGATCAACGTGATGAGCCAGGATGCCACCATTCTGGAGCGCGCCGAGATCTATGATCTGCAGGGCCGTCCGCAGCCCGAGGAAGATGCCAGCCTGCCGGCCGCCTACGCCGGTCTGGATCGCTTCGTCGCGCGCGAGAAGCTGGTCGCCGACATGGACGCGCTGGGCCTGCTGGAGCAGGTCGAGGCCGTCAACAATACCCTGCCGCACGGTGACCGCTCCGGCGATGTCATCGAGCCGCTACTGACGGACCAGTGGTTCGTGGCCGTCGAGGAGCTGGCGCGTCCGGCCATCGAGGCGGTCGAGAACGGCGACATCGAGTTCGTGCCCAAGAACTACGAGAACATGTACTTCGCGTGGATGCGTGACCTGCAGGACTGGTGCATCTCGCGTCAGCTGTGGTGGGGCCACCGCATTCCGGCCTGGTATGACAACGACGGCAACGTCTATGTCGGCCGCAACGAGGAAGAAGTCCGCGCCGAGAATCACCTGGGAGCCGACATCGAACTGCGTCAGGACGAAGACGTCCTCGACACCTGGTTCAGCTCCGCGCTGTGGACCTTCGGCACCCTCGGCTGGCCGGCGGACACGGAAGAGCTCAAGACCTTCCACTCCACCGACGTGCTGGTCACCGGCTTCGACATCATCTTCTTCTGGGTGGCGCGGATGATCATGTTCACCCTGAAGTTCAAGGGTGAAGTGCCGTTCCGCAAGGTCTATGTACATGGTCTGGTGCGCGACAGCCTCGGCCAGAAGATGTCCAAGTCCAAGGGCAACGTGCTCGATCCCATCGACCTGATCGATGGCATCGGTCTGGATGAGCTGGTCGAGAAACGTACCGGCAACATGATGCAGCCCAAGAAGGCCAAGGCCATCGCCAAGGCTACGCGCAACGAGTTCCCGGAGGGCATCGAACCTCACGGCACCGATGCGCTGCGCTACACCCTGCTGTCACTGGCTTCCACCGGGCGTGACGTGAAGTTCGACATGGGCCGTCTCGATGGCTATCGCAACTTCTGCAACAAGCTGTGGAATGCAGCGCGTTACGTGCTGATGAATGCCGAGGACCAGGATTGCGGCGTCAATGGCGAAGCCGTTGAACTGTCGCTGGCCGATCGCTGGATCATCGCGCGCCTGCAGCAGACCGAGCAGCAGGTCACCCGCGCGCTGGAAGAATTCCGCTTCGACCACGCCTCCCAGGCACTCTATGAATTCATCTGGAACGAGTACTGCGACTGGTATCTGGAGCTGTCCAAGCCGGTGCTGTGGGACGAGAATGCCAGCGCGGAAGCCAAGCGCGGCACGCGTCGCACCCTGGTGCGCGCCCTCGAGACCATCCTGCGCCTGATTCACCCGATGATGCCGTTCATCTCCGAGGAGATCTGGCAGCGCATCGCACCGCACGCCGGCAAGGCGGTGGAAGGCGAGAGCATCATGAGCCAGGCATGGCCGCAGGCCGAAGCCGACCGGATCGATGAGCAGGCCATCCGCGATATCGAGTGGCTGAAAGGCATCATCATCGCGATCCGCAACGTGCGCGGCGAGCTCAACCTGTCACCGGCCAAGCCGCTGGAAGTCTTCCTGCAGCATGGCGCGGCTGGCGATGCCGAGCGTCTGGAAGCCAACCGTCTGTTCCTCTCCAAGCTGGCACGTCTGGAAAGCATCACCTTCCTGGCGACAGGCGACGAAGCGCCGATGTCCGCCATCCAGCGCGTCGGTGAGCTGGAAGTGCTGGTGCCGATGGCCGGCCTGATCGACAAGGAAGCCGAGCTCAAGCGCATCGACAAGGAGCACGAGAAGCAGCAGAAGGTCATCACCGGCCTCGAGAACAAGCTCGGCAACGAGAAGTTCGTCGGTCGTGCACCGGCCGATGTGGTCGAGAAGGAGCGCGCCAAGCTGGCCGATGCCCAGGCGGAACTTGCACTGCTGGAAAGCCAGCGCGTCAAGATCGAAGCGCTGTAAGTCACGCTCGCTCTCTACGCAAGCAAAAGCCCCCTGCACCGAACGGTGCAGGGGGCTTTCTCGTTTCTGGCAGCCCGCTCGCGGATCACCTCTACCAGCGCATCGAAGGCGTTACTCGGCGACGTCTTCCAGCGGCAGGAAGGTGGCCAGCAGATAGCCGGTGTCATCCATCACGCGCAGCCGAGCACTCTCGCCACTGCCGACGACCTGATAGCTGGCCACCTCTTCCAGCATGCGGTTGAAGGCGTTGGACTGCTCCGGGTTGGGACACATCTTCATGGTCGAGGCCAGCGGGCCGATATCCAGCGACTGGCGAGATTCATCCAGCACCACCGGCCCCATCAGACGATTGCAGCCGTTGCTGCCCACCAGGCGCAGACGGTCATCCTCCTCATCCGCCAGCTGCTCGGGGGTCGGGGCCTGCAACAGGAAATTGGGGGTCTCGCCGTCCTCGGTCTTCGAGAAGCTCCAGGTGGTACCGACCAGCGCCGGAGCAGCTGCCATGCCGTCATTCCCGCCACGGGTGCCGGACGTACTCATGCCGGGATGGCTGGCGGCGCATCCGGCCAATAGAGAAGCGGCAATCGCCAGCGAAGTGGCAAGTGATGGACGACGCAAGTAGATGCTCATGACGAGCCCCCTCGTGGTGAGCCTGTCCCGATGCCAGGCCATGGTGGAACGATACGGATGGATAACGCCTGTCGCGACCCTCACGCGCATGCATCGTTCTCTGTCGCGTAGAGCGGCCTGTGCAGCGGGTGTTGTAGTCATGACAGAAGCGCTTGTCAGATCGCGTCTGACGCAACGATGCATCTCTGGAAGGAGAGTTCGAAAACAGTGTTTCTGAAAGATCTGACAAATTACCATACGTCGTCCAGCAAGCGATATGGCTGGATTGCTGATTATTGATGACACCTCGCACCATCTGCACCGGGAGGGACAGAGATGCTGTCCAGACGACTACTGGCTCTCAATGCCGCAGGATTTGCCTTGCTGATCAGCTGGTGGGTACCTGCACTGGATTTCTGGCCCGATCTGGACGGCCGGGTATTCTGGGCCTTCAACCACCTCATCTCTCCGCTCAATCCGCATTGGGATACCCTGCTGGGGCTGCTCAATACCCGCTTTTTCGATGCGGCGGCATTCGGGCTGATGGGAGTCCTGTTCTGCTGGGCGATGCTTGAGGATCCTCGTCCCGATCGTTACCGACACTGGACCAGCCTTGGCATCACCATGCTGCTGACCGCAGGGATCATTTCGCTGTTCGTGCTGCGTGCCATCAGCTACGGCCATGCCAGTCCGACTCGCGTCTTCCAGCACGCTCAGCATCTCTCCGAACTGGTGTCCTTCAAGACCAAGGATTCGGCCTCGAACAGCTTCCCGGGGGATCATGGCCTGATGCTGATGGTCTTCGCCAGTTTCATGCTGGCCTTCGCACCACGACGCATCGCGCTGTGGAGTCTGGCATTCGTGGTACTGCTGAGCGCACCACGCATCATGGTCGGTGCCCACTGGTTCAGCGACGTCTATCTGGGCTCGCTCAGCATTGCACTGATCGCGTTGCCCTGGGTGCTGTGCACGCCCCTGGCGACAACCGTTGCCCGTGGCATGGAAAACGCGCTGACTCGATTCAAGCCACACGCCTGAAGCAGCTTTCGTGAACCTGCACTCAAGATTCTGAACTCAAGACCCTGAACTCATGTCAGCCGACGAGGGGTGTCCGTGAGAAAGGGGTGGAGTCCTTGTGATGCTGCTTTTCCTGGCAGTCATCCTCCTTGTCACGAGTGCCCTCCTCCACGGCCTCTGCCTTGCCAAGTCCGCCGCCGTCATTGCCGGGGGGCGGAGGGCTGATATCGGCCGTGGCGAAGCCTGTCATCTCGTGTTCCCCACCGGCCACCACCTGATCACGCCCATTGTGCTTGGCGTGATACAGCCGCCGGTCGGCCAGCTGCATCAGCTGATCCAGCGAATCGACCTCATGACTGATGGCAATGCCGATGGAAACCGTGACCGGCACCGGCGTGCCGGCGAAGACCGGAGGAGACTTGGCCAGCAGGGAGCGCATGCGTCCTGCCACGGAGATGGCCTCGGTACGCCCGATACGCGGCAGCAGCACCAGGAACTCCTCGCCACCGACACGTCCGGCGCGATCGCCCTGACGCAGCGTAGCCGTCAGCAGACGGCCCAGATGGCGCAGCACTTCATCCCCGACGGCATGGCCATGCAGGTCATTGACGCGCTTGAAGTTGTCCGCATCCAGCATCAATACCGCACAGGGCACTCCGTCACGCCACCAGTCCTCGGCGTGGCGCAGTATCTGGCGGCGATTGAGCAATTCGGTCAACTCATCACGACTGGCATCCTTCAGGTACTGACGCTCGAAGTGTTCGGTCAGCGCCAGCATGCGCCACAGGAAGGTGACCATCATCAGGAAGACCGCGAAGAGGTTGGCAGACTGCAGCACCCAGGCGGGCAGGACACTGCCCTCATGCAGGACTGGCGAGACCATCAGCGCCGAGACAGCCGCCATGAACAGCATCAGTGTCGTCACCACTCGAACTCGCGCCGCCAGCGGGGCCAGGTGGATACCGGCCATCACGATGAAGAAATAGTACTCATAGCCCGCCGAGAGCCCGAAACAGAAAACCGAGAGCCAGGCCAGCAGCGTCAAGGCGCTCATCATCAGGGCCAGGCCCAGCGTCAACTGGTGCGCCCGGTGCAGCATCACGCCCAGCACGGACACGAGCGCCATGATGCCGCTGACGAATGCCAGCCGCGGCTCGTTGAAGAGAGTGAAGAAGGGAACCCACACCACGAAGAGGCCCATAAGCATCAGATAGACCCAAAGATAGGCATGGTAGAAACGACGATGCTCCACGGCGAGCAATCGTGGTTCATGACGTAGCCAGGCGCTTACGACTCTCGGCATCAGGCAGTCCTTGCCAGCTAGGCAGTGTCCGCGTGGCGGTCCCTCACGCGACTCCAGGAGGTGCAACATCGCGGCGGGTGGGCAGCAAGAGAAAGGTAGAAGGTATACCTGCCTGCCGCGATGACACCTCACAAAGGCCGAGCACGACATGTCGCACATCATGCTACGGGGCTTATGAACTTCATTACATCATAAGCCCTGCTGGGCGATGCACCAGTCATAATTCGGCTATTGCGTTGCCTGGATGCGACGCTTACGGGCACGTCAACATGCAGGCTTGCTTGCTTACCAGCTGCCCGTGTTGCTCATGGAGACCCAAGGCTCCTGCGGCGCAAGGGCGTCACCGGCCTGCAGCAGCTCCAGCGAAATCCCATCCGGGCTCTTCACGAATGCCATGTGGCCGTCACGCGGCGGGCGATTGATGGTCACGCCGTTATCCATCAGATGCTGACAGGTAGCGTAGATATCCTCGACGCGATAGGCCAGATGGCCGAAGTTGCGCCCACCTTCGTATTCTTCCGGGTCCCAGTTATGGGTCAGTTCCAGCATCGGCGCCTGCATCTCGCGGGCACGTTCGGCATCCTGCGGGGCTGCCAGGAAGATCAGCGTGAAGCGGCCCTTCTCGGAATCCTTGCGCGAGATCTCGACCATGCCGAGCAGGTCACGGAAGAAATGCAGTGAAGCGTCGACATCACGGATACGCAGCATGGTGTGCAGATATTGCATGGATCACTCTCTTGAACGGTGGCTTAGGCAGCACTGAGGACGGAAAAGACGTGTGCCGAGCGTAGCTGGCTCGGCGCACGGGAATATTCTAGACACACGACTGCCGCGCGACGAGTCTCCTCGCCACGCGGCAGTGTGGTGATGCATGCACCCTGCTGCTGGCATCTCGCGCCGTCAGACAATGCGTGAACTGCGCTCCAGACGCACGGGCACCGCCTTGGAGGATGGCGTGCCGGTATCAGCGCCGTGGCTTTCCAACGCGACCAGCACGTTGGTTTCCGGATAGTAGGCCCCGATGCAACCGGCCGGGATGTCGTACTCGACCAGACGGAACTGCGGCGCACGCCGCTCGCTGCCGTCCGGACGCGGCTCGCCGAGCATGTCGACCCAATCACCGTCGGCCAGCCCCAGCCGCGCCAGGTCTTCACCATTGATGAAGATCACCCGCCGCTGACCGGACACGCCACGATAGCGGTCGTTGTAGCCGTAGACGGTGGTGTTGTACTGATCGTGACTGCGCATGGTCTGCAGCGTCAGCCAGCCGTCACGCCGCGCCAGCTGTTGATGCATCACCGACTCCGGCAGCGGCATGTGCGAGAACTCGGCCAGGCCGCTGGAGGTCGGGAAGGCAAGCTCGCGTGCCGGATTGGCGAGGTGGAAGCCGCGCTTGTGTGCCAGCCGTGCATTGAAGTCCGCGAAGCCGGGAATGACCGCCGCGATCTCGTCACGGATCAGATCATAGTTCTCGCTCAGGGCCTGCCAATCGACCGGATCACTGCCCCCTCGCGCCGGCAGCACGCGCGCCAGAGTGGCACGCGCGATCGCCGCGATGATGCCGGGCTCGGAGCGCAACTCAGGGCTGGCCGGCGCCTTGATGCCTGCGCTGGAGTGCACCATCGACATCGAGTCCTCGACGCTGATGTGCTGGGAAGCCACCTGTGAGGAGCGATCGATCTCGCTGCGACCGAGACACGGCAGAATCAGCGCATCGGTCTGCTTGCCCATCACCAAGTGACTGCGATTGAGCTTGGTGCTGATCTGGACGTTGAGCTCGAGGTTGCGCATCGCGGCCTCGGTCCGCTCGCTGTCCGGCGTGGCACGCGTGAAGTTGCCGCCCAGCGCGATGAAGGTCTTCGCCTTGCCCTGCTCCAGCGCCGCCAGGCTCTCCACGGTGTTGTAGCCCGGCGTACGCGGCATGCTGACGCCGTAGCGCGCTTCCAGCGCATCGATCAGCCAGGCGGGCGCCTTCTCGTCGATGCCCATGGTGCGATCGCCCTGGACGTTGGAATGGCCACGCACCGGACAGGCCCCGGCACCGGGGCGACCGAAGTGTCCTCCGAGCAACAGCAGATTGACGATCTCGCGCACACTCTCGACGGCATGCAGATGCTGGGTGATGCCCATCGCCCAGGTGCAGATGACGTTGTCGGCGCCCGCGAAGATGGTCGCCGCCTCCTCGAGCTGAGCGCGTGTCAGGCCGGACTGGTCCTCGAGGGTTGCCCACTCGGTCGCCTCGACCAGCGCCTGCCAGGCCTCGACGCCCTGGGTATGCGCCTCGATGAAGCTGGCGGCGCGCGTGAATTCGCCGCGTGCCTCCATCGCGAACAGCGCCTTGGCCATGCCACGCACCGCCGCCATGTCGCCGCCCATGCGCGGCTGGTAATAGCGATGGCTGATGGGCTGGCTGGACAGGGTCATCATCTCCAGCGGCGACTGCGGGTCGGCGAAGCGCTCCAGCCCCCGCTCACGCAGCGGATTGAAGCTGACGATGCGCGCGCCACGCCGTGAGGCACGCCGCAGATCGCCCAGCATGCGCGGGTGATTGGTGCCGGGGTTCTGACCGAACACGAAGATGGCATCGGCGTGCTCGAAGTCCTCCAGCAGCACCGTGCCCTTGCCGACGCCGAGGCTCGCCTTCATGCCGACACCGCTGGCCTCGTGGCACATGTTGGAGCAGTCGGGGAAGTTGTTGGTGCCGAACAGACGCACGAACAACTGATAGAGATAGGCCGCCTCGTTGCTGGCACGCCCCGAGGTATAGAACAGCGCCTCATCCGGCGACGTCAGCGCGCTGAGGTGCTCGGCGACAAGCGCGAAGGCCGCGTCCCAGCTGATCGGCATATAGCGATCACTGGCCGCGTCGTAGCGCATCGGCTCGGTCAGGCGGCCCTGATCCTCGAGCATGAAGTCGTCCCAGCCCAGCAGCTCCGTGACGGTGTGCTGAGCGAAGAAGCGCGGCGTGACCCGCTTGGCGGTCACTTCCCACGCCACCGCCTTGGCGCCGTTCTCGCAGAATTCGAAGGAGGAGCCGTGTTCCGGGTCTCCCCAGGCACAGCCGGGGCAGTCGAAGCCCTTGTCCTGATTGGCCTTGAGCAGGGAGCGCACGCTCTTCCACGGCGCCCTGGAGTGACTGACATGCTGACCGACACTCTTGAGCGCGCCCCAGCCGCCTGCCGGCCCGGAATAGGCGGCAATGCGCGGATGACGTGTCTGTTGCGCATCCTCGCGGGGCAGATGGGTAGACGCAGGCGTCTCGATCTCGGGGGCAGCAATGTCGGTCATGTCAGGATCCAGTGGCCAGGAGGAACAGGAGCTAGGATATATGGGGGCGCTCAGCGTTACCGCTGAGCAGTTCGAGTCGACGCCCGCGGTGGGCACAGATCAGATTGAGGTCGCAGGCACGCGCGATCTCGACAGCGAGTCGCGAGGGCACCGCGAGGGTGATCAGGGTCGGAATGCGCGCACGGATGGTCTTCTGCACCAGCTCCAGGCTGCAGCGGCTCGACACCAGCAACGCCTCGGGCCACACACCGCTGTCGAGGCTCATGCCGATCACCCGATCCAGCGCATTGTGGCGACCGATGTCGGCGCCCTGCGAGATCAGACCGCCTTCGCCGTCCAGCCCCAGTGCCAGATGCATGCCGCGGCGCGTGGCGCGCTCCAGGCGCTCCAACCCACGTATCAGCGCATCGGGTGCCAGCGCTGCCCGTGGCGGCAGACGCATGAGTCCCGCCATCAGCTCCGCTTCGTCCTGCACGCCACAGGCGCCACAACTCGAGACACTGCTCTCACGCCGCTGATGACGCTCGGCCTTGCGCGCCAGCGAGTCACTGACCTCAAGACGCACCGCCAGTCCATGACGCAGCCGCGAGAGATGGATCGCCGAAACCTCGTCACGCCGCGTGATCCAGCCCGCGGTGAAGGCATGCCCCAGCGCCAGCGGCTCAAGGGCCTCTGGACTCGCCAGCAAGGTGCCCATCGCGGTGTCATTGAGCGCGAGACTCACCGGCAGCTCCGATGGGCCATCCAGCTCGCGCAGCGGCACCTCGCGGGCATCCGCATAGCCTGCAGCGCCTGGCGCTTGTTGATAGAGCGAATCTTTCATTACGGCTCTCCGTGGCGCAGGTGCGTGGCGAGAATGGTGCGCGCACTCCTCACCCAACCTCTGCCCAATATGGGAACATCCTACCGCCATGCCATGAGGGCGACCAATTGAGCCGAGCCGCCAATTGATAGACACCATCAATGAAGGTGACGTCCTGCCGGTGACAGCCATGCGGGCCATCGCGGCGGGCGAGAAATTCGCGCGCGAGTCGCGTAAAATGCGTCGCCGACCCTTGAGGGTGCCCCTGCTGTCGCGATATCCGCCGGCCGCTCTCATCTCTCGATCATCCTGCTCCGGATTTACGTTCCGGCCCGCATGAGGACCTTCGCATGACCGACACTACCGACCTGACTGCCGCGCCTGATCAGGCCAGCGCCCCGCAGCTGACCAGCACGTCTGCCTCCGCCCGCCCCAGCCCGCTGGCCCCGCAGCATGTGGTCTGCGCGCTCTACAAGTTCGTCACCCTCGAGGACTTCGAGACACTGCGCGACCCGCTGCTGGCGGTGATGAACGAGCACGCCATCCGCGGCACCCTGCTGCTGGCCCGCGAAGGCATCAACGGCACCGTGTCCGGCTCACGCGCGGGCATCGATGCGCTGCTCGCCTGGCTGACCAGCGACCCGCGCCTGGCCGAGCTCGACACCAAGCAGTCACTGGCCGAGCAGGCGCCCTTCCTGCGCGCCAAGGTCAAGCTCAAGCGCGAGATCGTCACCATGGGCGTCGAGGGCATCGACCCGCGTCACACCGTCGGCACCTATGTGGAGCCGAAAGACTGGAATGCGCTGATCTCCGATCCTGAGGTGCTGCTGATCGACACGCGCAATGACTATGAAGTGGAAGTGGGGACCTTCGCCGGTGCCGTCAACCCGAACACCACTGCCTTCCGTAATTTCCCGGACTACGTCTCGCGTGAGCTGGACCCGACACAGCACCGCAAGGTGGCGATGTTCTGCACCGGTGGCATCCGCTGCGAGAAGTCCACGGCCTATCTCAAGGAGCAGGGCTTCGATGAGGTCTATCACCTCAAGGGCGGTATCCTGAAGTATCTGGAAGAGGTGCCCGAGGAAGAGACGCTGTGGCAGGGCGAGTGCTTCGTGTTCGATGAGCGCGTCACCGTCGACCACCAGCTGCGCCCCGGCCAGTACGATCAGTGCCACGCCTGCCGCCTGCCGATCACCGAGGAAGACAAGCAGAGCGAGCGCTATCAGAAAGGCGTCAGCTGCCCGCGTTGCTACGACAAGCTGAGCGACGCCCAGAAGGCGCGTTTCGCCGAGCGCGAGAACCAGATTCGCCTCGCCAGAGAACGTGGCGAAGCCCACCTGGGCATGGATGCCGTCGCCCAGATGCAGGCACGGCGCGATGCCAAGCAGCAGCAGCGTGAAGCCGCCCGTCGTGCCGCGCTCGAAGCCAGCAAGAAGCCCAGCAAGAAGCCCAGCAAGAAGAGCTGATAGCAGCCAACGTCGCTTTCGCTACCCGAACACCCCGTCTCGACGGGGTGTTCTGCGTTTCAGGCTCACTCAACCGGCCACACCCGCCGAGTGGGGCAGCGAACGCAGCAGCTCCAGCACGGCATTCAGCCGTCGGCTGCGCTGCTGGCCACTGCGCCACAACAGCCCGACCGTCTCGCCCTCGCCGGGCAGTCGACGCGCGATCAGCCCTTCACCAAGCCGCGAATCGGCCAGGTTCTCCGCCAGCACGCTGACTCCCAGCCCCGCCTCCAGCATCACGCCCAGGCCGGAAATCGAATTGGCCTCCAACAAGGGGGAAGGCTGCAGCCCCAGCAGCTCGAACTGCTGATTGAGGCGTCGCCGCTGCTGCATCTCCGGCGTCAGCAACACCAGCGGATAGTCACGCAGGCACTCCCACTGTGGCGCGTCGGGCAGTGAGAAATGCGCCTGACTGGCAATCAGGGCCGAATGCTCCTGATAGAGCGGCCGACAGGCGAAACCGCTCATGGCCGGCGCTGCAGGATAGCCGATCGCGAGATCCAGCTCGCCATCCTCGAGCCCCTGGGCCAGCGATGAGGTCGACAGCTCGCGCAGGCGCAGCGAGAGCTGCGGAAAGGCCTCGCGCAGCCGCGGCAGAAACTCGCCGACCGCCGCCAGCGCCGACGGCACCACGCCCAGTGACAGTCGCCCGGTCAGCACCGCGTCCGGCGACAGGTCGCCCTTCAGCTCATCCAGCTCGGCGAGAATGCGCCGTGCGTGGGTCAGCACGCGCTCCCCTTCCGGCGTGAAGCCCTCGAAGCGATGACCGCGCAGTATCAGCGCCGTGCCCAGCTCCTCCTCGAGCTGCTTGAGGCGCGCCGACAGCGTCGGCTGGGTGACATGACAGACCCGTGCGGCGCGACCGAAATGGCGTTCACTGGCCAGCGCGACCAGAAAACTCAACTGTCGATGATCCATGTCGGGTCCTTGGCTCGCGATGGCAGGAGTGACGCACGCTGGGGGCGCATGCCGTCAGCCGCATGATGACGCAAGGCGCTCCGTCAGTCAGCCTGAGCGGTGATCAGACACGAAAAACGCCCGGCACGATGGCCGGGCGTTGGATATCACCACTATCCGGGGCGTCGCTTATTGCGCGGCGTCCTGGACTGCTTCGCCAGCATGCTCGACATCCTGGCCGGCACCGTCAACGGTGTTGCAGCCGGAAAGCGCGGCTAGAGTGAAGAAAGAGGCGAAGATGAGTGCAATGGTGCGGGACATGGTCATGCTCCTTGCGGTAGTGAATATCGGGAAATCTCATGAAGACGCCAGTTCCTGCGTCTCTACCCTCATACCTTGGGCCGCCCCATGAGCTTTCAAGGGGTGAGATTCATGTTTTGTTCACTCACCGCCCATGTCATGGACAATGCCATCAACTGGCCGATTCCTCGATGGAACCCCCAAGGTGTTCGAGATCTTCCCCGAAACCTTCCACGGTATTGCAGCCACCCAACAGCAGGCCGAACAGCAGCGCGGTGCCAGTCATCATCATGAATCGTCGCATGGGCATTCCTCTCTTTCAGGCAATCAGCTGGCGGCGTTGTCGATCGAACCGCCCAGATGCTCCGGGTCCTTGCCGAAACCGGCCACGGTATTGCAGCCGGCCAGACTCACACTAGCCACCAACAGGGCAGCCACCATCAAACGCGTCATTCTCATCACTTCTCTTCCTGATCAACGGCCAATGAAGGTAAGACACCCTCACTGACCGAAGGTGCCAATACTCAACGATTTACCAGCAGAATCTTGCCCAGCGCCTCGCCGGACTCCAGCAGCTCATGCGCCTTGGCGACGTCACGGAAGCTGAACTGGTGCTCGTCGAGCAGCGGACGTACCGCACCGGCCTCCAGCATCTCGCTCAAGGCATTGAGCAGCTCCGGCTGGTCGTCCATGCCGATACCGGTCAGCAGCGGTACCGAGCGGAAGATGACGTGCAGCGACAGGTTCTTGGCGTGCAGCTGGGTCAGATCGTGGGTCGAGCGGGTGTTGATCGAGCACAGACGGCCGGAGGTCGCGGTGGCCTCGATGGAGCGATCCAGATTGTCGCCACCGACGGTATCGAAGACCAGATCGAAACCACGTCCGGAGGTCAGGCGAGTCACGTAGTCCGCGACCGCTTCCTCGCGGTAGTTGATGATCTCGTCGGCACCCAGCTGGCGCGCCAGATCCGCCTTGGCTTCGCTGGACACGGTGGTGGTGACATGCGCGCCGAGATACTTGGCGATCTGTACCGCGACATGGCCGACGCCGCCGGTACCAGCGTGGATCAGCACGTGCTCGCCTTCCTTGATCTGACCGCGCGAGACCAGCGCCGTCCAGGCCGTAAGGAACACCAGCGGCAAGGCCGCACACTCTTCCAGCGTCAGCGCCGCCAGGCTCGGGCGCTTCACGATCACCCGGGTGTCGGCGATCATGTAGTCCGCCAGAGCGCCCTGCCAGCCCTTGACGCCACCGGCACACCCCAGCACTTCATCCCCGACGGAAAAGTCCGTCACGCCTTCGCCGACGGCATCGATCACCCCGGAGACATCGCCATTGAGAATGGCCGGGAATTCCGGGTGCGACTTGACCAGCCCGCTGCGCAGCTTGGTCTCGATGGGATTGATGCTGGAAGCCGTCACCTTGATGCGCACCTGCCCCCGCGCCGGTGTCGGGGTCTCCAGTTCGCGCTCGACGAACACTTCGGGACCGCCGTACTGCTCGATGACCATGGCTTGCATGAGGAAAGACTCCTGAACGATGAAGAAAGAGACGCCATAGCCAGGCTCGGCGCCATGATGAATAGGGGGTGAGCGGCATGCCGGTGTGTCGACAGGACAGGCTGGCATTCCGTTCAGATTACCGCGAGCTTACTCCGTGTCTAACATAAGGTCAGCATCAGCTCAGCATCAGGCCAGTATCAGGTCAGCGCCAACTTGAGCACGATGATGAAGATGACCGCGACCGTCAGCCACTTGACCCACCGCGCGCCCGCGGGACTCATGTTGACCCGCGCGCCGAGGAAGGCGCCGCTCATGTTGCCGACCGCCAGCACCAGACCGTAGGCCCAGCGCACCTGACCATCGAACACGAACACCGCCAGCGCCGGCAGGGTATACATCAACACGATGAAGACCTTGAAGACGTTGACCTGGGTCAGGTCGATCTTGAGCAGCCGGTAGAGCACCACGATGAACAGCACGCCGACACCGACCTGGATGAAGCCACCATAGATGCCGATGCCGAACATCGCCAGCAACACCACGGGCGTGATGCGCTCCGGCGTCAGTTCACGGGTGTCGATGCGCGGCGTCGGCAGCAGCATCATGATCGAACACACCACCATCACCACGATCAGGACGCTCTCGAAGGCCTCGGCACTGATGCGGGTCGCCAGCCAGGCCCCCAGCATGGCGCCTGCCACGGCAGGTACGGCCAGCCGCCAGGCCACCCCCATATTGTGCGCGCCCGCCTTGAGGAAGGTGCTGGTCGCGGTCGCACTCTGCAACGTGATCGCCACACGGTTGGTGGCATTGGCCTGGGCCGCCGGCAGACCGAGAAACATCAGCAATGGCAGCGTCAGCATCGAGCCACCCGCCGACAGCACATTGATGAAACCGGCCACGCCACCCAGTGCGATCAGCGCCACTACGCTGATCAGATCAAGGCCGCTGGTCAGCCCTGCAACATCCGACATCATGCCGACATTCCTTGTCCCGCCATCCTGTTGAGTGAAGACGCCCGAGGCAGACATGCCCCAGAGCG
The DNA here is from genome assembly GCF_011319755.1 of Cobetia sp. MB87. Taxonomy (NCBI): domain Bacteria; kingdom Pseudomonadati; phylum Pseudomonadota; class Gammaproteobacteria; order Oceanospirillales; family Halomonadaceae; genus Cobetia; species Cobetia sp. MB87. The sequence goes on along the minus strand of NZ_VFBC01000008.1, from coordinate 92,495 downwards.
CGCGATGCCCGACACACCACCCTCGCATGACTGAGCGGGGGCAAGTGATGCCGGGCATCGTTCATAGCATATCGCGTCACGTCACGCCTGCTTCAGCCACATCGGCTGACGCGTCTGGCGCTCATCCGACACGCCGGGCTCAGTGCGCCAGCGCTTGCTGCCGGCCACTCTGACGCACGCTGTAGGCCAGCACGCCCACGAAGATGACCAGACCCGCGAGGTCGTAGGTCAGCTGACCATGCGGCCACAGCATCAGCGCACCGAGCGGGAACATCGCCAGACGCAGCCACCAGGGCAGCTCGTGCTCCAGATAGCCTTCCAGACCCGCGACGATGGCGTAGATCCCGAACAGCGCGAACACGAACACCGTCAGCATCTCGCCGATATCGCCGGAGATCAGCGGGCTCCAGGCGAACAGCAGCGGCACGATGTAGAGGCCCTTGGCGATCTTCCAGGCCATCAGGCCGGTCTTCATCGGCGGTGTGCGGGCGATCGCGGCTGCCGCGAAGGCGGTCAGGCAGACCGGCGGCGTGACGTTGGAATCCTGGGACAGCCAGAAGATGATCATGTGGGCACTCACCAGCGCCATGGTCAGCACGTGCGGCGACAGCGCCTGCTCATACAGCTGGCTCTGGAAGGTATCCGGCACCAGCGCCAGCAGTTCGCGGGCGGCGTCCATGCTCATCGGCGCGCCCAGCAGGTCCAGCTTGTCCGGTGCGGCCAGCATGAAGATGGCCTTGGCCTGCTCCGGCAGGTTGCCCGCCGCCAGCAGATCCACCAGCTGGGAATGGGCGATCAGGTTGTAGAGCGCCGGGGCGGACAGCGTGCCCAATACGATATAGGACGCCGTCACCGGCAGGCCCATGCCCAGAATCAATGACGCCAGCGCGATCAGGATGATGGTGATCAGCAGGCTGCCACCCGCCCAGTCGGTGATCATCAGCGAGAAGGTGTTGCCGATACCGGTGGTGGAGACGACGTTGACGATCAGGCCGACGGTGATCAGCAGGATCGCCGTGGTGGTCATGTTGCGCACCCCGGCCAGCATCGCCTCGAGGATGTCGCCGAGCTTCATCGGATTCTTCGACAGCCACGAGGCCGCGATGACGGACAGGATCGCGATGCCAGCGGCGTAGGTCGGCGTGAAGCCGTAGATCAGTGCACCGACCAGCACGAACAGCGGTGCCAGATAGTGCCAGCCATCCTTGAGCACGTCCTTGAGGCGCGGGCCCTGCGGGTCATCAAGCGCCGTGGCGTCGGAGCGCTTGGCTTCGATACGCACGAACATGGCGACAGACAGGAAGTAGAGCAGCGCCGGCAAGGCAGCCACGCCGACGATGGTCAGGTACGGCACCTGGGTGTAGGACGCCATGATGAAGGCACCTGCGCCCATCACCGGCGGCATCAGCTGGCCACCGGTCGAGGCGGCGGCCTCGACGCCTGCCGCGAAGCGCGCGGGGAAGCCGGCACGGCGCATCAGCGGAATCGTGATCACGCCGGTGGAGACGGTGTTGGCGACACTCGAGCCGGACACCGAGCCCATCAGGCCGGAGGCGAACACGGCCACGAAGCCCGGACCACCCTTGAAGCGCCCCGCCGCGCAGCGCGCCAGGTCGATGATGAAGTCACCCGCGCCGGACTTGACCAGAAAGGCCCCGAACAGGATGAACATGAACACGTAGGACCAGGAAATGCGCGCGATGGAGCCCAGCATTCCCTCACCGCCGATGAAGCTTCTGAACAGCACCGTCTCCCAGGTCAGGCCCGGGAAGTTGAACACGCCGCCGACATACTTGCCCCACCAGGCCACGTAGGTCAGCGCGATCAGACACAGCACCGGGATGAACCAGCCGGTGGTGCGACGCGCGAACTCGAGGATCAGACCGACCGCGACGATGGAGACCACCCAGTCCGCGGTGGAGAACACCACGCCACGGTCATAGAGCGCATCCTCGAAGCCGATCAGGTAGAGGCCGCAACCCAGTGCCGCCAGCCCCAGCAGGACATCCACGCCCAGCACCCAGCGCTTGGCACCATCACTGGCCGGGGTCAGCATCGGAATGGTCAGCGCACACAGCAGACCGAACAGGCCGTAGTGCAAGGCGCTCACCCACAGCTCCGACAGGGTAGAGACGGTGTTGAAGTACAGGTGCGCCAGACAGATGACGATGGAAATCACGAAGACGGCACGCCCCAACCAGGGCAGCTCCATGCGCCACGGCGCAGCTTCGGCGGATTCGTCGCGCACACCGGAGAGATCCGGCTCCTGCGCTTCGCTATCAGTGGGACGAGAGGGCTCTGGCGAGCGGGAATCATGCATGGCGTTGCCTCAAGACGGGATCAGACAGCGATGGCGCAGCGGCGACTTGCGTCACCATGCGCCCGGGCTTGCGAGGAGAATACGGGCTTCTACAGCAATCATTCGTGGGCACTGCTCTGGCCTTGCGCCTCACCTTGCCCGCGCGGGGCAGTGACATGGCGCCGGACCGGCAGTGGTTTATTGGTCTGGGAAACTGCGCTGCCCTCACCGCCGCCAGAGGCGAGCGATGAGGGCAGCGGGAACATCAGGCGTGGATCACTCGGCGATCAGGCGCGCCGGAATCTCGATGCCCTGCTCCTTGAAATAACGTGCTGCACCCGGGTGCAGCGGCAGCGGCAGGCCCGCGATGGCCTTGTCGAGCGCCATGGCCTTGGTAGCCGGGTGGATGTTGTTCAGGAATGGCAGGTTCTCGTACATGGTCTTGGTGATCTGGTAGACGTCTTCTTCGGAGACGTCGTCACGCACCACCAGGATGTTCGGCTGGGCGATGGTGTTTATCGCCTTGTCCTGACCCGGGTAGGTCCCGGCGGCGATTTCATAAGGGGTCCACAGTTCGAACTGGGAGTTGACCTTGGCCAGCTGCTCGTCGGTGAAGTCCAGCGTGGTAATCTCGCCGCCCAGGTTGGCGTAGGCGCGCGTCACGGCGGAGGCCGGTGCGCCTGCCGGGATGTTCATGCCGTCGATGTTGCCGTTCTGCATCGCGTCGGCGCTCGGGCCATAGCCCATGTAGGCCAGATCCATCTTGTCGGCATCGATGCCCAGCTGCTCGAGAATGAAGCGACCAGAGCCTTCGGTGCCGGAATTCTTCTTGCCGATGGAGAAGCTCTTGCCGTAGAAGTTGGTCATGTCCTCGATGGTGCCGGTCTTGACCTCATCGTTGCGGGCCACGAAGTGCTCGACGTTCTGCCACAGCATCGAGATGCTGCGCAGGTTCTTGTGCGCCTTGTTGACCGGCGGAGTGCCATTCCATGCCCAGGCGCCGTACAGGCCCTGGATGATGCCGAACTGGGCCTGGTCCTCTTCCATCAGCTTGAGATTCTCACCGGAACCGGCGGAAGAGATCGCGGACACGGAGATGCCGGCGGTCGGCTCGAGCTTGACCTTGATCAGCGTGGAGAGTGCCACGCCGACCGGGTAGAAGGTGCCACCGGTGGTGGCGGTACCCATGATGTACTTGCCTTCCGCCTGAGCCACGGCACTGAGACCAAGAGAGGCTGCGATGGCGAGACCGAGACCGGCCTTGAGGAACTGGCGCTTTTGCATGGAGTGACTCCTTGGCGAACCTGCCGGGCGCAGGTTGAGCATTCTTGTAATGTGGTTAGGCAGACGGACATTGCGGCTGAGCAGGCTCTGGCCCTGGGCGATGCTGGCCATGTCGCGACCGACAATGCGCAAGGTAGCCCTCTTTTGCGTGGGACGTTCGTTGCGAGCCTTGGCTTCAGCGTAGGAAGAAGGTTAGCAACTGTCCGCGTGGCGCGGTATTTGGCGATGGGGGCATTGCGCAGCCTCCAGAGCGCGCACGGGCAATCCGCAAAGTGGCAGGATTCTGCCGATCTGGTCACACTGAGGGCATTCGCGAGCGTTCAAGTCAGGGAGTCCGTCACGATTCGGGTTACCCTTTGCCCTCGACACACGCCCGCCCTGCTCCATCCGATCAAGGAGAGACGATGACCCCCTTCAGCCTTCACCCGCAGCTGGATGCCGACACCCACTTCGTGGCCGACCTGCCGCTGTGCACCGTGCGCCTGATGAACGATGCGCGCTATCCGTGGCTGGTACTGATTCCGCGCCGCGATGCCATCCGCGAGATCTACGAGCTGGACAACAGCGCCCAGCAACAGCTGTGGCAGGAAACCACCCAACTGGGCGAGCTGCTGATGACGGTGAGCGGCGGCGAGAAGCTCAATATCGGCGCGCTGGGCAACATGGTGCCGCAACTGCACATGCACGTGATCGCCCGCCGCAGCGATGATGAAGCCTGGCCGGGGCCGGTGTGGGGAGTCGGCACGGCCGAGCCCCACGACAACGAGACACTGACGGTGCTCATCGACACTCTGCGCATGAAGATCGCCGAGCTGCCGAGCTATTCCTACTGACGCCGTCACCTGCGTTTTCACTGACATCTACGCTCTCGCAGACACTGCCATCTACGCTCTCACATCTACGAAAACGGGGCCCAATGGGCCCCGTTGTCGTATCTTGTAGGTAGTCAGCAGCACGCCTGTTTGGCGCCGCAGACCTCACTCGTCGCCGGATCTCACTTGTCGCCTGAGCTCTGCCCTGACGTCCTCGGGCCCAGCGGGCTCTGGAGGGTGGTGCCGGGCGCCGAGCGATCAAACGGTGAAGCACCGCGACCGGTGGGAGAGTCCAGCGCCTTGAGACTACTGGCGACCAGCAAGGCGCCAAAGACCGTGATGATGATGCCGCCGAGCAGACCAACCAGCGCCGCCCACGGCCACTGACGACGTGCGCGGCCGCCCGAGTGCGTCCCACCCAGGCGCGAGCCAGCCGCTGCCAGGCGTCCGCTGGCCTTCATGATCAAGGTGGCCATCGCCACGCTACCCACCGTCAGCGCGGTGCCCAATGACATGGCCAGCACCGCCAGTACCCCGCTGCCGACCATGTTCAGCGCCAGCGCGGCCAGCAAGACCAGAATCGCGCCGGAACACGGCCGCAGGCCGATCGCCAGCACCGCCATGCCCATGGTGCGCCAGTCGCCACTGGCCTGCTCCGCCGTCACGCCATGCGCATGGCCGCAACCACAGTCATGCCCGTATGAATGAGCATGGCCGTGAGAGTGTGAGTGAGAATGTGAGTGGACGTGGCCAGGCGACGGCTCGAACGCCAGCCCCTGCATCGCTGGCGCCGGCGGCTCTCCCGCGCTTGAGACAGGCTGTGCCCTGACAACACGCCATAGCGTGCGAGCGGCGCGCCACAGCAGCAACAGCCCCAGCACCAGCACCCCGAGATGACTGAGCAGGGTGACCTTCTCGACCTGTCCGAGCACATCGCGCCCCGCCCAGTCGAGCAGCCCCGCCCCGAGGCCGACCAGCACCAGCGCACTGACGCCCTGCAGCAAGGCCGCCAGCAACGACAGCCACAGCGCACGCCGCCGAACGATGGGCTGGCTGACCAGCAGCGTACTGATGACGACCTTGCCATGGCCGGGGCCTGCGGCATGCAGCACGCCATAGGTGAAGGACAGCCCGATCAGCGCCCAGGGCGTGCCGGGATGCGCGGCAAGTTCATTCATGGCGCGCCCCAGCGAGCGCTGGAAACGCGATTGCTCGGCGAAGATCCACCCCAGCGCCTCGCCCCAGCCCTGCACCAGGCTTGGCCAGAGCGCCAAGCCCAGCACGAGCAGCCCGCAGCCGACCGCCAGCCAGCCAGCCAGGCGCCGCCCCCGCGACGAGGCCGGCTTCAACAGTCCATCGCGCATGCCCTTGAGGCTCTTGATATCGCCAAGCCCGCTGGTGTCCTTCGGTTCACTGCTCATCAGCCACCTCACAGCTGACACTGCCGACCTCGGCGAAGTACTGGCCGAGATCCATCGGTGCGGTGGCGTTGATATCCAGCATCGAGGCCTCGGCGACCTTGGACGGGTCCGGGTCGGCCGGCGTGATGCCCGGCGTGCACCTGAGCGCCGAGTCCTGCCCTTCCAGCCCGCTCACCACCAGCCCTTGCTGCACGGCGATGGCGTCCGGGTCATGCAGAATCTCGATGTAATAGGTGGGGTCGTAGATACGATAACTGAGGGTGTGGCCAGCCATCGCGACCGGCTCGGCCAGCGGCAGCTCCATCTGGAAGGCGACACGCTCACCCTTGAGCCAGGTGGTCTGGCGCGTCGCCTTGCCAAGCGCCACGGGTTCGCCGTCCAGCGTGACATGGGTGTAGTAATCGAACTGCGACAGATTGGCCAGAATCTCGCTGCCCAGCACATCGAGGCGCTGCTCCATGCTGGTATCGTCCTCAAGCGCGGCCAGTTCCTGACGCAGCGTCAGACTGTAGAAGGGGTCAAGCAGCCAATACTGACGCATCGCGACGGCCCGCCCCTGGTCATCGAGGCGCAGCGTCACCCGCAGGTCGACCCAGCCGTGCGGGTGGGCTGCGGCAGGCTGACTGGCCACCAGGGTGCCCAGCATCAGTAGCGGCGTCAGCCAGGCTGCAGGGCGCAGGCCATGACGAGACGGGAAACGCGCCAGCGCGGACGACAGCGCCGCCACCAGGCGATGAACAGCAACAGACATCGAGAAACTCCGGCAGAACGTCACGGGGACGACAGGAAGGGATCGGCAGGATGTTACTTCATAACAAAACGGGAGGCATCCCGACGCAGTCCGAGGATACTTTCGACAGGCTTTGATGACGGTCAGTTCGCCGAACCATCATGGCCATGGCGAAAGTCTTCTCGGCGCAGCCCGTATTTGTGCATCTTGAGATTGAGCGTACGCCGCGGCAGTGCCAGTTCCTCCAGCACCTGAGCGATGTTGCCGCGTGCGCGAGTCAAGGCGGCGCGAATCAAGGTCGACTCGAACATCGCCACCTGTGCCGCCAGCCCATGCTCCTCGCTGCTCGCCAGCGCCTCGTCGCTCGCACCACTGGCGGCCTCGCAAGCCTCCTCCTCCGATGAGGCGCTACCCGGCACTGATGACCGTTGCACCGCGGGCAATTCTCCCAGCACCACACGGCGACTGGCGGCCTGACGCAGCTGCCACAGGTTGCCCGGCCAGTCCGCCGCCATCAACGCGGCCAGCTCACCGCGGCCGAAGGGTTGCGCCTCCACCTCATGCACCTCGGCGGCCTGACGGCTGAAATGCGCCATCAGCAACGGGATGTCCTCGCGACGCTCGCGCAGGGCGGGGGTCGTCAGTTCGATCTCGGCCAGTGCATGCCCGAGGGTGCGAGTCAGCGGCCCGCTCGCCATCACGTCGCCCACGCTGCACAGCGCGCTGCACACCAGCCGCGGTGCCTGGCGGGCCCCCTCCTCACGCGCGGCGATCCAGCCTTCCAGCCACTGCCATTGCGCGCCACTCAGGTGGTCCACCTCATGCAGCAGCAAGGTATTGGCCGCAGGACATGCCGCGAGCGCATCCTCGATCGCGCTCGCCAGTGCCTCCGCGCCCTCTGCCCTGGCTTGCGACAGGGGCGCGCATTCCACGCGTGCCAGCAAGACCGTCGCCGCCGTCGGCATGGCGGTAGATGAGGGCAGCGCGTCAGCAGGCGGCGCATGCTCGGCCAGTGCCAGCGCCAGAGTGCTGCGCCCGCTGCCCTCCTCGCCGCTGATCCAGACCCGCGCCGGGTGCCCGCGCAATTCAAGCAGTCGCTCACGCAGCTGGCGAATCTGACGGCTCTCACCCCGCAGCAGACCACTGAGGCCGCGCACGCTCAAGCGCCGGCGCAGACGTTGGTTTTCATCGCTCAGACGCCGCCCCGCCAGCGCCTGACGCAGCTTCAGCTCCAGTGCTTCGGGGTCAAACGGCTTCTCGATGAAATCGCGCGCGCCGCCCTGCATCGCGGCAACGGCCGTGGCGACATCGCCGTGCCCAGTCATCATCAGCACCGGCAGCTCCGGTGCCTGCAGCGCAAGCCGCGCCAGCAGCGTCAGCCCATCCATGCCCGGCATGCGGATATCGCTGATCACCACGCTGACCGGCTCGGCGGCGGCCAAGGCTTCCAATAGCGCCTCGGCGCGCGAGAAGCAGCGCAGGTGGATCTCGGCCAACTCCAGCCATTGGGTGAGGGATTCGCGCACCGCCGGGTCGTCATCCACCAGCCATACCGGGGCCTCGCGGGTCAGATCGCTGTCCTGCTGCAGGCGCAGCTCTGCCGGGTCCAGGCCCGTGGCGGCAAACTCCTCTGCGCCCTCGAAGCCATCGCTGTCGTGCGTATAGCCTGTCATTCGTGCGTATACCCCGTCATGTCACGGATTGCTGCCCGCTGCCTTGTTGTTCGGTGCTTTCATGGCCAAGGCCTTCATGACCCGTGCCGTCGCCGTCATGCCCCCCTTCGGACGCTGGCGTGCGTAGCCACAATTCGAAGCAGGCGCCGCCCAGCGCAGCGCCCTCAGTCTGCAAGGAGCCCTCAGCCGGTTCAGACACTGAAGCGCCATCGGCCAGACGCAGCTGGCCACCGAGGTCGCGCGCCAGGCCATAACTCAGAAACAATCCCATCCCCATGCCCTCGCCGACCTCGCGTGTGGTGGTGAATGGGTCGAACAGCGTGGCACGCAGCGCAGGGTCGATGCCGGGGCCATTGTCCTCGATGCGCAGACATCCGCCCGGCTGTCCCTCAAGACTGGTCACTGCCGGCCAGGCCTGCCAGCTGAGGCGCAATCGCGGGGCCACGTGCTCGTCGTCCGACGCATCGCTCTGCTGACCGGTCTGTTGATCGGCCTGCTGCGCTTTCTGCTCCCCTTCCAGCGCATCGAGTGCATTGCGGATCAGGTTGGTCAGCAACTGCTCGAGACGCACCTGTTCGCCCATCACGATGATGTCCCGGGGCAGCCCGCCCTGCTCCACCGTCAGGTCGAGGGCGGTGATTCGCTCGGCGAGCAGCTCCAGCGCAAAGTCGATGCGCGGTGCCAGCGCCAGGGCGACGGGCGCCTGCTGACTGGCCGGACGCACGAAGACCCGCAGCTGGCGGATCATGTCGGCCAGGCGCTCGGACAGCTCACTGATACGCGTGAAGTTGCTGGCGGCGGACTCTGCGGCACGCGCGGTCAACTCGGGGCGCGTAGCGGCGGAGGCGACTCCCCGCGCCAGCAGCTTGCCGCCGCTGGCGGCGTAGGTGCGAATGCCGACCAGCGGCTGATTGAGCTCATGGGCGATACCGGCCGCCATGGTGCCCAGCGCGGCCAGCTTGCCGGCCTGCACCAGCTCGTCACGCGTGGCCTCGAGTTCGCGCGAGCGCTGGGCGACCCGCTCCTCGAGGCGCTCGTTGATCTCGCGCATCATCACCGCTTCACGCCGAATCAGCCCCAGGCGTGCCTGACGTTCGCGCATCCACAGCGCCATCATCGCCAGCCCCAGGATCACGGCGAGGCCGACCAGCACCACATTGCGCGCCTGGATATAGAGTGGCCGCAACGGCATCAGAAAATGCAGTTGCCAGCCCAGCGGTCCGCTGGCCAGCGACTCATCCAGATAACGCTGCCCCATCGCCGCCGTCGGCAGCCGCACGATCTCCGACGCCGCCAGTTCGTGGTGGTCGCCCAGCACCAGGCTGCCGTCCTCCAGCTCCCGCGACAGCGGTGTCAGCGGCGCCCCGCGAAACTGCTGCTGTGCCCGAATGCTGTCTAGTGCCTGAGGCTCGATCGCCTCCAGCGCGCGATACTTCCAGTTACGCCGCGAGGCCAGCAGCACGATGCGATTGGCATCGGCGAGCAGCACCGTCTCTCCCGCCTGGCGCCAGGTATCTTCCAGCGCTTCCAGCGAGACCTTGACCACCATGACGCCCAGCGGCTGACCCTCGGCTCCCAGCACCGGTGCCGAAACGAAGTAGCCCGGACGCCCGGTGGTATTGCCGACGGCGAAGAACTCGCCGCGTCCGCGCGCCAGGGCATCGATGAAGTAGGGGCGATAGTCGTAGCGATAGCCGACGAAGCTGTCTGGCTGATCGAAGTTGCTCGCGGCCACGGTCATGCCATTGCGGTCGGTCAGGAAGATGGCCGCCGCGCCGGAGGCACTCGCGACTCGCCGCAGATGCTGATTGAGGTCACTGCTCGAGCCAAGGGGAGCGGCGGCACTGGAGGTATCGGGCTGATCTGAGGGGATTACAGGCGCCGTTGCCGCAGGCGAAGCGCTCTGCTCGTCAAGGGCGATGCGCACACGGGCCTGGCGCGCCAGCAACTCCGGCAGCCATTGGAAGCGCGACAATTCAGCATTCAGCGTGCTGGCGTAGAAATTCAGGCGAGTCGCGGCGTGCTGGCGGGCATCACGCTCGCCGCGCGCCAGCTCCCAGTGCCAGAGAGCAAACAGGGCCATCAGCCCGGCCAGCAGGCTGGCCGTGAGTGCCAGCCAGGCCAGACGCCGACGGCGCAGCGCACTCAGCGTCATGGGCTGTCACACCGCGCGAGCGCGGGCTCGCCCGGGCTTCGGTACTGCCCGCCGGCGAAGTGGCGGGCAAGGCCAGAGAGGCGACGCTGAGGGCCGCCTCGTGGAGTTGCCATGCAAGTGACAGTCACGGCGCGCCGATCACCGGCACGGTGCGCGCATCCAGGGCCACGGCGACTTCCACCAGCAGGTTGTCGAGGCGACCCGGCGCGATATCGGCACCATTGCTATCACCGGTCACGCTGAGACGAATCTGGCCGTTGACCTCGCTCACCCAAGCTTCCAGTGCCAGCGGCGGCCGGGCAGCGTAGCTGGCATCCAGGCGTTCGAGGTCCGGGTCTGCGCGCTCGATGATGAAGCCACGCTCCGCCAGCGTCGTCAGCAGGGTGACGAAGACCTGCCGGGAGGTCAGAGTGCCGCTGTTGGGGGCGATCACCGCGGTGCGTGAATCCGGCGCATGGGTCGGCTGATTCATGCAGCCCCCCAGCACCAGCAGGCCGGCGAGCAGCGTCGCGAGCCCCAGACGTTGCCACAGCAAGCGTGGAGATGCCTTGCGCATGTTCATCAGCGAACCTCCCGTGGATCACGACCCGCCAGCGCGGTCTGCAGCTGACGCTCGATCTGGCGGCAGCTGTCGCTGTCATTGTGAGGGCGGGCATCGATGACGTAGCCACCCTGGTTGATGACCTGCTCGTCGCGGATCACGCGCACGCGCTCATCCGGCGCGACCAGCGAGATGCGCTCGAAGCTGATCGGGTCATCACGGAAGGTGTCGTTGCCGACGCCCACGCCGAAATCGTTGCCCGCCGCGACGCCGTAGCCCACCGAAAAGCCGATGCGCGAGCCGAAGGGCCCGTCGATCGCGCCCAGGCCAGGCTGGTCCACCTTGCGCTCACCCGTCACCACGCCCAGCGCTTGCTCGCTCTCGCGGATCTTGTAGCCACGGGCCTCCATGACCTGCGCCGCAGCACGCAACCACTGATTGGCATCGCCCTCACGCGGGAAGATGCAGGCCTCGGGCAGGCCAGCGCTGTCATTCGCGGCCAGCGGGTCCTTGCCGGACAGAGCCGAGCAACCGCTCAGCAGCACCAGCCCCACTGCGAGCAATGTCATGCGCGGCAGTCGCGAGCGCACTGACGTGTCAGCCAGGTCCGGCCGCGCGGGAAATTCGGAAAGTCGATGGAGCATGCGAACGTCTCCGGTCAGCCACTTGAGCCGGCGCGACATCATGATTTTCACACCATGAGACACGCCAGAGGCACTAGACTGACACATAAGTCTTGTAGGGTTTCTGCATAATTATGGTATCAAGACAGCGGGATACCCTGGATGCAGGAAACCTCATCTTAGCCTCCAGCCATGCCAGCGCCTACCGTATCCAGCACCCGACAATGCCTGACAAGGCCGCACTGGCATTGCCATTTCACACGACGATCACGCAACGCCAGCACTGCCGGTACCACTCGCTCGGTGCACAAATCGCCTGTCAACGCGCGCAACACTGGTTACATATGGAAACGATATCGCGCGGACAACTCACGACGCTACAGGTTCAATAAGTTACCATTATCGACGAATAGGCAATCAGGGAGAGAAATTTATGTCAGAAAATGCCGACCAGCCCACGGTCGCCAAGATCAATCCGCCAGTCTTCTTCGGCTCCGCCGTCGTGATTCTGGCGTTCGTGATCTTTACGGTCGCCATGCCGGAAACCGCACAGACCGCCTTCGGTCATGTCCAGACCTGGATCATCGACACCGTCGGTTGGTTCTACCTGCTGGCCATGGGCCTGTTCGTGATCTTCACGCTGGGTCTCGCCTTCTCGCGCTATGGCGACATCAAGCTGGGGCCAGACCATTCCGAGCCGGACTTCAGCTATGGCTCCTGGTTCGCGATGCTGTTTTCCGCGGGCATGGGCATCGGCCTGATGTTCTACGGCGTTGCCGAGCCTGTCTTCCACTTCACTGCGCCTCCGGTCGGCGATGCCGGCACCGTCGAGGCCGCCCGTGAGGCCATGAAGACCACCTTCTTCCACTGGGGCATCCACGCCTGGGGCGTCTATGCCGTCGTGGCGCTGGCGCTGGCCTATTTCAGCTTCCGCCACAACCTGCCGCTGCGCATCAGCTCCGCGCTGTATCCGCTGATCGGCAAGCGCATCCATGGCCCGATCGGCCATGCCGTCGATATCTTCGCCGTCTTCGGCACCATGTTCGGGGTCGCGACCTCACTGGGTCTGGGCGTGCTGCAGGTCAGCTCCGGTCTGCATTATCTGTTCGATATCGACAACGATCTGACCACCCAGATCATCCTGATCGCCATCATCACCTGTCTGGCGACCGTCTCCGTGGTCATGGGTCTGGACGGCGGCATCCGTCGTCTCTCCGAGCTGAACCTTGGCCTGGCACTGGCGCTGATGCTGTTCGTGCTGTGCGTGGGTCCGACCATCTTCCTGCTGCAGACGCTGATCCAGAACATCGGTGGCTACCTCAGCGAAGTGGTCGACAAGACCTTCAACATGTTCGCCTATATCCCGGAAGATGGCCCGTCAAAATGGCTGGGTGGCTGGACCCTGTTCTACTGGGGCTGGTGGATCGCGTGGTCCCCGTTCGTTGGCATGTTCATCGCGCGTGTCTCGCGTGGTCGCACCATCCGTGAATTCGTCTACGGCGTGCTGTTCGTACCGATGGGCTTCACCTTCCTGTGGCTGACCTTCTTCGGCGACAGCGCCCTGCACATGCTGCTGACCGATACCGCAGGCAACCTGGCGGAAGCGGTCTCCGCCGATGCGTCCGTGGCACTGTTCAAGTTCCTTGAGCTGTTCCCGTTCGGCAGCATCACCTCCATGCTGGCCACCGTGCTGGTGGTGACCTTCTTCGTCACCTCCTCGGATTCCGGCTCGCTGGTCATCGACATGCTGACCTCCAAGGAAGGTGACGAATCTCCGGTCTGGCAGCGTGTCTTCTGGGCCTTCTCCGAAGGTTTCGTCGCCGTGGCGCTGCTGATGGCGGGTGGCCTGGGCGCGCTGCAGACCGCCTCGCTGGCCTCTGCCCTGCCGTTCGCGATCATCCTGATGTTCGTCTGCTATGGCCTGCTCAAGGCACTGCGTCTCGAGGGCGTCAAGCAACGCTCCATGCAGCACCTGAGCAACACGCCGGGCCACACTGCCGGCGGCGCACGCAGCTGGCAGAAGCGCGTCCAGACCCTGGTCGAGACGCCGCGCCAGAAGAACGTCGAGCAGTACCTGATCAACACCGTCACGCCGGCACTGGCGGATGTCGCGAAGGAATTCGAGGCCCAGGGCCTGGACACTCGCGTCAATGACGAGGAAGACCGCAGTTATCTGCAGGTCAGCCACGGCGAGGAAGTCGACTTCGTCTACGGTGTGCGGGTGCGTGAATACGCAGCACCGGCCTTCGCGCTGCGCAACGTCAAGCGCAAGGGCACCAGCGACGTGGAACGCCAATACCGCGCCGAGGTCTTCCTGCGTGAGGGTGGCCAGACCTATGACGTCATGGGTTACACCAAGGAGCAGGTGATCGGCGACGTGCTGGACCAGTACGAGAAGCACATGCACTTCCTGCACATGGCGCGCAACTGACGCCTGAGCGTTGCAGAAGTGATGACAGCTGACGACATGGCTGTCGCAAAGGCCCCGCCCCGTGCGGGGCCTTTGCGTATGTGGCCGAAATCAGAATGTCCAAGCCGGCGACATTGGCTGCAATATCCGTGTGCGACCTTGAAAACCGCATGCGCGCACCACATCTCTTGTCAGGCATTCATCTACGGCTTGAGGGTGGTGCGCCGGCGACGATAGGGGTGGCCGATGAGGGTGATACAGTGAATTCGTTACCCTGCATCCCGCCCAGCCTCTACACTGGTGGCATACTGGCAGCGCGGCTCGCCACCTGCATCTCCACTTTCCCCACAATGCCGTTCACTTCACATTTTTCAGGAGAGTCTTCATGTCCAACGATACCAATGCCATCGGCCTGCACACTGCCAGCGCCACTCAGCTGGCCGAGCACCTCAACATCCTGCTGGCCAACTACCAGACCTTCTACATGAATGCCCGTGGCTACCACTGGAACGTGAAGGGCAACCAGTTCTTCGAGCTGCACGTGAAGTTCGAGGAAACCTACACCGACCTGCTGACCAAGGTCGACGAGATCGCCGAGCGTATCCTGACCCTGGGTCACGAGCCGCTGCACGCCTACAGTGACTACGCGCGTGTCGCCACCATCAAGGAAGACACCCACGTCAGCGACGGCACGGCTTGCATCAAGGGTCTGCTGACCGGTTACAAGTCCCTGATCGAACTGCAGCGCGAAATCATGTCCGTCGCGTCTGACGCCGATGATGAAGGTACCGCCTCACTGGTCGGTGACTACATCCGCGAGCAGGAAAAGACCGTGTGGATGCTGTCCGCCTACCTGGGCGAGTAAGCGCTCAAGCCAGTGCAGTGCCAAGGCATGACAGCGCGGATCTCTGATGCAGCTCCTGCCTGACGCTGTACTTGACTGACACTGGGCCGCGAGGCATTCGCGCAGTGTGAACGCCGCCTTTCGACCCTGCACACGCGGGACTCGAAAGGCGGCGTTGTCATGTGGCCATGAAGGCCCGCCAAATACCGACCAGGAGGGTTGCATGTCACTGCCGCTGACACGTCTGCTACGCAAGCTGCTGCATGTGGCTGCCAAGCCCATGCGCCACGCCCAGGGCAAGGATGGCTACGTCATTCACGCCTACCGTGGCTATGGCTCGCACAGCGAAGCCTTTCTGATGGGGCGCATCTTCCGCCAGCCCGGCTCACGTAGCCAGCTGGCTCCCGGTGCCGGACGCGACCTGATGGATGTCGGTCGCCGCATGCTGCGCTGGGGCAAGAGCGGCGTCGAGGTAGAGGTCGCGCTGGGAGACAACCGCACCACCGCCATCACCGACCGCGATGGCTACTTCAGCGTGCATCTGCCGTTGGTCGAGCCGCTGGAGCATCAGGGCCAGTGGCATACCGCCCGCATCACCGCGTGTCCGCCGAAGCAGCCCCCGGTGGAGGGCGAGGCACAGGTCTATCTGCCGCCCATCAGCACGCGCCTCGGGGTGATCAGCGATATCGACGACACCGTGATGTACACCGGTGTCGCCAACAAGCTCAAGATGCTTTATCGCCTGTTCATCGAGTCCGCCGAGCGCCGCACCGCCTTTCCCGGCGTGGCCGCGCTCTATCAGGCACTGCATGAGGGAGATGACGGCCAGCAGCAGCGCCCGCTGCTCTATGTGTCGCGTGGCCCATGGAGCATCTACGAGATGCTGGAGGTCTTCTTCCAGCACAACCGCATTCCGGTCGGGCCGATCCTGTTCCTGCGCGAGTGGGGGCTGACGCTGCAACGCCCGCTACCCAGACGCTCCGAAGACCACAAGCAGGCGCTGATCGAGAAGATGCTCGGCTTGTATGACGAGATGCAGTTTCTGCTCATCGGCGACAGCGGCCAGCATGACCCGGAAGTCTACGCCGAGGTCGTACGCCGCTATCCCGGCCGCATCTGCGCGATCTACATTCGCCAGATAGGCGATTCGGACTCGCGCAAGGCCGAGCTGGACCGGCTCGGCGAGGAGCTGGCCGCTCTCGGCTGCGTGATGCTGTTGAGCACCGATAGCCTCGACATGGCGCACCACGCGCATGCCAACGGCTACATCGATGCCGCCAGTGTCGAGATGGTGCGCGCCGAGATCGAGCACCAACTCGCCGACGAGCCGGCCTGAGCGCCTCGATAGCCAGCGGATAGATAGCGACACTACAACGCAAGACGGAGACCCCGGGGTCTCCGTCTTGCATTGTGTACGACTCACACCTCTCTCACCGGCTGCCACCATCAGATGACGACTTCAGGCGATGCGTGAGCGAATCAGCTGATCAAGCGACAGACGCCCCGGGCCTTGCAGTACCAGCACCAGCAGGCTGGACAGCCACAGGCCGTGGGTCACCCAGGCGTGGGGATAGACGAACAACTGGATAGTCAGTGTCATGAGGGCCAGCCCCAGCGCCGCGAAGCGCGTCCCCAGCCCCAGCCACAGCATCAGCGGGAAGAGGTGCTCGGCGATGGTCGCCAGCCACGCGACCAGTATCGGCGAGACCAGCGGCAAGGCGTATTCATGTTCAAACAGGAAGAAGGTGCTGTCCTTGATCGAGAAGCCGTCGACCTTGGTCTGTGCCGACATGAAGAACACGGCACCCATCACGATGCGCATCAGGATCAGCACCGCATCCATGCGCAGATTTTCCAACCAGACGAACACTTTCAGGACCTGCCCCGCCACACCGGAGCGAACCGCAGGCGTCGTTGATGATTCAAGGCTCATGATGAGGCCTCCTCAAGGGTGCGCCAGGGCGCGAAGGGTCGAGCAGAAAAGAAGCGAGCAGGATAAAGCAGAGCAAGAAGCCATCGAGCACGATCAGGTCGGCGCGCGAAAGACACCACTTGCCAGCAGCGGGGCCAGCAGCGGCCCCAGCTCCTGTTCAGGATGTGTGTCTGCGAGCCGCGCTGCCGCGTCCGCCAGCGTCTGCCCCGCCAGCAGCAGATCAAGCAGACAGGCAGCGGCCTCGCACAGCACCGTGACCTGCACATCCAGCGCCGGGCGCGTGATCAACACCCGTTGGGGCCGCACGATATCCAGTCCCTCAAGCGTCGCGCCTGCATGCTGATGGCGCTGCCAGATCTCGAGCACCGCATGCTCCAGGCGCAGCAGGCATGCCGCGGGGTGCGCCGAGAACCTGAGCTCCATCACCGCCTCGGGCGGCAAACCCGCCAGCCGGGTCGGCACCAGGGCTTCGGCGTCCGCCGCGTGATAGGCCACCAGACGAGCGGCCTCGAAGCGTGCCAGGTCCACCGCATAGAACGGTAGCTGAGCAGCCAACACCTGACGCGTCTCGACCAGCGTGGTCAGGGTCGCGTGCAGGGTTTCGGCAAGGCCAGCCCCGTACTCCATCATCAGCGGTGATCGCGGCAGATGATGGCGGGAATGATCATGGGCCAGGGCCGCAAAGAAGCGCTCACCTACCACCTGACGGGTCACCGGATAGGCCTCTTCCAGTGCACTGATCAGGCTGGCCCAGACATTGTTGCGATAGACATCGAGGCGCTGCTGATGGCCTGCCTCGATACCGGGCAGCGCAACGTCGGGCTGGGTGAGCGCCTCGATGAAGGCGCCCTGCCAATCGGGCTGGTGCCCAGCGCTGGCATGCCGCTCGAGAGAGATCATCGGTCGCCCTCCTCGCCGGAGCGTGCCAGTTGCTGCGCTCGCGTGCTGTGCAGCAAGGTCTGTGCGCGCGCGGTCTGTCCCAGCAATACCTCCAGCGCCGGCACCTGGGTATCCCATTCAATCAGCGTCGGGCGCGGCCCGATGCGATTGATGAAGTCGGCATACAGCGCCCAGACCTCATCGCAGACCGGCGCACCATGATTGTCGATCAACAGGCCTTCACGCGTGTCCTCACCATGCCCCGCCAGATGGATCTCCCCGACGGCGTGAGCCGGAATGGACTCCAGCCAGGCCGCGGGATCGATCCCGATGTTGTGCGCCGAGACGAAGACATTGTTGACGTCGATCAGCAGTCCACAGCCACTGCGCTCGACCAGGCGAGTGAGGAAATGGGTCTCGGGAATCAGTTCCGCTCCCAGCTCGCGTGCATCGAAACGCAGATAGTGGGCGGGATTCTCGATCAATACCTGACGGCCCAGGGTGTCCTGCAACTGCATCAGGTTATCGCTGACCCGTGCCAGCATCGCGTCCGTCAGCGGTACCGGCAGCAGGTCGTTGTAGAAGTGGCCGCTATGGCCGGCCCAGGCCAGATGTTCTGACACGCTGGTGGGCGGGTGACGCTCGCAGAGCGTTCTGAGGCGCGCCAGATGCGTGGCATCCAGCGGGCGCTCCGATGCCAGCGACAGGCCGACACCATGAATCGAGAGCGGATACTCCTGCAGCGCATCCAGCCGGGCATGGGGTGCCCCGCCGGCGCCCATGTAGTTCTCGGCATGAATCTCGAGAAACCCCAGCGCCGGTCGCGACGACATCAGCTCACGCACATGCTGCGCCTTGAGACTGATGCCGACGGCCATCTCGTCGAGCGAGGAATAGGCCGTACCGAAATCCGGACTGCCGGGGGAAGGGGATGGCTGGTGCATGAAGACCTCTCGAGGCTGCGAACGTCCGGTGGCGGCGTGGCGACAGGCCACCGGACGTCAAGTTCGGGGGATGTTCGGGAAAGTCCGAGCCAGCCCCGACACGTGATGCTTACTTGATCTCTTCCAGGCTGCCGGTGCCATTCGGCGTCTCGATGGAGGTGCAGGTGCCTTCCGGAACCAGCTTCCAGGCATTGCCCTGATAATCGACGGTCGAAGTCCCGGCACACGAAGTGCCCGGACCAGCGGCGCAGTCATTCTCACCGGCCAGCGACACGCCGTAACACTTTTCCATGCCCGCCGCGTGAGCCGGAAGCGAGACGACAGCGGTAGACAGAGCGACAGCGGTTCCGAGTGCGGAGGCCAGGGCAAAAGCGGTCTTGGCGGACGTGTTCGTCTTGGTAGACATGGGCATATCTCCTGAGAAAATGCTCTTTAATGAGCCAAACGTTATTTATCTATCACTTTCACCCCTGCGCTGCGGGCTCAATCCAACTTACGGGGAGCCTGGAAAGATGGATGCAGAAAAAATCGAAAATCCTGCCTCACCGGCGTCTCGACCATATCGCGCAACCCTCATTCCCCTCACCAGAAGTGGGAACGATACCCCGCGCTTGCGTTGACCTCGCCATACAAACGCCAGCGACCCCATGCAGGGGCCGCTGTCGTTGACTGTCATCCGCTGTCTGAACGTCTGTCGCAACGTCAGACGCAACGGCTGCCTGCAGTGCTGCAGGCGATGAGGGCGATCAGCTATCGCCCTGCCACTTGCGCTCCATGAGCTCCCAGCGCGAGAGCGACGCAGGCGCCTGCCCTGCCTCGGTATCCAGCGCCTCGGTATACAGCGCCTCGGCGTCCGGAGTCTCGGCGTCCGCCGCTCCGATGCCATCCTGGCCTTCACTGGCCGCCGCTTCTTCACCGGCAGGCCGCTCGGATGTGGCCTGGCGATCAAGCACCGGCGGCGCGGATGTCGGCGGCTGATCCAGCGCCTGCTCGGGCTGATGCAGGGTGTCGCGCGACTGGCGCACCAGTGATTCCGGCAATGGCTTCTTCATGCGCGCGCCGAGTTCCAGCAGCTCCTCGGCACGGCTGATCAGGTTGCCCCGCCCGCTGGCCAGCCGCTTCATGGCGGTATCATGCGCCTCGCGCGTGCGTCCCAGCTGAGTACCCAGCTCCTCGAGGGATTCGGCGAGGCCGCGGAACTTGTCGAGCAGCGCCCCGGCGCGCTCCCCGATCACGCGCGCATTGTCGTTCTGGCGCTCCAGACTCCACAGACTCGCTACGGTGCGCAGGCTGGCCAGCAAGGTGGTCGGCGTCACCATCACCACACCCTGGGTGAAGGCGTCCTGGAACAGGCTGTCATCGTGTTCGAAGGCCAGCGCGAAGGCCGGCTCCATCGGCAGGAACAGGAACACGAAGTCCGGCGAGCCCAGCCCCTCGATGGCGGGATAGTTGCGCCGCGCAAGCCCGGTGACATGGCCGCGCACCGAGGTCAGATGCGCACGCAGCGCGCGGGCTCGCGTCACGTCATCCTCGGCGTTGACGTACTCGGTGTAGGCGGTCAGCGAGACCTTGGCATCGATGATCAGATGCTTGTTGTCCGGCAGGTAGACGATGGCATCCGGACGCTGGCGTCCGCCCTCACCGGTGAACGACACCTCGCGCTTGAACTCGATGCCATCACGCAAACCGGAGCGCTCCAGCACGGTCTCCAGAATCATCTCGCCCCAGTTGCCCTGCATCTTGCTGTCGCCCTTGAGTGCGCGTGACAGGTTGGCCGCCTCCTCGGTGATCTGGCGGTTGAGGCCCGCCAGCTGGTCGAGCTGACTCTTGAGGCTGGTGCGCTCACGTACCTCCTCGCCATGCAGCTGCTCGAGGCGCTGGCGGAAGTCACCGACCTGCTCACGGAACGGCTTGAGCAGCTGCTCGAGCTGAGCGCCACTGGCGGCGGTGAAGCGCTGCTGGCGCTCCTCGAACACCTTGCCCGCCAGCTGCTCGAATTCCTGGCTCAGACGCTCGCGCGACTCGTTGAGCAATGCCAGCTGATCGGCATGATGGCTAGCCTCCTGGCGCTGGCGCGTCACCAGCGAGGCATGCGTCTCGCGCAGCTCGGCGTAGCGCTCGGACAGTGTCTCGAGACGCTCCTCGCGCTCCAGCAGCTGCGCCTCCAGCACTTCCTGCTGGCGGGTCAGGCTGCGTGCCAGCGTCTGCTGTTCACTCAGCGCACGCGACTGTTCATCAAGCCGCCCCTGCAGCGATTCGCGCAGCGTGGCGAGCTGCTCCGTCAGCGCATCACGCGCCTGGCGCGCCTCCTCCAGCGACTGGCTCAGATAGCGTTGCTGCTGCTCCGCCTGCTGCCCATCCAGTGCGCCACGTTGCTCGATCAAGGCCGCCCGCTGTTCGGCCTGTTGCTGTAGATCCCGCGTCTCTTCAAGCATCTGCTGCAACGCCTGCCGGGTTTCGTCACTGCTCTCTTCGAGAGCGTGAAACTGCTCGCGGGCTCGCCGCCAGCCCAGCCCCAGGATCAACGACAGCATCAACAGCACGCCGACCAGCAACCACATCACGGCGGAAGATTCAGAAAGCAGCGGCATCGGGCACTCCATGGCCTGTGAAAACGCAGTGGGGGTCACCCCCTTGAAAGTCAGTATCGCGCATCCATGTCTTGAGTGTCAGGGCACGAAAGGACGGGAACTCCCTGCATCAACGTGGGGCGCTCACCTCAGTGAGTGACGCACGCCGAGAGCAGAACTTTTCCCTTCTCTGCCCAGTACGCTCGCAAGAGCCGAAGCACGGAAAGGAGATTTGCATGACACAGCAGACCGATCAGCAGACACGTCAACAACTGCAAGGTAAGCGCGTGGCCATTCTCGCGACCCATGGCTTCGAGGAATCCGAGCTCGCGGTGCCGCGCGCCGCACTGCAGGAGGCGGGCGTGGAGGTACACATCGTCTCGCCGGAGAAAGACGGCATTCGCGCCTGGGCCGAAACCGACTGGGGCGAGAAGTATCAGGTCGACACCCCGCTCAGCGATGCCAGCGAGCACGACTATCACGGCCTGGTGCTACCGGGTGGCCTGTTCAATCCGGACACCCTGCGCCAGGACGAGACCGCACTGAACTTCGTGCGCAGCTTCTTCCAGGCCCACAAGCCTGTGGCCGCCATCTGTCACGCGCCGTGGATCCTGATCGATGCCGGCGTCGTCGAAGGTCGTCAGATGACCTCCTTCCCCTCCATTGCACAGGACCTGAAGAACGCCGGTGCCGAGTGGCAGGACAGTGAAGTGGTATGTGACAGCGCGCTGGTCACCAGCCGCAAGCCAGCAGACCTTGATGCGTTCAATGCCAAGCTGCTCGAGGAGCTTGCCGAAGGCAAGCACCAGCATCAGCACGCCTGAGGCCGCAAGCCAGAGAGCCGCAAGTTCTGAAGCTTGAACAGACAGACGCCCCTGCCACTCCGGCAGGGGCGTTTTCGTTGCCCCAAGGGCGCAATCCGGTGCCTCGGCGGCAGAAGTGAAGTGTCCTCGCAGCACTGGCTGTATCCCTCACGCCCGAGGATCGTGAACCACTCTGCAGTCGTGCGCCGGATAACCTCATTGCGAGCAACCACTTACGCCATAGGCAACGCAATCTGGACAACTCGGCTCAACAACAGCACGCCAAGCGACTCACGGAGACATTAGCGAACGCCTTTCGTAAAAGGCGCCGCGACACGATATTCTGACGACAAGGATCCTCTTGGGTGACTGACCGACCATACGGGAGACCGCCCCATGCATATCTCGACCTTGACCACAGCCCTTCACTCTCCGTTGCCTTCCCTGTTGGCCTCCCTGCTGCTGGGACTGACGCTGATGCTCGCCACGCCGACGCTGGTCGCCGCAGATGATCGCCATCGCGCGCAGGGCCAGCACAGCGAGCGTCACAGCACGCCGCAGAGTCGCCACGAGGCGATCAAGCGCCGCCATCTCAGGATGTTCGACGAGCCGCGCGTGGAGCGCCATCACTCGCGCCAGCATTCTCGTCAGCACTTTCGTCAAGATATCCGCCGCCATGTCCCCAAGCGCCGCTACCATCAGCATGGGCGTCTTGAGCACGACCGCTACCGCCCGTACTACTACCAAAACCATGACTCCGGTCGGCATGGCATACGCCGCTACCATGACGGCGTGAGCATCGGCATCCCGGCGATCCGCATCAATATCAACTGAAGCCTCGCACTCTCATCAGGCCAGGCCAGCGCCTGATGCCCAGAGATGACGACACGCAGACGAACGACGCCCCCGCAGGCTGACCTGCGGGGGCGTCGTTCGTCTGCGTGACGAGTCTTGCCTGAGCGTTGCTCAAGCGGCCTTGGCAGGCTCGGCGAGTTCCGTGATCAGTCCCTTGAGCACCTGCCAGAATTCACCGACCGACTCGACCTCGACCCGCTCGCTGGGCGAGTGGGCGCCGCGAATCAGCGGCCCGAAGGAGATCATCTCGAGCTGGGGATACTTGGCCCCCAGAATGCCGCACTCGAGCCCGGCATGGATGACCTTGATCTCCGGCGCGCGACCAGTGACGCGCTCGTGCAGGCTGCAGAAGCGCGCCAGCAGAAGCGCATCCGGCGCCGGCTGCCAGCCCGGATAGGCATTCTCGGCCACGGTGGTCGCGCCGATCAGCGCAAAGAGCCCACGGATGCGTTGCTCCATCATGGTCACGGCATCATCGCGCAGCGAACGCACCAGCGCGCAGAGATGGAAGCGCCCCTCGCGCAGCTGCACCACGCCGAGGTTGTTGGAGGTTTCCACCACGCCTTCCACCGCCGCGCTCATGCGCTCGACTCCGTAGGGCGCGGCATCCAGCACCGCGACCAGCCGCTGGGTGTCCTCCACGGACAGCGCATTCTCGGCATTGCCACGGGTCACGCTGAGCGAGACATCCGGGTCCGTCTCGCGCAGCTCGTCGCGAATCTGGGCTTCGAAGTCCTCGAGGCGCTGGCGTGCGGCGGCGACGCGCTCGTCATAGATCACCACACCGACCGTGGCCTCACGCGGCAAGGCATTGCGCAGTGTACCGCCAGACCAGCTGACCAGACGCGGCTTGAACTCGGCCAGCGCGACCAGCGCGCGTGACATCAGGCGATTGGCATTGCCGCGCCCACGATGGATATCGAGCCCGGAATGGCCGCCGACCAGGCCACCGATGGTCAGCTCCAGCTCCGCTTCGGCATCCTTCAGAGAAGAGGTGGCAAACTCGTGGGCGACATTGATGTCCGCGCCACCGGCACAGCCGATATAGACCTGCCCGCGGTCTTCCGAATCCAGATTGAGCAGGTAGCGCCCTTCCAGCCAGTTCTCGGCCAGATTCAGCGCGCCGCCCATCGAGGTTTCCTCCTCGAGGGTGAACAGCGCTTCCAGCGGGCCGTGCACGAGGCTATCGTCTTCGAGTACCGCCAGCGCCGCCGCGACGCCGAGACCGTTGTCGGCCCCCAGAGTGGTGCCGCGCGCCTTGAGCCAGCCGTCTTCCAAATAGGTATCGAGGGAATCACGGATGAAGTCGTGATCACTGTCGCTGGCCGCCTGGGCGACCATGTCGAGATGGCCCTGCAGCACGATGCCCGGTGCGCTCTCGTGGCCGGGCGTGGCGGGCTTGCGCAGGCGCAGGTTGCCGAAAGCGTCACGATCATGCGCGAGACCACGCGCTTCGGCCCAGTCGATCAGATAGGCCACCAGCGCGGCTTCATGCCCGGACGGGCGCGGGATATTGCACAGAGTGCGGAAATGACGCCAGAGGATGGCGGGGTCCAACGTATCGATATGCTCATTCATGGCGAAGATTCCTGTTCTTGTCATCAATGAGCATACGGAACAGCGGACGGGCGTGGCTAGTGGTTGTCGACACCTATCGATCAGCGACTTCGAATATGCAAGGATGACAATCACGACCCTGCTGACAGATGCATGCCATTCCCCACCTTCATCGGAGCCTTTATGCCTCGTCGACTACTGCTGCTGACCGCCATCTCCGCCACTGCTGGCCTGCTGATGCTGAGTGGCTGCTCGCCGATTCCTGACATGCCCGGCCCGATCGGCATTCCGGGCCTCTGAGCAGCCCCCGGCCGCGCTGGCCTTGTCATTCGCGCTTTTCGATCAGGCGCCCAGCGGCCGCACGGCACCAGCGATCGCGCGCCTTGCGGCCCACGAGGCCCTGCCCCTCGGCCCAGCTGACGAAGGCAGGCGCATCCTGTCCGCCCAGTGCCAGCACCAGCCCGTGACGTGACGCCTCATCGAGTCGTGAAGACTCACAGGCCTCGAGTGCTGTCTCGAGCCACGGCCGTACCAGCGCCAGCCCCCCGCCACCACGGCGATACCAGTCCAGTCGCTGCGTGCATGCGGCTGGCGTCAGCGTGGCCAGGCCAGCCTCACATCCTCGCTGCCGCAGCCTGTCGGCCAAGAGGGGCGGCAAGCCGTGCAGCTCATGCTTGAGCAGGCTGGGCAGCAGGCGCTGGAAGTCCTGCTGCAGCGCGCCGAGCAAGGCATCCTGTGCAAACTTCCCGCGCGGCGCTGATTGACCACTCCCGCTCTCGCCGATGGCCTTGCCCATCATCACCGCGTGCTCGCCACTGGCGGCATCGCGCTTGAGGCCCATGCGTAGCGGCACGAAGCCCTGCGCCAGCCAGAAGGCGACCAGATCGGCCTCGGCCCCGAAGCTGGTGCCGAGTCGCGTGACGCCTGCCGCCAGCGCCTGCTGCTCGAGCGCCTGGAGCAAGCGCGCTCCCTGACCACGCCGCCACAGTGCAGGATGCACCGCAATACGCAGTACCCGCCACCAGCGGGCTTCGGCGGCGCCCTGGTGACCTGCATGCGCTGCCAGCGACTGTGCCAGCAGGTGCCCGCGCGGACGCCGCTTGCCGCACCAGATGTCATGCGCCAGGGGCGTCGGGAAGCCGCCCTCCTCGACGGCGGCCACCACCCCCAGCCAGGCATCACTCCCAGTCGTGGCATCACGCTGACGAATCGCCATCAACGTGAGCCCCGGTGTATCGAGCAGCTGGCGCAGGTCCGCCGGTGTGGTGCGGTAATGCGCCTGCACCAGCAGGCCGAACAGCTGCCGCAACGCCGCCTCGTCACGCGCCAGAGAGTCACGCTGCAACAGGACGACCTCACTGCGGGCTAACCACGGTTCGATGGACTGCCTGGCGGTATCCGCCAGCGCGCCAAGCTCAGGCGGCTGCGCCGAGAGCAGCAGCAGGTCATCGGTCAACGTCTCCAGCGGATCGCCGGGCGCCCAGCGCACGGGCGTCGTCATCTCCAGCGCCTGCCAGCCGGGACACTGGCGCTCGAGATGATGACGAAACCGCAGCTGGAAGCCGCGCCCGGTGCCTTCGTAGCCATGCACGGTGGTGGCGAAGGCGATGCGCGGAAAATGCACCAGATAGCCCTTCAGCAATGGCGTGGGAATGGCGGCGGCTTCATCGACGAACAGCCGCGGCAGCGTCGCATCGTGGCAGGCGAGGCGAGCTGCCTCGATGGCATCTGGCGCCAGAAAGCGCAGTTCGCTGCCAGAAGCCGTGCCGTCCTCCGCCTGCCCAGCCGGCAAGCGAAAGACATTGCCCTCGCGCTGCCCACGGGGCAGCAGGACCGCCAGGCGTTCGAAGACCGCGCTGACCGCCGCAGGGCGTGGCGCCGTCAGCCAGACATCCTCCCCCGCCGCCAGACAGCGCGCCGCCGCGATGCCCAGCGCGCCACTCTTGCCACGCCCGCGATCGGCACTGATCACCACAGGCCGCGCAGGCGCCAATGCCTCCAGCGCAGCCACGCTGGCGGCCTGGTCCTGCGTCAGGCAGTCGCGGTCGGCGATGGCGCCTGATCGCGCCGCCTGATTGCCGCTATCCAGCGACGGCGACGGCGCCGGCAAGGTTCCGCCCTGCGGCCAGTGCAGCACACTGGCATGCGACGTCAGTCGACGTGCCAGCCGCGCCAGATAGCGCGTCGTCAGCTGCTGCCGCTCGAAGGGCCAATGGGCCAGACGCGCATGATCGCCATCCGGTACTGGCGCAGGGTCTGCCGCGGCCCAGGCGGCAGGCGTCATCAGTACCAGCAGGCCACCCGCCTGCAGGGTACCGGCCACGGCGCCGAAGGCATCCGGGTCGAAGCCAGACGCCGGCTGCGCCGCATCGAAGATGACCAGTGCCTGCTCACCCCCCAGCTGGGTGGCGGCCTTGGCCATCGCCAACGCACGTATGGGCGTCGCGCCCGGTGTCGACAAGGCTTCTCCTGTCCCCAGCCACAACGGGGCAGGCTCATGCGACGGCCAGCGCTCACAGATCGCCTGCGCGGCGCCAGAGGGGTCATCGCCACTGATCCACAGACAGGCACGCTGACGGCGCGCGAGCAGATGTTGATGCAGCGTTCGGCACCACGCCTCGAGGCCGGGCAGATCAATGCGAGAAGATGAATCTGAAGGAGGAGTCGTCATGTCGCGCAGCATGCCGCATGGCAGCGCGCCAGACCAGATGACCCGACCAGATGGCGCGAGAAAGTCGCGAGGCAGTCGTGAGCCAGTCGCGAGGTAGTTGCAAGAAAACCGCGATCTGCTCGGCGCCCCCGCCAGGTCAGCCCCCCTACCCCTGTTACTTGAGAAAATACTCATACTCATACAACGTCCCGTTGCAAGATGAGCAACGCAAGCGGCGCAGGGATGAGAATGGTTATATTTAGGCTTATCGGGATAATGAAGCTCCACTTCCCATCATTGCGAGTCCCCCCGATGCCACAGCGTCACTCCTTCACCACTGCTCTGCCCCGCGCGCTCAAGCCTTCCCTGCTCGCCCTGAGCCTGGCGGCAACGTTCGTGGCGGGCCAGGCCTCGGCACTGGAATACCCGATCGGCACACCGGTCAAGGAAGGCGGCATGGAAATCGCTGCGGTCTACCTGCAGCCGGTGGTGATGGCTCCGGCCGGCAAGCTGCCTGCCAACCAGGCCGATATCCACCTGGAAGCCGATATCCACGCGCTGATGGAAAACGACAACGGCTTCGCGCCGGGCGACTGGATCCCCTATCTCGGCATTCACTACACCCTGACCAAGCAGGGTGGCGAGGCGCCGATCGAAGGCGAGCTGGTACCGATGATCGCCAATGACGGCACCCACTACGGCAAGAACGTCAAGCTGGATGGCCCGGGCAAGTACCACCTGACCTTCGAGATCCAGCATCCGGACATGCCGCGTCATATCGACAAGGAAACCGGCGTCGCCGAGTGGCCGCAGACCATCACCACCGACTACGACTTCGTCTATGCCGGTGTCGGCAAGAAAGGCGGCTACTGAGCGCCGCTCTGCCCTTGCTGCATGACCCTGAATATCTGCATCCCGTGAGGCGGCCATTGCCGCTTGCTCCTTCGATGGCCGCCTGTGCTGACCTGCACTCGCGGCCATTGGTCGCTCTACCACCAGCGCCTTGTGCTGGTGTCAGTGTGCGCTTTTCCTCATCGTCCGGAGTGTCCCATGCGCCTGACCTCTCACTTGCCCTCCCTCTTGCCCTCTCGCCTGCCCCATCGAGCAAGCGCCCTGCTGCCCGCGCTCGCCCTGTTGCTCGTGGCCCTGCTGCCTCGGCCGGCGGCCGCCAGCGACATGCCGTCCTACGACCTGACCCTCGACAACGGCAAGCTCATCCCTGAGGTCCTTGAGGTGAAGGCGGGCGAGAAATTCGTCATCCAGTTGCATAACGCGGGCAATACGCCGGCCGAATTCGAGAGCAACTCCCTGCGCAAGGAGAAGGTGCTGGCGCCGGGCGTGAAGTCGTTCGTCGTCATTCATCCGCTGCGCGCGGGGAGCTATGACTTCTTCGATGATTTCCACCTGCCGGACGCGCGTGGCAAGGTCGTCGCCGAATAAGCTCGGCACACCCTGTGCCAATGACACCTTTTTCGTCATCGATGGCGCGCACCGAACGTCAGTAGAAGAGAGTCCGCATGTTTGATCAGATCCTGTTTATCGTCTGGCGTGAAAGCGTCGAAGCCATTCTCGTCATCGGCATCATGCACGCCTGGCTGGTGCAGTCCGGCACCCGCGCGGGCCTGCGCTACCTGTGGGGCGGGGTCGTCGCCGGCCTGGTGCTGGCCGGCCTGATGGGGGCGGCGCTGATGGGTGCCAACACCTGGCTGACCGGTACCGCGCAGGAGGTCTTCCAGGCCGTACTGGTGCTGACCGCCTGTCTGTTGATCACCCAGATGGTGCTGTGGATGCGCACCAAGGGCCGCACGCTCAAGGCAGAGCTGGAGAGCGGACTGGCCAGCGCCGTCTCCTCCGGCAGCTACTGGGGTGTGGCGACGCTGGTCGCCATCGCCGTGGCGCGTGAAGGCGCGGAAACCGTCGTCTTCCTCTACGGCATGGGCGCCGCCAGCCTGCAATCCGGCGGCATCGCCAGCTTCTCGCTCGCTGCGGGCCTCGGCTTCGCCCTCGCGGTGGCGACCTTCATGGCGCTGCAGCTCGGTTCACGCCTGTTCTCGTGGAAGCTGTTCTTCCGCGTGACCGAAATCCTTTTGTTGTTGCTGGCGGCGTCACTGCTGATGTCGGGCCTCGAGCAGCTGATCGGCCTCGGCTATCTACCGGCAGGCCTCGACCCGCTGTGGGATTCCAGCTGGCTGCTCGATGATGGCAGCGGCCTCGGCGGACTGCTGGCGACCTTCGCCGGCTATCGCGCCTGGCCTGCCACGACGATGGTGATCGGCTATCTGGGCTACTGGGTCATCGTCGCAAGCCTCATGAAGCGTCAACGCAAGATGGAGCGCGTGGTCCAGCGCCGCCAGCTCACTGCCCGCGCGCGCAGCTGAGTCCTGTTCACGCGATCTGCCAGCCAGGAGAGACGACAGCCATGGCCAATTGCGGTTCCAGCCCCCACGGCGACATCGCCAACCTCATCGCCAGTGATGGCGGCACCTCGCCTGGCCGTCAAGCCACACGCATCGCGCGCTTCGGTCAGGCAATGCAGCAGCGGCGTGGCCTGATCCAGCTGGTGCAATGGCTGGTGGTCGGCATCTATGCCTTTCTGCTGGTGGTGCCGGCCCTGTTGCCGCTGCCGGATTACCAGGCGCATATCCTCACCAACCTGACGGTGTTCGCCGAGTTCGTGTTCTGGGGGCTATGGTGGCCCTTCGTGCTGATCAGCATGGTGCTGATGGGTCGCGTGTGGTGCGGTGTCTTCTGCCCCGAAGGCACCCTGACCGAAGCCGCCAGCCGCATCGGCCTCGGACGACCGATTCCCGGCTGGATGCGCTGGGGCGGCTGGCCCTTCGTGGCCTTCCTCGGCACCACGCTCTATGGCCAGCTGGCCAGCGTCTATCAGTACCCGCTGGGCGCACTGGTGGTACTGGGCGGCTCGACGGTGGCCGCGATCGTGGTCGGGCTGATCTACGGCAAGGGCACCCGCGTCTGGTGCCGTCAGCTGTGTCCGGTGAATGGCGTCTTCAATCTGCTGGCGCGCCTGTCACCGACCCACTTCCGTACCGACCAGGCGCGATGGAACGCCCACAATCAGGCTGTCCGCCAGGGCAACGCGGTACGCATGCACGCCCCTGACTGCGCACCGCTGATTCCGCTCAAGCAGCTCGACAGTGCCGGTGACTGCCATGTCTGTGGACGCTGCAGCGGCTACAAGGACGCGATGCAGCTGGAGTGGCGTGCGCCGGGGGTGGAACTGGTCGAGCCGCCGCAGCCGGTGCGCTTCACCCACTACTCGGTGCTGGTGTTCGGCCTGCTCGGCATCGCCATCGGTGCCTTCAGCTGGAGCGCCAGCCCGTGGTTCGTCGCCCTCAAGCAGCAACTGGCGGTCTGGCTGATCGAGCACGATCTGATGTGGCCGCTGACCACCACGCTGCCGACATGGATCCTGACCAACTATCCCGAGCACAACGATGTCTTCAATCTGCTCGATGGCAGCCTGATCACGCTGTGGATCGTGGTCGGTGGCGGTCTGCTGGGCGCGCTCACCAGCCTGCCGCTGCTGCTGGGCAACTGGCTGATGGGTGGCAAGGCGACGCTGTCACGCCTGTGGCATCTCTCGCTGAGCCTGATTCCGCTGGGCGGGCTGGGCGTGTTCCTCGGCCTCTCCGCCACCACCATGACGCTGCTGCGCGGTGACGGCATCAACCTCACCTGGGCCAATGATCTGCGCGCCACCCTGCTGGCGCTGGCCTGCCTGTGGGGCCTGCGGCTGGCCTGGCGCATCACCGGTGAGCAGCATAGTGGCGAGCAGCACAGTAGCGAGCAGCGCAACGGCGGCCTGCTCGCCGGCAACGCCTCACGGCTGATCGGCACCGCGAGTGTCGCGCTGGCATGCCTGCCCGCGCTGGGCATCTGGTACCTGATGTTCTGGGGCTGGTGAGACGCTGTCACCCGCATGC
The DNA here is from genome assembly GCF_011319755.1 of Cobetia sp. MB87. NCBI lineage: Bacteria > Pseudomonadati > Pseudomonadota > Gammaproteobacteria > Oceanospirillales > Halomonadaceae > Cobetia > Cobetia sp. MB87. The sequence continues at coordinate 61,565 of NZ_VFBC01000008.1, read as the reverse complement.
TGAAACGACAAGACCCGCCATCAAGGCGGGTCTTGTCGTTGGTCGGTGCGACTGTGACGCCACACTAGTGAGCCCCGCCTTCGTTACTGCCCTCACTCTCCGGCCGACGGAAGGCGATCACCACGACACTGCCCACCACATAGACCGCGCCCAGCCACAGGAAGATATTGTCGAAGGCCAGCACCTCGGCCTGGAGGCTGATGCGCTGGGCGATCATCTGCACACCGGCCTGCCACGGATCAGCCAGCCCCGCGAAGGTCGACTGATAGCTTGCCAGCTGATCGATCACCACCTGGCGGCTCTGGTCGATGGCCCCGATCATCTGGTTCCAGTGATAGTCCTCACGCAGCTCGCGGATGGTGTCGATCAGCGCCAGTCCCACCGCGCCGCCCAGGTTGCGCATCACGTTGAACAGGCCACTGCCGTTGCCTATCTCATGGGGCGCCAGACGTCCCATCGCCAGCCGGGAGACCGACAGCAGCACCATGATCTGGCCCGCGCCGCGGATCACCTGCGGCCAGAAGAAGTCATCGAAGCCCGAGTCCGAGGTCAGGTGCACGTTCATGCCGGTGCCTAGACCGGTCAGCACCAGGCCGATGCACAGCATCAGGCGCAGGTCGATGCGGTCGGAAAGCTTGCCCGCCACCGGCGCCATCAGGAACATCACCACGCCGCTGACGAACATCACCTGCCCGATCTGCACGCTGGAGAAGCCGGAAATCGAGCCGAGAAACAGCGGCACCAGATAGACCAGCCCATAGAGCACCACGCCGATCCAGAAGCCGATGATAGCCCCCAGCGCGAAGTTGCGGTCCCTGAACACCCGCAGGTCGACGATGGGATTCGCGGTCGTCAGCACGCGCCAGAAGAAGCCGACCGCCGCGATGGCACATACCACACTCCAGAACAGGATCAGCGAACTGGCGAACCAGTCATCGCCGGGCCCCTCCTCGAGCACGAATTCGAGGCTGCCGAGAAAGACCGCCATCAGCGCCAGGCCCGGCGTATCCAGACGGCTGAGCAGGCCGCGGTCGCCGCTGTCGATCTCCAGATTGCGCCACACCAGCGCCGCCACGATGATGCCCGGCACCAGATTGACCAGAAACAGCCAATGCCAGCTCATGTATTCGGTGATGTAGCCGCCGACGGAGGGCCCGATGGAGGGCGCCATGGTCGCCACCAGGCCGATGACTGCCTGGATGCTGCCCATCATGCGGCGCGGGAAGATCGAGAAACTGGCCGCCTGGGTCAGCGGAATCATCGCCCCGCCCATGAAGCCCTGGACCGCACGCAGCACGATCAGGGCTTCCAGCGAGGTCGAGAGCGCACAGCCTAGACTCGCCAGCGTGAAGCCCAGCGCCGAGACGGTCAGCACCAGCCGCGTCGAGAAGATGCGCGCCAGCATGCCGGACAGCGGAATCATCACGATCTCGGCGATCAGATAGCTGGTCTGCACCCAGGAGATCTGGTCCTGACTGGCGGCCAGGCCCGCCTGCAGCTCATTGAGCGAGCTGGACACGATCTGGATATCCAGAATCGCCATGAACATGCCGAACACCGCGGCCACGAAGCCGATCTGCTGGCGGCGTGTCGGCATGTCACTGGCGGCGCCCGCTGGTGCCTGCGTTGCTTCGGCCATGCTTACTGTGCTCCGCGATCAGCGCCAGCGACCTGTGCGACATCGGGCGCGATGACGTCGTCGGCGATGGTATCCCTGGAGAGGGCATCGACGGCATAGGTACCGGTGTCCGGCAGTTCACGCGTATCGACGCTGGGGATGACCGACAGGCCAGCGCGTAGACGCGGCAACGCATCCTCAGGGCCGGTCAGGCGAATGCGCACCGGTACACGCTGGACGATCTTGTTGAAGTTGCCGGTGGCATTGTCCGTCGGCAGCAGGCTGAACTCGGTACCGGTCGCCGGCGCCAGGCTATCCACCACGCCCTCAAACTCGATGTCCGGGTAGGCATCCACCTCGAGACTGACCGGCTGGCCGACGCGCATGCGCTCGGTCTGGGTTTCCTTGTAGTTGGCCACCACATAGGCACTTTTCACCGGCACCAGCTGCATCAGGGTCAACGACGCGCTGGCCATGGTGCCCACCTCGACACTGCGATTGCCGACCACGCCGTCCTGAGGCGCGTAGATCGAGGTCTTCTCCAACTGGTGGCGCGCGTAGGCAAGATCCGCCGCCGCTGACACCACCTGGGCACGCGCCGACTCCAGCTGCGCCTTGTAGACTTCCAGCTGCTGACGCGCGGACGCCAGTGCCGCGTTCTGCTGCGCCACCTTGGCGTCGGCGGTGCGCAGGGTGACCTGATCATCCTCATAGGACTGACGCGAGGCGTAGCTGCGGCTCTCCAGACTTCTGGAGCGCTTGAGATGCAGCGCCGCCTGATCGCGTTCAGCCTTGGCCGAGGCCAGCGCGGCCTTGGCCTCGTCGATCTTCGCGTCTTGCAGGTCCAGCTGACGCTCGGCCTGGACTTCCCCGGTACGCGCGTTGTCCAGCGCGGCACTGGCCTGATCCAGATTGGCCCTGGCATCTTCTTCATCCAGCTGCACCAGCAACTGCCCCTTCTTCACCGGCTGGTTGTCATGCACCAGCATGCGCGTCACCCGCGCGGTGATCTCGGAGCGCACCGCGACGCTGTCGGTACGCACATAGGCGTTGTCGGTTTCCTGCATGAAGCGCCCGACCTGCCACCATTCGGCTCCCATCACTCCGCCAGCGATCACGCCCGCCACCACGATGAGTGCCACGACACCCTTGCCTGCCTTGTTCATTCGGCGACTCTCTCTTGCTGCCTGTCGGTGACAGGCGTGTAATCTGTCTGACGCTGCGGATGAGGCGGCCACGGCTTTTGCGAGCGCTCGGGCCGCGGCTGTCATCTTGCATCGCCACAAAGTGTAATGAATACTACACTTCATTGAGGCAGCCCCAACAGTTTCGGCAGACAGCGTCTCTCGTTCGCAATATCGCAACCTTGCCTGTTTCAGGCGGTTTTCCGAATCACAGACAGGACACTCACATGACTGATTCACCCTCATCAGAGACCGGCCCTGACTCGGGAAGCACCGCGACTCGCGCCTCACCGCGCGGGGAGGCACGCCGCAAACGCCAGCTGGAAGTCGCGCGCGAACATTTCCTCGAACATGGCTTTGCCGCGACCAGCATCAATGAGATCGCCCGTCAGGCCGGCGGGTCCCTGGCAACGCTGTATCGTAATTTCGGCAACAAGGACGGCCTGTTTCTGGCCGTGATGCAGCAGGAAGCGCAGACGGTGTGGTCGGTGATGGACCACGAAGCCAACGAGGCACGCAGCGTCGAGGAAGCGCTGGAAGACTTCGGCATGGCGATGCTGGCGCTGGCCCTCGCGCCCGAACTGATCCGCCTGTTCCGTGGCCTCGCCTTCGAGAGCGGCCGCAATCCAGAGCTCGGCAAGCTGTTCCTCGACAACGGTCCCAAGCTGACCCGACAGCGCCTGGCAGGCTATCTGTCGCGTCAGGTCGCCCAGGGCCACCTGCCGTCCACCGGCCTCGGCCAGGAACCACTGGCCGCCGCCAACCTGCTTACCGGCATGCTGCTCAACCCGCTGCATGTCGACGCCCTGCTCGGCTGCCCACCCGACACCGCAAGTCCCGAACAACTCCGCCCCCATGTCAGGCGCTGCGTGCGCGTCTTCATCGCGGGTTTCGGGGCAAGTTAGAGAGCTGGCAGGTTTCGGTGCCAGTTAGAAAGCTTGCTGACTTCGGGGGCAGTTAGAGAGCTGGGAGGTTTTGGTGCCTGAGGGACAAGCTGTGAAAGGAAAGCGGGTACACGCTCATCTAGGGAGGATTGAAGAGGCGAAAAGCGAGGGTCGAGGGTCGAGGATGAGTAAAGGCCCGAACAGCTCTGCCGGCTTCAGGGCGTGTGAGTGAACTTCTGCATCTTCTTGACCAGCGTCGACTGGTTGATCCCCAGCGATGCCGCCGCAGCACGAGTGGTGCGATGCTTCTTCAGGGCTTGCTCGATCAAGCGCCGCTCCAGAGCTTCGGTATGTTCCTTCAGCGTGCACTCCGATGAACCATCCCCCGGGGCGGTTATCGCGCCGAGCATCATCGAATCATCCCACCCTGAACTGGCATGCGCCGCAAGATACTCTGCCGGCAGGACATCGGATGTGATCACCTCGCTGGTGGTGGTCACCACGAGGCGCTCCACCAGATTGATCAACTCACGAATATTACCGGGCCATGCATGGCTGCCCAGTAGCTCGAGCACTTCAGGGTCAAGGCGCCGGGCCAGTGCATGACGTTGACAGAAATGGCGGAGGTAATGATGCAGCAGCGGGATCACTTCGCTGCGCCGCTCACGCAATGGTGGCAGCGTGATGGGCACGACACTCAGGCGATAGTAGAGGTCTTCCCGGAAGCGCCCCTCCTTCACCCGAGCAGCCAAATCATGATGTGAGGCGGTCAGCAGACGGACGTTGGTGCGGCGAAGCTCTGTCCCGCCGACAGGCATGAAACGCTGCTCTTCGACGACCTTCAACAACTTGGCCTGCAATGAAAGCGGCAGATCACCGATCTCATCCAGGAAGAGCGTGCCACCATTGGCGACGTCCAGAAGCCCCTGCTTGCCACGTGCGTTTGCACCGGTGAACGCGCCAGGCGCATAGCCGAACAACTCGGCTTCCAGCAGCCCTTCCGGCAAGGCAGCACAGTTGAGCTCAAGGAATACCCCCTCGGCACGCGTGCTGTGCTCGTGAAGATAGCGGGCCAGCAGCGTCTTGCCCGTTCCCGTCTCGCCCTGAATCAACACCTTCACATCAGTGGCAGCCACGCGTTCCGCCAACGCGAAACAGTCGGCGGTAGCGTCACTAGTCACCAGCTCCAGCGACTGTTCATCCGTCCCGGAGCTGACGCTGTAGGTATCATGCAGGGAGTGCAGTTGGCGCAACTGCTCCTGCGCATGCTTGGCGCGCAGCAGCTCGGTGATATCGCGCACGCTGGTAACCACATGGCTCAATGTGCCGTCGTGGGCCAGCATCGGGAGACCGCTGACCAATATCTTGCGGCCATCGCGCAGACTCTGCACGAGGGTGACGGGCTTGCCGTCACGGATGACCTCCAATGACACCGACTTGGAGATATACCCCCGGCGCACCAGCTCCTGCATGTGATGCCCCAGCACGTCACTGCGCTTGAGCCCGGTAATACGCTCATAGGCCTGATTGATGGCGACGGTCACGCCACGCCCATCGGTGATATAGACACCGTCATGCAGGGCATCCAGCAAACGCTGGGTCGGTACCTGAGCCAGCAGATCAGACGCCGGATCCGCGCTAACCTCCGTGGCATTCTTCCCGGTTGAGCTGCCCCGCTGATTTGAGAGCGCGAGGCGTTCCTTGAGTTCCGCGGCGGACTCCACCTCCTGACGCGTCAAGACACCGATAACCTCACCACGTGTATCGATGACCTTGACGGCCTCCAGTGACTGGCGCTCCAGCAACGCCAGCGCTGCTTCAAGCCTGAGATCCTGCTCCACGTTCTGCATTGACGACTCCCCCGGCAGAAACCCCCGCGCGCTCAGGCGGCGGGGGGACATGGGGTCACGATACGTCAATGCGAGGACGTCGGGGAGTCTGTCGAAGCGGCACCTGTCGAGGACAGGCTTGCTGTCTTGCTGTCGGCCGGCGCGATATCTGACTTGCCGATATCACGACTGAAGGTCTCATCGATCTCGCCGGAGAAGAAGCGCTTGCCGTAGATCAGCAGACACAGCGCAATGCCGATCCCGAAGGCCCAGGCAGCCCCCTTGATGACCAGTACGGCGGCGATCACCCCGGCAATGCCCAAGTCGCGCTGGCTACGCGCTTCCAGAATGCCCAAGCGCACGCTGACATAGCCCTGGATCAACAGCGTCAGTGCCAATGCTATCCCCAGGATGGGCTGGACCAGACTGACGATGGGCAACAGCAGCAGACCGGTGTTGGTGCCCCAGCGGAATGAGCCCGAGCCACCGAACAGCGAATGCATCGCCTGCTTGCCTTCCTTGTAGCGTTCGACCACTACCACCTGCATGGCAGCCCACAGCGGGCCACACATGGTGACGTCCGGGCCGAAGAGACTCATCAGTGTATTGCGCCCGCCGAAGATCATGTGTGCACGGTTGGCATCGTAGTCGATCTTCTCGTCGGGACGGGACTCATCAGCTTCCTCGACCAGTGCCTTGGACTGCAGAACATCGCCGAACAGCACGATATAGGCAGCCAGCACGGTCGGCAGCGCCGTCAGGAACATCGACAGCGGCGGCAAGCCGACACCGAAGACAGTGTACTGGCTGAACATGGTCACGAAATCAGGTTGGCTGAAGCCCCACTGCACATCAGGCCATGCGGCCTCGCCCACCAGCGGAGCGACGACGATCGCCAGCAGGATGATCGGGAAGATGCCCAGCTTGCCGAGATTGCTCCAGAAAGGATTCGTGGTCTTCAGCTTGGCGAAATGACGCGAGAAGATGATGTAGAAAGCCAGACCTACCGCGATGCTGATGGTGATGGGATAGGTGTCGAAACGCCCGCCTTCCTTGAAGACCACGCTGATTGCGGCCAACCCCGCGCCCATGATGATGCCAGCCTTGATCGCCGAGGGGATCATGTTGACCACCTTGCTGGCCAGCCCCGTTCGCCCGAGCACGATGGCCAGTATCCCGAGCATCAGCTGGAAGGCAATCAAGGCATGCACCCGCGTCTCCCCCTCCGGGAAGGTCGCCACATAGGCCATCAACAGTGGAATGGCCGGCGTGATCCAGCCGGGAATAACAGGGTCGCCCAGCAGGTGGTGAACCAGATACAGCAGACCATTGAGCATCACGATGGCCAGTGCGGCCTCGAACGGCATGCCCAGGAGCTCCGTCATCAACGGGATGGCGGCGAGATCCACCGCGCACATCAACAGCCCTTGCAGGTAGTCGGGCAGCTCGAAACGGTAGTGCAGGAAGGGAAGACGAATTTTGAAGGGCCCCAACGCGAAGTAGGGGCTTTCCTCACCGGGCTGGCGGGTTTTCCAGTGGCTCATGATGGCGTTCCTGTTGTTATCGTTATTCATCTTCACCTGTGGTGGAGATGCTGTTCAGAAAGGAGATTCAGCGCTTCAGTAGGCCGCGCGATAGATACTTTCGATATCGGCTTGGCTGAGCTGACGTGGATTGTTGCGCAGCAGGCGCTCGACCTTGAAGGCATCTGCCGCAAGTGAGGGGATGTCCTCTTCGGGGATGTCGAAATGGCGCAGGCCGCTGGGGATGTCCACATCACGACATAGCTTATGTAGTCGCTCGACGACCAGTTCGGCAGTAGCTTCATCCTTCAGCTTGCGATGTGGTGTATCGAGAGCCTCCGCAATGTCCCGGAAGCGCTCGACACAAGCCAATGCATTCCAGCGCATCACGTGGGGCAACAGCAGCGCATTGGTCACGCCATGTGGCAGGTGGTAGCGCCCTCCCAATGGATAGGCCAAGGCGTGCACCGCCCCGACACCGGCATTGCCGAATGCCATCCCGGCGAGCAGGCTGCCAGTCGCCATGTCTTCACGCGCCTTGAGATCGGCAGGATTGGCATAGGCCTTGGGCAAGGCCTTGATGATCAGGCGCATGGCCTTCATGGCCAGTGCATCGGTGATCGGCGTGGCGAAATTGGAAAGATAGGCTTCGATGGCGTGGACGAGCGCATCGACACCGCTGGCGGCAGTAACATGTCGGGGGCAGCTCACCGTCAGCTCCGGGGCAACGATGGCAACATCTGGCAGCAAGTAGTCATTGACGATGCCTTTCTTCATCCTCGCTTCGGTATCAGACAGAATCCCGATGTTGGTCACCTCGGACCCGGTGCCTGATGTCGTCGGCATGGCGATAAGTGGCGCACCGCGGACACGCGCCTTGTTCTCGCCAAACAGACTCTCGAGATCACCATCATGGGTGGCATACACCGCCACGCATTTGGCGATATCCATCGCACTGCCACCGCCTACCGCGATCAGGCTATCGCAGCCCCCCTCGCGGTAGCTGCTCATGCAGTCCTCGACGATATGCACTTCAGGTTCGGCGCTGACATCACTGAAGATGCGATAGTCCGTCAGGTGCCCCCTGGACTTGAGGTCATCCAATTGAGCCTTGATCGGCTCCAGTGTTCCTGACCCCAGTACACCAGGGTCGGTGACCAACATCGGCGAATGCATGCCCAGTCGCATGACCTCCTCAGCAAGACGAGTCGAGGCTTGTTGCCCGGTGATCAGACGATTGGCAGATTTGAAGCTGGCGATACTCATGGCGATATCCTTTGGTGAGTGACGAGATGAATCCGCTGACCGCGTCTCTTGTCACTGTGGATAGCAAGCGCCATGCCAGCACCATTCACCTTACAACCTACTGATATTACTAACATTATTTTCAACCACCCTCCCAAGGTCGCTACACCAATGGTCTAGAGATGATTCTATATCACATCAAATAAGCGCCAATTTGATTCCCTATGGAATCAGAGACGATGTCTATCATGCTGTGCAGCCGGCGTGGAGTGCCTATACCGAAAAGTATGCGAATGACCAGAAGCGCACCCCGCAGAAAGCATACAAAAACGCCGAGTCGACTGACTCGGCGTTTTTGTATGCAGACGTGAATAGCCTGTGCGAGGGGTACTTGGCAGGAGATCAGCGATGGCCGAGGCGAGCGGCTTTACGCAGTCCTTGGCTGACGCAGACGCGAGAGCAGTCCACCACTGCGTGCCTGGGCACGGACACCCGGGAAGTTGAGCTCCACCTGGCGCAGGCACAGGGTCAGCAGGATGGTCAGCAGCAGGTAGATGGCGCCAATGAACAGCAGCGGCTCATAGGTGAGGAAGTTCTCGTCACGAATGATGTTGGCGACCTGCAGCAGGTCCATCATGGCGATCGTCGAGACCAGCGGCACCGACTTGAGCAGCAGGATGATCTCGCCGGTCAGAGTCGGCAGGCACAGCTGGATGGCACGCGGCAGCCAGAGACGGAAGAAGACCTGGAACGGCCCCATGCCGAAGGCACGGCCTGCTTCACGCTCGCCCGGTGGCACGCTGAGCAGCGCCCCCCGCAGGACCTCCCCCGTGTAGGCGCCCACCGAGAGCGTGAAGGTCAGGGTGGCGTAGAAGAAGGGATCACGCAGAATGCTCCAGAACAGACTCTCGCGAATGCCGGGGACGCCTTCCAGCAGGCGGCCGATGCCGTAATAGAAGAAGAACAGTTGCACCAGCAAGGGCGTGCCGCGCATCACGAGGGTCACGCCGCCCGCCAGGCAGGCGAGAGGCCTGGGGCCCTTGATGCGCGCCATCGCCATGCCGATCGCCAGGCTGAAACCCAGCACGGCGGATACCACCAGCAGCACCAGGGTATTGATCAACCCTTCCCACAGCGATTCCTGGTAGTAGGGGTCCGATAACCAGCTGAAATCCATGTCACGCCTCCTGGGCTGAAATATCGGGTTCGCCTCGGCGCACGTAGCGCTCCAGCCGGCTGAAGGCGGCGCTTGAGGTCAAGGTCATCAGCAGGTACAGCAATCCCGCCACGCTGTAGAACAGGAAATAGGCACGGGTGCTGGCGGCCGCCTGTTGCACGGTGAAGAACAGCTCGCTGAAGCCGATGACGCTGATCAAGGCAGTGTCCTTGATCAGGATCAGCCACAGGTTGGACATGCCCGGCAGTGCATTGGGCAGCATGCCTGGCAGCGTGATGTAGCGGAAACGTGCCATGGGCGAGAAGCCATAGGCATCGGCCGCTTCCAGCTGGCCCTTGGGAATGGCCAGGATGGCGCCGCGGAAGACCTCGGTCATGTAGGCACCCTGCACGAAGGCCAGCACACCGACGGCAGTGACGAAGCCGCTGATCTCGATCTGGCCTTCGACACCCAGCGCGTTCATGAGCGCCGTGAGCGCCTGGGAGCCGCCGTAGTACAGCAGGATGATCAACAACAGCTCCGGTACGGCCCGTACGGCGGTGGAATAGCTGGTGGCCAGCGCGCGCAGCGGCGCCCAGGGGCTGAGCCTGGCCGCCGCCCCCACCAGCCCGAGCAGCAGTCCGATGGCATAGGCGGCAAAGGCGATCTGCAGAGTGGTGACGGCACCGGACAGGATCGGGCTCGCCCAGTCGGCGAGCCCTTCTTCAGGAAAAAGGGTCATGGTCATGGGCCTTGTCGGGTCAGGTAATGAGGCCTGTGCCCACGCTCATGCATCCGACCGCGTGAGCGTGGGCAACCTTTTCAGGCAGGCAAGGCAGGTCTGCGAAACGTGCCGCGATCAGCCCAGGCAGACATCGGTATCGAAGTACTTGTTCGAGAGCGCCGTGCAGGTGCCGTCCGCGTAGACCTGCTTGATGGCCCCATCGAGCGCATCCTTCAGCGCGCCATCCTCCTTGCGAACCCCGATACCGGCACCGATCCCGTAGGCCTCATGTTGCGGTGTGGTGGCCTTGATCTCGAAGTTGCTGGCCTCGTCGCGCTTGATCAGCGCACTCATGGCGATCTCATCGGCCAGAATCACGTCCACGCGCCCGGCCAGCAGGTCACTGTTGACCTGCTCCTGCTGGTCATACAGACGCACATCGACGCCGGTGCTTCTCAGTGCCTTGCGGGCGAAGTTGGCGTGGGTGGTCGCGGCCTGGGTGCCGAGTATCTTGCCGTCGAGCCCTTCGGGAATCTCGATATCGAGATCCTTGGAAGCGACATAGGCACCCGGCGAGTTGTAGTAGGGAATGCTGAAATCGATGACCTTCTCGCGGGCCTTGGTGATGGTCATCGAATTCATGATCATGTCGATACGACCGGCCTTCAGCGAGGGAATGATGCCGCTCCAGCCTGTGGGGGTAATCTCGCACTCACGTTGCATGGCGTCACAGATCGCGTTGGCCAGCTCCACTTCGAAGCCGGTCCACTCGCCGCTGGCGGAGGTATAGGTAAAGGGCGGGTAAGGTTCGGCGGAAATGCCGACCTTGAGCGTGTCGGCGGCGTGCACCTGGGCGGCGCCAAGCGTCAGGCCAGCCAGTGCCAGTCCCCCCATCATCAGTGCACCGGCCAGCTTGCGCAGCGCAGATGTGGAAGTCGAGGCAGAACGCGTTCCGCGCGCGGTCAGTGAAGGTGTCTTGGCAGCGAATCCAGCATCGTTCTTCAAGATCATCAGGCCATCTCCTGGCTATTGTTGTGGGTCCATCTGCGTCATGGTGAGGAGATCCATGACGGGGTGCGACAAGAGGGGAAGTGCTACGGGGAAGCTCAGGCCGCCGGGGCGATGAAGCGGCGGCAGCGCTCGTGCGTGGTTCGCTCGAAGACCTCCTCGGGACTTCCGGCCACGCCCACCCTGCCCTCATCGAGGAACACGATCTGGTCGGAGACCTCTCTGGCGAAGGCCATCTCATGCGTCACCATCAGCATGGTGCGGCCTTCGTCGGCGAGGCTTCTGATGACGCTGAGCACTTCACTGACGCGCTCCGGGTCCAGTGCCGAGGTCGGCTCATCGAAGAGCAGCACGCGTGGCTCCATCGCCAGCGCACGCGCGATCGCGACCCGCTGCTGCTGACCACCGGAGAGAAAGGCCGGATAGGTATCGGCGCGCTCCAGCATGCCGACGCGCTCCAGATAATGCTCCGCGATGCGCGTCGCCTCGCGCCGCGACATGCCCTTCACGCGCATCGGCGCCTCGGTAACATTGCCGAGCACGGTCAGGTGCGGCCAGAGGTTGAACTGCTGGAAGACCATGGTGACCTTGGTACGCAGCCGCTGGATCTGACGCCGATCCAGGCCCACGAGGCCGCCACGGCTGTCGCGCTGGAAGCGCACATGCTCATCGGCGATCGAGAGCTCTCCCCCGTCGGGGCGTTCGAGCAGATTCATGCAACGCAGCAAGGTGCTCTTGCCGGAGCCGCTGGCGCCGATGATGGTGGTGACGGTGCCTTCCTTCACACGCAAGGAGATGTCGTGCAGCACGGCCAGATCACCGTAATGCTTGACGATATGGTTGGCCTCCACGACGACACGTGAGGAAGCGGGAGCCATTGGCCGACCCGGGGCCATGTCATTCGTTGTCTGCGATGGGGAGATGCCTGTGCTGTCTACGGTCATCGAGCGGTTCATGGGAGATACCTTCGAGGAAGAGATAGTCATCAGCGACTCACGAGTGGGTGGCGATGGATGGGCGATCGTGCAGCCTGTATCGGCACGGGGCACCATCACGGTGCACCCTGAGGCTCTCTGGTCAGGCCGGCGATGGCTGGAAGACGCCAGCCTCACCGCGTCAGGCTGCGAGTACAGCGATCACGCGAAAGCCTATTGATACAGTTGTATAGCAAGAGACGTTCCACTTTGCCTCATCCCGCGCCTGAGGTTGGGCGAATGGCGGACTCGCCATGGCGTGCGCGCCCCATGAGCGACGCAGCAACGCAACACGGGGCGGAGCCCTTGCAGCCCTCGCCCCGTGTTGTCATCGCGATAGGTCATCGCAATAGGTCATCGCGATAGAGTGGCGTTATCAGTCCTGCAGGCTGGCCTTCACGGCAGCGACGGCATCCTCCCCCTCGCGCGTGGTCACGCCATCCAGAAACTCCGCCAGCCGGTCCGGGTGGGCAGCCAGCCAGTCGCGCGCCACCTCATCGAGGTCACGCTCCTTCAGGCTGTATTCGAGGATGAAGTCGCTCTGCTCCTCGGAGCTGAAGACCAGCTGATCGAGAAAGCGTGTCAGGTTGGGATTGGCTTCGGCGTAGGCGGTGCGCACGACGGTCTTGACGTCACTGGCGCCATTGTCGGGGCCGAATACCGATTCCGGGTCTTCCAGGATATGGGTGTCGAATTCCGGCACCATCCAGTGCGGTGTCCAGCCGTAGAAGGCGATCCAGCGTTGCTCGCGCTGGGCGGCACGCACCTCGCTGAGCATGCCCGGCGTCGAGGATTCCATCGCATCCCAGTCACCCAGGCCATAGACATCATCGTCGATGGCGCCATTGAGCATGTCGCTGATGGTGGAGCCACTTTCGATGGAGTAGATGGTCTCATCGAATTCATCGGCATGGGCGGCCAGGTCCGCCGCACTGTGGATACCCGCGTCATAGACATAGCCCGGCACCGCGAAGCCCATCCGGGCACCGGTGACGTTGTTGCCGAGATCCGTGATCGCCCCGGCCGCCATGGCCGCGTCGTAGCTGTCCTGCTGGGCTGGCAGCCAGCCGGCGAGGAAGGCGTCGCTGTCGCCGGTGGTCAGGGTGTTGTAGCCGACGGTGGAACTGACTTCCTGTCGCTCCACGTCATACCCCAGCGGGGCGAGAATCCGGGCGACGATCTCGCTCTTGACGGTGACACCAGGCCAGGGCGGCACGATGAGTGTCAGGGTGTCGTCCTTGTCCTGGGCAGGGGCCGCCAGCGTTGCCGTACTGAGCAGCAATGCGCCGAGCGTGACGAGTCCACGGCGAGCACCGCACATCGGAGAGGATGTCAGGCAGGTCAGGGGTCGCTTCATCTTGTCGTTCCTTGTCAGCACCGGTCGAGCCGGGCCTTGTTGTCGTGAGTGCCAATGGGGAGTGCCAGGCGGGGTCTTACATGTCTTGCGCGGGGGCTTCAGCCGGGGACGCAGACACCAGTTCCGGCAGGCCACCGAAAGGTTCGCGTGCCATCACGCGCGCAAGCATCGGGATGAAATGCTCAAGCGGCAGGGTGTCGTATTCGGGGTCGAAGCTGGTCTGGTCCCATTCGTCGCAGAAGCGCACGGTACGTTCATAGGCAGGATGCCCGGCATGGGCCTCGCGGGCGTGGCGGTCCTGCCCGAAGAATTCGCGGTAGTGATAGCCCTGGAACAGCTCGTGATGACGAATCATCCAGGTATTGAGCGGGTCGATGAACGGCTCGAGGATACCGGCGGCGATCTCGGCATGATTGGCCGGCGCGAGGTCATCACCGATGTCATGCAGCAGCGCGCAGACCACCATCTCCTCATCGGCGCCGGCGCGCAGTGCGCGGGTGGCGGTCTGCAGGCAGTGTTCGTAGCGGTCCACCGGGTAGCCGTGATGATCGCCCTTGAGACGCCCCAGGTGTTCGAGCACGCGCCGACAGGCGTCGGACTGGTAGTCCCGGAAGCGCGCATCGATCAGCGCCCACTCGGCGTGCGTGCTTTCCTCGAAACTGCGGAAGCGAGCCTGGGTCATCGGAACATTATCTTGCTGACTCATGCGCTGGCCTCCTCCTTGATGTCCGGCTGACCGCTGAGCTGATCGGCCAGCAGCAGACGCCGGCTAGCGGTGGAATCGCGGTCCACGTAACCCTGACGCATATGCCGGACACCGCCTTCCAGCTGGAAGGCACTGCGACCATGGAACAAGCGGTAGTTGTCCATGATCAGCATCTGGCCCGGCGCCAGCTTGAGGTGCAGCGTGAAGTCGTCACCGGAAATCAGGCGGTAGAACGCCTGACGGGCCGCGTAGTAACGGCGCAGTGTCGCGCTCGGCAGCGCCGGCACCCGCTCGGTACGGTTGGAGAAACGTACCCGGACCACCTGACCACGGCTGTCCAGCTCGATCAGCGGACCCTCGCTCTCCAGGCGCGTGGTCGCGTCGTGATAGCGGAAACCGGGCGTGACTTCTGTCAGGCAGGCGAAGGCCTCGGGGTCTTCGCGGCGCAGGTGCTCGGCGGCACTGAAGCCATCCACCAGCGTGCTGTCGCCGCCGATACCGGCATTGCACAGACAGTGCAGCCAGATATAGCCGGGAATCGGGTCGCGGTAGGGATTGTCGGTGTGCGGTTCCAGCCCGCGCTGGGTCATGGTCAGGTCATAGGCATTGGCGACGGATTTCACGTCAGCGATACCGCCCCAGTTGGTGCGTCGCAACGGCCCGATGCGATGGATCAGGCTCTGCATGCCATCTTCCGTGTTCGGCACGCCACTGACCCTCACGAAGCCGAAGCGCTGCAACTGCGTGAGCATGTCCAGCAGAGCTGCGTCATCTTCCAGCGCCGCCCCGAAGTCCGTCTCGGGCAGCCGGGATAGATCCCCCTTCCAGAAGGTCATGTCCTCATAGGCCTGCGGCGCTCGACATTCCGCCAGCAGCGACGCCAGCGAGAAGCTCGTCGCATGGCCGTCACTGAAGGCCAGCGACAGCGTATCGCCGTCCAGTTGCGCCTCGCTCAGGTTCAGCTCCAGCGGCAGGTCCGCCGCTTCGATCAGGCGCTGGCCGGTCAGGGGATCAAGTGTCGCGTCATCAGGATTCCGCTCGCGCAGCCAGAGCGCCTCGAGGGTCAGATCGCCCTCGGCATGACTCAGGTGCAGTTGTTGTCCATGATCTTGCAGACAGACGGAAGGCAGGGTGCTGGGCACTTGAGGGTCTCCACGGCGGGGGAGCGGCACGAGGGTAATGTCTGGCAGGTGCCCGCTCACAGAGGCTGGTCAGGTATATATCCCCTTTACCTTATGCCTCTATCGACCGTGTGGATTGATGATATTGGACGAATACTTGATGAAATTGGCCATATGTCAGACCAGCAGACGACAAGACGCGGCCGTGGCATTGATTGCCACGGCCGCGTCTTGTCGCATGACAGGCGATCAATCGCTCAGATGCAGCACCTGCCCGTTGAGCGCCCGCCCGGCACCACCGGCCAGAAAACGCGCGCACTCTGCCACGGCGTCCGGTCGGCTGCCCTCGGGGCACAGCAGATTGGCGCGCACCTTGTCAGGGGCACGTGATGCGAGACGCTGGATCAATTCCCCCAGTGCCGCCTGCGCCATGGCAGTGCCATGAGGCTCCTGCGAGAGCAGCGGCGAGGACAGCGGTGGCGCCACGGCCAGCAGACGGCCGCCGTGACGCAGCATGCGCGCACAGGCCGCCTTGAGCAGCGCGCCGGGCCCGGCGACCTGCGCGACCAGACAGGCTTCCAGCGACTGTCCGGCCACGGCCTGCGGCGGCATGCAGACCAGCACATCGAGACGCCCGAGACGCGCCACCAGTGTCTCAAAGCAGCCCTCGCCGACCACCTGGCCGAAACGGTCCGACTGCTCACCGCCCAGGGCATCCAGCACCCGCTCGAGGTCCGCCTGGGCGATGCCCATCAGGGCGATGATGGCGCCATCTTCCAGAAAGGTGCGCGCCATGGCCTCCAGCCACTCCCCCTGCCCCGCGATCAATACCCTGCGTCGTGGCAGCATCTCGTTCTCCCTGATAGCTCGCTCCAGCGATCACGCACTCGCCGCACACACCACTTCCCTATCGTGGTAGACGGCACGGCAGACGGCACTCATGGCATCAGCCCCGGCAACCACAGCACCAGCGCCGGGAACAGCATGCACAGCACCAGCCCCGCCAGCTGCAGGCCGACGAAGGGCAGAATCGAGCGATAGATCGTGCCGATGGACACCTGCCCGGCGGTGATGCCCTTGAGGTAGAACAGCGCATAGCCGAAGGGTGGCGTCAGGAAACTCGTCTGCAGGTTGATGGCGACCAGAATCGCGAACCACACCAGCAGCCCCTGGCCGGAAAGCCCGAGCCCGAAGTCCAGCGCCTCGACCACCGGCGCCACCAGCGGCAGCACCACGAAGCTGATCTCGATCCACTCGAGGAAGAAGCCAAGCACGAAGATCAGCCCCATCAGCAGCAACAGCAGGCCGTAGGGGCCAAGGCCGGTGCCGGTGATGACATCCTCGATCAGGTAGCTTGAAGACCACCGAGAAGCAGGTCGCGCCGATGACGACGAACAGGATCATCGCGCTGGTACGCGAGGTATCGCGCAGCGTGTTGCGCAGGGTGTCAAAGGACAGCCCGCCCATCACCAACGCCAGCAGCAGACTGCCGCCCGCGCCGATGGCCGCGGCCTCGGTGGGCGTGGCGATACCGGTCATGATCGAGCCCAGCACCGCGACGATCAGCACCATCGGGCCGAGCAGGTCACGCAACAATGCCAGCGGCAGCGGTGTCTTGTCGGTGCCGAGCAGCGACTGGTCCGGCAGCGGTGCCCAGTCCGGGCGCAGCTTGGCGGTGATCAGCAGATAGGCGACGTAGAGCGCGCCGAGCATCAGCCCCGGAATCAGCGCCGCCTTGCATGGCCTCCAGCCACTCCCCCTGCCCCGCGATCAATACCCTGCGTCGTGGCAGCATCTCGTTCTCCCTGATAGCTCGCTCCAGCGATCACGCACTCGCCGCACACACCACTTCCCTATCGTGGTAGACGGCACGGCAGACGGCACTCATGGCATCAGCCCCGGCAACCACAGCACCAGCGCCGGGAACAGCATGCACAGCACCAGCCCCGCCAGCTGCAGGCCGACGAAGGGCAGAATCGAGCGATAGATCGTGCCGATGGACACCTGCCCGGCGGTGATGCCCTTGAGGTAGAACAGCGCATAGCCGAAGGGTGGCGTCAGGAAACTCGTCTGCAGGTTGATGGCGACCAGAATCGCGAACCACACCAGCAGCCCCTGGCCGGAAAGCCCGAGCCCGAAGTCCAGCGCCTCGACCACCGGCGCCACCAGCGGCAGCACCACGAAGCTGATCTCGATCCACTCGAGGAAGAAGCCAAGCACGAAGATCAGCCCCATCAGCAGCAACAGCAGGCCGTAGGGGCCAAGGCCGGTGCCGGTGATGACATCCTCGATCAGGTAGTCACCGCCCAGGCGCTTGAAGACCACCGAGAAGCAGGTCGCGCCGATGACGACGAACAGGATCATCGCGCTGGTGCGCGAGGTGTCCCTGAGCGTGTTGCGCAGGGTGGAGAAGGACAGCCCGCCCATCACCAGCGCCAGCAGCAGACTGCCGCCCGCGCCGATGGCCGCGGCCTCGGTGGGCGTGGCGATACCGGTCATGATCGAGCCCAGCACCGCGACGATCAGCACCATCGGGCCGAGCAGATCCCGCAGCAGCGCCAGCGGCAGCGGTGTCTTGTCGGTGCCGAGCAGCGACTGATCCGGCAGCGGTGCCCAGTCAGGACGCAGCTTGGCGGTGATCAGCAGATAGGCCACGTAGAGCGCGCCGAGCATCAACCCCGGAATCAGCGCCGCCTTGAACAGCGCCCCCACCGAGATCTGCAGGATGGAGCCCATCAGCACCAGCATGATCGAGGGCGGAATCAGGATACCCAGGGTGCCGGAGGCCGCGATCACGCCACAGGCCATCTCGGCCTTGTAGCCCTGCCCCAGCATCACCGGCAGCGCCAGCAGGCCCAGCATGACTACCGAGGCGCCGATGATGCCGGTACTGGCCGCCATCACCACGCCCAGCAGTGCCACCGAGACGGCCAGACCGCCATGCACGCGACCGAACAGGCGCTGCAACGTCATCAACAGATTGCGCGCCACGCCGGAGCTTTCCAGCATCAGCCCCATGAACACGAATAGCGGAATCGCGATCAGCAGCCAGTTCTCGATCACGCCGCCGAAGATGCGCGAGCCGACGGTGCCGAGAAACGGCAGCGGAATATCACCGATGAAGGCGAACAGGATACCCAACCCGCCGAGCAGGAAGGCCACCGGATAGCCGGAGAAGATACCGATCAGAAGTGCCACCACCATGGTGATGGGCAAGGCGTATTCAGCGAGCATCGTCATGGCTCCCGTCTGCAGGACTCTTGGGTGCCGTCGTGCCGGCCGTCTCATGTGCTGCGGTGTCCTGCATCGCGCCTGACTGAGGTGCAAGGCCGGACAGACTGGCAATCTCGTGGTCCTTCAGGCGCTCAGGAGTGCGCGCCGGGTCGAACAGGCAGGCCAGATTCTCGAAGATCTGCCCCAGCGCGCCGAGGGCGAGAAACACCAGCCCCGCCGGCAGCATCGCCTTGATCAGGTAGCGGTCCACCAGCCCGCCGTAGTTGGACTTCTCGCCGGACATGTAGGACATGGTGACGAAGTGCTTGGACAGCCAGGCGATCAGCAGGCAGAAGGGAATCAGCATGATGAGGTGGCCGAGGATATCGACCACGGCGCGTCCGCGCGGCGAGAGACGCTGGTAGAACAGATCGACCCGCACATGCGTGTCGCTGTGCAGGGCGTAGGTGCCACCGAAGAGCGTGAGGATACCGAACAGGTGCCACTGCAACTCGGTGACGGAATTGATGGTGATCGCGGTGCCGAACAGCAGCACATCGGGCGACCCCCAGTTGGCGATCTCATTGATGCCCAGGGCGTTGAGCGTGACGGTGGTGAGCACGGCCAGGATGATCGCCAGACCCAACCAGCTGGTCCAGCGACCCACCCACAGCCCCAGGCCGACCAGCGGTCGGCCCAGGGCGCCACACACCGCCCCGCCCTGTGCCCGCCAGGGCGCAAGGCGGGGGTCGGTCATTGTGCGCTGCCCCCATCATCCTTCATGGCCATCGGCTGCGGCATGGCCTGCAGCTTGTACCATTCGTCGATCAGGGCCGCGTGCTTCATCAGCGAGTCATAGGCCTTGGCGAAGTCCGGATTGGTCTGCTTCTCTTCGGCCAGCACCTCCCCCCAGGCTTCCTGCAGCGCGGTCATCACCGGCTCCGGGAAGCGCTTGACCTCGACCCCCTTCTCTTCGAGCTCATGGATTGCCCGCACCTGAGCCGGCGGCGCTTCGGCCATCGCCCACTGCAGGGTCGCGCGGCAGGCGGTCTGGAACTGCGCCTTGCGCTCATCGCTGTAGCTGTCCCACACCTGCTGGTTGATCAGCAGCGAGAACCAGCTGGCGCTCTGGTGCCAACCCGGGAAGTAGTAGTACTTGGCGACTTCATTGAAGCCCATCGCTTGATCGACCTGCGGCACCGAGAACTCGGTGGCATCGACACGGCCACGCTCCAGCGCGAGGTAGATCTCGCTGCCCGGCACCAGCTGGGTCGAGGCGCCCAGCTTGTTGAGCACCTTGGCGCCGAGGCCGGAGATGCGCATCGACAGGCCCTTGAAGTCCTCCGGCGAGTTGATTTCCTTGTTGTACCAGCCGCCCGTCTCCTGCGGAGAGATGAAGCACGGCAGCACCTTCACGCCGTAGGGGTCGTAGGCGGCCTGAACCAGCTCGGTACCCTCACCGGCCCACATCCAGGACATGAAGGCTTCCGGGCTCGGACCGAACGGCAGTGCGCCGTAGAGGTTGGTGATCGGCACCGTGCCGGCCCAGTAGCCCATCCAGTCCCAACCGGCCTGTACCGCACCGGAAGACACGGAGTTGAAGACTTCGAAGGCTGGCACGAGATCGCCCGGCTCGTGCACGCGCAGGCCGACTTCACCGCCGGTGGCGCTCTTGAGTTCCTCGGACAGGCGCACGGCACCGGCACCGAGGAAGTTCTTGGTCGAGAAGGTACTGGCGACGTCGAGCTGTTTCGGCCCTTCCGCCTGAGCTGGCGCGGCGGCCATCAAGGTAGTGGTGGCCACGGCCGCCGCAATGGCAGCTCCGAGGCGCAGGCGGCGGGTCGGCGTCGACAGGTGTGACGCTGAAGTATGTGGCGTGGCGTGTTGCGACATGGTGCGGCTCCCTGATTTGTTGTTGTGCTCGCTGGTCGTACGGCTTGTGGCTTGCTGGACATGAGCCACATTGCAAGATGACGCTTACGTCAACTTACCCACCGACAACGCAAGCGCCTGACCACGCCACAACAACGTCAATGATTTCAGAGAGCTACGAGAGCAAGGCCCGCGCGAGGCGACTCACTGCGCCTTGCGCGGCAGTGTCGGCTCGCGACAGCGTCCGGAAAGCCGGACACTCAGATCGCCAAGGCTGCGACCAAGGTCGCGCGCTGACATGCATTCTGTCTACGACTCCAGTCGAATATGCCGATAGAGGAATGCAGACCCCATGCGGGTAGGCACGACGTGGGGTGGTGTGAAACGCGCAGCGTCCGGAATTCCGGTCACTGACCGAATTTCCGGACGCTTTGACCACTTATGCGTGGTGGGAAGGTGACATGCCCCTCGATCAGGGCGTTTCGGCCAACAGCCCATGCCGGTTGAGCTTCTCGTAGAGCGAGGACTTGGCGATGCCGAGCTGACGGGCGGCGCGGGTGCGATTGCCCTCGGCGGCGCGCAGCGCATCCTCGATCAACTGGCGCTCCGCACGGGCCATCGCCTCACGCAGCGTGGCCGGCGTCGTGTGCGCTTCCCGAGCAGTTGTGGACGACTCGGGCGCTGAAGCGGCTGTGGACAAGTCGCTTTGATGGGTAACGGCATGCCGCGCATCGCCATGCCGGGCATCGCCATGCCGGGCACCGATGGCATCCGGCAGATCGGTCGGTTGGATATGGCTGCCGCCGAGATAGAAGGCGGCTTCGAGGACGTTTTCCAGCTCGCGCACGTTGCCTGGCCAATGATGCGCGCACAGGCGCTCGAGGGCGGCTTCGGAGAGCATCGGCGGGCGGCGGCCACTGCGGCGCGCCAGGCGTGACAGCAGATGCGTGGCCAGGGTCGGCAGGTCATCGCGGCGCTCGCGCAGCGGCGGTACCTGCAGTGGCACCACGTTGATGCGATAGAAGAGGTCTTCACGGAATTCGCCGCTCTCGACCAGCGCTTCCAGCGGGCGATGCGTGGCGGCGATGACTCGCACATCGACACTGACCAGCCGTGTCGCGCCGACGGCCTCGACCTCGCGGTCCTGCAGCACGCGCAGCAGCTTGGCCTGCATCGCCAGCGGCATGTCACCGACCTCATCGAGAAACAGGGTGCCACCATCCGCGAGCTGGAACTTGCCCGGCTTGCCGCCGCGCCTGGCGCCGGTGAAGGCGCCTTCCTCATAGCCGAACAGCTCCGCTTCCAGCAGCGCTTCGGGAATCGCCGCGCAGTTGAGCTTGATGAAGGGCCCCTTGGCGCGCGCCGAGCTGCGGTGCAACGCATGGGCATATAGCTCCTTGCCGGTGCCGGACTCGCCACGGATCAACACCGAGGCGCCGCCGGGGGCGATCTTGCGCACCTTGCAGGCCAGCTCGCGCATGGCGGGCGAATCCCCGATGATGTCACTCAGCTGCCAGCGCGCGCCGTTGGGGGTTTCCAGCGCCTGACGGTAATAGTCCACCTCCGCTTCCAGCGCCTGGACCTGAGCATTCACCTGCCGCCATTCCCAGGTGTCGTGATAGAGCACCGAGCCGATGGCACCGATCAGCGCACCATCGCGGAAGATGGGGTAACGGTGGGCAATCATGTGGTGGCCACGAATCAACTGCAGCTGGGCCAGCTCCGCGCGGCCGCTTTCCAGCACCTCGTGCATGCGGGTGTTCTCGATCACCTCGCTGACATCGCGCCCCAGCACCTCGCTGGCCTCCACCCCGAGAAACTCGGCATAGGGCGCATTCAGAAACTGGATACCGCCCTGGACATCTACCACCACCACCCACTCCTCCACCGCATCCATCGCGGCTCGCAGCAACTCGCGACGCGCCCGCTCGACATGAATCGAGGTGGCAGGTGAATCATTGCGCAGCGGGGCAGCCGCCTTCGCTCCACCCGCCGCGCCTGACACTGGCATCTGCTGAGCCATGATCGGCTCTCCCTTGGCGTGTCCGGTCATCGTGGGTAGCCGTATCCCTCTGCCACCACACCCGCCGGATCTGATTGTTGTGTGCCGCGCCATTCCGCGGCCAGCGTCCGGAAAACCGGACACCATTCACAGCATCGGCCTACCCCCGCCAAGGATCAACGTAGCCAGTGGTCGTAGTACTCCAAAATTAGATATCAAGATAAAAAAATAGGCTAATCTACAGGGAGTAAGGTATACAAAGACCAAGTCAACCGACAAATCTTTTAATGTATAAAATATCGCTCAGCATCACCCAGACTTATATCCTAAATAAAAATCAAGAGAGAGAAAGGAATGGGTATTTTAGAAGGCGAACGGTTACTACACTGGAATTATTTTCTTGCCCTAGAATCTGATATTGAGAATCTAGCAAGATATATAGAATTCACAGAAGACAATTATAAAACTTACTCCACAGAGCTAACAAACATACTTTTAGCGTGCTGTTCAGAAGTTGATGTCTTATCCAAGCTAATTTGCCAAATAAAAAACTCAAACTCCAAAGCAGGAAACATCATAGGCTATAGGTCAGAATTAAGAGAGAATTATCCATTTCTCGAAAGCATGGAAATTACAATACCACGTTACTCGTTAGCATTAACCCCTTGGGACAACTGGAAAAATAATACATCACCTCTTTGGTGGTCATGCCATAATAATGTAAAACATGAAAGGAGCAGCTACTACTATGAAGCAAATTTGAAAAACACACTGAATGCAGCAGCTGGTTTATTTTGCCTAGTGCTAATTTATCACAAAGAAAAAGGCATCCACAGAATTGAACCACCATCTACATTATTTACGCCCCCAGTAGAATATGCAAGAGTTTGTCCTTCAGTAGGGGGGCGTATGGCACTATTCTATGAAGAGAATGAATAAAAATACAAGCATCTCACCTTCTGACAAAAAGATGCTTGCATTATTTACCTGACAAACTCATGCCACAATATCAACATGCAAATCAAACAAATATTTAATGCGCTTCTTCCCAGTTGTCGCCTTGCTCGACTTCGACGAGCAGCGGGACGTCGAGAGAGGCGGCGTTCTGCATGCGCTGGGCGACGTCTTTCATGAAGTCTTCGACCTGCGCTTCGGCGACTTCGAAGACGAGTTCATCGTGTACCTGCATGACCATCATGGCGTCGTACGCCTTGTCACCGTCATTGCCCGCCAGCCAGGCGTCCACGTCGATCATGGCGCGCTTGATGATGTCGGCGGCGCTGCCTTGCATCGGGGCGTTGATGGCGGTGCGCTCGGCGGCAGCACGGCGCGCGTGATTGCGCGAGCCGATTTCCGGCAGGTAGAGACGACGACCGAAGATGGTCTCGACATAGCCCTGCTCGGCGGCGAGATGGCGAGTGTCTTCCATATAGGTGGCGACGCCCGGATAGCGCTCGAAGTAGCGCTCGATATAGGTCTTGGCCTGGCCGGGGTCGATATCCAGCTGACGCGAGAGGCCCCAGGCGGACATGCCGTAGATCAGCCCGAAGTTGATGGCCTTGGCGCTGCGACGCTGGTCACTGCTGACACGCGATTCCTCGGTGCCGAAGACTTCCGCGGCGGTGGCGGCGTGCACGTCACGGTTGTCGGCGAAGGCCGAGAGCAGCCCCTTGTCACCGGAGAGGTGCGCCATGATGCGCAGCTCGATCTGCGAGTAATCCGCCGCGACGATGCGATAGCCGGGGCGTGCAATGAAGGCCTGACGAATGCGACGGCCCTCCTCGCTGCGCACCGGGATGTTCTGCAGATTCGGATCGGAAGACGACAGACGCCCGGTGGCGGTGACGGCCTGATGGTAGCTGGTGTGCAGGCGGCGCGTGGTCGGGTTGACCAGCTGCGGCAGCTTGTCGGTATAGGTGCTCTTGAGCTTGGTCATGCCACGGTGACGCATGATCAGCTTGGGCAGCGGGTAGTCCAGCGCCAGCTCCTCAAGCACGGCTTCGGCGGTGGACGGCGCGCCCTTGGGGGTCTTCTTCTTGACCGGCAGCTTCTGCTCCTCGAAGAGGATCTCGCCCAGCTGCTTGGGTGAGGAGAGGTTGAACTCGCGGCCCGCCAGCTCGAAGGCCTGCTTCTCGATGTCGTGGATCTGCTCGGTCAGCTCACGCGTCTGGGCGTGCAGGCGCTCGGGGTCGATCGCGACGCCGTTGCGCTCGATGCGCGCCAGTACCGGAATCAGCGGATATTCGTAATCACGCAGCACCTCACCCAGACGCCCCAATTTCTCGATGCGCGGCATCAGCAGCGCGGCGAGGCGCAGGGTGATGTCGACATCCTCGCAGGCATACGGCATCGCCTCTTCCAGCGCGATCTGGTCGAACGTCAGCTGCTTGGCGCCCTTGCCGGCGATGTCGGTGAAGCTGATGGTGCTCTCGCCCAGGTACTTGAGCGCCAGCGAGTCCATGTCGTGACGGGTCGCGGTGGAGTTGAGCACGTAGGACATCAGCATGGTGTCGGCCAGCGGACCGGCCACCGCGATGTCATAGCGCGCCAGCACCTCGATGTCGTACTTGAGGTTCTGGCCGATCTTGGTGATGGCGCCATCGGCCAGAATCGGCGTCAGCGCCTCCAGCACGGCCTTGCGGTCCAGCTGCGCGGGGGCATCCAGATAGCTGTGGGCGACGGGAATGTAGACGGCCTCGCCGACCTCCAGCGCCATGCCGATGCCGACGATCTCGGCTTCCATGTAGTTGAGGCTGGTGGTCTCGAGGTCGAAGCACAGCGAGGTGCTGCTGCGCACACGCTCCAGCCACGCGTCCAGCTCGGCCTGCTCGGTGATGGCGCGGTAGTTGCGCTCCTCACGCGGCGGCAGCGCCTCGGGCATCTCGTCCTCGTCACCCGCCGCGTCCAGCTCAGGCGTCGGTGCAGCGGCGGCCTTGCCCTTGGCGGAGGCCTTGTCCGCGACCGGCGCGATGCTGTCGCCGAACAGATCAGCACCGGCGACACCGCTGTCCTTCTCGTCGGCGTGCGGCGTGGCCGCCATGTCGCCGCCTTCCAGCAGCTCCTTCAGCCAGGCCTTGAACTCCATCTCGCGGTAGAGCTCCACCAGCGCGGCGGTGTCCGGCGCGGCGATGGCGAGGTCATCCAGGCCATGCTCCAGCTCGCAATCCAGCTTGATGGTGGCGAGACGATAGGAGAGATAGGCATCCTCGCGGTGCGCTTCCATCTTCTTGGCCAGGGTCTTGGCGCCGCGGAAGCTGAGCGTCTTGATGCGATCGAGGTCACCGTAGATGGTGTCAAGACCGCCGCCCATGCCCTGCAGCAGGCCCAGTGCGGTCTTCTCGCCCACGCCCGGCACGCCGGGGATGTTGTCGACCTTGTCGCCCATCAGCGCGAGAAAATCGATGATCAGATTGGGCGGAATGCCGAACTTCTCGGTGACGCCGTCCACGTCCAGCGTCTCGTTCTTCATGGTGTTGACCAGCGTGATGTGCTCGTTCACCAGCTGGGCCATGTCCTTGTCGCCGGTGGAGATGACGGCATCACGCCCGGCCTCGGTGGCCAGTCGTGCAAGAGTCCCGATGACGTCATCGGCCTCGACACCTTCCACACACAATAGCGGCAGGCCCAGGGCGCGCACGCAGGCATGCAGCGGCTCGACCTGCAGGCGCAGATCATCGGGCATCGGTGGACGCTGGGCCTTGTACTCGGGGTACATGTCGTCGCGGAAGGTCTTGCCCTTGGCGTCGAACACTACCGCCATGGGGCTGTCCGGGTACTGGCGGATCAGGCTCTTGAGCATGTTGATCACGCCCTTCACCGCACCGGTGGGCAGGCCCTTGGAGGTGGTCAGCGGCGGCAGGGCGTGAAAGGCACGATAGAGGTAGGAAGATCCATCGACGAGAACGATCGGCGTGGCGGCCATGAGCAGTCGCATCCGTAGGCTGAAGGGTGAGCTTGGGGCAAGCAGAGTCGGGGCCGAAACTCTCTCGGCATCTATGGCTGTCATGATACGCAAGGGCTGCGGCGAGGCACAGTCACGACATGGCCTGCGCGCCTGGCTCGCGCTCAGCGAAATCGTGCATGCCACCGGCAAGAGTCGTAAACTGCGCCCATCAGGCAGGCATCGGGTATCACGCCGCATCGCCCGCCTTCAGCACTTCCGCGCACCGCACCTTGCGTCCAGGAGATTTCTCATGCGCACGACTGCTTCCCTTGTCCCGTCCTCCCTGCTGCGTCTGCCCACGCTGCTGGCTACCGGGCTGCTGCTGGCCATCACCGCCCTGAGTGCGCCGCTGGCCGTCGCCGAGAGCGAGGCCCCCAAGCCGCAGATCACCAGTCGTCAGCAGGATGATCGCCAGCTGCGCGAATACCGCGTCAATGGCCATCTGTACGCCATCGAGATCATCCCCCGGGGCGGCAAGCCGTTCTTCCTGCTCGACAGTGACGGCAACGGCAACTTCATCAAGTCCAGCGTCACCAGTGCCAGCCAGCTCAAGGTACCCGGCTGGGCACTGAAAAAGTGATAAGCTCGGCATCTGGTTCACGCGACAGCTGAGCCAGCAGTGACAGGCATCGCGCCCGCGGCATATCTCTTGCCCCCCGGGCGTGAAGGCATCCTTCCTGCATACCTACAACAACTCCTGTCAGCGCATTGCCGCCGCGTCGGTCCAGCGGCGCGCCACTGATGGGGCGGACACATTTCGGCGAGAAGAGTCACCCATGGCAGTCTTTACCCCCCTGAGCGAGGCTCAGGTCGCAGAATTTCTGGCAGAGTACGATGCAGGCACGCTGACATCGCTTGAAGATGTCGCCCACGGCACCGAGAACTCGACCTTCTTCGTCACCACCGACCGCCGCGAGATGGTGCTGACCCTGTTCGAGCAGGGCGAACATGCGGAACTGCCCTTCTTCGTCGAGCTGCTCGACTTCCTCGCCGGGCACCAGCTGCCGGTGCCCGGCCCGCTGCACGATCGCGACGGCCAGGCGCTCAAGGTACTGGCAGGCAAGCCGGCGTTGCTGTTCCCGCGCATGCCGGGCAACTGGCCGGTCTCTCCCAACGTGGCCCAGTGCCGCGAGATCGGCGCGGCGCTGGGGCGCATGCATGCCGTCTCGCAGCACTTCACCGGCCACCGCCCCAACACCCGTGACCTGCACTGGATCAAGCCGATGCACCACAAGGTGCTAGCGTATCTGAGCCCGGAAGACCAGGCGCTGATGGCCGACGAGATCGATGTCTGCGAAGACGTCTTCAGTGGTGTCGAGCTGCCGCAGGGCGCGCTGCACGGCGACCTGTTCCGCGACAACACCCTGTTCGACGGCGATCGTCTCGGCGGCATCATCGACTTCTACAACGGCTGCACCGGCGACCTGATCTTCGATCTGTCGATTCTGGTCAATGACTGGTGCTCCAACGACGATGGCCGTCTGGATCAGGCGCGTTATGACGCCCTGCTCGGCGCCTATCTGGCCGAGCGCCCACTGAACGCTGACGAACGCCGTCTGTGGCCGAGCATGCTGCGCATGACCGCGCTGCGCTATTGGCTGTCGCGCCTGCTGGTGGTCTACGTGGACCCGCCCGCTCACAGCCTGACACCGAAGGACCCGGCACAGTATCGCCAGCTGCTGGGTCGGCGCATCGAGGAAGGCGCCCTGCCGCTGCCCGACGCCACCCAGCCGGCCTGAATGCCCACGCAAGTGGCAAAGCGATTGCCTGCGCCTCCCCAGCAGGCATAATGCGCCCCCTGAGCGCCCGCATCCGTGCGGGCGCCATTGTCTTCTCCGACGCTGCCCACACCGCTGAGCACCGCCGGGCTTGCCTTCACGCCGTCCATCTCCGGAGACCGCGATGACCTCCTTTGCAGCCGAAGCACGCCGCACCTACAACATTGACCAGTGGGGCAGCGGCTATTTCGACGTGGGCCAGGATGGCCTGACGCTGGTGCGCCCGCATGGCGAACCGGGTACGCCTGCGCTGCCGCTGATCTCGCTGATCGACAAGGCCCGCGCCCAGGGCCTGCGCCTGCCGCTGCTGGTTCGCTTCGCCGATATCCTGCATGACCGTGTCGAGCAGCTGTGCGCCGCCTTCGATGCCGCCATCAGCTCGCGCGGCTATGGCGCCAGCTATACCGCCGTCTATCCGATCAAGGTCAACCAGCAGCGTCGCGTGGTCGAGGAACTGCTGGCGACCAGCGAGCGCTCCCGCGGGCGTGTCGGACTGGAAGCGGGCAGCAAGCCGGAACTGCTCGCCGTGCTGGCACTATCGGACAACGGCCCGTCAGTCATCGTCTGCAACGGCTACAAGGACCGCGAGTACGTGCGTCTGGCGCTGATGGGCGAGAAGCTCGGCCACCGCGTGCATCTGGTGGTCGAGAAGGCCAGCGAGCTGGAACTGGTGCTGGAAGAGGCCGAGCGGCTCGGCGTACGGCCGCGCATCGGCCTGCGCGCGCGCCTGGCGACCATCGGCAAGGGCAACTGGCAGAACACCGGCGGCGAGAAATCCAAGTTCGGCCTGACGGCGAGCCAGATCGTCGCGCTGGTCGAGCGCCTGCGCGACGTGGATGCGCTGGACTGCCTCAAGCTGGTCCACTTCCACCTCGGCTCCCAGATCGCGGATATCAGCGACATCCAGCGCGGCCTGGCCGAGTGCGCACGCTTCTATCAGGGGCTGCATGAAGCCGGTGCCGGCGTGGAAATCGTCGATGTCGGCGGTGGCCTGGGCGTGGACTACGAAGGCACGCGCTCGGAAAGCGCCTGCTCGCTCAACTACTCCATGCGTGAATATGCCGACTATGTGGTCGGGGCGTTTCACGCGGTGTGCGAGGCGCATGATCTGCCGCATCCGCACATCATCTCCGAGTCCGGCCGCGCCCTGACCGCGCATCACGCGGTACTGGTGACGGACGTGATCGGCGAGGAACGTGTCGACCTGCCGCTGCCCGCACTGCGCGAGGATGATGCTCAGATCGCCGCACTGTGGGCCCAGGCCGCGCGACTGGAAGGTGCGCTCGAGCCACGTGAGCTGGTGGAGATCTACCACGCCGTGGTGCATGCCCAGCATCAGGTGCAGGAGCGCTTCGTGATGGGACTGGCGAGCATCGCCATCCGTGCCGAGGCCGAGGCCATCTACACCAACGTGTGCCGCAGCCTCGCCGGACGTCTCGACGCCCGCCAGCGTTCGCACCGCGCGGTGCTCGATGAGCTCAACGAGAAGCTGGCCGACAAGCTGTTCGTCAACTTCTCGCTGTTCCAGTCGCTGCCGGACATCTGGGGTATCGAGCAGATCTTCCCGATCCTGCCGCTGACCGGCCTCGACCGCGCGCCGACCCGGCGTGGCGTGATCCAGGACATCACCTGTGACAGCGATGGCCGCATCGATACCTATGTGGATGATCAAGGCCTGGATGCCACCCTGCCGCTGCCGGAGTGGAATGACGATGAAGAGAAGCTGCTCGGCTTCTTCATGGTCGGCGCCTATCAGGAGATTCTCGGCGACCTGCACAACCTGTTCGGCGATACCGATTCCGTGGATGCCAGCCTCGACGATGAAGGCCAGTGGCAGCTGTCCCATGCCATCCAGGGGGATAGCGTGGCGCAGGTGCTGCGCTACGTGAACTTTGACCCGGAGCAGCTGGCGGCCCGCCTGGCACGTCAGCTCAAGTCCTCCAACCTGAATGCGCTGGAACAGGCGGATCTGCTCGAGGACCTGAAGGCCGGCCTCGACGGCTACACCTATCTGGAGAGCTGAGCTAGAGACTCGCCTGCAAAAAGAAAAGCCCCTGCCGATCTCCCGGCAGGGGCTTTTTCGTGTCTTGCACAAGCGCCTTCAGTCACTCATCGCGACTCATGGCACTTTCACTGAGCATTTGTCTACGAGTGCTGGTCGACGAGCACTTTTGACCAAGCGTCAGGCCACGCTGCGAGTGCGTGTCTCGACACGCAGCAGCTCGCCACTGCCATCCGGAGCGTCCAGCGCGAGTGCCAGCGCCTGATCCGGATTCAACTCGCCGACGCCTTCCGGCGTGCCGGTCAGCACCACGTCGCCGGGCAACAGGGTGAAGCTGTGACTGATCTCGCTGAGCAGACGCGCGACGGGGAACAGCATCAGGCTGGTATCCGCCTGCTGGCGCTGCTCACCGTCGATGCTGAAGCGGTAATGCAGCGCCTGGAAATCCACGCTGTGCAGCTCTCCATCAGCATCGCGCCAACGCGGCCCTTCCAGCGGGACGAAGACGGAAAGCGGGCAGCTGCCGTCAAAGCCCTTGGCCAGCTCCCACGGCTGGCCCTTGGCCTTGAGCTTGCTCTGACGCTCACGCAGGGTCAGGTCCAGCGCCAGCCCCATGCCGGCCAGTGCTCCCAGTGCCTCGGCTTCGCTGGCCTCGCACAGCGGCTTGCCGATCAGCAGTGCCAACTCCGCCTCGTAGTGATACTGACCACGGCGCTTCGAGATCGCCAACGGCTTGTCCATGGGCACCACGCTGGTGGCGGGCTTGATGAACAACAGCGGCTCGTTGGGCACTTCATTGCCTAGCTCCGCGGCGTGGGCTGCGTAATTGCGGCCAACACAGACCACCTTGCCGAGGTCATGAGCGAAGACGCGACCATCGCTGAAACGCGGGGTGAAACGCTGAGCAAGCGGCATGCAGAACTCCTGTCGGGGCGTGATGGAGGATCAATGAAAGATGATCGGTGAGAGATGTCTCAATCTTACGTCGCCCCGCCAGCCTGCCACTACCACACCAACGTCCGAGATTTCGCCGCCTGAGCGCAACCTGGCGTTGTGCAATTCAGTCCACTGACCTGCTCAATCCTGCGGTCTTTGGGTCTTTCGGCCTTTCGCTCGCTCATATCAGCGATCTGTCACGCGCGGCTCATTTCTCCAGTTCATCCCAGCCACCATCGAGACGGTGCGCGAGAAATTCCGGGCGCGGACGCGCGGCGGCAAAAGGCGCCTGCATCGCATTGTCGACACGGTTGTAGACGAAGAAGGCGTTGCTGCGCGGATCCGGCGACATGTTGGCATTGGAGCCATGCAGCGTATTGCAGTCGAACATCAACAGACCACCGGCGGCACCGGTCGGTGCTTCGATACCACGCTCGGCGATCAGCTCGCTCAGTGCTTCGCGCGAGGGCACGCCGACCTTCTGGGTCTGCAGGGATGACTTGTGGTTGTCATCCGGCGTCTCGCCCAGGCAATGCACGAAGACTTCATGCGAGCCGGGAATCAGCATCAGCGGACCATTGAAGTGGTGATTGTCGGTCAGGATGATCGAGGCGCTGACCGCGCGCATTTCCGGCATGCCATCCTCGGCGTGCCAGGTCTCGAAGTCCGAGTGCCAGTTGAAGCCCTTGCCCTCGAAGCCCGGCTTGTAGTTGATGCGCGACTGGTGGACATAGACATCACCACCGAGAATCTGGCTCGCGCGGCTGGTCAGGCGCGGATCTTCCGCCAGCTTTCGGAAGCGCTCGGATAGGAAGTGCACGGCGAAGATGGAGCGAATCTCGCGGCTCTTGGGCTCGGTGATGGTGAAATCACGACCCTGCCACTCTTCGTTGTCGAGCAGCGCTGCCAGCTCGGTCTTCAGCGCCTCGACTTCCTCCGGTGCCAGGAATTCCGGCTCGAACAGGAAGCCATCGCGCTCGAAGCGCTTGAGCTGCTCGGCGCCCAGCGGCCCCTCATCGGCACGCGAGTGCACGACGGGCTCGCGGCGCTTCTGCCACAGGTGCTGCGGCGGCTGGCTCAAACGCGTCGGATAGGCGTCTCGCGAGTGATCGGACCCTCGATCACTGCCCGACTTGTCGAGATAAGCTTCCGGCGCCTGATCACGGTCGGCATTGGTCTGACGGGCGTCCAGCTGCTGATTGGAGGCTTCTGCAGCGGCGCTGACGTTGCCACCATCGGTCTGCTCATGTTGGCGTTGCTTGGACGAAAGAGCAGAAGTGGCGTTGTACGAGGTCATATGGCGTGAAGCTGTCATCATGCTCTCCTTAAGGCATCAATGTCTTGCATTGAGGAAAGTGGAATCTGGCGTTCTAGCATGCGGCTTGCCCGCACTGTCCCACCTATGGGTCATACAAGAGACTTCAACCCCAAGATTCATGAAATAAGCATAGAGATCTGATCCGCAGGATCGTTAAAAGACCATCCAATCTCATATCACTCCCGCCATCACCCTTCTCAAGAAAACATGAGGCTGCCTGTGCCTCGCGGATGACAAATTCCTTCAGTCATCCCCTCTCGCCAGTCCCGGCTCATCCTGTTGCCACGGATGCTCATCTTCTGTGAGACAACCGGCTTAATCAGCGACTCATCACTGGCACCACGCCTGTGGTATTTCTCCTCACTTCGCTTCGCCATTTGCAAAACGCATCGCGCGCAACATTGCGCATTAATGCGTAAGTGTCTGTGAAATATTGTGAAATTGTTTGGCACGCTTCGTGCCCCTAGGAAAGCACGGCAGAACAACTGATAGAGACATATCAGAGAAAAATAACGGCGCAGGATCATGCGTCACACCAGGGGAACTTCCAGCATGTTTAAGCCACGGATATGCATGGCCGCTTGCATGGCCACAGTGCTGGGGGGCTGCGCCGCTGTCGAACCGAAATTCGACAATGTCGAACCGGTCGTAGGGCCACCAGTCACCTCAAACAATACGCCATATAGCGAATGCCTCGTATCACTCAGCCGGGTGCAAGGTGCCACCAACCTGCCTGTCATCGCAGTGGGCCAGGTGACGGACAAGACCGGCCAACGCAGCTACTCCACCGTGACAGAAAGCGCTGCCGTGACCCAGGGCGTATCCGAGATGCTGATAAGTGCCCTCTACAAGACTCGCAAGGTACATCTTACCGAACGTCTCGATGTACGAGTCCCGCTGGCAGAGCAGCAACTTTTCGAGCAGAAGGCACTGGCTTATACCCCTCGGAACCTCGCGGTGCTGCCTTCGCATTTCGTGGTTCTCGGTGCACTGACAGAGCTCAATTACAACATTTCAAGCGGCGGTGCCCGCCTGTTCGTCAGCGGAATCGGGGCCGGACTGCGCACTGCAGTCATCAATGTCGGCCTGGACCTGCGCATGGTCGATATCCGCACCTTCCGCACCGTCTATGTCACCAGCCTGCAGAAGCAGGTGGTCGGTTACGAAGTCGAAGCCGGCATCTACCGCTTCTTCGGCAATCAGTTGATCGAGTTTGATTCCGGCGCAGTGCGCAATGAGCCATTGCAGCTGGGCGTGAGATCAGTCGTGGAGATGGGCGCGTACCAGCTTCTGACTGAAGGCCTGGGACTTCCTGTACCTGCGGGACAGGAATGTGCATTGCACCCGGGACAGCATGTTGCAGATGACAATAGCAACACGCAGCAAGTGGCCGCAGCCAATACCAGCAGCAATACAGCAAGTGGCAATGAAGCAGTCGCAACACCGTTGCAAGCAACACCCGCATCAGAAGTACCGGCAGCATCCAGCGCAGCACAATAAGTCAACATTCATGAGGAACATGACAATGACTACCTATAACAAGCTCGCAGTCGCCATCGGTCTCGTAAGCGGCATGATGATGGCAAGCCAGGCGCAGGCCTTCGATAACGTGAAGTGGAACTGGCACGGCAAGGTCATGAGCAAGATCAAGGTTGAAGCCAATATCGATCCGAAGATCGAAGATCCGGGCGGCCTGGTGATGATCGAGAACTTCCAGAAGCAGATCGGCGATGTCAGCTCGGAAGCCATCGTCAGTGACATCAGTTACGGTTCTGGCCCTGGTGAAACCACCACTGAAGTCGGGATTGGTGTGGGCGCAGTCGCTGGCGCAGCTGCAGGCGCAGGGGCTGGTGCATACTTTGGCAAACATGGCGCAAGCGTAAGTGCCGATGCGGATGCTATCGCAGGAGCCGGCGCAGGGGCTATTGGCTATATCACTACCACCACCACCGACCCAGTCGTGAATGCTGAGATCACACGCCTGGAAAGTCTGGAGAATGCGGCGACCTCAGTCGGCAACAATGCCTCCATCGAGAGCGATGCCATGGTCAACCTGCATAACGAGCAGATCCTGGCAGGGGGCTATTTCAAGAAAGCGAACATCGACTCAGTGGCCACTGTGGACAACATCCTCAATCTGAGTGTAGATAATGCCGCGACCTCCGTGGGCAATAACCTGTCGGTCACCCAGGACACAACTGGTCTTGATACCGCGCTGATTGCCGACAACACCCAGTTCAGCCTTGCCGATGTCACCTCCACGGCTTCAGTGACCAATGTCATGCTCGGCTTGCCGCCAGTGGGCAGCTTCGAAGGCCCGGTCATCAACAATGCCGCGACCTCAGTGGGTAACAACATGTCCGTCTCCGTCGGCCCCGTTGCTCCGTAAATCCTCAGCAGGCAACCAACACACGCGGGGCGACCCGCGTGTGTTTCAGTACCTGCCGATGAAAGACATCTTCACGCATCAGACACTGCATCTTTCACAGATCGAAAGGAGCAAGACATGAATGCTTTTACACGTTTCAGCCTGGGGGTCGTCAGCGCGGGATGCCTGCTGGCCACGACTGCCAGCGCCAACTCGCTGATGGGGCCCTTCCCCTACGACTTTCCGGCACGCAGCGCAGAAACCGCCCTGATCCTCTACGAGAGCAAGAAGGCCGGCAGCCTGGGGGAAGGGTCCGATACCAATATCGGGGAATATACCCTCAATACCGGCAGCAGCACCTCGATCGGCAACTGGCAACAGATTGAACAGACGCTGAGTGATGGCTCTACCGGCACCATCGATGGCACTGCGGATCAATCCGCGGATGGCAGCTCTCAGACATCGTCAACTGACTTCACCATTACCCACAACAACGAAGATGAGGAGGAAGACGCCCAGTGATGCACTGCTCGGGACAGTCATCAGCGGGAAGACAGACCGTCAGATACCAGAACTCACCCTTTCAGCGTGAGTAGAGAGTTGGTCAGCCAGGCAAGTGTCGAGACTGAGAAGTCTGCCACTCAGGGGGAGCGGAAAAAACGCACTAAAAGCCGCCATGATCATCTCGCACAAGCCATTAACCTCTATATGGGTACTCGATAACCCCCCAAGACGAACACTCAACGCTGGAGAATCCAGACTCTCCGGTGAGGCTGTCACCAGAAGCAGCCCGACAATTATTCTTTCGCAGCCCGCCCGTACGAAGCGCAGGCAATGCAGAAAGACCAGCAGCAAGGGAACAACACTCATGACCGCACTGAAAGCTCATCAGGCTGCATCATCGGCTACTGCATTGAATCTGGCTGACGATATCTCCACTACCTCGCGGGTAAGGGAACTACCGATAAAGCGACCTCGCGGTTTTGGGGAGTTTATCGGAGACTCATCGGCCATGCAGACGCTCTATCGCACTCTCATCCAGGTCGCCCACTCGGACGCTCCCATCTTCATCACCGGCGAAAGCGGCAGCGGCAAGGAATTGTGTGCCACTGCCATTCACCGCCATAGCCCGGTACGTGACGGCCCGTTCATCGCCGTCAATTGTGCCGCCATTCCGGCAGAGCTGCTGGAGTCGCAATTGTTCGGGCATGTGCGTGGGGCCTTCACGGGGGCCGTGAGCGCCCAGCAGGGGCTCGCCGTGGCGGCAGATGGGGGGACGCTGTTTCTCGATGAGATCGCGGAGCTGCCGCTGCCCTTGCAGAGCAAGCTGCTGCGCTTCCTGCAGACGGGGCAGGTAATGCCGGTGGGTGCCACGCGCACGGTAGAGGTCAATTGCCGCATCGTGTGCGCCACGCATCAGAACCCGCGGGTACTGGTCGATACCCACCGCTTCCGGGAAGACCTCTTCTATCGCCTGCATGTCATCCCGCTCAAGGTGCCGCCGCTGCGCGAGCGCGGTCAGGATATCCTGGAGATCGCCACCGGACTGTTGGGGCGCATGGCAGGCCACGAGGGCAAGCGCTTCACACGACTCAGTGCATGCGCCGAGCGACAGCTGCTGGCCCATGACTGGCCCGGCAACGTGCGAGAGCTGGAAAACACGCTGCGGCGCGCCATCATCCTCAATGATGGTGAGGTGCTGACGGCCGACATGCTGGACCTGCCCTCCAGCATGGCGCATCGCACGTCGGTCAGCCCCAACGCGTCGGAGGACAGCGAGACCACGCTGCGCCCGCTGTGGATGGTCGAACGCGAGGCGATCGAGAGCGTCATCAGCGCCTGTGATGGCAGTATCCCCCGCGCTGCGGCGATACTGGAGATCGCGCCCTCCACCATCTATCGCAAGCGCCTGAGCTGGCTGGCGATGCACCCGGAAGAGCCCACCTCGCACTGAGAGGAGCGCCGGCCGAGGCATGCACTGTCGCCCTCCAGGCCTTTACTCCAGACGCAAAAAAGCCACCCCGAAGGGTGGCTTTTTTGTTGGCTGCCGAATTCATCCTGCGACTTCATCAGCTAGCCAGAATTGGCTGGGGTACCAGGACTCGAACCTGGGAATGCCGATACCAAAAACCGGTGCCTTACCACTTGGCTATACCCCAATTTGGTGGCCAGAGACGGAATCGAACCGCCGACACGGGGATTTTCAATCCCCTGCTCTACCAACTGAGCTATCTGGCCAACCTGAAGACACAAAAAAAGCCGCCAAGGCGACCTCTATATCGTGTGTTCTTCGCTCATCTACAGAAGCCTGAAGATGGTGCCGGCTAAAGGAGTCGAACCCTCGACCTACTGATTACAAGTCAGTTGCTCTACCAACTGAGCTAAGCCGGCACAAAGAACTCATGATATGAGTCTTCCTACTACGTTACTGCATGTCAGCTGGCTGGGGTACCAGGACTCGAACCTGGGAATGCCGATACCAAAAACCGGTGCCTTACCACTTGGCTATACCCCAACACTTGGTGGCCAGAGACGGAATCGAACCGCCGACACGGGGATTTTCAATCCCCTGCTCTACCAACTGAGCTATCTGGCCCTTGCCAACGAGGACGTATTAAATAGAAAACCTTTCCCGACGTCAACCCTTGCTTATCAAGAATTTGGCGTCGTAATTCGCCTTCCGCCGTCCTCGCCGTCCACTCAGACTTCGTAGCCCTGTCCGCCCTGCGATTCACCCTTGGCGGCGGCATCCGTCGGCACGAAACCTTCAGCCTGGTCCGTCTCTTCGTTGTTGAAGAAGCGGTCCATCTGCTCCATCAGATAGCGACGGCTGTCGGCATCCATCATGTTGAGGTGCTTTTCGTTGATCAGGCGCGTCTGCAGTGCCTGCCACTCTTCCCATGCCTGCTTCGAGACGTTGGACCAGATGTCCTGGCCCTTTTCGCCCGGCAGCGGCGGAAAATCGAGACCCGGCAGGTCCTGGTCATACTTGCGGCAATGTACGGTGCGCATGGGTAACTCCGTAAGAGAACTGGATGTCAGTGCGGATGAGCGTCGAGCCTTCGCCAGACGCCTTTACTGTTGCCTCATTCTCGCACGCCTGGGCCGCTTTGCCCCAGACGTACGGCCGATGCCGACACCGACAAGGCCTCACAGGCCGAACAGATCATCCGTGCAGCGCGCCAGCAGCGCCTTGACCGGCGCCGGCAGGCCCACGGCGTCTGGCGCGGCGGGGTCGACGAAGCGTCGGTCGGCGGCTGACTCGTTGACGCTCCCGGCTGCTTGAGCTTGCGCAAGCCCTGCCTCGCCCAGCTGTATCGGCTGCGGCGTGATGGTCAGCCGGAAGTGGCTGAAGACATGCTCGAAACTCGCCAGTGGCGCCTCCAGATGCGCGCCGCGGGCTTCGCGGGCGACCCATTCGCGCGCGGCCTCACGGTCCTCGACCAGTGGCGGCGCCCACAGGCCGCCCCAGATCCCCGTCGGCGGACGGCGCTCCAGCAGGATCCTCCCCGCTTCATCGCTGACCAGCAACATCAGCGTCTGACGCGTCGGAATGGTCTTCTTCGGCTTGCTCTCGGGGAAGCGCTTCTCTTCGCCACGCGCATGCGCCACGCAGACTTCCTCGAAGGGGCAACGCGCGCAATCCGGCTTGCTGCCGCGCGTGCACAGGGTGGCGCCGAGGTCCATCATCGCCTGGGTCCAGTCCGCCAGCCGCACCTGCGGCGTGTAGCGTTCCGCCAGCGTCCACAGCTTGCGCTCCACCGCCGGGCGTCCCGGCCAGCCTTCCACGGCATGCAGGCGTGCCAGCACGCGCTTGACGTTGCCATCGAGAATCGGCGCTCGCTGTCCGGTGCTGATGCTGATGATCGCCCCGGCGGTCGAACGCCCGATGCCCGGCAAGGCCGATAGTGCCTCGACACTCTCGACCGGGAAGGCACCGTCGTGCTCATTCACGACCTGCTGAGCGGCCTTGTACAGATTGCGCGCCCGCGCGTAGTAGCCAAGGCCCGTCCACAGGTGCAGCACGTCATCGATATCCGCCGCCGCCAGCGCCGCGACATCCGGGAAGCGCTCCATGAAGCGGGCATAGTACGGCAGCACCGTCGCGACCTGGGTCTGCTGGAGCATGATCTCCGAGACCCACACGCGGTACGGCGTAGTGTTCTCCTGCCAGGGAAGATGCTTGCGGCCATGCTCATCGAACCAGTCGAACACGCGCGCCTGAAACGCCTCGGGGCTCAGGGCGATATCTTCGAAGCCGGGCGTGGCGTGGCTCTCGGGAGCTGTCACGTCTGGCGTGGCAGCAGTGTCAGGTCGCGCCATCAAAACTTCCTCTGCTCGCGCCATGGTCGACGCCATGGCCTGGGCTCAAACGGCAGCACGCCAGCCCCGAGGAGCTGGCGTGCCGGTCTTGCTGCGAAGGGAGCGCGTGATCAGTTGAACAGTCCCTGAATCGCGCCCTTCAGCTTGTCGCTGGCGCCTTCGCCCAGCTTTTCATCAATCTTCTTGCGGGTATCTTCGTCGAGCTTCTCATCCAGCTTCTCGTTGACCTTCTCGCCCGCCTTGCGCTTGGCTTCATCCTTGGCCAGATCCGCTGCGGCACTCTGGAAGCCTTTCTGATCGAAGCCACACCACTCGCCCGGCTCACCGCTCAGGTTGCCCTGACACTGGACCGGGAAGCGCAGCTTGATCAGACGCGGATTGACCTCACAGGCCGCGTCATCCGCGCCCTCGATGAAGCGCGCCGCCACGTTGTAGTCGAAGGCCTCGGTCGGCAGGTTGAGCTGACCCTTGCCGTCCAGCGCGATGCCCGGAATCGCCAGTGCCAGATCCTGATTGCTGATCACGCCATTGGTGACCGTGAAGCTGCCCTGCGCGCGTTCCAGCGGCGTATTGGCCTTCCACTCCCGCGAGGAGGTCTTGCCACTCAGCGTCGCGACAGTGGTGCACATCTCCCTGGAGATATTGACGTCGAGCACCTCGCCATTGCGAATCTCGAAGTTGCCCTTGCCGTTCAGATTGCGCTTGATGCTGTCGATCTGATTGGTGCTGGTGGTGTAATCACCATTGAGTGTCAGGCGACCGCGCAGGATGTCCTGCTGCTCCGGTGCCAGCGCCTTGAGGAACGGCGCGATATCCAGGTTGGTCAGCTTCTCACCGAAGCTCATGCTCAGCGGCGTCTTGCGGCTGTCGATGCGCGCATTGGCCGCCAGCGAGCCGCCATAGAGGCTGGCCGTCAGGCTATCGAGCTGCTGGACACCCGGCTGGCCGGACAGCTTGGCGGTCACCTTGCTCATCTCGAGCCCCGAGGCGATCAGCGTGCCGATATCCAGTTGCCCCTGAAGGCCCAGCGTCTTGAGCAGTGCCACCGGCAGCAGCTCCGCGTCATCATCGGCCGCGTAGACCGGCGCGATCACGCCCGCCGTGAGTGCCTCACCCAAGCTTGCCGTCTTCTCGTCTGCGCCTGCCGGTGCCAGGTAGTCATCGAGATTGAGCGCGTCGACATCCAGATCGAAGGTGATCTGCGAGGCATCGAAGGACGAGCCGAGGCGCCCATTGATCGTGGTGTCATCCAGTGCCATCACCAAGTTGGTCAACTGCACCTGCGACATGTCGCCCTTGAACGGACTGGAGAAGGCCAGCGAGGTCAGCGCGCTGCTCCTGGCGGTCTGCGGCGCCTGTATGCCGACACGCGTCATCCACGCCTTGGGCGACAGCGGGGCCAGCTTGAACTGGCCGGTATAGCTGAGCGCATCGCCGGTGATGTCCTTGGCCTTGAGCGCCCCGCTGAGGCGCAGGTCACTG
This sequence comes from Cobetia sp. MB87, assembly GCF_011319755.1. Lineage (NCBI taxonomy): Bacteria > Pseudomonadati > Pseudomonadota > Gammaproteobacteria > Oceanospirillales > Halomonadaceae > Cobetia > Cobetia sp. MB87. The sequence goes on along the minus strand of NZ_VFBC01000008.1, from coordinate 20,999 downwards.
CCGGAGGTCAGCAGCAGGTTCTCGAGATTCGCCGTGCCCGCCGCCAGGTCCGCTTCGGCAGCGAAGGTGGCTTTCAGCGGCAGGGCCTTGTCACCCAGCGCGGCCTGATGGAGCGTCGCGTCAAGCTCGGCACCATCGGCCAGATACAGCTGCTTGTCGGTATCCAGCGTCAGGGTGTCGATGTCCAGCGCCACGCTCTGGTCCTTGTCACCCAGCGACGGCATCCGCGTGGTGGTATCCAGATTCACGCCAGTCAGCACATGACGGCCGCCTTGCAGGTCCAGCGCCACCTTGCCATCGAGGCTGACGGTGCTCTGAAGCTCCGGTTCACGCCCATCGGCCACGAACGACAGCTCGACCGGGAAGGCCTTGTCGGGGCTGACGTTGGAGGACGTCAACGCCACGTCGTTGAGCGTCATGTCGAGCCCGCTGGCCGCGTCCTGATAGGCGATCTGACCATTGGTGACCTGCACCGAGGCGATATCGAGATTGACCGCCATGCTGCCGGCGCCATTCTGCACCGACGGCGTCGTGTCATCCGCCAGCGCCACACCGGCGCTCTTGGCCGGCGGCAGCGCTTCATCCGCCGCGCCGCTGTCGGCGGCCGTCGCCGCATGATCGAGCAGGCTTTCCCAGTTGCCACGCCCCTGTGCATCACGCTCGAGTGCCAGCTTGAGGCCATCGAGGAAGACGCCTTCGACTTCGACTTCACCACTCAGCAGTGGCGTGAAGGACACGCCGACTTCCGCGCGGGTAAAGGAGGCAAACGGTGACTGATCACGCTCCTGCTCCGGCAGCCAGGCTTCGGCGTCCTCGACGCTGACGCCGAGACGGGGATAGAAGGACCAGTCCAGCGGGCCGTTCAGGGCCAGTTCCAGCCCCGCCTGGTCCTTGACCGCCTTGACCAGTCGCGGCTTGAGATCATTCGGATCGAGGAAGGTGGTGACATAGATCACCCCCGCCACGACCACCAACGCCAGTACCCCGACGATGGCCAGCAAGGCTCTGAACAGTGCTTTCATCTGCGTCCTCCCTTTGACACGATGAGAATTGCTGCGCTGCCCTCACTCCATAGGGCAGCACATGGAATGGCGCTGGGGATTCGTGGCATCAGGCGATGCCCTTTCTCCCGCGCATCATCAAGTCCGAGCGCTGCGCGCCATCCTGCCGCACAGCATGACAGACTCAAGACAGAAATGATGATGACACAGCCGGTGGACAGGTCGCGTTGACGTCAGTTCCGCATCCGGCAACGCCTGGGGTTCACTCCTGCGCCAGCACGAAGCCGTCGCGGGCGGGGTCTCGCACATAACCGAGACGTGATACCAGCAGCTCGTCGGCCAGAGTCAATCCCTGACTCGGCACGACCAGCAGACGCTGGGCACTGGCCGCTTCCAGCGACAGCAGCGCCATCAGACGCGTACCGACACCGCGTCGGCGCGTGCTCCTGCGCACGCAGCAATGGCTGATCTTCCAGGCATCGCCTTCATCCTCGCAGAGTAGCGCGCCGATATGACGATCGTTGAAGAAGGCGCTGCAGAAGCGGTGTCCCGCGGCGAGATTGGCCTGAATGAAGTCATCCGGGGCAAGCGGGAGGCGCTCACTGGGGGCTTCGTGATAGATACGCGACAGATCGATACGGACTTGCTCATCGGTTTGCCAGCGTGCGTGATCGATCATCTCAAGAGTGACCGGCATGGTGAGATCCTCGCCCGCGATATGAATGCCCGCCATTGTAGCGGATGCCATTGTCCTTTCTCTATAATGACGGGTCGGGCAGGCACGAAGACGACGCGTCTGCCACCGATCAAGCACCCCGCCGACGGCCCTGCGCCGTCGTCAATGCCCTGATCACGATTTCGATTGCGACATCACATGACAATAACCACATGATGCGCACTTCCCGGCCGGACTGGACACACGCCTCTCATACCAAAGGCCCCAGACTGCGCCCAGACCCCATCGGCCTCGAAGCCGCTGATGGCGTCACCGACCGCTGGAGAGACATCATGGTAGAGCGTATCGCCGAAGTTCATCGCAACACCTCGGAAACCAAGATCCGGGTCCGCATCAATCTGGACGGTGAAGGCAAGCTGAGCGCCAACACTGGCGTGCCCTTCCTCGAACACATGATGGACCAGATCGCCCGTCACGGCGTGATCGACATCGAGGTCGACTGCGATGGCGACCTGCATATCGATGACCACCACACCGTCGAGGACATCGGCATCACCCTGGGCCAGGCCTTCGCGCAGGCACTGGGCAACAAGGCCGGCATCCGCCGTTACGGCCATGCCTACGTGCCGCTGGATGAAGCGCTGTCTCGCGTGGTGATCGACTTCTCCGGTCGTCCGGGCCTGTTCATGCAGTGCGAGTTCACCCGCGGCAACATCGGTCGCTTCGATACCCAGCTGTTCTGGGAGTTCTTCCAGGGCTTCGTCAATCATGCCGGCGCCACCCTGCATATCGACAACCTCAAGGGCTTCAACGCCCACCACCAGGCCGAGACCATCTTCAAGGCCTTCGGTCGTGCCGTGCGCATGGCGGTGGAAGAGGACGAGCGTATGGGAGGCCGTATCGCCTCCACCAAGGGCTCATTGTAAACAGGGCTCGCTGTAAACGAATGATCCGGGCGCCAGACGCCTGACATCCAGCGCCGGAGCCTGCTCCGGCCTTCGGGAGAAAGACATGACGATTGCCGTCATCGACTATGGCATGGGCAACCTGCACTCCGTCGCCAAGGCGCTTGAGCACGTGGCCGACGAGAATGTCGTGATCACCAGCGACCCGCGCGCCATCCGCGGCGCCACCCGTGTGGTGCTGCCCGGCCAGGGTGCCATCCGCGATTGCATGGGCGAGCTGGAACGCGCCGAGCTGCGCGGTCTGGTCGGCGAGCTGCTGAGCAACCACAGCAAGCCGCTGCTGGGCGTGTGTGTCGGTCAGCAGATGCTGATGGAGCGCAGCGAAGAGAACGGTGGCATCGATTGCCTCGCCTACTTCAAGGGCGACGTGAAACGCTTCGATGACCAGCAGCTGGACGAGCACGGCCAGCGTCTCAAGGTGCCGCACATGGGCTGGAACCATGTCGCGCACACCCAGGGCCACGCCCTGTGGGAAGGTATCGAGGACAACTCGCGCTTCTACTTCGTACACAGCTTCTATGTGTCGGCCAGCGAACGCTCCAAGGTCTACGGCGCGACGCACTACGCCGGTGCCGAGGCGCACGTCGCCATTGGTGAGGGCAGCCTGTTCGCGGTGCAGTTCCATCCGGAGAAGAGCGCGGCCGCCGGCCTCAAGCTGCTCGAGAACTTTGTCCGCTGGCAGCCCTGAAGGCTCGCCCACGTGACCCTCGGCGTCTGTCTCGCGTGACGGACGCCGATACATCCGCCTTCGATATACCGACGACAATTCAGGCGTGCCGAGACACGCCGAGAGGACACCCGACATGCTGGTAATCCCCGCGATCGATCTCAAGGACGGTCAGTGCGTACGCCTGAAGCAAGGCCGCATGGAAGACTCCACCAACTACGGCGATGACCCGCTGGCGATGGCCGCGCGCTGGGTCGAGGCCGGTGGCCGTCGTCTGCATCTGGTCGATCTCAACGGTGCCTTCGAAGGCAAGCCGGTCAATGGCGACGCCGTGACACGCATCGCCCGCGCCTACCCGGAGCTGCCGATCCAGATCGGTGGTGGCATCCGTGATGCCGCGACCATCGAGCACTACCTGGAAGCCGGCGTCGGTCAGGTCATCATCGGCACCAAGGCCGTGAAGGAACCGGCCTTCGTCGCCGAGATGTGCCGCGCCTTCCCGGGCCGCATCATCGTCGGTCTCGATGCGCGTGACGGCTTCGTGGCCACCGATGGCTGGGCCGAGGTCTCCACCATCAAGGCCACCGAGCTTGCCAAGCGCTTCGCCAACGACGGCGTGTCCTCCATCGTCTACACCGACATCGCCCGCGACGGCATGATGCAGGGCGTCAACATCGAAGCCACCGTGGCGCTGGCCCGCGAAGGTGGCATCCCGGTGATCGCCTCCGGTGGCGTGACCAATCTGGATGACATCCGTGGTCTGGCCGAAGTGGCCGATCAGGGCATCCTCGGTGCCATCACCGGCCGCGCCATCTATGAAGGCAGCCTGGATATCGCCGAAGCGCAGGCGCTGTCCGACGCCATCACCGGCCGCAAGGCCTGAGGGGAGCGATCATGGCACTCGCCAAACGCATCATCCCGTGTCTGGACGTCGACGCCGGTCGTGTCGTGAAGGGCGTCAACTTCGTCGGTATCCGCGATGCCGGTGACCCGGTCGAGGTCGCCAAGCGCTACAACGAGCAAGGCGCCGACGAGATCACCTTCCTCGACATCACCGCCAGCGTCGACAACCGTGGCACCACGGTCGACATGGTCTCGCGCATCGCCGGTGAGGTGTTCATCCCGCTGACGGTGGGTGGCGGCATCCGCACCTGTGAAGACATTCGCACCATGCTGAATGCCGGCGCGGACAAGGTCTCGATCAACACCGCGGCCGTGTTCAACCCGGACTTCGTGCGTGAAGCCGCGGAACGCTTCGGCAGCCAGTGCATCGTGGTCGCCATCGACGCCAAGCGCGTCAGCGAAGAAGGCGAAGCACCGCGCTGGGAAATCTTCACCCACGGTGGCCGCAAGCCGACCGGACTCGACGCCGTCGAGTGGGCGAAGAAGATGGTCGAGCTTGGCGCCGGCGAGCTGCTGCTGACCAGCATGGACCGCGATGGCACCAAGGCCGGTTTCGATCTCGGCGTGACGCGTGCGATCTCCGACGCCGTCAGCGTGCCGGTGATCGCCTCCGGCGGTGTCGGCACCCTCGACCATCTGGTGGATGGCGTGCTCGAAGGCGGTGCGGATGCGGTGCTGGCCGCCAGCATCTTCCACTTCGCCGAGTACACGATTCCCCAGGCCAAGGCGCACATGGCCGCACGCGGTATCGAGATGCGCCTGTAAGCACAGCCGCAGGATAATCGTTCAGACAGAAACGCGAACGCCGCCATTTCCTCAGGGAATGACGGCGTTCGTGTCTGCAGAGAAGCCACGTCGGTTCAGGCGAGAACAGCGCTCAGACGTAGCCCAGCTTCGTGAGCGGCTTGAGCGCCTGCGCGAGTCGCTGGTCGGCAAGCGTCATGATGTCCGCAACCAGATGCTTCTCGGCGGCAGGCAGCATCACGCGCTCCCCGATCCACAGCGCCAGCTCAGCCAGATCATGCTGATTGCCCAGCCGTGATGCGGCCTTGTCGAGCAATTCCGGCTCACGCCGACGCCCATGACTCGGCAACTCGAGTTCACCTGCTGCCGTCTCACCCAGTGCCTCGTGTGCCAGCGCCAGCTGGAACATGCGGTACTTGACCCATTTGCGCAGCCGATGAGATGTCTCGATCTCACGCTTGCTGACCACCTTCGCGGCCAGCTTGCTGATGCGATGACGGCTGAATTCCAGCCCGGTGTTGAGCTCCTCCACCGTCAGCGGTGCCGCCTGCCAGGCCGCTCGCTCTTCGCTCAGCAACGTCTCGAGTGGCGCGTGATCCAGCTCGCCTTCTGGCTCGCTGAGTGAAGCGCTGGTCAGCCCCGGGCGCAACGCATCCAGCAGGCGCTGACTGCGCTCATCCACCCAGGCGTAGGCGCGACCATGCGTCTTGCGCAGCATGTGCGCCTCGCGCGGCCCGGCCAATGCCTTGGCGACAGCGCGTGGACGCGCCTGATGCCCACTCACCGCCGACTTGCCCAGTGACTCACGGCGCAGTTGCCACCAGCCGCGCAGCTGCTTGCAGTCGACACGCAGTGCATGCACATCCGCCGCGCTCAGCGTCGGCTGCGCGAGACGCTCACGCATGGCGTCCAGACGCGCCTGAATCACGCCATTCAGCGCTGCGTTCATCGGAGAAGAATCCTGCTGACGGGTGTCGCTCATCTGTCTCTCCAACAACGGCTGGCCAGTCACCACTGGCACCAGGATGGCCCGACTCGGGCCGCTCAATCCTGCAAGGATAGCCCGAGGTTGCTGACATCTTCATTGCGGCCCAATTGCTTGAGCGCACGCCAGTCATCGCGGGACAGCTGCGGGGCTTCGACGCTCTCCAACACGGCGTCCTGGAAATCGCGCTCATCGATCATCAACGGATGTTCGCGAATCATGGCCTCCAGCGCTTCCTGTTCGATGCCCTCACCGGCCTGCAGGTCGATCAACGCGCGCACGCCATCAGCAGACAGACGGCTGATCTTGAGCGCGGCTTCCGGCTCTTCGCTGATCAGCACATCGATGCAGGCGGTCAGCGCCATCACGGCTTCCAGGGCGCGGCGCGCGCCGAAGCTGTCATCGTCCTCGGCGGGTTCGAAGGCGGTGACCTTCTCGGCCTGCAGCGAGAAATCGATCTTGGCATCGCGCACGCGCAGCTGCTCCCAGACGAGGTCCAGCAGCTTGCGCAGCTCACGCGTGGTATCCAGCGCGCTGGCCGTGCCATTGGCTTCGGCGTAGAAACCGGCATTGGGCAGGAGTCGCTCGGTCAGCGCCGCCATGAAGGCAGTACGGCGCACGGGGGCCAGCGCATCAAGGCGCGCACGGAAACCGGATACAGGCTGAGTCATGACGGCTCTATTCTCACTTCACTATTCAATATGCGGCGTTCGCGCTGGCGTCTTGCCTCTACCAGCCGCGATGTCACCGGAGGTCGCTATAGGGTATGCGATAGGATAGGCGAAAGGGTAGCGCCCGCGCGTGGCCGGATGAACGCGCCCCTGCTCGAGCGCTGCCATGCCGGGGCATGTCTCAAGGCCACAGGCACTCCGTCGGCACGCGGCCGGCACCATCGAACAGGATGCCTTCGCTGCGCAGCTTTTCCCGCTGGCGCACCGCCCCGCCGTGCTCGGTGACCTTGAGCGAGGCATTGATCACGCGATGCCATGGCAACTGATGACCATCCGGCAGGTGACGCATCGCCGAGCCGACCATGCGCGCGCTGGCACCATCGGTCATCTTGGCGATACGCCCGTAGGTGGTGATGCGCCCTTCGGGAATCTGCGCCACCACGGTGTAGATCTGTTCGAGCAGTTCGGCCCGCATGCGGTTCTCTCCTTGTCGTGTCGCGGCTGGTTCGCCCGGTGCAGGTGCTGAGATGTAGATACTGACTATGCAAGTAATGGGATGCAGGTACTGAGAAGCAAGTACTGGGGCCTTTACGCTGACATGGCGCTCACGCATGATGAAGTCATGCACCTTTATTTCATACATCAGGGGCAACTCCCTGACACTGAACCAGATTCAGCCGCCAACACCTCAACGCTAGCGCATGACTGGCAGAGTCCGCTACGCCTCAAGGACTGGCTTTCCGGCATGGGGCACAGCTACAACACCAGCTTCCCGCTGGCAGGCGAAGCATTGCCGGGCATCGAGGACTTCCATGCGCTGGTGGTGCTAGATGGTCCGCAACGCCTGTCGAGCGCCGCACAGCCCGCCTCGCCCGCCGAACAGCAGTCGCTGCGCCTGCAGCGCAAGTTGATTCGGCGCACGCTGAACAGCAATCGCCCGCTGCTGGGGATTGGCCTGGGGGCGCGACTGATCGCCGAGCAGATGGGGGCGATCGTCTCGTCCGCCGTGGTGCCGCAGCGTCGCTGGGCCACGCTGACGCGCAGCAACGAGTGCCCACTGGGGCTACCCGCCGAGTTCGAGGCCTTGATGTGGCATGAGGAGATCTGCGGTCTGCCGGAAGACTGCGAGCTGCTGGCCAGCAGCGAGCATACGCCAGTGGCCGGCTTCAGCTGGGATGAGGGGCGCGTGGTGGCGCTCAACTTCCATCCGCATATGGATGCGGCGGCCACGCAGGACCGCCTGGCCCACCATCCCGCGCCCCTGGAGGGCAATGGCGTGCAGTCACGCGAGGCGTTGCTGGAGGACCCGAAGCGCTTTGATCGTCAGGCGGCCCTGCTGGACCGCCTGCTGGTGGACTGGCTGAATACATGAGCGCTGACGGCGCCCGTAAGGAATGTCAGCGCTGCCAGCGGTGATTGGCGCTCCACTCACGCGCGAAGGCAAGGCTGTTGTCCCAGTCGCCGACGTGCAGGAAGGTGCGCTCGTGCTTCTCGAGCTGGTAGCGGTACATCGGGTCGTAATACTCGCTGAGCAGCGGCGCCAGCCAGCCTTCATGAGCAATGGGATTGCCGCGCTTGTGCTCCTGGAAGGCGATGTCCTGCATTCGCACCAGACGAGCAAGGCGCGCACTGCCCAGGCGCTTGCGCAGACGCAGTAGCGCCTGTCGCAGCTGGCGCTGCATCAGGGTCCAGCCGAGGAAGTCACCATAGTGGCGACTGTAGGTGGACCACAGCCCCTCGATATAGTCCTTCTGGATCTGGACCACTCGCCAGTCCAGCGGCATCTCGACGCGGATCAACGGTGCCTGCTCCATCGCGCGCCAGGTGGCGAGCGGAATGTTGACGCTGCCGATGAAGCGCGACTCGTCTTCCATGATGGTCGGCGCTTCATCCTCAAGCGTGAGCATCTCGGCGGCGATGCGGTGCTCGAAGTCGATCTGGCTCGGCGCCGGGAAGGGATGGCGGCCGAAGGCCGACCCCTTGTGGCGCGCACAGCCCTCCAGGTCGATGCCATTGTCCAGCGCATGGATCAGCTCGGTCTTGGCGCAACCGGTCAGCCCGCCGATCAACAGCATCGGGGCCTGCTCGGCACGCTCATCGATATGCTGACAGAGCTGCTGACGCATGGCCTTCCAGCCGCCTTCGATACGTGGACGCTCGATCCCTGCTTCCATGAGCCACTGCTGACTGAGCTGAGAACGCATGCCACCGCGGAAGCAATAGAGAATCGCGTCGGGGTGCCGCTCGACGTGCTCGACCCAGGCGCGGATACGCGCGCGCTTGATCCCCCCGCTGACCAGTTGATGGCCAAGATGTACCGCCGATTCCGGGCCGACCTGCTTGTACTGCAGCCCGACGCGATGACGCTCCTCATCATCCATCAGCGGCAGATTGACGGCACCCGGCAAGGCACCAGCGGCGAACTCGACCGGCGCGCGCACATCGATCAACGGACGGCCGTCGCGAATCAGGTCGCAGCTGGCCGCCACGGTGGGCAAACTCATGGGCATCTCTCGGCAGACAGAACAGGATTGAGGCAATGGGCGGCTAGCTGACTGGCCGCACCATCAAGGGGCCATATTCTATCGCAAGCGTGCAGCCGCCCCCAGCCTTGTGCTTTCACGCCAACGGTGGCGTCAGGCGCACCCCCTGCCCCGGCCCGATCCCGGCCGGGCCGAACAGCTGACAATCTGGGCAGGCAGCGGGTTGATCTCCGTGGGCGCGATGCGCTTCGGCGACCGAGTCGCGCAGCGAGGCAATCGCCGCCTCGGCGGTATGGAAGTAGCTCTCACGCCCCATGCGCTCGAGGAAGCCACCGCGCTCCATCACCTCCAGCGCGTACATGCGAAAGCCGCACATGCTGAGACTGCCGCCGGCATCGCGCAGGCGACGTTGCTCGATCTCGAGCATCTCGGCGCCCGCGATATCGATGAAGTTGCAGCCGGTGCCCAGCAGGATGACATGCTTGCCGGTATAGCGCGCCAGCTTGCGCTGGACGTGGTCGACCGCCCCGAAGAACAGCGAACCATCCACACGCAGAATCACCACTTCCCGGCACTGGGCCAACTGATAACGCTCGGCATTGCGCACGCCAAGCTCCGGATGCTCCGGGTCTGGGGCCATCTCGACCAGCCGTGGCCGTGAGGTGCGGTTCAGATACAGCACCAGCGAGACCAACACCCCGGCGAAGATGGCGAACTCCAACGGCAACAGCAAAGTGGCGAGGAAGGTGATCACCAGCACCACCGCCTCTTCGCGGCTGACGGCCAGAATTTGGCGGATATGAGCGACTTCGATCAGGTTGGCGGCGATCACCATGATCAGGCCCGCCATCGCAGGCAACGGCAGCCAGGCGGTCACGTCAGGCACCAGCAACAGCACCGCCAGCACGATCAGCGCCGCCACCACCACCGACAGCGGGGTGCGGGCGCCAGCATCATAGTTGGCGCCGGAGCGCGTGAAGGAGCCGGAGCCGGCAAAGCACGAGAAGAAACTGCCCGCCAGATTCGACAAGCCCTGGCCGATGAACTCCTGGTTACCGTCGATACGCTGATGCGAGCGCACGCCGATAGCGCGCGCGATGGAGACCGCCTCGATCAAGCCGAGCACCGCCAGCGCGAAGGCCGCCCCACCCAGCGAGCGCAGGGTGTCAAAGCCCAGCGGCGGCAGGGAAAACGGCGGCAGACTGCCGGACAGGGCGCCGACCATCGGGATGCCTGCCGCGCTGCCGCCGAGCAATGCCGCGACACCACAGCCGACGGCCATCGCCACCAGCATCCACGGCAGCTTGCGATTCAACCGCCGGACCAGCACGGCCGTGAGCAAGGTGCTGAGCCCCGTGATCAGCGTGGCCCACGAGGTATCGCCCAGATGCCCGAGCAGTGCCCACCAGGTGCCGAGAAAGCTCGAGGCATCGCCAAGCGCGATGCCGAACAGGTGCTTGAGCTGACTGGTGGCGATCAAGACCCCGGCACCGGCGGTAAAGCCGATCACCACCGTATGCGAGATGAGGTTGACCAGCGCCCCCATGCGCATCAGCCCCAACGACAGCTGGATGATGCCAACCATGCAGGTCAGCGCCAGCACCAGCGGCAGGTATTCAGGACTGCCCGGCGCGGCCAGGGTCGAGACGGTGCCGAACACCACCATCGAGATCGCCGCAGCCGGGCCACTGACCATATGCCGCGAACTGCCGAACAGGCCGGCGATGATCGCCACCACGATGGCGGCGTACAGCCCATGCGCCGGTGGCAGGCCGGCGATCAACGCATAGGCCACCCCCTGAGGCAGCACCAGCACCGCGCCACTCAGGCCCGCGATCAGGTCAGAACGCGCATCCCCGGGCGACAGCTGACGCATCCAGCCGAGAAAGGGCAACAGTCGTGACAGACGATAGGCCGCGGCACTGGTGTGCTCAGGCCCCTCTACTCTCTCGGTAGATTCGGGAGATTCGGAGGGCGGCGAGGAAGGAGGCGGAGTATCAGCGGACAAGAAGTATCTCCGTGGCGAGGCAGGAAAGAAATCGTCAGCCGGCAGCCGCAATGCCCCTGAGCGTACTCGGGGTGAGCTTGAAACCAGCGGTGATAAGTCTATCGCTGAAATCACTAATGAAACAGGGCTGCCACATGCCCGACAACGACCTGCGGTCCTGCGGCCCTTTCACCATGCAGACATACGTTGAAGAGAGACGATGACGAGGCATGACGACGAGACACGGCGCTGGCCATGCCGCGCCCGAGCAGTGACAATACCCTTTCCTGACACCGCTGCGGACTCTGACGCCATGACCACCGACGCTACGCCGACCGATACCACGACTCCCGAGACGGCGGGCGGCTACACCCCGCCGCTGGATGCCAGCGAAGCCGAGGCCATCGACGCCACGCGCCAGTGGGTCGAGACGCACATCATCGCCGACAATCTGTGCCCGTTTGCCGCACGCGAGATGGCACGCAACAGCATCCAGTATGCCGTGGTGCCCGGCGCAGGGCTCGAGCGCTGCCTGCAGGCACTCGGCGATGAGCTGCTGAACCTGGACGCCAATCGCGACGCCGAGACGACGCTGGTGATCTTCAAGGACGGCTTCCGCGACTTCGATACCTACCTTGAACTGCTCGACTATGCCGAGGCGCTGCTCGAGATGCAGGGCTACGAAGGCATCTATCAGCTGGCCAGCTTCCACCCGGAATACGTGTTCGAGGATACCGAGGAAGATGACGCGGCCAACTACACCAACCGCTCGCCCTACCCGATGCTGCACCTGCTGCGCGAGAGCTCGGTCGAAGCCGCCATCAATGCCTACGCAGGCGATGTCGAAGAGGTACCGGGGCGCAATGAGGAGCTGATGCGCGAGCGCGGTGTCGAGCTTCTGGTATCACGCCTCAAGGCCTGTGCTCATGCCGCCCGCCAGGCTGACAAACAGGACTGACAAGACAAGCTGCTGAGCTTCGTGCTCGGAGAAAACCCCATACGAACAAGGCCAGCCGCGAGGCTGGCCTTGTTCGTTGTACGTAGCATCACACCACGACATACCCGTGCGGATGGTTCCCACGGAAGGCGCAAGCTGTCACAGGGCTTCCAGCGCCTGGGACAGCTTGTCGACCGCCACGATGGTCATGCCCTTGGGCGGATTCCTGGGGGCATTGCCCTTGGGCACGATGGCCCGCGTGAAGCCATGCTTGGCGGCCTCGACAATGCGCTCCTGACCACTCGGCACCGGACGGATCTCACCGGACAGCCCCACCTCGCCGAACACCACCAGCTCACGCGGCAGCGGCCGGTTCTGCAGGCTCGAGACCACCGCACACAGCACGGCGAGATCCGCGCTGGTCTCGAGTACCTTGACCCCGCCGACCACGTTCAGGAAGACATCCTGATCGCCGGTGAACAGGCCGCCATGCTTGTTGAGCACTGCCAGCAGCATCGACAGGCGATTGCCGTCCAGACCGACGGCGACACGGCGGGGATTGCCCAGCGGTGAGTCATCCAGCAAGGCCTGCACTTCGATCAGGATCGGTCGCGTGCCCTCCCACACCACCATCACCAGGCTGCCGGAGGACTGCTCCTCGCTGCGTGACAGGAAGATCGCGCTCGGGTTCTTCACCTCCTTCAGGCCCAGCTCGACCATGGCGAACACGCCCAGCTCATTGACCGCGCCGAAGCGGTTCTTCTGGCCACGCAGCGTGCGGAAGCGCGAATCGCCATCGCCCTCCAGCAGCAGGGAGGCGTCGATCATGTGCTCCAGCACCTTGGGCCCGGCCAGCGAGCCGTCCTTGGTCACGTGGCCGACCAGCAGCAGCACAGTGTTGGTTCGCTTGGCGAAGCGGGTCAGCGCGGCGGCGGACTCACGCACCTGCGAGACACCCCCCGGCGCGGATGACAGATCTTCCAGATGCATGGTCTGGATGGAGTCGATGATCAGCACCTCCGGCTTCTCGCGCTCGGCGGTGGCCAGAATCGTCTCGACGCTGGTCTCGGCCAGCATCTTGAGCCCCTGGGTCGGCAACTGCAGACGATGGGCGCGCATCGCCACCTGCGATAGCGACTCCTCGCCAGTGACGTAGAGTGAGCGCTTCTGCTGGGCAAGCTTGCAGGCGGTCTGCAGCAGCAGCGTCGACTTGCCGGCCCCCGGGTGGCCACCGAGCAATACGGCGGAACCCGGCACCAGCCCGCCGCCCAGCACGCGGTCGAATTCACCGAAGGTCGAGGAGAAGCGCGGCACTTCGGCTAGCGAGACATTGGAAAGATCGGTCACGTTGTCGCTGAGCGTGCCGGCGTAGCCGCCCCGCCCATTGCTGGCGCTACGGGCAGCTCCACCAGCGACGGCACCCGCAGCGGGGGCGGCGCCGGGCAATACCGTGGCGCCGACGCGGATTTCCTGCAGGGTGTTCCACTCGCGGCAGCCGCTGCACTGGCCCTGCCACTTCGAGAATTCGCTACCGCATTCGGTACATACGAAGGCGCTCTTTGCTTTCGCCATCAGACAATCCTGTCGGGAAGAAGTGATTCTCGGCGTCGTGATGCAGTGTCGTCAGCCGCGGATTGCCAACAGCCAGACACAAGGAAGGCGGCTTGCGCCGCCCTCCTTGTGCTCACGGTCGCCTTGTGGCGCACGGCACGCTTACTGGCGCTTGAGTCGCAGTGTCTCACCGTTCTGGAAACGACGCTTCTGCGGGTCGACCAGCTCCAGGGTCTGGGCATCCAGACGCAGGAAGTAGTAGGTCTGGCCTTCGCCGTCCGGCGTCAGCTCATAGACAGTCGCGTTCGGGTCCGTCACGGTACCGGACAGCACATCCCACTGACCTTCGTAATGTTCTGGATCCGGCTGCTGCGGATGATCACGATAGGTGGCATCGAGGCTGAAGGTACGCTCATCCTGGGCTGCCTCTTCGGCGCCCTTGAGGCGTACATCGAGGTCAATGCCCGTGCAACGACGACACGGCAGGGTGCCCTTGTAGACGGCAACCTGCTCGCTGGCTGTCTCGGTGGCGCTGTTGTCAGCGGCACCGTCATTGGTCTGGGCCGTTGATGCGCACCCGGCGAGACCGACCATCAGCGCGGCTCCCACCATCAGAGTCCTGATCTGCATTGAATCCTCCTTAAGGCGATGACTCGATAGCAGCGTCAGCGCTATCGACGGCGAGCGGTCTACCCGCCTTGGCAGACAGGCAGACCGCTCACAAGCTTCCACGCTCAAGAATAGCGGGTATCCGCCCCGAGAGGCCACCCCCGATGGCGTTTATCGAACACCATTCGCTAAATCGTGTCGGCCTCAGCCACGGCGATCATGGCCATTGTCGAGAAACGGATAGTCGGTGTAGCCCTTGGCGCCGCCACCATAGAAGGTATCCGGGTCCTGCTCGTTGAGCTCAGCCCCGAGACGAATGCGCTCAACCAGGTCCGGGTTGGCGATATACGGGCGCCCGATGGCCACCGCATCCGCGATGCCCTCATTGATGACGCGTGCCGCGCTCTCAGCGTCATAATGGCCGCAGAAGATCAGCGCGCCCGTGACGCGCTCGCGCAGGGCACGACGGAACTCATCGCTGAACTTGATGTCGCCACCGGCCCAGTCCGGCTCGTTGACATGCACATAGGCGATGCCACGGCTGGAGAGCTGCTCGGCCATGTAGAAGGCCATCTCTTCCGGCTCGTCATCGGTCAGGCCGAAGATCTCGATGAAGGGCGTCAGGCGGATGCCGGTACGCTCGGGGCCGAAGACTTCAGCGACGGCATCGACGACTTCCAACGTCAGGCGCGCGCGATCCTCGACCGAACCACCATACTGGTCTGTACGCTGATTGGTGCCGGTGGCCATGAACTGGTTGAGCAGATAGGCATTGGCGGCATGCACCTCGATCATATCAAAACCGGCACGCTTGGCACGCACGGCGGCCTGACGATAATCCTCGATCAGCTGGGGAATCTCGTCCGTCTCCAGGGCGCGCGGCGTACTGGTAGGGTGACGTCCGCTGGAGCCATCCTCGAACTCGACGAAGCACTGGGCACCTTCACCGCGCAGGGCGCTCGGCGCGACCGGCTGCTGGCCATCCGGCTGCACCATCTCATGCGAGACACGCCCGACATGCCACAGCTGCAGCGCCATGCGCCCGCCCTTGGCGTGCACCGCCTGGACGACGCCCTTCCAGCCTGCTTCCTGCTCATCGGTCCAGATACCCGGCGTGTACACATAGCCACGCGCGGTGGGCGAAATGTTGGTCGCCTCGCTGATGATCAGGCCGGCACCGGCACGCTGACCGTAATAGGCCTGCTGCAGTTCGCCGGGAATGCTGTCGGGGGTACGAGCACGCGTCAGCGGTGCCATCAGGATGCGGTTGGGCAGGGTCAGATCATCGAGCTTGACCGGATCGAGCAGGGTGTCAGCGTAGGGGGCATTGGTGTTGGCAGTCATCGGGACTCCTTGAATTGCAGGTCTTCGCCCAGCATCCTCATCGCACGAAGTCGCGCGAGCTGGGCAAGCATGCCTGTGACATGCGGCACACCACTCGCTGCTTCAAGCACACGCAGTGCACGAGAATAATGCTGGCATGGCAACAATGTGGAAATCCGTACCAGTCGCCACGCTTCAGACTCAGGCGGAGAGCCTGCTGATGCTTGTACCGCGACGATCCAGCGGGCAACATGAAAAGCATCCATGACATGGGTCATGCACTGTCACCAGCGGCGAGAAATCATGAGCAAGTACTGGAGCCCACAGGTCCACGACCTGACCCCCTACGTTCCCGGCGAGCAACCGCGTGAGCAGCTGATCAAGCTGAACACCAACGAGAACCCCTATCCACCGGCGCCCGCCGTGGAGCAGACGCTGCGTGAGTTCAATGCCTCTGACCTGCGCCGCTACCCGGACCCGAGCTCCAGCTCGCTGCGCGCTGCCCTGGCCGACACCTTCCATGTGGGCGCCGAGGAAGTCTTCGTCGGCAATGGCTCCGATGAGGTACTGGCACTGGCATTCCAGGCCTTCTTCCGTCAGGACAAGCCGCTGCTGCTACCGTCCATCAGCTACAGCTTCTACCCGGTCTATTGCCGCATGTATGGCATCGAGTCGCGCAGCATCGCGCTGACCGACAGCTGGGAAGTCGACCTGGAAGCCTTCGGCAACGACAATGGCGGCATCATCTTCGCCAACCCCAACGCCCCGACAGGCCATGGCCATGGCCGCAAGGCGATTGCCGCGCTGCTAGAGCGCAATCCACACAGTGTCGTGCTGGTCGACGAGGCTTATGTGGACTTCGGCGGCGAAAGCGCCATCCCACTGATCCATCAGTATCCGAATCTGGTCGTGTCAGGCACTTTCTCGAAGTCGCGCAGCCTGGCGGGCATTCGTCTTGGCTATGCCGTGGCCTCGCGTGAGCTGATCGAGGGTCTGGAGCGCGTGAAGGACTCCTTCAACTCCTACCCCATCGACCGCCTGGCCGAACAGGTCGGCGTCGCTGCGCTCAGTGATCCCGACTATTTCGATGAGTGCCGCACGCGGGTCATCACCACTCGCGAGCAGACGCACGATCGCATGGCCGCGCTGGGCTTCGAGATCCTGCCCTCGCAGACCAACTTCGTGCTGGCGACTCACCCGACCCACGATGCCGGCAAGCTGTTCATCGGCCTGCGCGAACAGGGCATCCTGGTGCGCCACTTCAACACCGACGCACTGCGTGACTATCTGCGCATCAGCATCGGTACCGATGCCGAGATGGATAGCTTGATCGAAGCCCTGGAAACCCTGTGTCGCTGAGATAGTGCACGGGCTGGCCAGTGATTGCTCCAATCAAAGAAGGCGCCCAGTGGGCGCCTTCTTTCATCAGGATGTCAGTCAGGAGTTCACCGTACGGCCCATCCACACAGCTCATCACACAGTTCGTCGTGCCGTTCATCGCACCGAACACTCTGCAGGAGCACAACATGACAACGGACAGTCTCGCCATGGCTTCAGACGCTACCCCAACACCCCGCCTGCCTTTGACGCGAGTGCATCATGTGGCGCTGATCACCGCTGATTACCTACGCGCCAAGCGCTTCTATCTCGAGGTCATGGATGCGCAGGTCCTCAACGAGGCCTATCGTGAGGCCCGCGACAGCTACAAGCTCGACCTGCGCCTGCCGGGCGGCATCCAGCTGGAGCTGTTCTCCTTCCCCTCGCCGCCTGAGCGCCCCAGCTACCCGGAAGCCTGTGGGCTTCGTCACCTGGCGCTGGCGACGGAAGACATCGATACCTGTGTTGAGCTGCTGACCGCCCGTGGCGCCACGCCAGAGCCGATACGTGTCGATGAATACACCGGCGCCCGCTTCACCTTCCTGGCAGACCCTGACGGTACGCCCATCGAACTCTACGAAGTCTCGCCCTGATGTGATGGCGCACTGAAACTTCACTGGCCCTGAAGATAAAAGGCCCGAAGACAAAAGGCCCCCTGTCGAAAAATCGACAGGGGCCTTCTTGTGTCATGTGCACGTTGCCTGGGCAGAGCTTTTCTCTCGCCCACAGCTGATTCGCATGCAGGACTCTCTACGCAACTTTTCCTGCGCACATTTTTTCCGTGTACAAAGAGAACCGCCCCTGCAGCAAGGCTACAGGGGCGGTTCGGGATAAGTGCCTGACGATGACCTACTCTCACATGGAGAAACTCCACACTACCATCGGCGCTAAGCGGTTTCACTTCCGAGTTCGGCATGGGATCGGGTGGTTCACGCTCGCTATGATCGTCAGGCGAAACGGTGGCACCTTGCGGCACCTGAGTCCCGAGGCTTGTGGCCTCGCGACTCGCAATATGAATCATGCTGACCGATATGTCGTCGATCCTGTCGCAATCCCGGCGGTTTGCCTGGGCAAACCCCTTGGGTGTTATATGGTCAAGCCTCACGGGCAATTAGTACTGGTTAGCTCAACACATTGCTGTGCTTCCACACCCAGCCTATCAACCTTGTAGTCTTCAAGGGCCCTTCAGGAGGCGCAAGGCCTCAGGGAAGTCTCATCTTGAAGGGGGCTTCCCGCTTAGATGCTTTCAGCGGTTATCCCGTCCGAACGTAGCTACCGGGCAATGCCATTGGCATGACAACCCGAACACCAGAGGTTCGTCCACTCCGGTCCTCTCGTACTAGGAGCAGCTCTTCTCAAACTTCCGACGCCCACGGCAGATAGGGACCGAACTGTCTCACGACGTTCTAAACCCAGCTCGCGTACCACTTTAAATGGCGAACAGCCATACCCTTGGGACCGACTTCAGCCCCAGGATGTGATGAGCCGACATCGAGGTGCCAAACACCGCCGTCGATGTGAACTCTTGGGCGGTATCAGCCTGTTATCCCCGGAGTACCTTTTATCCGTTGAGCGATGGCCCTTCCATACAGAACCACCGGATCACTAGAACCTACTTTCGTACCTGCTCGACGTGTCTGTCTCGCAGTCAAGCACCCTTATGCTCTTGCACTCAATGCACGATTTCCAACCGTGCTGAGGGTACCTTCGTGCTCCTCCGTTACTCTTTAGGAGGAGACCGCCCCAGTCAAACTACCCACCATACACTGTCCTCGATCCGGATAACGGACCTGAGTTAGAACGCCAATGATGTCAGGCTGGTATTTCAAGGTTGGCTCCACCGCATCTGGCGACGTGGTTTCAAAGCCTCCCAGCTATCCTACACAGACAACATCAGCATCCAGTGTAAAGCTATAGTAAAGGTTCACGGGGTCTTTCCGTCTAGCCGCGGGTACACAGCATCTTCACTGCGATTTCAATTTCACTGAGTCTCGGGTGGAGACAGCGTGGCCATCATTACGCCATTCGTGCAGGTCGGAACTTACCCGACAAGGAATTTCGCTACCTTAGGACCGTTATAGTTACGGCCGCCGTTTACCGGGGCTTCGATCAAGAGCTTCGCGTGAGCTAACCCCATCAATTAACCTTCCGGCACCGGGCAGGCGTCACACCCTATACGTCCGCTTGCGCGTTTGCAGAGTGCTGTGTTTTTAATAAACAGTTGCAGCCACCTGGTATCTTCGACCGGTAAGAGCTTACGGAGCAAGTCCTTCACTCGAACCGGTGCACCTTCTCCCGAAGTTACGGTGCCATTTTGCCTAGTTCCTTCACCCGAGTTCTCTCAAGCGCCTTGGTATTCTCTACCTGACCACCTGTGTCGGTTTGGGGTACGGTCGCATGTGATCTGAAGCTTAGAGGCTTTTCCTGGAAGCGTGGCATCGATGACTTCCTGACCGTGGTCAGTTCGTCTCGCATCTCGACCTCAGAGGAACCGGATTTGCCTGATTCCTCGGCCTACATGCTTTCACCAGGACAACCAACGCCTGGCTCACCTAGCCTTCTTCGTCCCCCCATCGCAACCACATCCGGTACGGGAATATTAACCCGTTTCCCATCGACTACGCGTTTCCGCCTCGCCTTAGGGGCCGACTCACTCTGCTCCGATTAACGTAGAACAGAAAACCTTGGTCTTCCGGCGGGGGAGTTTTTCACTCCCCTTATCGTTACTCATGTCAGCATTCGCACTCGTGATACCTCCAGCAGACTTCTCAATCCACCTTCATTGGCTTACACGACGCTCCTCTACCGCTCATCCAGAGGATGAACCCGTAGCTTCGGTACCTGATTTAGCCCCGTTATATCTTCCGCGCAGGCCGACTCGACTAGTGAGCTATTACGCTTTCTTTAAAGGATGGCTGCTTCTAAGCCAACCTCCTAGCTGTCTGAGCCTTCCCACATCGTTTCCCACTTAATCAGGATTTTGGGACCTTAGCTGACGGTCTGGGTTGTTTCCCTTTTCACAACGGACGTTAGCACCCGCTGTGTGTCTCCCACGCTGCACTCACTGGTATTCGGAGTTTGCCTCGGGTTGGTAAGTCGGGATGACCCCCTAGCCGAAACAGTGCTCTACCCCCAGCGGTGATACGTGAGGCGCTACCTAAATAGCTTTCGAGGAGAACCAGCTATCTCCGGGCTTGATTAGCCTTTCACTCCGATCCACAGCTCATCCCAGCATTTTTCAACATACTTGGGTTCGGGCCTCCAATTGATGTTACTCAATCTTCACCCTGGCCATGGATAGATCGCCCGGTTTCGGGTCTATACCCTGCGACTGGTCGCCCAGTTAAGACTCGGTTTCCCTACGCCTCCCCTATACGGTTAAGCTCGCCACAGAATATAAGTCGCTGACCCATTATACAAAAGGTACGCGGTCACACCACGAAGGTGCTCCCACTGCTTGTACGCATACGGTTTCAGGATCTATTTCACTCCCCTCGCCGGGGTTCTTTTCGCCTTTCCCTCACGGTACTGGTTCACTATCGGTCAGCCAGGAGTATTTAGCCTTGGAGGATGGTCCCCCCATGTTCAGTCAAGGTTTCTCGTGCCCCGACCTACTCGATTTCACGTGACTCAGACTTCGACTACGGGACTATCACCCTGTATCGTCAGGCTTCCCAGCCTGTTCGTCTGTCAGTTGTCACGCTTAAGGGCTGGTCCCCGTTCGCTCGCCGCTACTTGGGGAATCTCGGTTGATTTCTTTTCCTCCGGGTACTTAGATGTTTCAGTTCCCCGGGTTTGCCTCTATAGGTTATGTATTGGCCTATAGATACTCACCTGATGGTGAGTGGGTTTCCCCATTCGGAAATCGTTGGGTCGCAGGGTATTTGCCACCTCGCCAACGCTTATCGCAGGCTATCACGTCCTTCATCGCCTCTGGCTGCCAAGGCATCCACCGTATGCGCTTAATCGCTTGACCATATAACCCCAAGGGGTCTGTCAAGGATCACGAATCTGTCGGACCTCTCCGACATATCGTTTGATGGAGATGTGCTTGGCGCACATTCCATCGTCAGCATGATTCACATTGTTAAAGAGCGGCTGTTCAGAGAACAGTGAGAAG